>NZ_LFLZ01000003.1 GCF_001189845.1 Bradyrhizobium tropiciagri
AGCTGCGCGCTGCTTGCGACAGTGGGGCCGTCGCACTGCGAGGCGTCGCGCCGAGGCTCGAGGATTGCAGTCAGGCTGGCCCAGCAGACGAAGAGCGCGACGATCCAGTCCAGTACATTGGTTGCCGTCATGGCAGCACCGGCATCAGCATTTCCATGCGCCGATGGTGCAGCCGGCGCGAGGCTTGCGCAATTCGGAAGCTACGAAACGTAACTTCGGCAAAACCGAGTGGCACATCCGTTCGCTAGACACCGTCATTGCGAGGAGCGCTAGCGACGAAGCAATCCATGTCTCCGCTTGCGGCACAATGGATTGCTTCGAGGAGCCTGTCATCCGGCGGCGCTTCGCGCCGACCGGGTGGCTCGCAATGACGGCGGATGGGATTGAGTGCCAGCCCTGAGTCGTATAGTCGCTGCTCCTGGGGCTACTCGGTCCGCGCCCGCCGTCCCTCGATCGGGTACGCTGGATCGTTGAAGCCCGGCGTCGACGGATGGCCTGACACGACGAGGCGGTCGATCAGGGCTTCGTCTTCGGCGGTGAAGCGATAGTCGAGCGCGCGGATGTAGTCGTCCCATTGCGCCTCGGTGCGTGGGCCGGCGATCACCGCGCTGACGAAGGACGAGTTCAGCACCCAGGACACCGCGAACTGCCCGGCGGTGATGCCGCGGCTCTCGGCGTGGCGCTTGATCTCCTGCGCGAGCTGCAAGGATTCCGGCCGCCACTCCGTCTGCATCATGCGCTTGTCGTTGCGCCCCGCGCGGGTGTCCGCGGGCGCGCCACATCGGGCGCGTATTTGCCGGTCAAGACGCCGCGCGCCAGCGGGCTGTAGGGCACGATGCCGAGGCCGTAATAGGCGCAGGCCGGAAAATGCTCGACCTCGGGCATCCGGTTCATCGCGTTGTAATAAGGCTGGCTCGCGACCGGACGGTCGATGCCGAGCCGGTCGCAGATGTTGCAGATCTCGGCGACGCGCCAGGCGCGGTAGTTGGAGACGCCGAAATAGCGCACCTTGCCGGCGCGGATCAGGTCGCCCATCGCACGCACCGTCTCGTCGAGCGGCGTCGCGTGGTCTTCCTTGTGCAGGTAATAGACGTCGATGTAGTCGGTGCCGAGCCGCTTCAGGCTCTCGTCGGCGGCCTGCAACACCCAGCGCCGCGACAGCCCGCCATGGTTCGGATCCTCGCCGATCGGATTGGCGAGCTTGGTCGCGAGCACCCAGTTCGACCGGCTGTTGGAGATCGCGCGGCCGACGACCTCTTCGGACTTGCCGCCATTATAGGCGTCGGCGCTGTCGATGAAGTTGATGCCGGCCTCGCGCGCCTTGGCCACGATCCGCGACGAGGTCGCCTCATCGCTCGGTCCGCCGAACATCATGGTGCCCAAGCAGATCGGCGAAACCTTCAGGCCGCTGCGGCCGAGCTGGCGATATTGCATCGATCGTTCCTCCGGAATGACGGGGATCAACTCTCGTTCTTCAGAATCTTGAACACGCCGTTGGCCATCGCGATGCAGCGCTTGTCAACCGTCACCTCGGCGGTGATGAAGATCAGGCTGCGGGTCGAGCGTACCACGCGCGGCCGCGTCGTAAGGATCTCGCCGATCTTGCCGGCCTCGACGAAATGGGTGTCGAGCTGCACCGTCGCAAGCGTCGGCTTGCCCGAGACGAAGCGCGCGGCCATGCCGCAGGCGCGGTCGGCGAAGGTCATGATCACACCGCCTTGCACGAGGCCGCGGCGGTTGTGGTGCTTGTCCTCGGTGATCAGCGCGAGCTCGAGCGCGCCGTCCTTCAACCGTTCCCACAGGGGACCGATCAGCGTCAGGAAACCCGTGGTGTCGGCGACCTTCCAGCCGTCGGATTTGAGTCTGTCCGCGGCCTTGGCCGTCATGAGGTGAGGATCCGTTGCTTGGCTATGATTGATCGCAGGAGGCATGTCGTTCAGCTCATTTCATCAAACGCTGATGTGTTGTAGTCAAGCGCAATGGCCCGCACATTTGACGATGCCACCCGGCGGAATATCGCAGAGCTCTGTGCCGCGTTCGCGC
Organism: Bradyrhizobium tropiciagri; assembly: GCF_001189845.1. Classification (GTDB taxonomy): domain Bacteria; phylum Pseudomonadota; class Alphaproteobacteria; order Rhizobiales; family Xanthobacteraceae; genus Bradyrhizobium; species Bradyrhizobium tropiciagri. The sequence goes on from NZ_LFLZ01000003.1 coordinate 2,044, forward strand.
GTCAGGCCGCGGCCGATGCCGCGCCGACGCTGAAGCGCGCCGCGGTCGCGATCGCGCTAACCGAAGCCGATGACGGTAATGGCACAGCGTTCCTGCTGACCCGGCGCAGCGCGCGCCTGCGCGCCCACAGCGCGCAATGGGCGCTGCCGGGCGGGCGCTGCGATGCCGGCGAGACGCAGCCCCAGGCCGCGCTGCGCGAATTGCACGAGGAGCTTGGCCTTGCACTGTCCGAGCGCGACGTGCTCGGCATGCTCGACGACTATCCGACGCGCTCCGGCTATCTGATCACCCCAGTCGTGGTCTGGGCCGGCGCACATGCGGCGATCACGCCGAACCCGGACGAGGTCGCGTCCGCGCATCGCATCGGTCTCGATACGATCGAGCCGGACGACGCATTCACCTTCGTCACGATCCCGGAGAGCGCGCGGCGGGTGATCCGTTTCCGGCTCGGCGGCCAGCAGATCCATGCGCCGACCGCCGCGCTGGTCTATCAGTTCCGTGAGGTGCTCGCCGGCCGCAACACCCGCGTCGCCGATCTCGAGCAGCCGGTGTTCGCATGGAAGTAGGCCGATGCTATCGGTGAAGCCGCTTGCGGGCGTTCATCTTCATTGCCTTGCCCGGCGCAACAGCCGGATGAGTCGCGGTCGCGGGTTCCGGAGGCGCGCGCGACACATTCTCGTAACAAGAGAACCGTGAGCGCGTATCCGGAAACGACCCGCAGTCCGGACGCTCCGCGCGTGTCGGTGCGGCGAGTATCAGAGCGCCAGCGGCGGCGAGCCACAGTGCCATCCTCATCGCAATCTCCAAGCCCTTCCCGGGACACGCATTCTTCGGAGAACACCGCATTGTGGCGAAATTTCTGGACCTGATCGCGGCATCCGGCCGCCTTCGATCCGGACATTTCCGGGCTGACTTCGCAGCAGTGCTTGCTACAACGAGGCCATGCGCCTGCAATTGATTCGCCTCTCGTCAGGATTTGTCGCGCTCGCGCTGGCCGCAAGCGCGCCGTCAGTATCGGCCGGTGAGGCCGATGCGCTGCCGCCGTCCGTCGCCAATGCGATGGCGCAGGCCTCGCCGCAGGCGATCATGGAATATCGCCGCAAGCTGCAGGAATACGAGGAGGCGCGCGCCGCCTTCGAGCAGGATGCGGGTGCCTATTGGAGCGCGATCGCCGACAAGCGGCGCGGCCGCAATGCCAAGCGACGCGACCTCGTGCAGATCACGCTCGACGATTACGTGCTGCAGCAGCCGCCGGTCTATGAGGGGCCGCGGCGGCCGGTCAATCCGGCGCCCGAAGAGGAGGGCGGCAAGCCGCCGCGTCCGCCCAAGACGATCCCGGTGGTCTCCGATCTCGTCAGGGCGGCGGCCGAGCAATTCCAGTTCGCGCCGCAGCGGCCGTCGAGCGAGGTGGAGTTCAAGCGCGCCTATGCCCGCTACGCGCGCGCGGCGGGGCTGACGCCGGAGCAGGCGGTGCGGGTCTATTCATTCGAGACCGGCGGCACCGGCAATTACGACGTGCAGGCGGGGATCGAGCATGGCGGCAAGCGCGCCATCTCCACCGCGATGGGCTACAACCAGCTGCTCACCACCAACACCGTCGAGCTATTGGCCGAGCAGGGCCATGAATTCGTGCGGGATCTGACCGAGCGCGTTGCGGGGACGCAAGGGCCGGCGCGCAAGGCCATGGAGCATAAGCTCGCGGTGCTGAAGAAGATGGTCGCGTTCACCCGTACCGTGCCCGACGACTGGTCGGCGCATCAGCGCCTCGCCGACACCGCGCAAGGCTGGGCGTGCCACGCCATGGTGCTCGACATCGATGTCGGCCCGATGCTGCAGACCCACAAGCTGCTGACCTCGGTGATCTTCGCCCGCAACAAGGGCTACACAAGGCCGCTGACCGCGGCCGAGCTCGAGATGATGAACCTGACCGGCGACGGCACCGGGCTCGACATGGTGACCATGCCGCAGGCGATGCGCGAGCAGGTGCCGACCGCGAACTTCTTCCAGCGCTCGGGCTATGAGCGCAACCCGGTCGCGATCCGCCACAACACCGTGGCCAAGCTGCTTGCCGTCACCAACGAGCGGATGGACTTCAACAGCAACAAGTCCGGCGCAAGGGAATTGGCCGGGGCGTTCTGAGGTCTGCCGAACGACGTCAGCGCATTTCCGGTTCTGATTGAATCAGAACCGGAGCCCCAGACGCTTCCTTTGACGCGTTTTCTTCACGCGAACCGGCGTCCACTTCGCTCGAAAACGCTCTATTTCGAGCCGAACATGAACTTGCCGTCGCCCTCGAGATAGGGCCCTGAGCGCATGTAGAGCTGACCGTTCTGCCCGATGAAGAACAGCGTCCCCTTCGGCACCTTCTTGGCGCCCTTCAGCAGCGTGCCGGCATTGCTGGTCCCCATCTTGTAGGCCCAGGTCTTGCCCTCCTTGTCATAGGCATAGCCCATGTCGGACTTCAGCTCCCAGGGCGCAGCCTCCTGCGCAAATGCGCATGTCGTCATCGCAGCAAGGGTCGCGGTCGCAATAAAGGTCTTGGTCAAAAAATGCGTCATGATCCACCTCCGGCCGAAAAAAAACGGCATCGTCCCCACACTTCTGAACAAATCACGAACGGTGTTCGGGCGTCAATACGACAATCGGCGCGGCCCGCTCACAGAGATCAGCGACTTTGTGATTTCCCGCATCAAGCTTGGCGACTATCTTCGCGTTTCCGTTTACAAACGCTTTGATTGGCGGAAACACTACCTGGGGGTGATCGCGATGAACCACGTCATGAAGATCGGTATCGGTGTCGCACTGTCGTTCATGGCGCTGGCGTCGGTCGCGCGGGCGGACGAGTTCAAGCTCTCCAACAACCAGCGCATCTCCTGCAGCCGCGGCCTGTCCGCCGGCAAGCTCAAGACGTCGACCTGCAAGTCCTACGCCTATCTGTTCAACGCCAAGACCTCGGAATACTTCCGCTGCCAGGTCTCGCTGGCGCTGACGCAGGACAACAAGGAGGTCATCAACGTCCAGGCCGACGGCAGCTGCACCAAGAAGCCGCGCATCTTCGAGACCGACGGCAATTACACGTTCGATGCCACCGAGACCGAGCCGCCGAACACCAACTCGTTCTTTGGCACCGGTGGCTATGCGATCTGGGCCAACGACACCACCACCCAGAAGATCCGCGGCTGCATCACGATCTCGTCCGGCCTCGGCTCCGACATTTCGAAGTGCCTCGACATGACGTTTCAGTGACGGCGGTGCGGGCCGTGTGATGCGCAAGCTGCGCCCAGCCCCGCTCTGCCGCTCCTGGCTGTTTCTCGAAGGCGCCAACGAGACGGTGCTGCAGCACGCGGCCGCCAGCGGCGCCGACGTGCTGATCCATGAGCTCGAGGATTTCACCCCGCCGTCGCTGCGTCCGAAGGCGCGGGCGCTCGCGCCTGAGCTCTACGCAACCTGGCGCGACCAGGCGCGGTGGTTGCGGTTCGCGTCAACCCGTTGGACCAGGACGGCATGGACGATCTTGCCGCCGTGATGCGCGGCCGTCCTGATATCGTCGCGCTGCCAAAGGTCGCCGAGCCGCACCATGTTGTCAGGCTCGACGAGGCGGTGACGCGGTTCGAGCGCGACTACGGCATCGCCGAGGGATCGACGTCACTGCTGCCGAACATCGAATTCGCGCGCGGCCTGGTACAGACCGGTCCGATCGCAGCGGCGAGCCGGCGCACCATCGGCTGCCTGATGGCGTCGGAAGATCTCGCGGCCGATCTCGGCGCCGAGCGCGGCAGCGACGGCCTGGAGCTCGCTTACGCGCGGCAACGCTTCATCGTGGAATGTCGCGCCGCCGGCGTCGTCGCGGTGGACTGTCCCTACACCTGGAGCGACGCCGCGGGCGTCGCGCGCGACACGGTCTGGGCGCGACGGCTGGGATACACCGCAAAGAGCCTGGTCGATCCCGCGCATGCGGCCATCGTCAACGGCGTCCTCACGCCGAGCGAGGACGAGTTGCGCCAGGCGGGCAGGATCGTGGCAGCCTTCGAAACGGCGCGGACACAGGGCCTTGGCCGCGTCGAGCTCGACGGCTCGCTGCTGGAAGTCCCGACCTATTCCAACGCGAAGCGGTTGATCGCGCGCGGCGAGGCGCTGCACGCGATCGATCGCGAAGCCCGGGCCTGAACGGAGGCGATGCCTCAGGAGGCCGGCTCTTTCTCCGAGAAGTGCATGCGTGAACGGGCAAACTTCTTGACGCCCATCGGCTTGCCGAACAGGTAGCCCTGAACCTGATCGAAATCCATCTCATGCGCGGCGAGAAAATCCGCGCGCGTCTCGACGCCCTGGGCCACGACCTGCGCGCCGGCATCGTGGGCGAGCTCGACGATGCGCCGGCACACCGTCTGCTTCAGGCGCTGATCCGCGCAGCCGGTGACGTATTGATGATCGACCTTGAGCTGGACGAACGGAAAGTTCGGCAATCCGAGCAGGGACGGCCAGTTCGCGCCGACATTGTCGATCGAGATGCCGATATTGTGCAGGCGAACGCGCCTCGCGACATCGATCGCGAGATCCAGATTGTCGACCACCTCGGTGCTGTCGATCTCGATCAGCAGGCCAGCGAAGGCGGCATGGTCCGGAATCCGGTAACACAGCTCGCGCACCGCATCATCGTCGGCGAGAAACGAGATCGGCAGGTTGATCGAGAGATTGACCGGCCCGATCTGTTCGAGGAGATAACGCCAGTCCTCGATCGCGCGCTCGATCACGAACTCGGACAGCGCGTGAAAATGCGGATCGCTTTCGTCGGGGATGAAGTAGGCCGGCGGCACGACGCCCCATGCGGGATGGCGCATCCGGATCAGTGCCTCGGCTCCGCTCGGAACCAGCGTCCGGAGATGAATTTTCTGCTGATACCACAGCTCGAGCCAGCCGGCCTTCAGCGCTTCGGGCACGTCCACCGCCGGGCTCGGCGCCGGTTCGAGCGGCAGCAACGAGGCAAGACTGTCACGCAGGGTTCCGGCGCTGAACGGGGTGGACAGGGCCGGCAGCATGGCGATGCCGTACTCATCGCCGATCTGCCGGACCGCCTTGACGATGATCGAGTCCGGTTGGCCGATGACGAGGACCTTGCCGCGATAGTCCTTTCTCACCAAAGTCTCGAGAATTTTACTGACTTCGATGCCGTCCACGGACACGCCGAGCACCAGAAGATCGGGCCGTTCCGCGTCCAGGACGGTGTCGAGTTCCAGGGCCTGGCCGCATTCACTGGTGATGAAGCCGAGGTCTTCCAGCGCCTCCGCAAGGAAGGTTCGAAGGTGCTTTTTGCTGTCCGCAATGCATGCGCGCGGGGTCAGCTTGCGATGTCCGAACCATCCGGCGCGTGTCTGTGTGATGTGGCTGATGTGATTCATGCCCCGCCTTGTCCGTAATTACCCCGGCTTGACTCGTACATCTAAGAACCCCGGCAATCATGGAAATTTCTGGTTCATACATTGATTGGCTCGCTAACCTTAAAGGATTCAATTCGAATCAAATGATGCTGGAATCGCTGCATCTCGCCGCGGTTACACGTGCAACAAATGCGTCATCTGAGCTTCATGAGCGCGATTGCGCGCGACTTTGGACTTACGCAGAAACATTGCGCGCGTGTGTCATCGAGAGACGACGTTAATCACTGTGTTGTCGCGTCGATGCAGATGCGGAACTGGATCATTGTCGGACATCGGATCGCTTCACGCGCGGTGATCCGCAGCGCGCCAACGGCGAATCACGGATCATCCGTCGTGTGACGCCGAAGCGGATGTGTGTGATGTCGCCGTTGCCGTGCGCAGCGTCTCCGGCATCAACGCGCAGTAGCCGATCAGCCCTGCACAAGCGACGGCTGCAAGGAACAGGAATGCCGCGCTGTAGCCGGCGTGGACAATAATGAATCCGGCGACCGCCGTGCTCAGCGCGCCTCCGAGGCCGGTCGCCGTGGCGATCGCGCCCTGGCTGATGTTGAAATGCCCGGTACCGTGCGTGAGATCGGCGACCACGAGCGGGAACAGCGCGCCGAAGATTCCGGCGCCGATGCCGTCGAGCAATTGCACCGACACCAGCCAGTACGGGTTGTCCGACAACGGATAGAGCGCGCCGCGGACCGCCAGCACCGCGAGCGCCACAGCGAAGATCGGCTTGCGACCCCAGACGTCGGCCTTGCGTCCGACCAGCATCGCAACCGGCACCATCACGATCTGGGCCGCGATGATGCAGACCGACATCAGCGACGTGCCGAGGTTGCGGTTGACCAGCGCGAGCTTCTGGCCGACCAGCGGCAGCATCGCCGCATTGGCAAAATGAAAGATCACGGTCGAGACCGCAAAGATCAGCAGCGGCTTGCAGGTCAGCAGCACGCGAAAGCCGGATGGCCGGTGATGCGGCGTGCCGTGCGCCTCCGCGGCATCGTCGAGCCCGCGCGCGACCTGGTGGTCGATGGCGGCTGATGGGATCGACAGCGTCGCGGCGATGCTGGCGAGCGCCATCGCGGCCAGCAGCCAAAATACGACGACGGGGCCGAACCAGTAGGCGGTGCCGCCGGCGATCGCCGCGGCCACGGCGTTGCCGGCGTGATTGAACGCCTCGTTGCGGCCGGTCCGTGCCGCGAACGCCTTGGGGCCGACAATGCCGAGCGTCACCGCGGCGATCGCCGGCGCGAACACCGAGCCGCTCGCGGCGGCAACCGCCTGGGTCGCGGCGACCAGCGCGAAGTGGTCGAGCAGCGGCAGCAGCAGGCACGCGGCGGTGACGGCGACCGCGGCCGCGATCATCAAGGCGCGCTTGGCGCGACTGCCGTCGATCAGGGCACCGGCCGGTGTCTGTGCGACGATTCCCGCGATCGCGGCGATCGACATTACCGACCCGATCGAGGCCTCGTCCCACTTCCGTTCGGTGAGAAGGTAGATGGCAAGATAGGGGCCGAGCCCGTCCCGTACGTCGGCGAGGAAGAAGTTCAACGCATCAAGCGCGCGCTCAACGGTCGTCGTCCCGGACGGCTGCAAGTCATACCTCGCGGCGATATTGCGCATCTCAACCCGCTTGCTCGCGCGGAGTTCCCGCGCAGGTAAAGTGGTGCTGCCATCGGGGGTTTTTGGCTGCGCATGCGTCATTTGGATGGGTTGACCCGGCAGGGTTGTGCGGCCAATTTCCGGCCCGGCTTAGGGGAGAATATTACTCATGAATTCAAGGTTGATGGCTGCTGCGATCGTGGCAGCCAGTGTTTTGGCTGCGCCCGTCGCGCAGGCCGAGCAGTTCATTAACGTGCTCACCGGCGGCACCTCGGGCGTCTATTATCCGCTCGGCGTCGCGATCGGGAAGATCTACGGCGACAAGATATCAGGCGTGAAGACCCAGGTGCAGGCGACCAAGGCCTCGGTGGAGAACCTGGTGCTGCTGCAGCAGGGCCGCGGCGAGATCGCCTTCACGCTCGGCGATTCGCTGAAGGCGGCCTGGGAAGGCGACACCGAGGCTGGCTTCAAGACCAAGCTCGACAAGCTGCGCACCATCGGCGCGATCTATCCGAACTACATCCAGATCGTCGCGACCGCCGAAAGCGGCATCAAGACGCTCGCCGATCTCAAGGGCAAGAGCCTGTCGGTCGGCGCGCCGAAATCCGGCACCGAGCTCAACTCGCGCGCGATCCTCGCGGCCGCCGGCATGAGCTACAAGGACCTCGGCAAGGTCGAGTATCTGCCGTTCGCCGAATCGGTCGACCTGATGAAGAACCGCCAGCTCAACGCCACCTTGCAGTCCGCCGGCCTCGGCGTCGCCTCGCTGAAGGACCTCTCGACCTCGAGCGACATCACCGTGGTCGCCGTGCCGAAGGAGACCGTCGACAAGATCGGCTCGCCCTTCGTCTCCGTGATCATTCCGGCCAACACCTATACCGGCCAGGACAAGGACGTGCCGACCGCCGCGGTCGTGAACTACCTCGTCACCTCCAGCGCGGTGTCGGACGATCTCGCCTATCAGATGACCAAGCTGATCTACGAATCGCTGCCGGAACTCGCCAATGCCCACGCCGCGGGCAAGGAGATCAAGCTCGAGGCCGCCGCGACCGGCAGCCCGGTGCCGCTGCATCCCGGCGCAATCCGCTTCTACAAGGAAAAGGGCCTGATCAAGTAAGGCCTCGACATTCGCCTCCTGCCGTCATTGCGAGGAGCGAAGCGACGAAGCAATCCATGTCTCCGCTTGTGGCGTGATGGATTGCTTCGCGGAGCCTGTCATCGGGCGCGCGTTCGCGCGACCCGTTGGCTCGCAATGACGGGCGCGCTTTTCCTGACGCGGCTTTTGGTGGGCGGGTTCTATAGATATAAGCGTCGCGGGCACGGCGGGGGACCATTTCAATGCAGCAGCAGATTGCGGGCGAAGAGCCCATCAAGGTTGAATTCGACAATTTCGAACATGGCTTTCCGGAAGGCTTCGGCCCGGGCGCATGGGGGCATCTGGCCTACGCCATCGGTCTCGCCTTTGCGGTGTTCCAGCTCTATGTCGCGGCGTTCAACTATTTGCCGAGCCAGGTGGTGCGCGGCGTCCATGTCGGCTTCCTGATCCTCCTGACCTTCGGCCTGATCGGCAATTTCACCGCGAAAACCGATTTCGGCCGCGCGGTGAGCTGGATCGTCGGCGCCGCCGGCTTCCTCTGCGGGCTCTACCAGTGGATTTTCTATGCCGATTTGATCGCCCGCGACGGCGATCCGACCAACATGGACCTTGCGGTCGGCACGCTGCTCGCGATCCTGATCTTCGAGGGCACGCGGCGGCTGATGGGCGCGGCGCTGCCGCTGATGTGCGGCGCCTGTCTGCTCTACTGGTTCTTCGGGCAGTATCTGCCGTCGCCGTTCAACCATCGTGGCTATGATTTCGACCAGATCGTCACCCATCTCTCGTTCGGCACCGAAGGCTTCTACGGCGTGCCGATCTACGTCTCGGCGACGTACATCTTCCTGTTCATCCTGTTCGGCTCGTTCCTGGAGCGCGCCGGCATGATCCAACTCTTCACCGACGTCTCGCTCGGCCTGTTCGGCCGCACCCGCGGCGGCCCGGCCAAGGTCGCGGTGTTCGCCTCGGGCATGATGGGCACGATCTCCGGCTCGGGCGTCGCCAACGTCGTCACCGTCGGCCAGTTCACGATTCCCCTGATGATCAAGTTCGGCTATCGCCGCGCGTTTGCCGCCGGCGTCGAGGCCACCGCCTCGATGGGCGGCCAGATCATGCCGCCGGTGATGGGCGCGGTCGCCTTCATCATGGCGGAGACGCTCGGCGTTGCCTATTCGGAGATCGTCAAGGCGGCGGTGATCCCGGCGATCCTGTATTTCGCCTCGGCGTTCTGGATGGTGCATCTGGAAGCCGGCAAGCATGGCCTCGTCGGCATGAAGCGCTCGGAGATCCCGAGCGCCTGGAAGGCGCTGGTGGCACGCTGGTACCTGGTGTTGCCGCTCGCCGCTTTGGTCTACATGCTGTTCGAAGGCTTCACGCCGCTCTATGCCGGCAGCATGGGGCTCGCGCTGACGGTGGCGCTGATCCTCGGTGCCAGCATCACGCTCGGCTTCTCCAACACCGTCGTGCGCTACGTGTTCTGGATCGGCCTTGCGCTGGTGGTTGCGGCGGTGTCGCGCCACGGGCTCGAGATCGTGCCGGTTGCCAGCGTCGTCGCCGGTCTGATCGTGATCGCGGCGATCACGCGCGGCGGCCGGGCCACGCTCAGGGCCTGCCGCGACTCGCTCGCCGACAGCGCCAAGTCGGCGTTGACCGTCGGCATGGCCTGCGCGATCGTCGGCACCATCATCGGCATGATGACGCAGACCGGCGTCGGTACCATCTTCGGCAGCTGGATCATCGGGCTCGGCGCCAAGAGCCTGTTCCTGGCGCTGATCATGACCATGCTGCTGTCGATCCTGCTCGGCACCGGCATTCCGACGATCCCGACCTACATCATCACCGCAGCGCTGGCGGCGCCTGCGCTGGCCAAGCTCGGCGTGCCGCTGATCGCAAGCCACATGTTCGCGTTCTACTACGGCATCATGGCCGACCTCTCGCCGCCGGTGGCGCTCGCCGCACTCGCGGCAGCGCCGATCGCCAGGGAGAATCCGGACAAGATCGGCTGGGAGGCGATGCGGATCGCGCTCGCCGGCTACGTCATTCCCTTCATCTTCGTCTATTCGCCGGCGCTGATGCTGCAGACCAACGACCCGATGGCCGCCCAGCTCGGCTTCTACGGCGCGGTGGCGCTGGCGACCTTCAAGGCGCTGGTGGCGATCGGGCTGTTCGGCATCGTCGCGATCGGCTTCCTGTTCACGCGGCTGAGCTTGATCGAGATCGCGGTTGCGTTCGGCGCCGCGCTCTGCCTGCTCGGCGATTTCCGCTTCTCGGATACGGCGGGCTTCACGCTCGCCGCAGCCGTCGTGCTGTGGCAGTGGCGGCAGCGCCCGCGCGATGCGGTGGCGGCGGCTTGAGCCTCTGCCTTGCATCCGCCGGTGTCGTGAAGACGCTGCAGGTCGCAGCCTTCACGCTCGCCTGGACGCATTCGATCGAGAAGACCACCTGGCGGGAAGACTGGCAGGTCACGCCGGCGGGGCTGACGCTGCAACAGGCGCGCATCAAGGGCACCGGCGCCGGCATGGAGCCGACGCCGGAGGCGCGCCTCGTCGATGGCTGGTTTCAATGGTCGCCACAGCCTGTGCCACGGCCGGAGGTCGTGCTCGGCAATTCCGGCGCGGCGGGCGAATGGCATCTGTGCCACGCGGGACGCTGCCAGACGCTATCGGAGATTTTCGGACATCCGATCGGTGCTAATGTCACGACGATGAGTGTGTGTAAGAATCCGTAGCCCGCATGAGCGGAGCGATATGCGGGGACACTGTCCCGGATATCGCTGCGCTCATCCGGGCTACAATGACAACAACAACGGAGAACAGGCGATGGATCGGCTCAAGGGCAAGGTTGCGATGGTGGTCGGTGCGGGCTCGATCGGGCCCGGCTGGGGCAATGGCAAGGCGACCGCCGTCACCTTCGCGCGCGAGGGCGCCAGCGTGTTCTGCGTTGATCGCAACGGTGCCGCAGCCGAGGAGACGGTCAAGATCATCACCGAGGAGGGCGGCAAGGCTGTCGCATTCACCGCCGATGTCTCGCGCGCCGCCGAGGTCGAGGCGATGGTCGCGGCCTGCCTGAAGGCCTATGGCCGCATCGACGTGCTCGACAACAATGTCGGCATCGCCGAGGTCGGCAGCGTGGTGGAAGTGGCGGAGCCGGAGTGGGACCGCGTCTTCGCGGTCAACCTCAAGAGCGCCTATCTGTCGATGAAGCACGTCATTCCGGTCATGATCAAGCAGGGCGGCGGCTCGATCATCAACATCTCCTCGATCGCCTCGATCCGCCATGTCGGCATTTCCTATGTCAGCTACAATGCGAGTAAGGCGGCGATGAACCAGATGACGCGCTCGACCGCGGTCGAGTTCGCCTCCAAGCATGTCCGCGTCAACGCGATCCTGCCAGGGCTGATGAAGACGCCGATGGTCGCGCATTCGGCCGGGCTCGCGCAAAGCTACGCCAAGGGCGATGTCGAGGCGATGTGGCGCGCCCGCGACGCGCAGGTGCCGATGGGTCACATGGGCGATGCCTGGGATGTCGCCAACGCCGCGCTGTTCTTGGCGTCGGACGAATCGAAATACGTCACCGGCATCGAGCTCGTGGTCGACGGCGGCATCACCTCCAAATCTGGTGCATGAAGTCGGGCGCCTGAGCAGCGGCCTTCGCTTTACCTCGCCCCGCGTGCGGGGAGAGGTCGGAATGCATCGCTAGATGCATTCCGGGTGAGGGGGAGTCTCCGCAAATGCCGCTATCGCCGGTTTCGCGGAGACAGCCCCTCACCCCAACCCTCTAAGAGCAAGCTTCGCTTGTCTCGACCCCGTAAAGAACGGGGAGAGGGAGCGCAGTGCCGTCGCGGCGGCTATTCATCCCGACCTCATCACGCGCTACGCTTCGACGCTGAGCTCGGCGCGGTCGAGCTCTTCCTCGACCAGATGGAAGGCGTCGTCGCCGATGGTCTCGGTGCGGCGCAGCTTGAGCAGCGCCTGACGCGCTGCCGCGATGGCGCGGCGCCGCAGCGGATCGGCCGGCAGCTCGCGCGAGGTGAGCCCGCCGTCGGGGTCGTTTTCTGCGCGCATGAGTACCGCGCGGTATTCGAGCCGCAGGATCTCGGCCTCTTCCGATGGGTCCGCTTCGATCTCGTCGAGCGCCGCGCGAAACGCGACGCTTCGGGCGTGTGCGGCCTCGCGCCCGACCGGATCGTCGTCAGCGAAATTCAGCGCCAGGATCAGCGGCCGCAAGGTCAGGCCCTGGATCACCAGTGAGCCGAGCACCACGGCGAACGCGGTCAGCAGGATCAGGTCGCGATACGGAAACCATTCAGGCAGCGCGAACGCGGCCGCCAATGTGACGATGCCGCGCATGCCGCACCAGGACACGATGAAGCCGCGCTTCAGGGTCGGCACCGCGTCCACCACATGGGCGGGCAGCCAATGGCGCGCCTTCAGCGTGCGCAATAGCGCGCCGTAGGGCATCACCCAGAGGATGCGGGCGAGGATCACGACGGCGAGGATCGCGGCGGCGAAGCTGCAATATTTCCACCGCACCTCGGCGTCGAGCTCGGACCAGATCGGGCGCAGTTGCAGGCCGATCAGCATGAAGGCGAGCACGTTGAGCACGAACACGACGGTCTCCCACACCGCATAGGACGACACGCGCAGCCGCGCCGAGGTGCGGGCCGGCGCGGTGCGGGCGATGGTGATCGCATAGGCGATGATGGTGAGGATGCCGGACAGGCCGAGATGCTCGGCGACGATCCACACCATGAAGGTGCCGCCGAATTGCGTGATGATCGCGCTCGGCGCCTCGGTGATGCGGCGGGTGATCATCATCCAGACCTGCGCGAACAGATAGCCTGCGGCGAGGCTGCCGAGCAGCGCGATCGTGATCGACGGCACGAATTCGCGGATCTTCATGTGCTCGGCGGCGACCAGGCCGACCGCGACGCGATAGATCAACAGCGAGGTCGCATCGTTGAGCAGGCTTTCGCCTTCGAGGATCTTCTGGATCCGGTAGGGCAGGCTGACTTGGCGCAGGATCGCGGTGGCCGCAGCCGCGTCCGGCGGCGCCACGATGGCGCCGAGCGCGATCGCGACCGCCCAGGGCATGTCCGGGCGCAGCCAATGCGCGACCACGGCGACCGCTGCCGTGGTGACGCCGACCGCGACCACGACCAGCGTCGAGACCGGCAGCCAGTTGTTGCGCAGATCGCGCAGCGAGGTGTCGAAGGCGGCATCGAGCAGCACTGGTGCCACGAACAGCGCCAGCGCCAGCTTCGGTTCCAGGGCCCAGGTTGGCGCCCACGGCAGCAGGGTCAGCAGCACGCCGCCGAGCGCAAGGAAGGTCGGGTAGGGCACCTTGATCCGCCGCGCCAGCGCCGACAGCGCCACCGCTGCGAGCAACAGGCCGATGATCCATTCGAATGTCAGCAAGGCGAACCCCCAAGGTGCGGCTGCAGATGCGGCTCGAAGTGCCGCCGATCGTCGCAATTGACGTATAATCCAGCGTGTGGTTTTGCGGCAAATGGCACCGGTCGAAGTCGGAGGCCGGTGGTACAGGCGTGGGATGTCTTGTCGGTGATGGGAATGCGACGCAACACTCGAAATCTGGCTGTGGCGCTGCTGTGCGTTTGCCTGTCAGGCGTGCTGACTTCAGGCGGTGCACGCGCGACCAGCAGCGAACCCGGCAAGGATGTGCAGGCCGATGCCGGGCCCTGCGTTGCCGCCGCTGCGGCGACGGATGACGACAAGATCATCGAGGTCTGCGGCGCGCTGATCGACAACGAGAAGGCGGCCAAGCCCGATCGCGTCAAGGCCCTGCTGGCGCGTGCGAGCGCCTATGACCGCAAGCAGCTGATCGACCGCGCGATCGCGGACTACGACACCGTGCTCCGGCTCGATCCATCGCTTGCGGACGCGCACAATGCCCGCGGCGAGCTGTGGCGGCGCAAGGGCGACCGGCCGAAGGCGATCATGGATTTCGGCGCCGCCGTCAAGCTCGACCCGAACCATGCCGCCGCCAAGGCCAATTACAAATCGCTGTCGCTGGAGCTGGAGCGGATCGGCGCGATGATGGCGGTCGCCGGCAAGCCGAGCTTCGATTGCCGCAAGGCGCGCCGGCCGGTCGAGAAGGCGATCTGCGGCAATCCCGCGCTCGCCGATCTCGACCGCGAGATCGGCGCGTCGACCTTTCGCGCGGTGCGCGAGGCCGGGGATGCGCGCCAGGCGCGCGAGCTGCAGCGCGCGCAGGACGATTTCATCGCCCGCCGCAATGCCGAATTCGGCAAGCCGGGCTACGACCTGCAAAAGGCGATGCGCGAGCGGCTGCAGCAGATCAACGGGGTCGACGGTTATTAGCCGGCCCCAGATGATCCGGCCGAAGGTCGGGGTCATTTCGGCTTGAAACCGCGCCGCTTCCCGTGACAATGGTCGGCAAATGACGCGCGACCGCGCGAGGGAGAAACGCAATGAACATTCAGCAGGGCCGGTATCATGAGGTGTATGCCCGCTCGCTTCGGGACCCCGAGGGCTTTTGGGCGGAAGCGGCGCGCGAGATCGACTGGATCGAGCCGGCGCAGAAGATCTACGATCCCTCCGTGGGCGCCTATGGACGCTGGTTCGCCGGCGCCGTGGTCAACACCTGCCACAACGCGCTGGATCGCCATGTCGCCGGCGGCAGAGCTGACCAGGTCGCGCTGATCCACGATTCCCCGCTCACCAACGCGATCACCAAATTCACCTATTCCGAGTTGCTGAAGGAAGTGCAGACGCTTGCCGCGGTCATGCAGGATTTCGGCGTCGCCAAGGGCGACCGTGTCATCCTCTATATGCCGATGGTGCCGGAGGCCGTGGTCGCGATGCTCGCCTGCGCGCGGATCGGCGCGGTGCACAGCGTGGTGTTCGGCGGCTTTGCGGCCAAGGAGCTCGCGACCCGCATCGACGACGCCAAGCCGAAGCTGATCTTCTCGGCGAGCTGTGGCATCGAGCCCGGGCGCATCGTGCAGTACAAGCCGCTGCTCGACGAGGCGATCCGCCTTGCCGGCGCCAAGCCCGAGACCTGCATCATCCTGCAGCGGCCGCAGCAGGCGTGCGAGCTCACCGCGGGCCGCGACCATGACTGGGTGGCGCTCCGCCGTGCCGCGCTCGACGCCGGCAAGACCGCGCCCTGCGTGCCGGTCGCCGCAACCGATCCGCTCTACATCCTCTACACGTCGGGCACGACCGGGATCCCGAAGGGCGTGGTGCGCGACAATGGTGGCCATCTCGTCGCGCTGAAATGGTCGATGGGAAATCTCTACGGCGTGAAGCCCGGCGAGATCTGGTGGTGCGGCTCCGACATCGGCTGGGTGGTCGGTCACTCCTACATCGTCTATGGCCCGCTGATCCACGGCGCGACCACGATCATGTATGAGGGCAAGCCGATCGGCACGCCGGATGCTGGCGCATTCTGGCGCGTGATCTCGGAGCACAAGGCGGTCGCCTTCTTCACCGCGCCGACTGCGTTCCGCGCGATCAAGAAGGAGGATCCCGAGGGCAAGTTGCTGAAGAGCTACGATCTCTCCAGCTTCCGCACCCTGTTCCTCGCCGGCGAGCGCGCCGATCCGCCGACGGTGGAATGGGCGGAGCAGCAGCTCAAGGTGCCTGTGATCGATCACTGGTGGCAGACCGAGACCGGCTGGTGCATCGCCGGCAATCCGGTCGGCCTCGGCATGCTGCCGGTCAAGCACGGTTCGCCGACAGTGCCGATGCCGGGCTACCAGGTCGACATCGTCGACGAGGCGGCAAAGCCGGTCGCCGTCGGCACGATGGGCTCGATCGTGATCAAGCTGCCGATGCCGCCCGGTTGCCTGCCGACGCTGTGGCAGCAGGACGATCGTTTCCGCGACGCCTATCTCTCGGAATTCCCCGGCTACTACAAGACCTCGGACGCCGGCTACAAGGACGCCGACGGCTATGTCTGGGTGATGGGCCGCACCGACGACATCATCAATGTCGCCGGCCACCGGCTCTCGACCGGCGGCATGGAGGAGATCCTGGCCTCGCATCCGGATGTCGCCGAATGCGCCGTGCTCGGCGTCAAGGATGCGATCAAGGGCGAGGTGCCCTGCGGCTTCCTGGTGCTCAAGGCCGGCGTGACCAAGGCGCCGGACCAGGTCGAGAAGGAAGTGGTGGCGCTGGTGCGCGACAAGCTCGGCCCGGTCGCCGCGTTCAAGCTCGCGATCACGGTGGCGCGGCTGCCGAAGACCCGCTCCGGCAAGATCCTGCGCGGCACCATCAAGAAGATCGCCGACGGCGAGCCCTGGACCATGCCGGCGACGATCGAGGACCCGAAGGTGCTCGACGAGATCGGCGAGGCGCTGAAGGGCAAGGCGTAGCGCGGCGCACGTCAGTGATGTGCTCTCTTTCAGCGGAGAGCGCGCGCCGTGCGGCACCCCTCTCCCCACCCTCCCCCACAAGGGGGGAGGGAGCCTGACCAGCGTGCTCACCTTGCGTGAGGGAGGCATCGGCGGAAGGGTTCCCTCCCCCCTTGTGGGGGAGGGTTAGGGAGAGGGGTAAGCCGCGGGCGAGATGGTCGAGTGGTACAATGACCGCGCAATCGAGCCGCGCTCGAAACGCATCCGGAAGCAAAATGGCCTTGATTTTGATGGATTGCCGGGTCATCCCGGCCTTTCCTGTCACATTGCCACGAGATACGGACCACCGGATGCGATCCATTTCCGCACGCGCGCCTCTCGCATTGCTGCTCGCACTGCCGCTGCTGGCAGGTTGCCTCGAACGCGGGCGATCGCCCATCGCGGAGAGCATGGGCGACGACGATCAGTATTGCCAGGCGGGCGGCAAGGTTGCGGTCGGCTCGCCGGAATATGTCGCCTGCCGCAAGGACCGCGACGTCCAGCGCCAGAACGCCGAAGTCCGTAGCGACCGGCGGCAGCGCGATCTCGGCGAATACATGATGAACAATCCGGACCGGCACTAGCGCGGTGATTGCGGCCCTGCCGGAACGTGACAGGATCGGAGAGCTCGACGGGCTGCGCGCGATCGCGATTCTGATCGTCGTCATCTGGCATTATTTCGGCGCGCCGGACGGGCCGCAGGGCTCGCCGTGGAAATTGCTGCATGTCGGCCGCTTCGGCGTCGACCTGTTCTTCATTCTGTCCGGCTATCTCATCACCGATATCCTGCTGCGCCACCGCGCGGCTGAACGATATATTACTCGGCGTTCTACAGCAGGCGCGCGTTCCGCATCTGGCCGCTCTACTACCTGATGTGCGGCGGCGCTCTGATCGGCTGGTATTTTTCGCTAAGCCCCGATCTGTTCGACACCAGGGGCGTGCCCGGCTGGCTGTATCTCTTCGGCTTGCAGAATTTCGGCATGGCCAAGGCCCAGACCGATGGCGCTTACTTTCTGGCCGTGACCTGGTCGCTCGCGATCGAGGAGCAGTTCTATCTGTTGTTTCCGCTGCTGGTCCGGAACATCCCGCCCGAGCGGCTGTTCGCGATCCTGCTGGTGCCGATCCTGATCTGCCCGGTCGGGCGCCTGATCGATAGCGCGCTGCCGGACGCCTATGGCTGGTACGTGCTCCCGCAATTCAGGATCGATTCGCTCGCGATCGGCGCGCTGATCGCCTGGTGGCGTCTCTACCGCAAGCCGGATGCCGAAATCTCCAGACTTGTCGCCGGCATCCTCAAATGGTCGAGCCTCTCGCTTCCGCTGTTGTGGCTGTTCGGATGGAAGCGCTGGTCGGTGGCGTTCTCGCACACCCAGGTCGAGATCTTCTTCGGTGCCCTGCTGTTCGTCGTGCTGGAAAATCGCGGTTCACCAAGACTCGCATTGCTGCGCAGTTCGGCCGCGACCTTCTTCGCCAGGACCTCCTACGCGGCGTATCTCACCCACCACGTCATCGTGTACCTGCTGTTCGCCGTGCTCCATGAGCCGAGAACGATCGAGAGCCTCGCCGGCATTTCGCTGACCTTCGGCGCGCTCGTGCTGACCTTTGGGCTGTGTGCCTTGAGCTATCGCTATTTCGAACGTCCGCTGCTCGATTTCGCGCATCGGCGCTTCTCGTTCGACTGAGCGAAAGCGCAAGCGGGGATCAAGGCCATTCGTGCCCCCAAATGAAAACGCGGCGGGATGGCCCGCCGCGTTTGGTATTCCGTTCGCCGTGTTGCGACGTCCGCGCTTACTCTTCGTCGTCGGCCTTCTTGCCGCCGATCGTCTTCAGCTTGGCGAACACGGCATCGACATTGAGATCGTCGTGCCGCTCGATCGGCTGATCGTCCTCTTCCTTGCGCGTGGTCTCGGAGGCCGGCAGCAGCGTGGCGCCGCCGTAGACGGTCGTGGTCGGTTTCTCCTTGGCGGCGCGCTGCACCTCGAAATCGAGCTCGATCTGCGAGCACAGGCCGAGCGTCACCGGGTCCATCGGCGTCAGGGTCGAGGCATTCCAGTGGGTGCGGTCGCGGACGCTCGCGATCGTGGTCTTGGTGGTACCAACCAGCCGCATGATCTGGGCGTCCTTGAGCTCGGGGTGGTTGCGCACCAGCCAGAGGATCGCGCTCGGCCGCTCATGGCGGCGCGACACCGGGGTGTAGCGCGGGCCCTTCTTCTTGGCGGCGGTCGGCAGCACAACTTTGCTCTCCTGGAGCCTGAGCCGGTAGTTCTGGTCGCGCTCGCCGCGCTCGATCTCCTCGCGGGTCAGCTGGCCGTTGGAAATCGGGTCCATGCCCTTGATGCCCTGGGCGGCGTCGCCGTCGGCGATGGCGCGGACCTCCAGGGGGTGCATCTTGGTAAAATCGGCCACCTGATCGAACGTCAGGGCGGTATTATCGACCAACCACACGGCAGTCGCCTTCGGCATCAGCGGTGCGTTGCTCATGGCAAATCTCCTTTGTGCTTCGCCCACCTCTGTCGAGGCGAAGCTGGTAGTCATCGGCGATGACGGGAATTATGCCGCCTATATAAGCCCTCCGGGGGGAATGGCGCAATGGGCCAGCAAAATCGCCTTGACAGCGCCCGAAAGCAGTCCCAAGTCCTTACCTTAACTGGCCGTTCCCCGCCCGCCGGCGAGGGGTGATTCGGTCCCGAAATTGCCCCCGACACAGCCCCGAGACCAGCCCGATGTCAGCGAAAAAACCCGATCTTAAAATCGTGCTTTGTTCCCCCCGCGGCTTTTGCGCCGGGGTGGTCCGCGCCATCGACACGGTCGAGCGCGCCCTCACCATTTATGGCGCTCCGGTCTATGTCCGGCACGAGATCGTCCATAACAAGTACGTGGTCGACAGCCTGAAGACCAAAGGCGCCATTTTCGTCGAGGAATTGTCCGAAATCCCCGACGAAACCAACGCCCCGGTGGTGTTCTCGGCCCATGGTGTTCCCAAGTCGGTTCCGGCCGAGGCCAAATCCCGTAATTTCTTCTCGCTGGACGCGACCTGCCCGCTGGTGACCAAGGTCCACCGCGAGGCGGCGATCCATTTCAAGCGGGGCCGCGAGATCCTGCTGATCGGGCATTCCCACCATCCCGAGGTGGTCGGCACCTTGGGCCAGCTGCCCGAAGGCGCCGTGACCCTGATCGAGACCGCCGAGGATGCCAAAACCTTCATGCCGAAGGACCCCGACAATCTCGCCTTTGTGACCCAGACCACGCTGTCGATCGACGACACCGCGGAGATCGTGGCGCTGCTCAAGGAGCGTTTCCCGAACGTCAACGGTCCGCACAAGGAAGACATCTGCTACGCCACCACCAACCGCCAGCTTGCGGTCAAGAAGGTGGCGCCGGTGGTCGATGCCCTGATCGTGGTCGCGCGCCGAACTCGTCGAACTCGCAGCGCCTGCGCGAGGTCGCCGAGCGCGAGGGCTGCCCCATTGCGATCCTTGCCCAGCGCGCCGGCGACATCGACTGGGCGCGGTTCGAAGGCATCAGGAGCCTCGGCATCACCGCGGGCGCTTCGGCGCCGGAAGTGATCGTCGAGGAGATCATGGGCGCCTTCGCCGAGCGCTATGAACTGCACGTGGAGACGGTCTCGGCCGCGGAAGAGAACGAGTTCTTCCCGCTGCCGCGTTCGCTGCGGCCCGACGCTGCCGCGGCGGAATAGACCATATGGCGGTCTACACCGACGTTGCCGCCGAAGATCTCGCGGAATTCCTCAAAAGCTACGACATCGGCGAATTGCTCTCCTACAAGGGCATCGCCGAGGGTGTCGAGAATTCGAACTTCCTGCTGCATACCAGCCAGGGCGCCTACATCCTCACGCTCTATGAGAAGCGCGTGGCGGAGGACGACCTGCCGTATTTCCTGTCGCTGATGGCGCATCTCGCCGAGCGCGGCGTGTCGTGCCCGCAGCCGGCGCGCAACCGCAAGGGCGAGGTCACGAGCCGGCTCGCCGGCCGGCCCGCGGCGATCATCAACTTCCTCGAAGGCGTGTGGCCGCGGCGGCCGAACGTCGCGCATTGCTCCGGGGTCGGCGAGGCGCTGGCCAAGATGCATCTTGCGGGTGCCGACTTTCCGCTGGTGCGCAAGAATCCGCTGTCGGTCTCCGGCTGGCGGCCGCTGTTCGATCTCGCCGCCGCGCGCGCCGACAGCGTGCAGGTGGGCTTGCACGACTTCATCGCGCGCGAGCTCGATCATCTCGAAGCCTCCTGGCCGTCCGATCTGCCGGTCGGCGTGATCCATGCCGATTTGTTTCCCGACAACGTCTTCTTCCTCGGCGACAAGCTGTCGGGCCTGATCGACTTCCCGTTCGCCTGCAACGACATCCTGGCCTATGACGTCGCGATCTGCCTCAACGCCTGGTGCTTCGAGCCGGATCATTCCTTCAACGTCACCAAGGCGCGTGCGCTGCTCAACGCCTATGGCCGCGAGCGGCCATTGTCGGCGGCGGAGGAGGCCGCGCTGCCGCTGCTCGCGCGCGGCGCCGCGATGCGCTTCCTGCTGACGCGGCTGGTCGATTTCCTCAACGTGCCCGAGGGCGCGCTGGTGCAGCCGAAGGACCCGCTGGAATATGTCCGCAAGCTGCGCTTCCAGCAGAATGTCGCCAGCCTGAACGACTACGGCATCACGCCGGCCGGATGCGCGGCGTGAGCGACAAGCCGCATGTGACTGTCTTCACCGATGGTGCCTGCTCCGGAAATCCCGGACCGGGCGGCTGGGGCGCGATCCTCCGGTTCGGCGAGGTCGAGAAGGAATTGAAGGGCGGCGAGGCGCACACCACCAACAACCGCATGGAGTTGATGGCGGCGATCTCGGCGCTGGAAGCCCTCAAGAAGCCCTGCGTGGTCGACGTCACCACCGACAGCCAATATGTCCGCCAGGGCATCACCGGCTGGATCCATGGCTGGAAGCGCAATGGCTGGCGCACCGCCGACAAGAAGCCGGTCAAGAATGTCGAGCTATGGCAGCGCCTCGACGCCGCGCTGAAGCCGCACGAGGTGCGCTGGCACTGGATCAAGGGCCATGCCGGCCACGCCGAGAACGAACGCGCCGACGAGCTGGCGCGCGAGGGCGTGGCGATGGCGAGGCTGAAGGGGTAGGGGGCGCTGACGGTGCGCAGGATGGGTGGAGCGAAGCGATACCCATCACATCACCGCGCAGCACGAAGTTGATGGGTTTCGCTACGCTCTACCCATCCTACGATTCCGCGATCCCGGTGATCGCCATACCCAAAACTGTCATCGCCCGCGAAAGCGGGCGATCCAGTATTCCAGAGACAGTGGTGACTGAAACGAGAGGCCGCGGCGTACTGGATCGCCCGGTCACGCCGGGCGATGACAGTGTGCGTGGGGCGTCAGCTCAGAGCTGCCCGAGCAGCGTGTCGCCGCCGGAGACTTCGACCTTGCCCGGCGCCGGCTCCTTGTTGAGCTTCTTCACCACGCCGTCCTCGACCAGCATCGAGTAGCGGTGGGAGCGGATGCCGAGGCCGTTGCCGGAGGCGTCGAGCTCCATGCCGATGGCCTTGGCGAAGTCGGCATTGCCATCGGCGAGGAAGACGGCCTCGTCGCGCTGGTCGGTGTCGCGCTTCCAGGCGTTCATCACGAAGGCGTCGTTGACCGAGACGATCGCAATGGTGTCGACGCCCTTGTTCTTCATGGCATAGGCGTTGAGGAAGATGCTCGGCAGATGCATCTTGTGGCAGGTGCCGGTGTAGGCGCCGGGCACCGCGAACAGGGCGACCTTCTTGCCCTTGAAGATGTCGTCGGTGGTTTTGACCTGCGGCCCTTCGGCCGTCATCACGCGAAACTTGGCTTCCGGCAGCTTGTCGCCAACATTGATCGTCATCGGTGTTCTCCCTCGGTGAAGCGGAATTGTCTTAAACCCGGCGGTTGGACGGCACAATACGACCTGCTGCGAGAACGGCAATGCTGGAGCGCATTCACCGTTCCGTCATCAGCCGGAAAACCCGCCGGTGTCGAGGAAGGCCTGCTCCTCGGCGGTCGTTACCCGTCCCAGGACATGGTTACGGTGCGGGAAGCGGCCGAACCGGCGGATGATGTCGGCGTGGTCCTCGGCGTATTTCAGGTTGTCGGGATGGCAGTCATATTGCCGGAACAGCGTCACGCAGCGCTGCTGGTCGTTAAGGTCCTCCGAATGCTCGAATGGCAGATAGAGGAATTCGCGCAGCACCGGGTCGGTCCGCGCATCGACGCCGCGGTCGATGGCGCGGCTTGCCACGTCACGCGCCAGCGCATCGCTTGAGAAGGTCCTGGCGTCGCCTCGAAACAGGTTTCGCGGAAACTGGTCGAGCACGATGGTCAGAGCCAGCGCGCCGTCGTCGCTCGCCTCCCATGACGACAACTCGCCCGCCGCCGCCTTCTGCCAGGTGGCGAGGAAGCGGCTGCGGATCTCGGCATCGAAGGCTTCGTTGTGTGAGTACCAGCGGTCGCGGCCGGCGTCCTGCCAAAAGGCGAGCACGTCGGCCGGCGTCGCAATGCGCGCGTCAGTCATATCCAGTGTCAGTCCCGCTCACGCTCTACGCCGCAGCCTTCTTCTCGTCGCGCAGCTCGCGGCGCAGGATCTTGCCGACATTGGTCTTCGGCAAATCGGTCCTGAATTCGATCTGCTTCGGCACCTTGTAGGCGGTGAGCTGGGTGGCTGAGAACTTGATGATGTCCTCGGCGGTGACGTTCGGGTCCTTCTTGACCACGAAGGCCTTCACCGCCTCGCCGGACTTTGCGTCGGGCACGCCGATCACGGCGCATTCCAGCACGCCCGGATGGCTCGCGATCACTTCCTCGATCTCGTTCGGATAGACGTTGAAGCCCGAGACCAGGATCATGTCCTTCTTGCGGTCGACGATCTTGGTGTAGCCCTTCTCGTCCATCACGCCGATGTCGCCGGTGCGGAAATAGCCGTCCGCGGTCATCACGCGCGCGGTCTCGTCGGGCCTGTTCCAGTAGCCTGACATCACCTGCGGACCCTTGGCGCAGATTTCGCCGGCCTGGCCGATCGGCAATTCATTGCCGTCATCGTCGCGGATCGAGAGCCAGGTCGACGGGACGGGAAGGCCGATCGTGCCGGAAAACTCCTCGATCGTCGCGGGATTGCACGTCAGGGTCGGCGACGTCTCCGACAGGCCGTAGCCTTCCGACAACGAGACGCCCGTCACCTTCAGCCACTTCTCGGCGACCGGCCGTTGCGTCGCCATGCCGCCGCCATTGGCGATCTTCAGCTTGGAGAAGTCGAGCTTGTCGAAGCCGGGTGTGTTCAGCAGGCCGTTGTAGAGCGTGTTGACCGCCGGGAAGAAGCTGACCTGGTACTTCGACAGTTCCTTGACGAAGCCGGCCATGTCGCGCGGATTCGGAATCAGCAGATTGGTGCCGCCGCACCGCATGCCCAGCAGATAGCACGCGGTGAGCGCAAAGACGTGATACAGCGGCAGCGCGCAGACGATGACCATCTGTTCGACGATCGGCGGCTTCGCCAGCGCCGGCTGCAGCCATGCGTCGTTCTGCAGCACGTTGGCCAGGATGTTGCGATGGAGCAGGGT
Source organism: Bradyrhizobium tropiciagri (assembly GCF_001189845.1). Classification (GTDB taxonomy): domain Bacteria; phylum Pseudomonadota; class Alphaproteobacteria; order Rhizobiales; family Xanthobacteraceae; genus Bradyrhizobium; species Bradyrhizobium tropiciagri. The sequence continues at coordinate 26,127 of NZ_LFLZ01000003.1, forward strand.
CGCGCCCTTGGAAACGCCCGTGGTGCCGCCGGTGTATTGCAGGAAGGCGACGTCATCGAGCGTCAGCGCCGGCTTGTTGAGCCTGGCGGCGCGGCCGGCCGACAGCGCGTCGTTGAAAGAGACCGCGCCCGGGATCGACCAGGCCGGCACCATCTTCTTCACCCGGCGCACCACCAGGTTGACGATCACGCCCTTGAAGCCGAGCAGGTCGCCCATGCTGCCGACGATGACGTGCTTGACCGCGGTGTTGGGCAGCACCTTCTGCACGGTGGTGGCAAAGTTCTCCAGCACGATGATCGCTTCGGCGCCGGAATCCTTCAGCTGATGCTCGAGCTCGCGCGGGGTATAGAGCGGATTGACGTTGACCACGGCATAGCCGGCGCGCAAGACGGCTGCGGTCGCAACCGGATATTGCAGCACGTTCGGCATCATCAATGCGACCCGCGCGCCCTTCTGCAGGCCCTTGCTCTGCAGATAGGCGCCGAGCGCCGCCGACATCTCGTCGAGCTCGCGATAGGTGATCGCCTTGTCCATGCAGATGAACGCCTTGCGATCGGCGAACTTCTTGAAGCTCTCTTCCAGCAATTCGACCAGCGACGAATATTGCGTGACGTCGATATCGGCGGGCACGCCGGCCGGATAATGCTTGAGCCAGATGCGCTCCATAATGGTCTTTCCCTCTCTCAAATTTGGCTGACGTCCCGGATTGTTTCCGGGTTTCTCGACCCTTGGTCGTATTATTCTTGGTCGCGGTATTTCGGGCAGTATTGAGCGATGCCGCGGCCAATGGCAAGCCGCTGCGCGCTATCGACGCATTGGGAGATCGGAGGGGGTGACGCTCTGTTAACCGGCCGGCTTGGCGTCGGCCTTGGGCTTGGCGTCGGCTTTCGGCTTCGCAGCCGGTTTTGCCGCCGTCGCCGGCTTGCCGGCGGGCTTTGCGGCGGCCTGTTTGTCCGCGGCCGGCTTCGCAGCTGCGGCATCCGGCTTGGCGTTGGCGTGACGCACCGGCTTGGCCGCCGGCTTGCTGTCCGGCTTGGCAGCGCTCTTGGCGGTGCTCTTGGCGTCGCCCTTCGCGTCATCGGCCGTATCGGACTTCTTGCCCGCGACGCGGGTGTGCTTGCCCTTGGTGCGCTTGACCGGCTGCAGCTTCTCGGTGTCGGCCTCAACCGCGGCGATCAGCGCTGCGCCGGTCTTGGTCGGCCCCGTATAAACCACGACCGGTTCGGACGCCGCCGCCGGCTGCGCCAGCATGTCGGCCGGCTTGGTCGGCATCGCGGCCTGCAGGCCCGAGGCGAAGAAGCTCACGCCGCTGTCGCCGTTGGTGCTCGCGCCGGCGCTGGCGACGGTGTCTTCGCCGTCCTCGTCGCTGGCGGGCCGCTTGTGCTTGGCGCCGCACATCTCCTCGCGCAGGTTCGGCGGGGTGGAATCGATCGGCACCAGATTGTCGACGGTGCCGAGCGAGGGCCGCAGCCACGCCAGCCCGTTATTGGCAAAGCCGCGATCCAGCAGCTGCGCGGCGCGGATCGCGCGCATGCGGCCCGAGGAGGCGCCGAGCACCACCGCGATCAGCCGCTTGCCGTCGCGCGTCGCCGACGCCACGAGGTTGTAGCCGGACGCGCAGATGAAGCCGGTCTTGAAGCCGTCGGCGCCCGGATAGCGGCCGATCAGCTTGTTGAAATTCTGGGTGATGCGGCGGCCGAAGCGGATCGAGGGGATGTGAACGAAATACTCGTATTCCGGCAGGTCGCGGATGATGGCGCGGGCGAGGATCGCCATGTCGCGCGCCGAGGTGATCTGGCCGTCGGCGGGCAGGCCGTTCGGGTTGACATAGCTCGTTTGCGTCATGCCGAGCTTTTGCGCGGTCTGGTTCATTTCGCCGGCAAAGCCGTCGATCGAGCCGCCGATGCCCTCGGCCAGCACCACGGCCATGTCGTTGGCCGACTTCACCAGCATCATCTTCAGCGCGTTGTCGACGGTGACCTGGGTGCCGGGCCGGAAGCCCATCTTCGAGGGCGACTGCGATGATGCCGTCGGCGACACCGTGAGCAGCGTGTCGAGCGAGACGCGGCCGTCCTTGACCGCCTTCAGCGTGACATAGGCCGTCATCAGCTTGCTGAGCGAAGCCGGGTACCACGGCATCGTCGCATTGTCGGCCTGCAGCACCTTTCCGGTATCGGCCTCGACCACCAGCAGCGCCTCGGCCTGCGCCATCTGCGGCGTTGCGATGGCGAGCATCGCGACGGCCAGAATCCATTTCAACGACGGGCGCAGCGGGCGAGGAAAATGCACGAGTCCGGTTCCGGTCCTTTGAGACCCGCCTTGAAAAAAGGAGGTCTTGCGATGTGACGTACGGGTTTCAAGCGTGTCCGGCGCCGCGTCGCGGCAATGCAAACCCTATACCGGCTTGCCAGCAGAGAACAGAGGCTGGCCAATTATATCGTGGACGAAATCGGCTGAATTTCGGCAGCCGCCTCAATTGGAAAGGGGAGAATTATGGTGTCTCGATGCCGGCGCGCGCCCGTTCCTGGACCAGGAACTGGGCCCGCGCGAGCTCGGCAAAACGCCCGCCTTTCGCCACCAGTTCATCGAAAGTTCCGCTTTCGATCACCCGTCCCTGGTCGAACAGCAGGATGCGGGTGGCGTGGCGGATGGTCGAGAGGCGGTGCGCGATCACGAAGGTGGTGCGGCCCTTCATCACTTCGTCGAGAGCAGCGTTCACCTTGGCCTCGGTGACGGCGTCGAGCGCGCTGGTCGCCTCGTCGAGGATCAGGATCGGCGGGTCCTTGAGCAGCGCCCGCGCAATCGACAACCGCTGGCGCTCGCCGCCGGACAGCATGCGGCCGCGCTCGCCGGCATGGGTGTCGAACTTCTTCTCGCTGCGCTCGATGAAATCCAGCGCCTGCGCGCGCGCCGCGGCGGTGCGCAGTTCCTCGTCGGTCGCGTCGGGCTTGCCGACACGCAGATTGTCGGCGAGCGAACGGTTGAACAGCAGCGCCTCCTGAAACACCACGCCGATGTTCCGCCGCAGCGCCGTCAGCTTCAGCGCGCGGATGTCCATACCGTCGATCTTGATGATGCCGGATTGCGGATCGAACGCGCGGTGCAGCAGCGCGATCGCGGTGGACTTGCCGGCGCCGGTCGAGCCGACCAGCGCGATGGTCTGGCCGGGCAGCGCGGTGAAGCTGAGATCCTCGATCGCCGGCCGCTTGCCGTCATAAGAGAACGAGACGTCGTTGAATTCGACGAGGCCCGACAGCCGGCCGGGATCGACCGCGCCCGGACGGTCACGCACCGCCGGCACCGCATCGAGCACGTCGAAGAATTCCTGCAGCCGCGGCGCTTCCATGAACACGTTGTTGATGAAGCTCACCACCTGCTCGAGCTTCTGGATCAGCATGGTGGCGAACGAGACGAACATCACGATCTCGCCGACCGTGGTGAGCCCCTCATTGTGGAGCGCGATGCCGACGGTGAAGATCGCGAGCACCGTGATGGTGGTCGAGGCGCGGGTGATCACGGTGACCATCGCCCACCACGACAGCACCGGCATCTGCACCGCGAGCAGCTTGTCGGCGACGTAGCGCAGGCCCTGCACCTCGGAATCGATCCGCACGAAGCTCTGGACCAGCGCGACGTTGCCGAGCGCGTCGGAGGCGCGCGCCGAGAGGTCGCTGTAATAGGCTTCGACCTCGCTCTGCATGCCGTAGGTCTTGCGCACCACCATCGTGGTCAGCACGGTGAACACGACGCAGAGCACGAACAGCAGGATGGCAAGCCGCCAATTGATGTAGAGCGCGAGCGGCAGCAGCACGACCAGCGACATGATCGCGGCGAAATGCTCGCGGAAGAAGCCGAGCCAGAGCCGCCACAGCGCATCGGTGCCGTTCAGCATCACCTTCATCAGCCGCCCGGAATGGGTGCCGGAGTGGAAGGTCAGCGGCAGCTGCAGGATGTGCTCGAAATAATCGGTCAGCACCGCCTGGCGCTGGCGGTGCGCCAGCCGGTCGGCCTGCAATGCGACGACCGCGCTGCAGCCGATCGTGAACAGGCCGAACGCCGCCCAGGCCACCAGCAGCGGCCATGCCGAATTCGTCGCGAACAGCCCGGTGACCGGCCGGCCGGACAGCACGTCGACGATCTTGCCGAACAGCACCGGCTCGGCGAATTGCGCGCCGGCGAGCAGCATGTTGGCGGCGGCGAGAATCCAGCCGAGCCGCGCCTCCTTGCCGAGCAGTTCGAGGACGCGGGTATAGAGGCGGAGCATGGACATGCCGGCGGGACTCGTAAGCGGTGGGCGCCGGGCCATTGTAAGCCGGGATTACGACGGAGAACTACCCACTTTCCTTGTTCGGTCCACACACTTCGACGCCCAGTCCTGAGGCGCTGGTGAACAAATGCAGCCAGTCATTGCGAGGAGCGAAGCGACGAAGCAATCCATCCATCCCCGCACGGGGACAGATGGATTGCTTCGCTTCGCTCGCAATGACGGCGGAGGGGCCGGTCTCTTGGCGGAGGACGCGCCTCAATTCACCAGCCGGCCGTCGATCGGCGGCAGGAATTGATCGTCGAAGATGTCGGCGGCGTTCGGCCGCTTCTGGAATTTGAAGTCTTCCGCGAGCTGGTCGATCGATCGCTCGAAACGCTCCGGCTCGATGCCGCCGAGACCGTTGCGCTTCACCTCGGCGGTCAGGATGTTGTCGCGGATGATGGCGCCGAGCCGCTCGAGCTCCAGATCGCGCGAACCACCGTCCATCCGGCTCACCACCTCGCTTGCGGCGCGGGCCGGGTCCTTGACGGCGAGATTGGTGCCGCCGACCGCCGCGCGCACGAAGCCCTTCACCGCGTCCGGCTTCGCTGCGGCAAGGTGCGGGCTGACGATCACGGCAAAGCCGTAGGCTTCGCAGCCATAGTCGGCGAAGCGCAGCACCGCAAGATCGTCGGCGGGCACGCCGCGATCGCGCAGATTGATCGCCGAGAGATAGGAGAAGCCGGTCACCGCATCGACCTGGCCTGCGGACAGCATCGGCTCGCGCACCGCGGCGCTGATCGTGTTCTGCTTCACGCTCGATAGCTTGATGCCGTTCTGCTTGGCGACCGCGGGCCACAGCCGGATCGAGAGGTCGCCCTCGGCAACGCCAAGGCTCTTGCCCTCCATGTCCGCCAGCGCCTTGATGCCGCGGCTCTTGCGGGCAATGATCGCGTATGGCGCCTGGTTGAACAGCACGAACACCGCCTTGACGGGGGCCGCGTCCGGCTTGTCGCGAAAGCGGATCAGCGAGTTGATGTCGACGAGCGCGAAATCGCTCGAGCCGTCGGCGACGCGCGCGATTGCGTCCGCCGAACTGGTGGCAACGTTGGTGCCGACCGCGAGGCCCTCGGCGCTGAACAGGCCGCCGACCGACGCCATCACGAATGGTGCAGCGGCCGCGTCAAGCGGACGGTCGAGCGTGAACTGGATGGTGAGCGGCTGCGGCTGATCGCCGGCGTGCAGCGGCGTCAGCGCCGGCCACACGCCGCCCGAGAGGCCGATCGTGCCGGCCAGTATCCAGCGGAGAACGGTGGTCCGACTTACATGCATCGTGACATCCGGGAGGCGAGACAAAGTGCCGCGCCGGCTGCGCGCCTTGGTCATGACATCGAATGCGCCAAGGCAACGGTCATTTCAAGCTGCAATTTCAGGCGTTATTCGCATTCATTCTGCCCCGGGCAAGGTGAACGGCCGATGACTGCCTCGATTTCACCTTGGGTTGTTCAGCTTGCATTCGGTTTCGGGAACCTAATCTGGAGGGAGTGGTTAGCTTACCAAGGCCCGACGGGCCGGCTTCCACAAAGGCCGGCTTCCACAAAGGATGACTGCAATGTTTGCGCGAAAAGGTGTTTTTTCGTCTGTTGGCCGCGCAGCCACATTGGCAACGGTTGCCGCGGTGGCGTTGACGGCCGTTGAGCCGACGATGGCGTTCGCAGGCTCCGCTCCGGCGGGCAAGGCTGCGGCCATGACTACATCGCACGGCACGAGCGGCGCGACCGACATCAGCGCGCGCCGTCGTTACTATGGCGGCGGTGGCGCGGCTGCCGCGGCTGCGTTCGCCGGGATCGTCGGCACCGGTCTTGCGATCGCCGCGGCGCAGAGCCGCCGCGACTATTACGACTCCTACGGCTACTATGACGGCCCCGGCTACTACGGTGGTCCGGCCTATTATGGTGGTGGCCCGGTCTATTACGGCGGCGGACCGTATTATGGTTATCACGGCTATTACGGGCGCCGTTCGCAACTGCCCTATACGCCGTACTGACACCGTCGTCGGTTCTCACAACTGTCACAAAGCATCGATCCACCGGCTGCGAGGCCGGTGGATTTTTCGTTGTCAGTCCGGCCGTTAACACGCTGGCGACGCGTTTCGATTAGGCTCGCAGGATGAGTGATTCGATCGAGCGGCTTTACCAGGCGGTGATCGCGGCCAGGGATCTTGATCCGGCTACGTCGCGCACGGCACGGCTGTTCCAGCGCGGGCCGGCCAAGATGGCCAAGAAGCTCGCCGAGGAAGCGGTCGAGGTCGTGATCGACGCCATCAGCGGCAAGCCGGATGCCGTCGTCCGCGAGAGCGCGGACCTGCTCTACAATCTTACGGTTCTGTGGGCGTCGGCCGGCGTGAAGCCGGAGGATGTCTGGCGCGAGATGGAGCGGCGCGAGCGGCTGCTCGGGATCGCCGAGAAGCTGCCGAAGTCACCGGTCAAGGTCCCCAAGAGCCTGCCCAAGACCGCACCGGTCCCGGTGGTGCGGCGTCGAATTGTCGCGCTGGAGAGCCGGCTGCGTAAACGGCAGCCGTAAACCCAACAAGAAAGGCTGGAACGCCCGATGCCCCGTCATCCTGAGGAGCGCGCTCTTGCGCGCGTCTCGAAGGATGCACGGCCCGGCTGGTGGCCGATTCATCCTTCGAGACGCCGCTTCGCGGCTCCTCAGGATGACGGTCAGAGAGGTTGGCTCGCTGTGGCGATCCGATATCGTTGAAAATCGACCCTATTCGGCCCAATCCCGGCATGGACAAATCGGCTCCATGATGGTTCATCGCGCCCATGTTGAAACGGATTTACGACTGGTGCGTCGAGGCGGCCGACAAGCCCTACGCACTCTGGATTCTCGCGGCCGTCGCCTTCGCGGAGAGCTCCTTCTTCCCGATCCCTCCCGACATCATGCTGCTGCCGATGTCGTTGGCGCGGCCGAAGCGGGCGTGGTGGTTCGCGACGGTCTGCACCATCGCCTCGGTTGCCGGCGGCGTGCTCGGCTATGCGATCGGCGCGCTGCTCTACGACTCGGTCGGGCAATGGCTGATCCATCTCTACGGCCTCTCCGACAAGGTCGACGCGTTCCGCGCCTCCTATGCCGAGTGGGGCGCCGTGATCATCCTGGTGAAGGGGCTGACGCCGATCCCCTACAAGCTGGTGACGATCACCTCGGGTTTTGCCGGTTACAACATCTGGCTGTTCATCCTGTGCTCGATCGTCGCACGCGGCGGCCGCTTCTTCTTCGTCGCGGTGCTGCTCAACCGCTATGGCGATGTCATCCGCGCCGAGCTCGAGAAGCGGCTCGGCCTGTGGGTCGCGATCGGCGCGATCGTGCTGGTGCTGGGCTTCGTTGCCGCATTCAAGCTGATCTGACCAAAGTTCAAGTCGTTCGCGTCTTTGCGCGAGGACGGCTTCGGACTACGCTCGCTGCGATGGCTGATGGAATCTGCAACCGGTGAATCCCGCGCGGCTCAATCCCGCCAAGGCGCGCATTGCTATGGCGGGCCTTGCGCTGTCGATGGCGCTGCCTGCGATCGAGGGCGGATGGGCTCAGACTGTGTCGCCCTCGCTCGGCGTGCAGTCGCCGACGCCGCAGCCCGCTGAGTCTCAGCAGCAGCAGATCGAGCTGCCGCCGGCACCGGTGGAGCGCGAGAAACCCGGACTGATCAACGAAATCGGAAAACTGTTCGAGAAGTCGAAGTCGGCGCTGCCACAGCTGAAGAGCCCCAGCGAGACCTTCGACGACTTGTCGAACCTGGCACGCCCCTCGAGCATGGTGACCGGGCGCGCCGCCTGCGTGGTGGCCGCGAACGGTGCGCCCGACTGCAAGATCGGCGCCGACCGGCTGTGCCAGAGCAAGGGGTTCAAGGAAGGCAAGGGCATCGATATCGACACGTCGGAAAAATGCTCGCCGCTGGTCTATTTGCCGGGCCACAAGCGCGGCCCGAACGACTGCAAGACGGAAAATTTCGTGACACGGGCGGTCTGCCAATAGCGGCGGCGAGGCTTGCGTCTAGAGAGTGATGCGATTGGGTCGAACTGGATTAACAGCGGAGGTTCACCTCTCCCTTGGGAGAGGTCGGCGCGTAGCGCCGGGTGAGGGATTACGGTCTCTCGTTAGCCCTGCGGCCCCTCACCCGATTTGCTTCGCAAATGACCTCTCCCCGATGGGGAGAGGTGAAGACGTGCGTGCCGAACCGATCCAAACTCATTTTGCGCTGGGATGCCAGATGCGCCCGGAAAATGCGCCCTTTAGATGAGGTTTTGTCATCTTTTTTGCAGCGCCAAAACGCAATACTTGACACTGGAAAGATTGCCTTGTTGGTATGACGGTCAGCATTCGAGCTAAAACCAACCGACCAAACCTTTGAGGATCCGCCGCCAATGTCCATGCCAGCTCTGTTCAAGGGCCGCCTGTCTCTTCCCGTGATCGGGGCACCGCTGTTCATCATCTCCGTGCCCGACCTCGTCATCGCCCAGTGCAAGGCCGGCGTGGTCGGCTCGTTTCCGGCGCTGAATGCGCGGCCGCCGGAGCTGCTCGACGAATGGCTGTACCGGATCAAGGAAGAGCTCGCCGCCTATGACAAGGCGCATCCGGAGCGGCCGTCGGCGCCGTTCGCGGTGAACCAGATCGTGCACAAGTCGAACAACCGGCTCGATCACGACATGGCGCTTTGCGAGAAGCACAAGGTGCCGATGATCATCTCCTCGCTCGGCGCACGCGAGGAGCTCAACCAAGCTGTCCATGGCTGGGGCGGCATCGTGTTCCACGACGTGATCAACCAGAAATTCGCACACAAGGCGATCGAGAAGGGCGCCGACGGCCTGATCCTGGTAGCGGCCGGTGCCGGCGGTCATGCCGGCACGCTGTCGCCGTTCCCGTTCGTGTCGGAGACGCGGCAGTGGTTCGACGGGCCGATCGCACTGTCGGGCACCATCGCCAACGGCCGCGCCATTCGCGCCGCACGCATCATCGGCGCCGACTTCGCCTATATCGGCTCCGCCTTCATCGCGACCAAGGAGGCGAATGCGGTCGAGGGCTATAAGAGCATGATCACCAATTCGTCCGCCGAGGACATCGTCTACTCCAATTTGTTCACCGGCGTGCACGGCAACTATTTGAAGCCGTCGATCGTCGCGGCCGGCATGGATCCGGAAAACCTGCCGACCTCGGATCCCTCGAAGATGAGCTTCGGCACCGATACGTCGGGCGAGCGCGCCAAGCCGAAGGCCTGGAAGGAGATCTGGGGCTCCGGCCAGGGCGTCGGCAGCATCTCCAAGGTGGTGCCCGCCGCCGAGCTGATCGGCCGCTTCAAGAAAGAGTACGACGAAGCGGTCGATCCGGCGCTTGGCTAAAGCGCGGTGATCAGGATGATCGACCGCACTTTAGCTTTCTGTTTGAGCATGATCTCTTCGGAAAACCGCTCCACACTTTTCCGGATCATGCTCTGATGGACCCGATCTTTCGCGTTGACGGTGACCGCGTCGTCACCAGTCCCGATGCCGCGGGTCCGTGGGATCCGCGGATGCAGCATGGCTCCGCGCCGGCCGCGCTAGTGGTGTGGGCTGCCGAAGCGATCCCGACGCCGGTGCCGATGCGGATCGCGCGGGTCTCGATCGACCTGATGCGTCCGGTGCCGGTGGCGACGCTGACGGTCTCGAGCGAGATCCTGCGCGATGGCCGCAAGATCCAGCTCTGCGGCGTCAGGCTGCTCGCCGACGGCGTCCTCGTCGTCTCGGCCACCGTGCTGAAGATCAAGCAGCAGGCGGCCGAACTGCCGCCGGACATCACAGCGCTTGCGGTCGAGCTGCCGGGGCCCGACGAAAGCATGGTCGAGCCGGGTAATCTTGCGAACAGCCCGTTCGTCAAATGCATCTCGATGCGCGCGGCGCGCGGCCGCTTCGGCGTGATGGGCCCAGGCGCGATCTGGTTCCGCGTCAACCAGCCGCTGATCGCGGGCGCAGCCGTCTCGCAGGCGATGCGCGCCGTGGTCGCCTCCGACTTCTCCAACGGCACCGCGCCGGCGCTCGATTTCAACCAGTGGACCTTCATCAACGCCGATCTCACCGTGAGCCTGGCGCGCGAGCCGGTCGGCGACTGGATTCTGCTCGACGGCGAGTCCTGGATCGGGCCTGACGGCGCCGGGCTTGCGATGTCGCGGCTCGCCGACGTGCAGGGCTATTTCGGCCGGGCGGTGCAGAGCCTCGTCATCGAGCGGCGCTGACCAGGGCTATCCCTCTCCGACCTTCCCTTGAAAAAGGGAAGTTGGCTTGCTCGCCAGAGCAATGCGGGCGGGGACCTGCATCCTCTGCAGCGCGAGGGGCACTTACATGATTTCGGAATATTAGAAATATATCCCTGATTTGCCTGACGTGTCAAGTTGCCGCGTCGAAGGCCGGCAGCCGCCGGCGCCTTTGCATGGGGTTGTTTTCGATATTTTTGCCGCGCGGCCTCAGCGAGCCAAGCCATGCCGGCAAGGCACGATGCGATAGCTGCGGCCGCGGGTCCCGCACGGGGCAGGGCAATCGCATAAGCGGCTGCCTTTGCGGTAAAAATAACTTCGCGCCGCGGGAACGGTGGCAGCACGAACGAGTTTCGTTCCGGTTAGGGGGCCCTATGACGCCTATCGATCCCGCCGCCGGCACTATGGTCATGGCCACCCGGCGCCATTGTGCCGTCTCGGCCGCTGCCGAAGCCCGGCCGTCGCAGGGACAGACGCGATGAAGCCCGGCCCGTCCTCGGAGCGCGCGGTCATCCTTGCCGCGAGCGAGCGGGATGCCGTCAAGACTGCCCACCTGATCAAGGAAGCCGGCTACTACGCCAACATCTGCGGCGACCTCGCCGAGCTGGAGCGCCAGGTCGCGAGCGGAGCGGGCCTTGCCATCATTGCCGACGAGGCGATCAGGACCGCCGATCTTGCCGGCCTGACGCGCTGGCTGAACGAGCAGCCGTCATGGTCGGATTTCCCGATCGTGCTGATGAGCGAGGGCGGCGGGGCCGAACGTAGTCCAGAAGCGGCGCGGCTCGGCCGCGCGCTCGGCAATGTCACCTTCATCGAGCGCCCGTTCCATCCGACGACGCTGGTGAGCCTGGTTGCGGCGGCCGTGCGCGGCCGCCGCCGCCAATACCAGACCCGCGCGATTCTCGAGGATCTCACCGAGAGCGAAAGCCTGCTGCAGACGGCGCTCAATGCCGGCCATCTCGGCGCGCTCGAACTGCACGTCCCCCGTTTCGAGCTGGAGGCCTCCGCGACCTGCAAGCGCTTCTTCGGGCGCCCTGCGAGCGAGCCGTTCACCTATCAGGAACTGCTCGAGGCGGTTCATCCCGACGATCGTGCCCGGCGGCAGGAGGTCGTCGAGCACACGCTCAAGACCGGCGTCGACTACAAGATCGAGTATCGCAACATCTGGCCCGACGGCAGCCAGCACTGGGTCGACGTGCGCGCCCGCGCGGTGCGCGGGCCGGACGGCAGCATCCGCTCGCTGGTCGGGGTCTGCTCCGACATCACCGCGCGCAAGACCGCGGAGATCGAGCGCGAGGCGCTGCTGGCACAGCTCGCCGCCGAGCGCTCCGCGCTTGCCGAACTCACCGCGACGCTGGAGCAGCGGGTCGAGCAGCGCACCGCCGATTTGATGAAGGAGGTCGCGGCGCGCGAGCGGGCGCAGGAGCAGCTGCGCCATGCGCAGAAGATGGAGGCGATCGGCCAGCTCACCGGCGGCGTGGCGCACGACTTCAACAATCTCCTGATGGCCGTGATGGGCAATCTCGATCTGCTGCGCAAGCGGATGCCGGAGGACCCGCGGCTGCAACGGCTGGTCGACGGCGCGTTGCAGGGCGCCGAGCGCGGCGCTTCGCTGACGCAGCGGCTGTTGGCATTCGCGCGGCAGCAGGATCTGCGCGCGGTGCCGGTCGATCTCGGCGCGCTGGTGCGCGACATGAGTGAATTGCTCGAGCGCTCGCTCGGACCGCGCATCGTGCTCCGGCTCGACATTCCCGACGGATTGCCGCCGGCCTTCGTCGATGCCAACCAGCTCGAGCTCGCGGTTCTCAATCTTGCGATCAATGCGCGCGATGCGATGCCGGATGGCGGCGTGATCGAGATCCGCCTCGCGGCCTGGCAGGCCAAGAACGAGCAGACCAGGAACGAGCAGACAAAGAGCGATCCGGCGCTGCATCCGGGCAACTACCTGAAGCTGTCGGTGGTCGATAGCGGCAGCGGCATGTCGCCGGAGGTGCTGAAGCGGGCGATCGAGCCGTTCTTCTCGTCGAAGCCGGTCGGCAAGGGCACCGGGCTCGGCCTCTCGATGGTGCACGGGCTCGCGGTGCAGCTCGGCGGCGCGCTGCAGCTGTCGAGCGCGGTCGGCAAGGGCACCACGGCGGTGCTGGTGCTGCCGGTGGCGACCGCCGCGCCGGAAGCCGCAAGTCCCGTGCCCCTCGCGCCGCCGGTCAAGCGCTCGGCGGTGATCCTGCTGGTCGACGACGATCCGCTGATCGCGATGTCGACCATGGAGATGCTGGAAGACCTCGGTCATCGCGTCATCGGCGCCAATTCCGGACCGCACGCGCTCGATATCCTGAGGAGCGACCAGGAGATCGACCTGATGATGACCGATCATGTGATGCCAGGCATGACCGGCATCGAGCTCGCCGCGGCCTCCCGCGAGGTCCGGCCGCAGCTCGTCGTCCTGCTCGCCACCGGCTATGCCGAACTGCCCGACGGCACTCACGTCGACCTGCCGCGGCTGGCCAAGCCCTATCACCAGGATCAGCTCCGCGAGCGGCTCGATCAGTTGCTGGGGCAGCGGGACGGACGGCAGATTGCTGCTACCGGTGCGGATAGTCTCGCTGCGCCATCCACTGTCTCCTCGTCGGTCTGAGGAGCTGTTCTCTCTAACCGTCACCCTGAGGTGCGAGCGGAGCGAGCCTCGAAGGGCGACGGCCCCGCTGCCGCCGCGATCGGTCGGGACGCGAGCTGAAGTATTGGGGCCGTGCATCCTTCGAGGCGCGCAAGAGCGCGCACCTCAGGATGACGGTGGCAGGTTTGCGCGCTACCGCCTCACCCCACCATGCGGTCGCGGCCGGTCCAGAAGCGCGCCTTCAGCACTTTCTTGTCGACCTTGCCGACGCCGGTCATCGGCAGCTCCTTGACGAACTGGATCTGCTTCGGCGCGTGCGCCGAGCCCTTCTTGGCCTTCACCAGGCCGATCAGCTCGTCGGCGTCAGGCGTTGCACCCTCGCGCGCCACCACGACGGCGGTGACGGCCTCGCCCCATTTGTCGTCGGGCACGCCGACCACGGCGACCATCGCGACATCGGCATGCTGCGACAAGACATCCTCGATTTCGCGCGGAAAAATGTTGAAGCCGCCGGAGACGATCATGTCCTTCTTGCGGTCGAGGATGAACATGTAGCCGCGCTCGTCCTTGCGCGCGATGTCGCCGGTGTGCAGCCAGCCGCTCTTCAGCGTCTCCGCGGTGATGTCGGGCCGCTTCCAGTATTCGGCCATCACATGCGTGGCGCGCACGCAGATCTCGCCGGCTTCGCCGGTTGCGACCTCCTGGTCGTCCTGATCGAGGATCTTCACCTGGCAGGCGGCGATCGGGAAGCCGCAGGACAGGAACAGCTCCGGCGTCTTCGGGTCGTGGTCCGCCTTGCGCAGCACCGAGACCGGATAGCATTCGGTCTGGCCGTAGAGCTGCGAGAACACCGGGCCGATCCGCTCGATGCCTTCGACCAGCCGGCTCGGCGACATCGCGGACGCGCCGTACAGCAACAGCTCGAGCGAGGAGAGGTCGGTCTTGGGCAGCGCCGGATGATCCAGCATCACGTAGATCATGGTCGGCACGAACAGCGTGAAGTTGATCTTCTCGCGCTCGATGGTCTTGAACACCGCCTCCGGATCGAACCCCTTCAGCATGTGCACGGTGCCGCCGCGCATCAGCGTCGGCAGCACTTTTGTACCCGCGACATGGCTGATGGGAGCCACCGTGAGGTAGCGCGGCGTCTCGGGAATCTCGAAGTCGGCGAGGATCGCGGTGGCGAAGCCGCCATATTCGCGGTGGTAGCGCAGCGCGCCCTTGGATTTGCCTGTGGTGCCGCCGGTGTAGTTCAAGGTCGAGATATCGTCCTCGCGCGCGAAGTTTTTCGCGGTCGCGCTGCCGGAATCCTCGACCACCTGCAGCAGGTCGGCGCCGTAGTCCGCCGGGCCGAGCGTGAAGATAGTCTTCAGGTCCGCTGCCTTCGCCGCAAGCTCGCCGCCGCGGTCGCGAAACGTGATGCCGTCGACGATCAGCATCTGCGCTTCGGAGTCCTCGATCTGGAACAACTGGTCGTCGAGCGAGCCGAGCGGATGCAGCCAGGTGATGGCGAGCCGCGACAATTGCGCGGCGACACCGGCGCACCAGCTGTCGGCACGATTGGCGGTGAGGAAGGCGACGCGGGTACCCGGCGCGAAGCCGAGCCGCATGAACACGCTCTGCATCCGTCCGATCAAATCGGTCGCACCCTGATAGCTGAGCGAGCCGCCCGGCCATGCGAAGGCGGTGCGCGACGGATAACGCGCCAGCGCCCGCAAGGTCTGCTCGCACGTTGCCGGAAATGCATAGAGCGGATTGCTCATGTGGTGGTCTCCTCCCGCTTTGTGTTTGGCCTCTTGCGTGCCAATGTTGGCGCAACGCTAACACAATGATGATGGGAAGAAACAACTTGTCCGCAGATCTTCTCGCGCGATTTCGCGATCGCCTTCGGCTGCCGCTGATCGCGGCGCCGATGTTTCTGGTGTCCGGCGTCGAGCTGGTGGTAGCTGCCTGCCGCAACGGCGTGATCGGCTCGTTTCCGACGGTGAATTGCCGTGAGACGGAACAGCTCGATGCATGGCTCGGCGACATCGCGCGCCGCCTGAATGCGCACGCCGATGCAAGCGGCAGGGTGGCGGCGCCGATCTGCCCCAACCTGATCGTGCACCGCTCCAACACACGGCTACAGCAGGACCTTGCCGTGCTGCTGCGGCACAAGCCCGAGCTCGTGATCACCTCGGTCGGCTCGCCGGCGCCGGTGCTGAGCCCCCTGCACGATGCCGGCGCGCTTGTGTTTGCCGATGTCGCCTCGATCCGCCATGCCGAGCGCGCGGTCGCGGCCGGTGCCGACGGGCTCGTGCTGCTCACCGCGGGCGCGGCGGGCAGACCGGCTGGCTCAATCCGTTCGTGTTCGTCCGCGCGGTGCGCGCATTCTTCGATGGCCCGATCGTGCTGGCCGGCGGCATCAGCGATGGCCACGCGCTGCGCGCTGCGGAAGCGCTCGGCTGCGATCTCGCCTATATGGGCACCAAGTTCATCGCGACGCGCGAGAGCATGGCGGATGCGAGGTACAAGCAGATGCTGGTCGAGGCGACCGCCGACGACATCCTGCTCACGACGGCCTTCACAGGCCTGCAGACCAACATGTTGCGGCCCTCGATCGAAGCCGCCGGTCTCGATCCCGACGACCTGCCGGCGCGCGGCGCGATCGACATCGGCAAGGACATCGACATCGGTGCCCGCGAGAGCCGCCCCAAACGCTGGCGCGACATCTGGAGCGGCGGTCATTCCACCTCGGGGGTGACCGGGGTGCTTGGGGTCGACGAGCTCGTGGCGCAGGCCGTCGCGGAGTACGAGGCGGCGTGCGCGCGGGTACGGCTCGCCTGACCGGTCAAGTCCCGCCTGTCCGCTTAACGCGGCATTAACCATGCCAGTCCCAACTATGCGTCACGGGATGGTCCGCCGCCACGGCGGGCCGCCCGGCAGTTGTGGGAATGCGACATGGCTTTTGAGGTGCTCTCCAAGACCCCGGCCTCGCTCAATGAGCTCCGGACCCGGGTGTTCTACGCCCTGCAGCGGCATCCGCTGTGCCGTCAGGTCGAGTTCGACATCGTCAGCACGCCGCGCACCCGCCGGACCAACTGGACGGTCAGCCTGCACGCGGTCCAGCCCGGCGCCCTGTGGACCGCGCATGAGATCGTGGCCGACATCCAGGAAGCCTATGAGCTTGACGCCGCGGCCTGATTTTTCGGGCCGTTTCGGGACAATTTCACCTATTTGGCGCGGTCATGGCACGCTAACGCCGCATTTGCCGCGCAGTTTGCGGTGACACCGGCCGGCAATGGAGTAATTTTTGACCAGAGCCATCACCCTCGCCGCCCTGACATGCTTCCTGCTCGCCGGCGCCGCGATCACCGCCATTTTGGGCCGCGACAGCCTGCCGGCTGCGCAGGCCGACGTCGGCCCGGTCGCCAATCGCGCCAGCAAGCAGGACAAGCTCGCGGTCACCACGCTTGCCGCAGCCTCCTTTGAAGCGCCGCAGCCGGCGGAGCCGCCCGCCAATCCATCGCCGCTCCTGCTGCGGGCACAAGCCGCGATTCCGGGCGCGGCCGATACCGTGCGCCAGGCCTATGCGTCCGCCGAGCCCGCCGACATCGGGCTGCCGAAGCTCAATGACCCCGTCGATGCGGCCCAGCCGAAGATCGCCGAGCCTGTCCCAGCGCCGGCCGCGGTCGCGCCGCCGAAGCCCAAGGCTGCCGCCAAGCCGGCGCCGCAGAAGACCTACGCCCTGCTCAGCGACGCGCAGATTGCCGGCATCAAGGACCGCCTGAAGCTGTCGTCGTCGCAGGAATATTACTGGCCGGCAGTCGAGACCGCGTTGCGCGCGGTCGCGCGCAAGATCCACGCCAAGCGCCAGGGCGATCCCGCCTCGGGCACCATGCCGATCGATCCGGATTCCGAGGAAGTGCAGCAACTGAAGTCTGCGGCGATGCCGCTGCTGTTCCAGCTCCGTGAGGACCAGAAGAACGAGGTCCGTTCGCTGGCGCGCCTGATTGGCCTCGAGCGCGTCGCGTCGATGATCTGAGCGCAGGGGGCGGCCGAGCCGAACCTGCGTTCGGCGCGCGTCAGCGGGCCTCCAGCGGACGCAGCTTCTCCACCTTGCCCTGGGTTTCGACGAGCAGTTGCTTCATGAAGTCCTTGTTGCGCTTCAGCCAGGGCTCCAGCGTTTGCCGCACATCGCCCGGCGACTTCTTCTCGATGGCCTGCGCGAGCCGGCTCTGAAACGTTCCCCAATCCTTGAACATCTCCTTCAGGAGCGCATCGTCGGAGATGTTGATCGTCGACTTGATGTCGCCGACGGTCTCAAGCTCGCGCATGTTGCCCTGTCGCAGGATCGAATCGAGGTTTTCCAGGCATTCGTGGTAGCGCTGCAGCAGGTCGTCCCATCGCTTGGCGCTGAAGTCATCGTCGAGGTCCTCGACCGCGTTGTAGAGCGGCTCGAGGAACGACCATCGGAAGCGCCGCGCCAGTCGCAGCAGGATCGACAGGAACACGATGTCCTTCGGCATGTTCTGCGCGACCATCAGCCTTGGGTCCTCGCTGAACGGCGGCATCGGCACGAAGATGATGACGACCGAGAACGGCGTGTTGTCGAGATATTCGAGCCGGGCGATCACCGGTTGATACAGCTTCAGATCGCGGAAGATCGGGCTGAGGACCTGCTCGCGGCTTCGCCGGCTGGCAATATCCACGTCGGAGAACGAGTTCGCGACATAGCTCGTCAGCTCGTCGAGCCAGGCGCCGCTGTCGTAGCGGTTCTGGGCGCGGAGCAGGTCCTCCCAGTCGAGATCAGCCGCATCGGGACCTGACAGCAGCGTCGTGGTGGCGGGATCCGCTTCCAGCCTGGCATCCGTCAGGAATCCGCGCGCACGCTCCGCAGGCGGCAATGCCTTCAGCGCATCGGCCTTCTGCCGGAACGACAGCTCGTCGCTGAACACGACGCGAAGCCGAAGGCGGAACAGCTCTTCCGGGCGGGTGATCTGCATGAATTGCGCGTGCAGATCCTTCACCGCTTCGTTGAAGTCGCGGGCATGATTGGCGTTCAGTTTCGGCCGCAGCGGTACGGGACCGAAGGTCGGCCGGACGAACAGATCCTCGAGAAACCGCCGCACCTCGTCGTCGCCGATCCCGTAGAACTCGTTCTCCGCCAGCATCGGAAACGAGGGCGAACTATCGACCGAGAACCACAGCACCTTTGACGTGAGCTTCAGCGCGCGCTTGTAGCCGTCGAACTGGGAAATCTCGGACGCGCACCAGGTCCAATTATGTTCGGCGTTGGTGTGGATGAAGATCAGGCAGTCGGCCTTCGCCGTGTTGTCGATCATCCACTGGCGCCACTCGGCGCCGCCGGGAATTTCCTCGCACACAAAGCATCCCACCGAACGCTGTCCGTCCAGGCTGCTGAGATATTCGAGCCGAGCCTTCAAGAGGCGTGCGAGAAACCTGTCTTCGGCGCGATGGCTGATAAAGACCGAGAAATCGTTTGGCATGGCAAAATCCGATCTGCATGAATCTTATGCGACGGCTGGCCGTGACTGGTCGGCCGGATGCTGCGGCTGCATGTCTCGCCGCGGACCGATGATAACCCGTCTCTGAAAATTGCGATCGCCGGCCGCGAAAAAGAAAAACCGCCTGCCAGTGAAGTATCTCACTATACCCTAGGGTGTATCATGTGCAACATGCGCAGGGAGCCGGCGCGCGATGCTTGTCCTGCTCCGGAATGCACTGACTAAAATTTTTCGAAACATCAGCAGATGTGTCGACGTGAGCACATCGCTTCATTTCATGCCCCGGCGCCGTACGGGCGAAAGCGCGACCAAGTGAGCCTTCGGCCGTGATCGCTCGGCCGTATCGAGATCAGCAACAGTCATAGTCGGAGGGCCAGCCATGCCGAAGACGAAGCAGCAGCATCTCGATCGTGACGCTGGGCCGAAGCGGATATTGGCGCTCGACGGCGGCGGCATTCGCGGCATCCTGACGCTCGAATATGTCGGCGCCATCGAGGCGATGCTGCGCAAGCGGTCCGGCAAGGATGACCTGCTGCTCTGCGACTATTTCGATCTGATCGGAGGCACCTCCACCGGATCGATCATCGCGGCCGGGCTTGCCTGCGGGATGACGGTGGACGCCTTGAAGAAGCTCTACCGCGGAATCGGCACGGACATCTTTCAGGAATCGTTCTGGCGGCGGGGGCTGCTGGCGCCGAAATTCAATTCCGACGCCTTGCAGCACGCGCTCGACGCGCAGCTCGGCGCCGACACGGCGCTCGGCGGCGATCACGTCCGCACCGGCCTGATGATCATGACCAAGCGGCTCGATACCGGCAGTCCCTGGCCGCTGCACAATCATCCGGACGCGCCCTACGCCAGGCAGGACGGCGCGTTGCGGCTGACGCAAGTGGTTCGCGCCAGCACTGCGGCCCCAACCTATTTCAAGCCCGAGGAGATCAAGATCTCCGCGCGCGACGGTCACACGGTCAGCGGCGCCTTCGTCGACGGCGGTGTCAGCCCGTTCAACGATCCGGCGCTGCAGCTGCTGATGCTCGCTTCGCTTCATGGTCATGGTTTCCGGTGGCATAGCGGCAAGGACAAGCTCCTGCTGATCTCGGCAGGGACCGGCGTATTCAAGTCGACATACTCGACCGACCAGATCGTCCACATGCCGGCGGCGGAGCAGGGCGTGCGGGCGCTGCAATCGCTCATGGACGATTGCGGACGGCTCAATCACGGCATGCTGCAATGGCTGACAAATTGTCTGACGCCGTGGCCGATCGATCGCGCGGTGGAAGACATGGCGGCGGACAGCCAGGGCGGACCGCAACTTGCGACCTATGCGCGCTACAACGTGCTGCTGGAGACGGGCTGGCTGAAGACGACGGTCGCCATCGACCGGACGCCGGAGGCGCTGGCAAAGATCGCCGCGATGGACGACCCGTCCAACATGGACGAGCTCGCCGCGATCGGAGCGCTCGCCGCGAAGGTGCAGGTCAAGCCCGAACATTTCCCGCCGGCCTTCGATATCAATTGATGTCGCGCAGCGCGGCGTCCTGACACTCGGGTCCCGGCTTCGACAGGAGATTCGCCTTCAGCTAAGTTTGTCATCGAGACACAATGATCCAACCATCAGTCGGGTGTCACGATGACCACGGACCAACGCGCCGGATCACCTAACATAGTGGTTCTCTTCAGCGGTCACATGATCGATGCGCCAGATCGAAAAACGCCTCGCTTTCCGCCGGACAAGGAGCCTGCCGCGGCCGCTGCGATCGCCGATGCGCTTGCGAAGATCGGTGTCGCCAAGGGCGACCTCGCGATCTGCGGCGGCGCTTGCGGCGGCGACCTGCTGTTTGCGGAGGCTGCCCTCGCGCAAGGCATGGGGCTTGAGATCTACATCCCGTTCGACGAGCCGACCTTTCTTGCCGGCTCGGTCGATTTCGCCGGCGGCAATTGGCGCGCGCGCTATCTCGCGGCGAAATCACGCGCGGCGCTCCATGTCATGCCGGACGAACTCGGCCCGCTGCCGGCCGGCGAAAACGCCTATGAGCGCGACAATCAATGGATGCTGGAGCGGGCCGCCCGATTTGGCGACGAGAAGCTCGCCTTTGTCTGCCTGTGGAACGGCGAAGGCGGCGACGGTCCCGGCGGCGCCAAGCACCTGATGGATGAAGCGGGGCGCAAGACGACGTGGGTCTACTGGCTGGATACGAGAAGATTATGGGACTGAAGGGATTGCAACATGCCGTCGTGTTTCATGATCATGCCTTACGGCCGCAAGCCGACCCAGGCCGAGTCCAAGCTTGGTCCGGCCGAAATCGATTTCAACGCGCTGTGGGATCGCGGCTACGTTCCGGTGATCAAGGAGCTGGGCTATGAACCGGTTCGCGCCGACCAGGACACCGGTGCGCTGATCGTCGGCCAGATGCTGGAGCGGCTCTATTTCGCCGACCTCGTGCTGGCGGACATGACGATCCCGAACGGCAACGTCTATTACGAGGTCGGTATCCGCCATGCGGCGCAGAAGACCGGCTGTGTGCTGCTTGCCGCCGACTGGTCGAAGCAATTGTTCGACGTCGTGCAGATGCGCACCGTGCGCTACCCGCTCCCCGAGGGCAATATCTCCGACGACACCGCAGCCGGTCTCCGGCCCAGGATCAAGGAGGGCATCGTGTCGCTCCGCGACGGGCTCTCGCCGATGCCCCAATCGATCCCCGGCTATCCCGAAGATGTCGATCCGACGAAGGCGACGACGACCAAGGAGCAGCTCGCCGAGCTCGCGGCGTTCCAGACCAAGGTGCGCGAGGTGCGTGCCGCACCGCACGCCGAGCGCATGCAGCGCGCGCAGGCGCTAATCGCCAGCGAAGGCACGCCGCCCGCGACCTATCCGATTGCGCTCGCATTGCTGCTGCTGTTGCGCGACAGCGTGGACAAGACCACGGACTGGAGCTGCGTCCTCGACTTTGCGGCGGGCCTTCCGAAGAAGTTCAAGGACGTCCCTGAAATCCAGGAGATCCGTGAATTCGCCGCCGCCTATGCCGGCAACAATCTCCAGGCCATTGCGGCGCTTGAGACGCTGATCAGGACGGCGGGGCCGACACCGGAACGCCTCGGTCTGATGGGCGGTCGCTACAAGCGCCTGGCAAGAGCTGCCACACTGGCTGTAGACAAGCGGCAAGCCCAGGCGAAGGCGATCGAATATTATGAGCAGGGCATGCAGATCGACCTCAACGCCTATTATTGCTCGAGCAATTTGCCGCGTCTTTATCGCGCGCGTGCCCGGGCAGGCGACGAGGAGCGTGCGCTGACCGCGTTGCGGCTGACGATCGCCGCTTGCGAGCGTGCCAGACGGCTTCAGGTCGGCGACGAATGGACGCGTCAGACGTTGCTCGCCGCGGCTTTCGACCTCGGCGATCCCGACAAGGCCGACGAACTGGCCGACGCGGTGATCGATGAAGGCCCCGCAGCATGGAAGATCGACAGTGTGCTCGGCGATCTCGAGGCCAGCGTCACGCAGGTCAGCGACGCCGCAAAGCGCGCGCGATTGTCCGCCGTCATCGACAAGATCAAGGCGGCCTGATCGCGCGCGTCTTGCATGTCGGCCTCAGCCCAGGCGCATCGACAGTTCGACGTCCTCGCCGAACGGCGTCGAGATGTAGCCGTTCGCCGGCAAACGCACCCGCGCCAGATAGTCTGGGCTGTGGTCGGCATTGTCGGCGACGACAAAGGCACCCGGCTTCAGGCGGCTCTCCACGAGATCGAGGATGTCGGGATAGAGCGCCTTGGCGCCGTCGAGCAGCACGAGATCGATCGCATCGGGCAGACCTGTGCGCAGCGTCTCGAGCGCATCGCCCTCGCGGATCTCGACCAGGTCGTCGAGCCCGCCGGCGACGAGATTGTCCCGGGCGCGCACCACCTTCGACGATTCGAATTCGCTGGTGATCAGATGGCCGCCGCCATTGTCGCGCAGCGCCGCGGCAAGATGCAGCGTGGAGATGCCGAACGAGGTGCCGAACTCGACGATGCTCCGCGCCCGCGTGCTGCGCGCCAGCATGTAGAGCAGCACGCCGGTCTCGCGCGAGACCGCGAGCGGCACATTGTTGAAGCGGCCGTACAGTGCGCGGTAGTCGGTCCTGCTCCGCATCAGGCGCGTCCGTTCCTCGCCGGAAAGGTCGGCCACTGCGAGCTGGGTCTCCTCCACCGCGGCGGAGGCCTGCGCGAACAGGCGGTCGAGCAGGCCTGCGAGTCGGGGTGAGGTGAGGGTCGTCATGTAAGTCTCCGGTCCAAAAATCGGCGCGTCCTTGCGCCGCGCTTGAAATACGAATAATTAGTCGCATTCGCTAATCGCATTCCCGGGGACGTCCATGGATGAGCGGCGAACCTCTTCAATTTCCTCGCGAAAACAGCCGCAACAGGTCCGCTCGACGGAGCTCGTCGCGGCCATTCTCGATGCTGCTGTTCAGGTTTTGACCAAGGAGGGCGCGCAGCGCTTCACGACGGCCCGGGTAGCCGAGAAGGCCGGCGTCAGCGTCGGCTCGCTGTATCAGTATTTCCCGAACAAGGCCTCGATCCTGTTCCGGCTGCAGAGCGACGAGTGGCGGCAGAACATCAGCTTGCTGCGCGACATCCTCGAGGACGCCGCGCGGCCGCCATTGGACCGGCTGCGCACGCTGGTGCACGCCTTCATCCGCTCCGAATGTGAGGAAGCTGCGGTGCGCGTTGCACTCAACGACGCCGCGCCGCTCTATCGCGACGCGCCCGAGGCGCGTGAGGTGCGGGCAGCGGGCGAACGCATCGTCGCAGCCTTCATGCGCGACGCACTGCCGACGACATCAGACGCGGTGCGCGCGATGGCGGGCGATCTGATCACGACGACGCTCAGCACGGTGGGCAAGGATTTTTCGGAGAGTCCGCGAAGTCAGGCCGAGATCGAGCGCTATGCCGACGCCATGGCCGACATGTTCTGCGCGTATCTGAAGAGTCTCGGAAAGCGCTGACGGTTCAGAGATAGTGCCTGGCGACCAGCAGGAACCCGAGCACGCCGCCGGTCACAGCGAAAACAGTCACGCCATTGCGGAAACTGACGTAAGCGGCCGACCAATAGGAGGCAGTGGTGGAGACGGAAGCGGCTTTTTTCGGTTTCTGAGGCAAGCTGGTGCATTCCTGAAAAAGCGCCGCCACCTGGTCAACACAGGTGACGGCGCCCGTCTGAGGGCTTCAGGGCGAAACCCCGACGGAGCGTAGGCCGCGATGATGAACGGTTCGTATACCGCTCGGCGGCGCACGCTCGGATGTCGGCGCTGAAGCGAAGTTCCCTAAAACTGAGCGTAGGCGTTGCGGAACGCGATGGCGCCGGCCAGTGAGCGCGGACGCGTGCGCACGGCGTGTCCATCGTTGCCGCTCTGCACGATCCACTGGCCGTTCTCGTGACCCACGATCTTGCCGACGTGATGACGCCAGACGACGATCGCGCCGACCGAAGGGCCGCCGGCATTGCTGCCGTATCGCGCCCAGGATCGCGCCAGATTGTATTGCGGACCCGGATCGCTGCCGACCTGCGTGCGCATGAACCATCCGCACCACGCAGCGGGGCGACCGGAATGCGCATAATGCCGATGATGGTGATGACGGCCGCGCGCTTCAGCAGCAGACGAGGCGAAGG
Source organism: Bradyrhizobium tropiciagri (assembly GCF_001189845.1). Taxonomy (GTDB): domain Bacteria; phylum Pseudomonadota; class Alphaproteobacteria; order Rhizobiales; family Xanthobacteraceae; genus Bradyrhizobium; species Bradyrhizobium tropiciagri. The sequence continues at coordinate 50,421 of NZ_LFLZ01000003.1, forward strand.
CCAAAAGCACGGCGACAGCCGCGAGAGTTTTACGCATTACAAAGTCCTCTTGTTGTTGGCAGACCATCCGTGTTGTGGGGGGAGGCGCAGCGATGATCTGCGATTTGGTTGCGAAGCGGCCGCATCGGCCGGACGACGCAAAACAGAGGCGGGACATGGCCCGCCCGGGCCTTTAAGAAACGGGCTATGGCCAAAATATGACGGCAATTTCCGTCAGGCGGTCGAGATCTTGCCGAACACGTCAGATGCGGGTCATGAGACGGCCGCCATGTTCTGCGCCCGTCTCAACAGTCTCGCGCAGCGCTGGAGCCGTCAGTGCAATTTGCACAGCGCGTAACAATGCGCGACCGCATGGCCTCAAATCACACGCCGATCAGGCTCCGTGATCGGTTGGGTCGATCGCGTTCGCCTTGCTTTGACGAGCTGACGCGAGACGGGTGTGGGCGTCGGGCTATCTCTCGCTTCAGATGGCGCAAGGCGCCGCGGGCAAGGCGTTCTATTCCCGCGCTGAACGTTCAGTAAAACGTGGTACTAAACATCGAGTCGAGCCTGCCCTGGTGTTTTCCATCATCCGGCGTTGCTGCAGTGCGGGCGGATGGACCGGTCATACGTGCCAGATTGGCGCTTCGCCGCAGCTCCCAAGAAACCGGCTTGACGGGTTCCTGAATTTAGTAATACGTTTAGTATTACAAGAACGATAAACATCACGCATCGAGCCGATGTGTGGGAGGAGCCCAGCGGTCCGGATCTCGATTTCCGGGCGCGTTTCGTCTCGCTCTCCATCATCGCTCATCAACTCGGTTTCGGAGTGTCGGCGTCAATCCGGCAGGATGCGCCGAGCGGGTCAGGTGCTTCAACGATAGGGAGGAAATGGATTATGCGAGCATTGGGATGGTTGCGTAGTACGGCGGCGTCCGCGGTCGTTGCGGTTGCTGCACTCGGAGCTCTCGGCGGCGGGCAAGCCGCGGCACAAGGCAAGCAGCTCACGCTGTGCTGGGCGGCATGGGACCCGGCCAACGCGCTGGTCGAGCTGGGCAAGGACTTCACCAAGCAATCCGGCATCGAGATGAAATACGAGTTCGTCCCCTGGACGAGCTACGCCGATCGCTTCCTCAACGAGCTCAATTCGCACGGCAAGCTCTGCGACCTGATCATCGGCGACAGCCAATGGATCGGGGGTGCCGCCGAGAACAAGTGGTACGTCAAGCTCAACGACTTCTTCGACAAGGAGAAGATCTCGATGGACGATTTCGTCCCGGCGACCGTGGTCGGCTACTCGCAGTGGCCGAAGAACACGCCGAACTACTGGGCGCTGCCGGCGATGGCCGATGCGGTGGGCTGGACCTATCGCAAGGACTGGTTCTCGCGGCCCGAGATCCAATCCGCGTTCAAGGCCAAGTACGGCCGCGACCTGGCGCCGCCGAAGACCTATGACGAGCTGAAGCAGATCGCCGAGTTCTTCCAGGGCCGCGAGATCGACGGCAAGAAGGTCTATGGCGCCTACATCTTCACCGAGCGCGGCTCGGAAGGCATCACGATGGGCGTGACCAACGTGCTCTACAATTACGGCTTCGCCTACGACAATCCGAAGAAGCCGTATCAGATGCAGGGCATCGTCAATTCGGCCGATGCGGCCAAGGGGCTCGAGTTCTACAAGGAGCTCTACAAGTGCTGCACCGCGCCGGGCATGACCAACGCCTACATGCAGGAAGGGCTCGATGCCTTCAAGTCCGGCCAGGTCGCGATGCAGATGAACTGGTTCGCGTTCTTCCCCGGCCTCTACAAGGATCCGAATGTCGGCGGCGACAAGATCGGCTTCTTCGTCAATCCGGCCGGTCCGAAGGGGCATTTCACCCAGCTCGGCGGCCAGGGCATCTCGGTGGTGGCAACCTCCGACCACAAGGACGACGCGCTCGCCTACATCAAGTGGTTCGCGCAGCCTGCCGTGCAGCAGAAATGGTGGCAGATCGGCGGCTACTCGGCGCTCAAGGCGGTGGTCGACGCGCCCGACTTCCCGAAGAGCGCGGCGTTCGCGCCGCAATTCCTGGAGTCGATGGGTATCGTGAAGGACTTCTGGGCCGAACCGTCCTACGCCCAGCTGCTGCTCGACATGCAGAAGCGGGTGCATGACTACGTCGTCGCCGACAAGGGCACGGCGCAGCAGGCGCTGGATCTCCTGGTCAAGGACTGGACCAAGGTCTTCAAGGAGCAGGGCAAGGAAGTCGCCTCGCAATAGGCGCCATACTTCACCTGAACTGGCTTCCCCGAGGACCGCCCCGGGGAAGCCGAGCCAGCCCAGCCGATGGATACGATGACGACGATCTCGCAACCTGATCATGCTACGATGCCAGGCGTGAGCACGCCTGCCAAATCCCGCGACGCCCGGCGCGTCCGCGGCCTGTCGGACCGGGCCATTGCCTGGCTGTTCGTCGCGCCGACGATCGCGCTGCTGCTTGCGATCAACATCTTTCCGCTGATCTGGATGATCCGGCTGTCCTTCACCAACCTCAACCTCAGCATGTCTTATCTGCCGCTGCGGTTCGTTGGGCTCGACAATTTCAGGGACATCCTCACCGACGAGGACGTCTGGTTCCGGCTGCAGACCACGGCGCAGTTCGTGATCTCGTCGGTGGTGTTGCAGGTGGTCGTCGGGTTCGGTCTCGCGCTCCTGATCAACCGTCAGTTTCGCGGCCACAGCTTCTGGACCACGATCATCCTGCTGCCGATGATGCTGTCGCCGGCGGTGGTCGGCAATTTCTGGACGCTGCTGCTGCAGCCGCAGATCGGGCCGTTCAACTATCTGATCAGCCTGTTCACCGGCGTGCCGCCGAGCTCGTTCAGCATGACCGGGCAGGTGTCGCTCGCGCCGTGGACGATCGTGCTGGTCGATACCTGGATGTGGGCGCCCTACGTCATGCTGATCTGCCTCGCCGGGCTGCGCTCGATCCCCGATTACATCTATGAGGCGGCAGAGGTCGATCGCGCCTCGGCATGGCGGCAGTTCTGGTCGATCACGCTGCCGATGACGGTGCCGTTCCTGATGCTCGCGGTGCTGTTCCGCGCCATCGAGAACTTCAAGATGTTCGACATGGTCAATCTGTTGACCTCGGGCGGGCCGGGCTCGACCACCGAGCTGGTGTCGATCTCGCTGAAGCGCGCGGCGTTCGAGAAGTGGCGCACCGGCTATTCCTCGGCGCTCGCCATCATACTGTTCGTGACCGTGTTCGGTGCCGCCAACATCTACGTCAAGACGCTCAACAAGGTGAAGCAACGATGACCGCTGCCGCCACCAGATCCACCGCGCATTCGATCGTCGAAGCCTCGCCGCGCACCAAGGCGTTCGCCGGCGGCCTCGTCATCCTCTATGCCGTGATCACGATCCTGCCGCTGCTGTGGATCGTCGCCACCGCGTTCAAGTCGCAGAGCGATGCCATCGCCTATCCGCCGAAGGTGATCTTCGAGCCGACCCTCGAAGGCTATGTGAACCTGTTCACCGTGCGCACGCGCCAGACGCCGGACTTCATCGCCAAGCTGCCGCCGCCGCAGACCTGGTACGACCAGCTGGTGCGCAAGCGGGACATGGTGATCGCCGGGCCGTCGAAAGTCGTGCCGCGCTTCGTCAACTCGCTGATCATCGGCTTCGGCTCGACCTTCCTCGCGGTCTTCCTCGGCACGCTCGCGGCCTACGCATTTTCGCGCTTCCGCATTCCGCTGGCCGACGATCTGCTGTTCTTCATCCTCTCGACGCGCATGATGCCGCCGGTCGCGGTCGCGATTCCGATCTATCTGATGTACCGGCAGCTCAACCTGACCGACACGCGGCTCGGCATGATCCTGCTCTACACCGCGGTGAACGTCTCGCTTGCGGTCTGGCTGCTCAAGGGCTTCATCGACGAGATTCCGCGCGAGTATGAGGAGGCGGCGCTGGTCGACGGCTACACGCGGCTGCAGGCGCTGCGCAAGGTGGTGCTGCCGCAGGCCGTCACGGGCATCGCTGCGACCGCGATCTTCTGCCTGATCTTCTCCTGGAACGAATACGCCTTCGCGGTGCTGCTGACCAGCGGCGAGGCGCAGACCATGCCGCCCTTCATCCCCTTCATCATCGGCGAGGGCGGGCAGGACTGGCCGGCGGTTGCCGCCGCGACCACGCTGTTCGTCGTCCCGATCGTCATGTTCACCGTGCTGCTTCGCAAGCATCTGCTGCGCGGCATCACCTTCGGAGCGGTGCGCAAATGAGCGGCTCTGTGGTTGCCAAAGGTGGCGTAGCGCGCTGGTTTCGCCGCGGGCCGTGGGAGGCCGTTGCGATGACCCTGATCGGAGGCGGCATCATCATGCTGGTGCAGCCCTGGTCGATCGATCTCTACAGCTACTCCTTCGTGACGATCCTCGCCGGCACGGTCGGCTTCGTCATCGTTAGCCATTTTCCGGAATAGGGCCATGGCACAGATCCGTATCGAAAACCTGCGCAAGTCGTTCGATCAGTTTACCGCGGTGGAAGGCTCGACCTTCACGATCGACGACGGCACGTTCTTCGCGATGCTCGGGCCCTCCGGCTGCGGCAAGACCACGACCTTGCGCATGATCGCCGGCCTCGAGCTCCCGACCGAAGGCAAGATCCTGCTCGATGGCGAGGACGTCACGTTCCACCGCGCCGCCGCCCGCGACATCGCCTTCGTGTTCCAGCTGTTCGCGCTCTATCCGCACATGAATGTCGGAGAGAACATCGGTTTCCCGCTAAAGTGCCAGGGCATGGCGAGGCGCGAGATCCGCGAGCGGGTGCAGGAGACCGCGCGGATGCTGCGGATCGAGCATCTACTGTCGAGCAAGACCTCGAAACTCTCGGGCGGCGACCGGCAGCGCGTCGCGCTCGGGCGGGCCATGGTGCGGCGGCCGAAGGCGTTCCTGATGGACGAGCCGCTGGGCGCGCTCGACGCCGAGTTTCGTCATCTGATGTGCGGCGAGCTGCGCGACCTACACGATCGCATCAAGGCGACCACGGTCTATGTCACGCACGACCAGCTCGAGGCGATGTCGATGGCCGACCAGATCGCCGTCATGAACAAGGGGCGGGTCGAGCAGATCGGCACGCCGCAGGAGGTCTATGACCGGCCCGCCAGCATGTTCGTCGCCGACTTCATCGGCTCGCCGCCGATGAATTTCCTGCGCTTCGAGGGCGGTCTGCGATCCGGCGATCGCGCGGTCAGCTTCCACGACACCAGGCTGGCGGTGCCGGAGATCCGCGAAGACCGCGCCAACGCGCCGCTCGCGCTCGGCGTCCGCCCAGAGCATATCCGTTTCGCCGATGCGGGCGCCGTTCGCGGCGAAGTGTTCGGTGCTGAATATCTCGGCACCACCCAGATCGTCACCGTCGACACCGCCTATGGGCGGGTCGCGGCACGGCTGCCGTCCAGTGCGTCGGTGCAGATCGGCGAAACCATCGGTCTCGAATTCAACGCCGAGCGGCTGGCATTGTTCGATGTCGGCAGCGGCCTTGCGATCCGGACCGCAAACGGGGAGGGCCGGCGCCATGGCTGACGTCACCCTGCGCAACGTCACCAAGCGCTTCGGCGCGGTCGAAGCGGTCCGCGACCTCTCGCTGACGGTGAGCGACGGCGAGTTCCTGGTCCTGCTCGGACCGAGCGGCGCGGGCAAGACCACGACGTTGCGGCTGATCACCGGACTGGAGAGCCCTGATACCGGCTCCGTCGTGATCGACGGCCGCGACGTGACCCACGATCCGCCCGGCTCGCGAGACATTGCGTTCGTGTTCCAGCAGTACTCGCTGTATCCGCATCTCACGGTCTACGACAATCTGGCATTTCCGCTGCGCTCGCCGGCGCGGCGGGTGGCTGAGCCGATCATCCGCAGGCGCGTCGAGCAGACCGCCGAGCTGCTGCATATCGCAAGCAAGCTGAACAACCGCGCCACCCGCCTCTCTGGTGGCGAGATGCAGCGTGTGGCGATCGGCCGTGCCCTGGTCCGCGATCCCTCGATCTATCTGATGGACGAGCCGCTGTCCTCGCTGGACGCAAAGCTTCGCAGCGAGCTTCGGCTCGAGCTCAAGCGGATCCAGATCGAGCTCGGCGCGACCATCCTCTATGTCACGCACGATCAGGTCGAAGCGATGACGATGGCCTCGCGCATCGGCGTGATCAAAGACGGCCAGTTGCTTCAGCTCGGCACGCCGCGGGAAATCTACGAAAGCCCGTCCAGCAGCTACGTCGCCTCGCGGCTCGGGACGCCGCAGATCAACTTCCTGCCGGCGCGCCTGCTCGCCGATGTCGCGATGCCGCCGGGAACCGAGACGGTCGGCATTCGCACCGAGCATCTTCAGCTCGCCGCGCGCAATGGCGGGCAGATGGTCGGTCGCGTGCACCGGGTCGAGCACCTCGGCGAGCAGAATCATATTCACCTGGACTATAAGGGCGAGACGCTGGTGACGCTGGCGGATCCGCATCAGCCGCTGCAGGCCGGCCAGGAGGTCGACTTGCATCTGGTGCACCCGTTGTGTTTCGACCGTGCGGGGCAGCGCATTGCTGCGGCGGTTCATTAGAGGGGCGAGAGGATCGAGGAGATGTCGGTGCCATCAGAGACATTCAAATCGTTGGTCAAGGCGGCCGCAGAGCAGGTCATCGCCAGCGCGCCGGAGCTGACGAGCCTCGATCAGGCGATCGGCGACGGCGACCACGGGACCAACATGAAGCGCGGTTGCGAGGCCGTGCTCGGCAAGCTCGATGCGATCTCGGCGCAGCCGCTCGACGAAGCGTTCAAGATGATCGGCAAGACCCTGGTGATGACGGTCGGCGGCGCCTCCGGGCCGCTCTATGGCAGCTTCTTCCTCGCCGCGGGCGAGGCGCTCTCGCACGACAAGCACCTGCCCGAGGATCTCGCCGATGTCTTCGGCAGCGCGGTGAACGCGGTGAGCGCGCGCGGCCGCTCGCATGTCGGCGAGAAGACGATGCTGGATGTGCTGGTTCCCGTGCTGGAGACGTTGAAGTCGGCGGCCGGCCAGCCGGACCTGATTGCGCGGGTGCGCAGCACCGCGGCCGAGGCGGTCGAGCGGACCGCGCCGATGCAGGCCACCAAGGGGCGCGCGTCGTTCCTCGGTGCACGCAGCGTCGGGCATGTCGATCCTGGCGCGCGGTCAAGCTGCGTGCTGGTGCAGGCGGTGTGCGCGGGGCTGGAGGCACGGGCATGACCGACACCGTAGGGATCGTGATCGTCTCGCACTCCAGCGACATCGCCAAGGGAACCGCCGACATGGTGCGGCAGATGGTCGGCAGCGAGGTCAAGGTGGCCTTCTGCGGCGGCAATCCCGATGGCGGATTGGGCACCAGCGTGCCGCTGATCATCGACGCCATCAATGCCGCCTGGTCTCCGAAGGGCGTCGCGGTGCTGGTCGATCTCGGCGGTGCCGAGACCAACAGCGAAATGGCGGTCGAGATGCTGGAGCCGGCGCGGCGCGACCTCGTTGTCGTCTGCAACGCGCCGATCGTCGAAGGCGCCGTGATGGCGGCGACCGAGGCGGCGGGCGGCAGCTCGTTGGCTCAGGTCAAGGCGGTGGCCGAGGAACTCTCTGCCGACTGAAATGTCGGCGATGCGATGAATGGATGATGAGCATGCTTGATAGAGCGGACGGACAGATCTTCACCGGCAATGTGCGGCTGGTGCATGCGGTCGGCATGCACGCGCGCCCGGCGGTCAAGCTGACCAAGCTCGCCAAGAAGTTCCAGGCCCAGATCTCGGTGCGGGTCGCGGGTGCGGGCGAATGGATCAACGCCAAGAGCGTGGCCAAGATCATGGCGATGCGAGCCGCGCACGGCAGCACGATCGAGATCAAGGCCTCCGGCAGCGACGCCGAGGCCGCCGTCGCGGCGCTGGTCGATCTGGTCGCCAGCGATTTCCCGGATGGAGCAGGCTAGCATGCAGGGCGGCGCTGCAGGATCGGCCTACCGCGGCAGGACCGCCTCGATCGGCTTTGCCCATGGTCCGCTGGTTCGCGTCGACGCGGGCGCGGGCGGCGAGCGGGTGGCCGGCACGCTGGTCGAGGAGGCGCTCGCTTGCGCAAGGCGATCGATCTCGCCAGCGGGCAGATCGCCGATCTTGCCGCCAGCGCCGGCGGTGAAGCCGCGCAGATCCTCGAATTCCAGGTCGCATTGCTGGAGGACGAGGATCTGATCGAAGCGATCTTCGCGTCGATCGGCGAGGGACGTCCGGCCGACGTCGCATGGCGTTCGACGCTCGACGAGCAGATCGCGGAGTACAATTCGGCGGCGGATGAGTATCTGCAGGCGCGCTCGTCGGACCTTGCGGACCTGCGCGACCGCGTGGTCCACATCCTGCGCGGCGACGAAGGCGAGCCGCTGAAGATTCCGAGTGGAGGCGTCGTCTGTGCCGACGACCTGCCGCCGTCGCGCTTCCTGGAGATCGACTGGTCCGGTGGCGGCGGCCTCGCGCTGCTGCACGGCAGTCCGACGAGCCATGTCGCGATGCTGGCGCGCGCGCGCGGCATCCCGATGGTGGTGCAACTCGGCGCCATTCCGGATGCCGGCGCCACGGCGCTGCTCGACGGCGAAGGCGCGACACTGGAGCTCGATCCCAGCGCCGAGCAGGTACGCATTTTCGAGAAGCGGCGCGAAAGCCATCGCAAGAGCCGGGCATCCGCGCGCGCGATCCTGCGGCGGCCGACCGCCTCGTGGCGCGGCGAGCACATCAAGCTCCTGATCAACATCCAGCGCGTCGACGATCTCGAGCATGCGGATGCGCAATATGCCGACGGCATCGGCCTGATGCGGACGGAATTCCTGCTCGCCGGGCACAGCGAGCTGCCGGATGAGGAGACCCAATTCCAGGCTTATGATGCCGTGTTGCGCTGGGCCGGGCAGCGGCCCGTGACGATCCGCACCTTCGATGCCGGCGGCGACAAGCCGGTGCCCAGCTTTACCTTCGACGGCGAACCCAATCCGTTCCTCGGCGTCCGCGGCTTGCGGCTCTGCCTTGCCCGGCCCGAGATTTTCGCCGTCCAGCTCCGGGCGCTCGCCCGCGCCGCGGTGCGCGGCAATCTCAAGGTCATGTTCCCGATGGTGACGCAGGCCGACGAACTCGAGGCGGGGCGGAAGCTGTTCGCCGACGTCGTGCAGCGCTTGCAGGCGGACGGCATTGCCGCGATGCTCCCGGAGCTCGGAATCATGGTCGAGGTTCCGGCGGCGGCCCTGGCGGTCTCGAGCTTCAAGGCCTCCTTCTTCTCGATCGGCTCGAACGATCTCGCGCAATATGTCCTGGCTTGCGATCGTTCCAACGGAGCTCTTGCCCCCCTGATGGACCCCCTGCATCCTGCAGTGCTCGAACTGATTTCGCGGACCGCGGAGCACGGCCGCCGCGCCGGCGTCAGTGTCAGCCTGTGCGGCGACATGGCGGGCGATCCGCGCTGTCTTCCCGCGCTAATGAATTGCGGCCTGCGCGAATTGTCCGTGAACGCATCGGCGCTGGCGCAGATCAAGCAGACCATCGACCGGCTGAGCAGCGGAGGCGGTGTTGGCTGATACGGCGGCCGATGAAGCGCCCGAAGCCGGCGCGGTTGCGGCCTACAAGCGCATCTTCAAGGAGGTGCTGGAGAGCCGTCCGTCAGGCATGCGGCTGCGCCTCGCCCATGCCATGGGCAAGAACCGCAGTTTCGTCAGCCAGATCAGCAATCCGGCCTATCCGGTGCCGATCCCGGTGCAGCATCTCAACACGATCTTCGATGTCTGCCACTTCCCGCCGCAGGCGAAGGCCGCCTTTCTTCGCGCCTATGCGCGGGCGCATCCGCGCCGCGTCGGCCGGCTCAGCGAAGGCTCGCACGAGCGGACGCTGACCTTGCATCTGCCGGATCTCGGCAGCGGCAAGCGCAACGCCGAGCTCGACACGCTGCTGCAGGAATTCACGCGGCGCCTGATCGGCATCATGCGGGAAAAATAGGCGAAAACGCCGGACCGACGAAGCGGGGAGGACACCATGAAGAAGTTCATCAATGCGATCGACAACGTGCTCAGCGAGAGCCTCGACGGCTTCGCGGCCGCGCATGCCGATCTGGTCACGCTGGGCGCCGAACGCAAATTCGTTCGCCGCCGCGAGCTGAACCGCAACAAGGTCGCGCTGGTCTCGGGCGGCGGCAGCGGGCATGAGCCGCTGCATGCCGGCTTCGTCGGCCACGGCATGCTGGATGCCGCCTGTCCCGGACAGGTATTCACCTCGCCGACGCCGGACCAGATCGTCGAGGCCGCGCAGGCGGTCGCGGGCGATGCCGGGGTGTTGTTCATCGTCAAGAACTATGCCGGCGACCGCATGAACTTCGAGATGGCGGCCGAGATCGCCGAAGGCCGTACCGCCACCATCGTGACCGATGACGACGTCGCGGTCGAGAAATCGACCTACAGCATCGGGCGTCGCGGCGTCGCCGGCACCTTGATCGTCGAGAAGATCGTCGGCGCCGCCGCCGAGAAGGGCGCCGATCTTGCGACCTGCGTGGCGCTCGGCGAGCGCGTCAACGCGCGGACGCGCTCGATGGGCGTGGCGCTGACCAGCTGCACCGTGCCTGCCGCGGGCACGCCGACCTTCGCGCTCGGCGAGGACGAGATGGAGATGGGCGTCGGCATCCACGGCGAGCCGGGCCGTCGCCGTGTCAAGCTCGCACAGGCCGACGCGATCGCTTCGGAAATGACGACCGCCATTGCGGAGGATCTCGCGGCCCCCGCGGGCTCCGAGGCCCTGCTGCTGGTCAACGGCTTCGGCGGCACGCCAACGATCGAGCTCTATCTGATGTACAATGCGGCGCGCCGCATGCTCGAGCAGTGCGGCCTACGCATCGCGCGCTCGCTGGTCGGCAGCTACGTCACCTCGCTGGATATGGCCGGCTGCTCGCTCACGGTAAGCCTGCTCGACGCCAAGACGGCCGCGCTGTGGGACGCCCCGGTGCGTACCGCCGCACTGAAATGGTGATCGTCGCCGCAACGAGAAACGCCTTCACGCTCGCCGCGTTTTGGCGAGCGGCCTAGTCCCGGCCAGCCTCAATGAACTTGTCCGCCGTCAGCCCGGGATTTGTCAGGAGCACTTCGTGACTCCCCGCCATGCCGACCAGACGGAAGACACCAAGCCGATTGGACAAGCGCGGGTGACGGCCCCATTCGCCTTGCGAAATATCGTTGTCTTCGTAGGGCGCGAGATAGCTGAACGCCGGCGGCACCTTGTCCCAACCGGTCATGTCGGCCTTGTCGGTGAACGCCCCGAACGGTTGCGGCCGGAGCATGTCGTAGGCCTCCCGGGCGTGTTCCGCCGTTCCGTCATTGAAAAACGCATCGCGCCAAACCATGAACGGCAGCACGACGGAGCCGTCCCTACGCTCGTCGGCGCTTGCCTGCAGCGCCGCGCGCAGGTGCGGCGGGATTTCGTCCACGAGCGCGCGCCCGTGCCCCGGCACGAACGCGGCGAAGAAAACAAGGCGGCGGACGCGCTCGGGCATTTCGATCGCCACACGCGATATCAGATAGCCGCCCCAACTATGTCCGACCAGCACATAGTCGCGCAGGTCGTGCTTTCTGATGTAGTCGATGATCGGCGCTGCTGCGCCATGCAGACCGACTTGCTTGTCGTCATGCGGGCCCAGCCCTCCGGCGGTTGGAGTATGAACCTCGTGGCCGGCCGTTTCCAGGTGGCTACGTACCGGATCCCAGAGTTCGCCGTAATGCCAGGCGCCATGAACAAGTACGAACCGCATGAGCCGCTCCATCGTTGCCGCCGTCCTGATGACGGCGTCGGATCGGCAGATGCTCCATCGATCGAAGCAATGTCGCTAGCGGCTTCACGAATATCGAAATCGGAAACGCGCATTTCTGCTGACGCTGCGATCGTTCAGGTCCGCTTCGCCAGGACGTCGGATGGCCTTCGGCCGTAGCGCGCCTTGTAGTGTGCGGCGAATTCTCCGAGGTGGAGGAAGCCCCAGCGCAAGGCGACGTCGGTGACGGAAACGCTTCCGGGCGCGGCTGACGACAGGATCGCATGAACCCTGTCCAACCGCTCGGTCCGCAGCCAACGGCCGGGCGAGGTGCCGAATTCGCGCTGGAAGGCGAGTTGCAGGCTCCGCAAGCTCAGGCCGGCGTGCCGCGCGACATCCGTGAGCCGGATAGGCTCCTCGATATGATCCCGCATATACTCGATGGCGCGGCGCATCTGCGCGGTAGATGCGTGCCGGCTGACTGCCATGATCGAGTTGGTGAAATTGTTCGGCAGCGAAAGCAGCAAGGATTGAATGATCAGCTCTTCAAGCTGGACGGACAGCCTTGCGCGATCAAGCGCCGAGCCAGCCATCGAAAGGCTCGCGGCTGCTTCGAGGAGGTACAGCCAGAAGGCTGGCATACCGGCGACCGGGAGTTGGAAATCGACGGATTGAGGCTTCGCAGCGCCGATCATCGTGGCGCAAATCGTTTCGACGCGGCGACGATTCAATCTCAGCACGACCTGGTCGAATGCAGCACCGATCTCGAAACGAAATTGACGATAGGGGCTGACAATGGCGCCATGTCCCGGCGAGACCGACGCATCCTCCGATCCGTATGCGAATCGCGCATTGCCTCGCAAGGGCAGTGTGATCAGGAAATTGTCTTCCTCCGGCACCGCCGGAGCAACAATCACATCGGCGCCGTAGTGCAGACGATTGAGCGAGAACGTGCCGATCGGGAGATGATGAAGTGTTGTCGAGAGTGTCGTCCTCCGGTCTGTGATGCGGAGCTGGTGCGGTCGCAGTGCCCGGGTGCAGCCGTCGACGACCTCATCGAGGTCGTTGCTGCTCAGGACGAGCGACTGCTGTTGGAAAAGCCTGTCAGCCAGTTGCACTGTGGGCATCGCCATCGGTCACCTCGTGTAACCTCGTGCCGGTAGACTACCGGTTCTCCCTCGACTTTTGCACGCCCTTTGTTCTTGAAGGTTGGTTCTTGAAGGTTGCTCCGCCGGCAGCCTCTGAATTGAAGCAGCCGACTGCCCGTCGACAGCGTAACGCGAGGCAGCCGCCTGCCGGCGTCACTGAGCCTTTCGAATCGTTGCGCGTCGCTTCTTGCGAGACTCCGGTGACGTTGCTGCGGAGGTCCGTTGATCCTCCTCAAACTTGAGCGTCGCCTTGACATGCTCCGCAAGTTTCACCGCGCTGTCGGCGTTCGACGCGAGGCGGGACAGCAGCTGAGACAGCACCTTGAACTCATCGCGCGTCAGCATCCCGAACAGCGCATCGTTGACGGGGCGTTGCAGGGCGGCAAGACGGGTCAATAAACCGAGGCCGTGCTGGGTGAGCGTGAGTTGCACGCGCCGCCGGTCGTCCGGATGCGGGCTCTTCTCGAGGAGGCCGTCGGAGACCAGCTTGTTGATCTCGTTGGTGACAAAGGCGCCGCTCAGATACAGCCGTTCGGCGACCTGATTGACTCCCATCGGCTCTTCCGCCGTCGAATTCTTGATTGCGATCAGGATCAGATACTGAGTGGTCGACAGGTCGACGAAGTTCGCGAATATCTCACGGCAGGCTTCAAGGCTGCGTCCGAAGGCGAAATAGTCGTAGAGGACGCCGCGAAGCGTTCGGTCTCCCTCCTTGTCGAGCAATTCGGGCTTCGACGCCGTCAAGAGCGCTTCGGTCACCGTCGTTCTCCCCGCGAAATCATAGGCTTGCGAATTTGCCTAAGAAGCACGCATGCGCGCGCCCATCAAGAGGGCTTGACATTTCCAAATAGCTTTGTCAGAAAGCTATCTGAAAATTATAAATCAGGGTCGAAGCAGCGAGGCAGGTGTCCCATGGAGGACCGTGCATTCAGGCGAGTGTTGGGGGAGTTCGCAACGGGCGTTGCGGTGGTCACCGCGCGCAGCCAGGGCGAGGAGCTCATCGGCATGACCATGAGCTCGTTCAACTCCGTCTCCCTCGATCCGCCGCTGGTCCTGTTCAGCGTCGACCGCAAGGCAAAGAGCCTGCCCGCGATGCTCGAAGCCAAGGGCTTCGCCGTCAACATCCTTGCCCGCGATCAGGAACAGATTTCCAATCAGTTCGCGCGCGCCCTTTCCAACAAGTGGGATCAGGTCAAGACGTCAGTCGGCCACGCCGAAGCCCCGCTGATATCGGGTGCCCTGGCTCATTTCGAGTGCGCGCCGTTCGCAAGCTACGACGGCGGCGATCACGTGATCTTCGTGGTCCGCGTCGTCCGTCACTCCGCGCGCAGCGAGCCGGCCGCGCCGTTGATCTTCTTCCGGGGCCGCTATCGCGACCTCGTCGACGAAACCGAGCGCGAGCCGACCTGGCCGCTTCCCATTCATTACTAGCTTCGAACCGGAGAACCGCGATGCGTAGCGCAAAGGAATATCTGTCTGGCCTGAAGGACGGACGGACCATCTACATCAACGGGGCTGCGGTCGGCGACGTGACCGCGCATCATGCCTATCGAAATCTCGCCAGCTCGATGGCGGGGCTGTTCGACTTCGCGAGCGCCAGGGAGAACGTCGATCTCATGACGTTCGAGACCGATGCCGGACGTGCCAACCGGATCTGGCAGCTGCCGACGTCCTATGCCGATCTCGTCCAGCGGCGGAAGGCACTGGAGGCATGGGCTGCGCTGCATGCCGGCTTCATGGGCCGGGCCCCGGACCATGTCGCGTCGTGCATCTCGGGTCTCTACATGGGGCTCGACGTCTTCAAGGCGTACGATCCGGCCCGAGCGGGCGCGCTCGAGAACTACTACCGCTATGCGCGCGACAGGGATCTCTACCTGACCTACGTGATCATCAATCCGCAGGCGGATCGTTCGAAGGGGGCCGCCGAGCAGGCCGATCCGTTCCTCACCGCCGGCGTCGTCGATCGCGACGCAGAAGGGATCACGATCCGCGGCGCCAAGATGCTCGCCACCGGAGGCGTGGTCGCCGACGAGGTGTTCGTCACGACCATCCAGCCGATGCGCCCGGGCGAAGAGCGCTATGCGATGTCCTTTGCGATCCCGATGAACGCGAAGGGCCTCAAGATGCTGTCGCGCAAGTCCTACGAGGATGCGGCCGGTGCGGTGTTCGACAATCCGTTGTCCAGCCGCTTCGACGAGAACGACTCGGTCCTCTACTTCGACGATGTGAAGGTTCCCTGGGATCGCGTCTTCGTCGAGGGCAACGTCGAAATGTGCCAGAAGCAGTTTCACGCCACGCCCTGCCACGTCTATCAGAACTACCAGGCGATGGTGCGGCTGAGCGTGAAGCTCAAGTTCCTGGCCGGCCTCGCGCATCGGACCGCCGAAATGAACGGCGTCACCCAGTTCCCGCAGGTGCGGGAGATGCTCGGTCAGCTTGCAGCCGAGACCGGCATGGTCGACGCCCTGGTGGCGGCAATGGAGGCAAAGGGCGCGCAGGTCGGGCCCTACTTCATCCCGGACCGGCACACGCTCTATTCCGCACAAGTGCTGACGCAGCAGCTCTACGCGCACATCATCAATACGCTGCGCGAACTCGCCGGCGGCGGCATGATCATGCTGCCGTCGTCGGTCGCCGACTTCGATAACCCCGAGATTGCGGCCTTGATCGGCAAGACCCAGCAGTCGCCGAAGGCCAATTCGCACGACCGCGTGAAGTTCTACAAGCTCGCCTGGGATGCGGTCGGGTCCGAGTTCGGGTCCCGGCATCAGCAATACGAGATGTTCTACGCCGGCGCGACCTTCGTCACCAAGGGACACTCCTATCGCACCTACGACTGGTCCGGCGCCGATCGCCTGGTCCAGACCATGCTCGATTCCTACGACCTCAACGGCATCTCGATCGCCAGCAAAGCCGCCTGAACCAACGGAGACGACACATGCCCGTCAACAAGAACCACGACGAATTCTACACGCTCGACATGACCACCGGTTGGGAAACGCCCGCAGGCTATCCTGCCGGCATCCAGCAGAAGATCCTCGCGGGCGCGCTCGACGAGGAGAACCGGCGCGGCACGCGAACCCGGCTGCTGCGCTTTGCGCCGGGCGTCTACACGACCGCACCGTTTTTGCACGAGTATTGGGAAGAGGTCTATCTCGTCTCCGGCGACCTGATCGTCGGCAATGACGAGAAGGGCGAGGGCGGCAAGAGCTTCCCGCCGAATACCTATGCCTGCCGGCCGCCGCACGCGCCGCATGGTCCGTTCAAGTCCGTCAACGGCTGCCTGCTTCTCGAAATGCATTATTTCGATCCGGTCTGAGGCCGGCCCGCCCACAACATCGTTCGACCGCTCCAAGGGGGAAAATATGGCGTTCAAAAACATCTCGCTCGCATTCGCGCGTTGCCTGTCCTCGCTTCAACCGCGCTTCCGGTTCAATTGGGAACTGCCGCACGCCAATCTCCGCGTGGTGGTCGATGGCCTTGCGGGCGCTCTTGTGATCGGCGTCGTGGCGGCAACTCCGGTCGCTGCGCAGGACAAGCCGAGCTCGGTGGGACTTGGCGTCTTCACGTTCACGTCCGGTCCCGCCGCGGCCTACGGCATGCCCGGCAAGAACGCCGCCGATCTCATGATTGACGAGATCAACGCCAAGGGCGGGATTGGCGGCGTTCCCGTCACCGCGACCTTCGTTGACGAGGCGCAGGGCGCGCAGGGCGTGATCGCGGAATATCGCCGGCTCGCCGGAGATGCGAAGAACCAGGTGATGGTCGCCGCCTTGTCGAGCGCGACCTGTCTCGCGCTGGCGCCGATCGCCGAGCAGCTGGAGGTTCCGACCGTCGGCTGGAACTGCGACACCCACCAGCTGCTCATGGACGGCAAGAGCAAGTACGTGTTCCGTCCCAACGGCAACACCGTGCCCGAATTCATCGCCTATGCGATCTACCTTCTGGATCGCAAGCCGGACGTGAAGACGGTGGCGATCATCAATCCGGACTACGCGTTCGGCCATGACGCGGCCAAGATCTTCACCGCGGCGCTCAAGGCGCTGAAGCCGGACATCGAGATCGTCGCCGAACTCTATCCGAAGCTCGGCTCGCCGAATTACCAGACCGAGATTTCGCGCCTCACCACCGCGCGCCCGGACGTCGTGTTCTCCAATCTCTGGGGCGCCGACCTCGAAAACTTCGTTCGCCAGGCGACGCCGCGCGGGCTGTTCACGTCCAGTCAGGTGGTGCTCGCGCTCGGCGAGACCGTGCTGCAGCGCGTGCCGTTGCCGGATGGCGTGATCGTCGGGGTTCTGGGTGACGGCTGGTGGATGTCGCCGGACGCCAAGGCCAATCCCGAGACGGTGAAGTTCGCCGAGGCCTACAAGTCGCGCTTCGGCGAGTACCCGGTGTTTCCGTCCATCAAGATGGCCAATGCGCTGATCTACGTGAAGGCCGCCTACGAGGCCGCCATGCAGAAGAATGGCGGAAAGTGGCCGACGCGTGCCGAGCTCGCCGCCGCCATGAAGGGCAGCAAGGTCGCAACCTTGACCGGCATCACGCAGACGCGGGCCGACAATGACGGTCTCGTCGACCAGATCGTCGGAGTCACCGTGAAGACGTCGGCGCAGCCGTTTCCCGTCATCGGCGACATGGTCCGCTACAAGGGCGACAGCCTGATGCCGCAGGCCGGCCAGGATCCGCTGGCCTGGATTTCGACACTCAAGCCCGAATTCGCCAAGAGCCTTCCGAAGCCGGGAAGCTACAAGATCGGCGAACGATAGCGTCCACTCGCAACCAATCACGCAGGCGTTAAGCCGATGTCGAACGCAATCATTCCCTTGCTGCTGGATAGCCTGGCCAGCGCCGCGTTGATCTTCTTCGCGGCGGTTGGCCTGACGCTGGTGTTCAGCGTGCTGCGCGTCCTCAACGTGGCCCACGGCAGTCTCTACTCGATCGGCGGCTACGTCGCGGCGTCGGCCTGCCTGTTCATCGCGAGCCGGCAGCTCAACCCCTATCTGTCGTTCGCTGCGCTGCTGTTCAGTGCGGTTTTCGTGGCCGCCATCTTCGGTCCGCTGATCGAGCGCAGCCTGGTCCGGTGGACGTACGGCAAGTCCGAAGCTGTCCAGATCCTGATCACGTTCGGACTGTTCCTCATCCTGGAGGACCTGCAGCGGCTCGTCTTCGGCGTGCAATCTCTCTACGAGGACGCGCCGATGCGATTGCTCGGCACGTCGAGCATCGGTGGCGTGGTTTACCTCAACTACCAGATTCTGCTGGTCGGGATGGCGGTCCTGGTCGTCGTCGGGCTGCGGCTCCTGATCAACCACACGCGGCTCGGGCGCCTGATCACCGCCGTCGTGACCGACCGTGAAATGGCGCAATCGATCGGTATCGATACCAACCGGATCTTCATCCTGGCGTTCTCGCTCGGCGTGTTCCTCGCCGCGCTCGGGGGAGCTTTGTCGACGCCGACATCGGGCATCGCCCCGGGGCTTGGCGCCGACACCATGGTGCTTGCCTTCGCGGTGGCGGCGATCGGCGGGCTCGGCCAGATCGAGGGCGCCGCGGTCGCTTCGCTGATCGTCGGCCTGGCGCGCGTGCTCGCGATCTATCTCGCGCCTTCGCTGGATGCCGTCGCGCCATATGCGGCAATGCTGGTCGTGCTTCTGATCCGCCCCTACGGCCTGTTCGGATCGGTCACCGCGCGGAGAATATGATGCGGATCATCCTGACCGCCGCCGCGGTGCTCACGCTTGCTGTCCTTCCCGTCGCCGCGCCGTGGCTGCAATTCGTGTTGACGCTTGCGATCGCCAAGGGCTTTGCCGCGCTCGGTGTCGCGGTGCTGCTGCGTGCCGGGCTGATCTCGATCGGCCACGCGATGTTCTTCGCGGCCAGCGCCTACGGCGTCGCCTTCCTGGCCCATGCCGGCATCAACGATCTTGGATTGCTGTTGGTGCTCTCGGTGCTGGTCGCCGCGTTGACCGGCGCGATCGCCGGCGCGTTCCTCGTCCGGTATCGCGCGATCTTCTTCGCGATGTTGAACCTCGCGGTCTCCATGGTGTTTTACGCGCTGTGCGCCAAGCTCTACGGCGTCACAGGCGGAACGGACGGCATGCCGGTTCCGATTCCGGCGGTGTTCGGCATCATCTTTGCCGAGCCGGCGTTCAAGAGCGTGCTGTTCTATCTCAGCCTGGCGCTGATGGTGCTCGTCGGTCTCGCCGTTCAGCGGTATCTCGACAGTCCGCTGGGCCATGCGCTATCGGCCGTCCACACCAACGAGATCCGGCTCGAATATCTGGGCATTCCGGTCTGGGCGGTGCTGCTGATCGCCTATGTGATCTCGGCGGCCCTCGCCGGGCTCGGCGGCGCGATCTCCGCCTTTGCGATCGGTCGCGTGGTTCCCGACTTCGCGTTCTGGACCGCATCCGGCCATCTCGTCCTGATCGCCGTGCTCGGCGGCATCGGCGGCGTGCCGGGCGCGTTCATCGGCGCCTTGTTTCTCGAACTGCTGCACAGCGCAGCCGTGACCGTAACCGATGCCTGGAATCTGATCGTGGGCATGGCTCTGATCATCGTGATCATGTTCATGCCGCAGGGCATCTATGGACTATTCGCGCGCAAGGAGGCGTCGAGCCCATGAGGCGTCCTATCCTGGAGGCCAACAACCTCTGCGTCGCTTTCAACGGGGTCAAGGCCGCCGACGGGGCGAGCATTGCAATCCACGACGGCGAGTTCCTCGCGATCATCGGTCCGAACGGATCGGGCAAGACGACGCTGCTCAACATCTGCACGGGTTACATCCGCCCGGTTTCAGGCAGCGTGCTGCTCGACGGCAACGACATCACCCGGCTGTCGCCGCGTGCCATTGCACGACGCGGCGTCGCGCGCGCCTTTCAGATCCCGCAACTGTTCTCCGCGCAGCGCGTGATCGACAACATGATGCTGGCGCTTGCGGCAACCGACGGGCTGTGGAGCGTGGTCCGGCCGCTCGAAACCGCGAAGCGGCGCGAGGAGGCCATGGCCCTGCTTGGACTGGTCGGGCTCGACGGCGATGCCGACCGGATCAGCAGTACGCTTCCGGAGGGTCATCGCAAGCTGCTCGACATCGCGGTTGCGCTGGCGCTCAAGCCGCGGCTCCTGCTGCTGGACGAGCCGACCAGCGGCGTGAGTGCGCTGGAGCGCTTTCCGCTGATGGAGGCCCTGATGAGCGCGCTGCGCCAGCGCCGCATCACCGCGCTTTTCGTCGAGCACGACATGGACGTGGTTGCGCGTTACGCAAGCCGCGTCCTGGTGTGGAATGCCGGGAATATCATGGCCGAAGGGCGGCCAGATGAGGTGTTCGGCAACGCGCAAGTCCGCGAACGCGTCGTGGGAGTGGCCTAATGCTCAGGCTCGACAAGGTCAGCGTCTCGATCGAGGGCGTCCGCGTGCTGCGCAAGGTCAGCTGCGAAATCATCGCGCGCAAGACGACGGTGTTGATCGGCCGCAATGGCGCCGGCAAGACCACGACGCTTCGCGCGATCATGGGGCTCATCGCGCATGACGAGGGCTCGATCCACCTCGATGCTGACGATCTCGGCAGCCGGCCGGCCTACACGCGCGCCCGGTCCGGCATCGGATATGCGCCGGAAGATCGCCGGCTGATACCGGAGCTGAGCGTCGAGGAGAACATCCGCCTTCCGGCACTGGCGCTGAACCTTGCCAAGCCGGAAATCGTTTGCCGGCTGGACGAGATCTATACGCTGCTGCCTGAGCTGCATGTGATGCGGTCCCGGCCTGCGGGCGGCGTTTCCGGCGGGCAGGGCAAGATGGTTGCGCTGGGCCGTGCGCTGATGGTGGCGCGCAAGGTCCTGTTGCTCGACGAACCCTTCCAGGGGCTGGCGCCGGCCCTGGCGCTCGATTATGCACGGACGCTCGGTGAGCTGCGCAAGCACCGGCCGGAGCTCGCCCTGCTGATCACGGAATCCTCGCCGGCCCTGCTCGACCGCGTCGCCGATCGCACGTTGCAGATCGAGCGCGGCGAGATTCTCGTTCCGTCTACCAAGGATGACAAAGCCCATGTTCATGAAGTTTGACCGCCTCGCGAAGGATCGGACCGATCACGTCGGCGTCGAAATCGAATCGCTCGTGATCGCGGGCTGGGCGGGCAGGAACGCGACGGCGATCGAGCACCACATTGAGGAGCTCGCCGCGCTCGGAATCCCGCGCCCGTCGACGACACCGCTCTACTACCGTGTCGCAGCCCAGACGCTGACGCAGGCGGATCGCTTGACCGTGCTCGGTCCGGACAGTTCCGGTGAGGTCGAGCCCGTCGTGGTCGCCATGGCTGGCGGACTCTGGATCGGAATCGGATCCGATCATACCGATCGCAAGGCGGAAGCCGCAGGTATCGCACTTTCGAAGCAGCTCTGCGGCAAGCCGGTCGGCCGTCAGCTCTGGTCCTATGCGGATGTCGAGCCGCACTGGGATGAACTGGTGCTTCGCTCGTGGGCGACGATCGACGGCAAGCGGGTTCTCTATCAGGAGAGCCCGGTTTCCTCGCTGAGAACGCCGCGCGATCTGATACGCCGCTACGCGAACGCCGACATCCTTCCCGCCGGGAGCTTGATGTTCTGTGGGACGCCGGGGGCGATCGGCGGAATTCGACCGGCAGCGCGCTTCGAAATGGAGTTGAGCGATCCAGTTCTCGGGCGCTCCCTAGTCCACGGTTACGACATCGACGTCCTCCCGGTCGTCTCTTGACCACCAACGTCCGGTGAGGAGCGTCGACCAATGACGTTAGCACATGACCAATCTCAACCCACCGCCGTGGCACGATTGGAAGCCGCATTGACGCGCGCGCAATCATCTGACGCGGCGAATGCCTTCACCGCCCTGTTCGAGGAGAGCGCCCGGTGCGAGGCCGAAGCCGCCGATCGGCGCGCCGCTGCTGGGACGACGCGTGGCCCGCTCGACGGTCGCATTGTCTCGGTCAAGGCTCTGTTCGATGTTGCCGGCACCGTGACGAGCTCCGGTTCCGCCGTCCTGCGCGCTTTGCCTCCCGCCGCTGAAGACGCGCTGGTCGTGAAGCGTTTGCGCGCGGCGGGAGCCGTGATTATCGGCAAGACGCAGATGACCGAGTTTGCTTTTTCCGCGCTCGGCACCAACCCGAACGACGGGGTGCCCGGCAACCCCCGGGACCGCCGGCGCGCTCCGGGAGGATCCTCGTCAGGGGCTGTCGTCTCGGTCGTCGACGGTATGGCCGACATCGCCATCGGGAGCGACACCGGAGGGTCGATCCGAATTCCGGCAGCGCTGTCGGGTGCAACCGGCTTCAAGCCGACGAGCGGCTTCGTGCCCACCGCCGGCGCGTTCTCGCTGTCGTCGAGCCTCGATACCATCGGTCCGATTGCCTCGAGCGTTGCGGACTGCTTCGTGGCCGATCAGGTGCTTTCGGGTGGCGACGTGGCGTCGCGGCCGCAGCTTGCGTCTCCCTACACCTTTCGGCTCACTATCGCTCGCGGCCGCCTGTTTCACGGTTGCGAGCCGGAGGTGCTTGGCGCGTTCGAGAATGCCGTCGAGCGGCTTCGATCGGGTGGCTTGCAGATCGCGGATGGATCGATCGAGACGGCTCTCGACAATGTCGCAGAGATCGACAGCATCGGCACTTTTCCGTCGATCGAGGTCGGCGCTACGCTGCGCAGTCTGGGGCTATCGAGCCTGGATGGGGTTGATCCGAAAACCCGCGTTCGAATCGAGGCGGGCGCCGGCATCCTCGGTATCGACTATGTGCGCATGGTGCGGCTGCGGGAAGCGGCCATCCGGTCCTTCGAGCAGTCGTTCGGCAATGACGAGGTTTTCATCCTGCCGACGACGCCGATCCGCGCGCCGCTGCTGTCGTCGGTCGAGGAGGACAGTGCGTTTCATCGAGCCAATGGTCTGGTGCTGCGCAATCCACGGGTGGCCAATCTGCTCGATTGTCCGTCGATCTCGTTGCCGCTGCCGCTCGATGGTCTTCCCGTCGGCCTGATGCTGATCGGCCGCAGGAATGCCGACCGGCGCTTGCTGGAGATCGCGTACAGCGTGGAAGCAATGCTGCGTGGCCATTCGGATACCGTTTAGGACTTTCGACCGCCGCATCCGTTTGAACGAAGAGGTTGTGCAAAAGCGCGCGTGAAGCTGTAGCTTGCCGATTGTCGATATCGGGCATGGGTGCCGAAGCAGGGCGCTTCTGCGGCGGTGACCAATAGCGGGTTTGCGATGCGGCAGAACCATGTTGCCGATAGCCGCGATATCGTGCGCCAATCAGCCGATTGCGCTATGGTTGCGATGTTAAGGTGTCGCCGACGATTGGAGAGGAGCAGCAGTGATGGCCGTGTCGACCTCGTTCATCGCAGGTCGTCTGTTCGACGCCAAGCACCTGGTTCTTGCGAGCGGTGACCTAGACGAGGTCGTCGACGGATGCAGCAGGATGCTCCGGCCGCACGACCTGGCTATGCGAGGGCGGCGCGCGACGCTCGCCGCGCGCTTGCATCATCTGCCAATAGGGCCGATGTCGCTCAACCGGCTGCGCTATGGCGGCGATGTCACGGTGGTGCCCGAATTGTCGGAGGAGGGGAATTTCCTCGTCACGCTGCCGGTGCAGGGCAGTGCGCAGTTTCGCTGTGGCACGGCGGTAGCCGAGGTGACACCGGGCCACGGCACGATCGTAGGGCCATACCGGGAATTTCGCCTCGACATCGATGGCGCGTTCGACCAGATCCTGCTGCGGCTCGACCGCCGGCGGGTCGAGGTGGCCTGCGCGAACCTTCTCGGCCTCGACAAGGCGATGCCGGTGCATTTCGATCTCGCGTTGCGCGGCGTCCCCGCGTTCTGGCACAAGCTGCTCGAGGCCGCCGCGAGCCTGTCGATGTTCAGTGAGGCGCTGGCGCATCCGAAGATGCTGGTGCGGCTCGAGGAACTGATCATCGAATCGCTGCTGATAGCGCAGCCGAACAATTTCAGCGGCCCGATCGCTGCGGCGAATGGGGCAGCGCCGTCGGCGCAGGTGCGCAAGGCGATGGACTATATGCGGGAGCACATCGCCGATGCGGTCAGCCTGGGGCAGGTCGCGCGGCACTGCGGGCTCAGCCTGCGCAGCCTGCAGACCGGATTCCAGCGCGATCTCGGGACGTCGCCGAGCCGATGGCTGCGCGCGCAACGGCTCGACCGGGTGCACGCCATTCTGTTGTCATCCGAACCCGGCAGTGTTGCGGTGACCGACGTCGCGCTGCAATGCGGCTTCTTTCACCTCGGCGATTTCTCGGCGCGGTTCAAGGAACGGTTCGGCGAGAAGCCGTCCGTCGTGCTGGCAAAACGCCGCTCGTAGCGCCGCGTGTCCACGAAAATTTTCGCGATTCCAATAGCCGTCTTCGCGCGTGCGATAGCGCCGCGCCGCCCTCCGTCCAACATTCCAGCCAACGAAACCTGCCGCCGCCGTCCGGTGATGAGAGCAGGAGGCATTGGATCGGAGGGGACATGTTTTCTACAGGGATATTTACCACAGGATTGACGGTCGGCCTGGCGATGGCTTGCACGCAGGCCTCTGCGTTCGAGGCCGGCTATATCGGCTCAGCGCAGAAGCCGGGCCTTGTACTTGGAAATGCCGCGATCACGCCGCCGGCCGGCCTCTACATGTTCGATCAGGCGGTGGCCTATTCGGGATCGATCGTCGGTCCGGGCGCGCCCACCGCCGCGGGCGGCGGCAAGACCTCCGTTCACATCGCGGCCGGGGCCGCAGGATTGCTCTGGGTACCCGGATGGACGGTATTCGGCGCAACCTACGATGCGGTGATCGTGCAACCGTTCATGATGCTCGACGTCGGCTCGCCGGCGAACGTCAATCCGCTCGGCATGCACAATACGTTCCTGGCGCCGGCGGAGCTGAGCTGGAAGCTCGGCGACAGCGGCGTGTACGTCAAGTCGGGTTTCGGCATGTGGATGCCGACCGGCACCACCTCAGGCCCGAACGGGCTTGGAAATGTCGGCGCGCCTGGTGGACCTTCCAGCCGAACCTCGTCGTCTCCTATTTCAAGGACGGTTGGAATCTCACCGCCAACCTGTTCGAGGAAATCAACACCGCGAGCTCGGTGACCGGCTACACCAGCGGCAACGTGCTGCATGCTGAATTCACCGCGACCAAAACCATCGGCAACTGGACGTTCGGTCCGGTCGGCTACTACGTCGGACAGGTGAGCGACGACAAGTCCAGCGCATTTTATGGCGGGGCGGTCAATCTCAAGCGTTACGACATCTGGGCCGCCGGCGCGCTGGTCGGATACAATTTCGGTTCCGCCGCGTTGAGCGTGTGGGCGACGCACGAGCTGTCGGCCAACGTTTCCGGAGGGACGGCAGTGCCCGGCATCGACAGCGCGGCCGTCTCGCGCGGTTTCACGGTGTTCGCCAACCTGAGCTACCGGCTGTGGGCGCCCGATGCGTCGGCCCCCGCGCCAACGCGTACATCGTTTCGCAAATAGCAGCATTCGCGTCCGCGCAACGCTCGACACCGCGCTGCGCGGCCGCGCGACCGCACATCGCGCCATCGAAAATTGGAGACCATTGATGTCCTATGCAGTTGAAAATTGGGGTGGTGGAGGGGACCGGATCGTCTTTGTCCACGGCAGCCTTGGCGTCGGCGCCGCCGCATTTGGCGAGCAGAAACCGCTTGCCGACACCTTCGCCCTTGCAGTCATGACCCGCCGCGGCTACGGCGACACCGCGCCGATCGATGCGGTGGATGTCCTTCGCGACGCCGCTGATGTCATCGAGTTGCTCGGCGACGGCGCGCATCTGGTCGGCACGTCGATGGGAGGGATGGTTGCGATGAACGCCGCGGGCCGGCGTCCGGACCTCGTGCGTTCGCTCACGGTGATTGAGCCGCCGGCCTTTGCGCTGGCGTCCGATCTCGCCCCGGTGCGCCGCGTGGCGGAGGCGATGCGCAAGCATTGGGCCACCGCCGATCGGACGAAGCGCCACGCCTTCGTGACCGGTTTCCTGGCGGCGCTCGAGATGAACATGCCGATGCCCGATCCGCTTCCCCCGCCGGTTAACGCTGCGGCCGGCGTCCTCGTCACCGAGCGTCCCTGGAGCGTCGATGTGCCGGTCGGCGCGGTCGCCGAGGCGCGCTTCCCGAAGCTCGTCGTCACCGGCGGCTGGAGCGAAGCGTTTGACAGCATCAGCGGGCGGCTCGCTGACCTGTTCAACGTCGAATGCCACTGCCTGCAAGGTGCCGGTCACGCGGTCCAGAAGGTTGGCGAGCCCTTCAACGCGCTGCTGCGGCGGCACATTGCGTCCGCCTGAATCCGTTCATTCAAATACTTAAACCCAAGGGAGACTATCGATGACCATCACGACCGAAGACAAGATCGACATCCAGGAACTCACCGCGCGCACCTATATCGGGCTCGACAGCGAGGATGCCGGCGGGTTCGCCTCCGGCTTTGCCGACGACGGCGTCTTCGTCGCCCCCTACGGCGAGTTCGTCGGTCCCGCCGCAGTGAAGGAATTCATCACCAAGCACATCGCGGCCGGCAAGGAAGACGGCGTGCGGCACTTCCTTACCAACCACGTCGTCGATGCCCACGAGGAGGGGGCACGCTATCGCTTCTACATCACCAAGATGAACATCGCGACCGGGCCGGTTGCAATCGCCACCGCGGGCGGCGATTGCATCGTGAAGCGGACGGGTCAGGGCTGGCGCTTCAAGCGCTTTCAGTTGACGATCGACCCGGCGATGTTCGGCGACGCCAAGCCGGTGGTCGCACCGGTCGCCAAGAGCGCGTGACGGTATCAATTAGCAGGGTCTTGCTCGGCGGGCCGATGAAGCAGCTTTGGGCACTGGCATTAGCGGTTCACACGAAAGGCCGTCGAATCCACGGCGGCCGCGAAAGTTGGCGACGCCGCAACGATCACGCCGGGACGTCGATATGGTCCGGCGCAAGGCCCGCCCGGTGACGCTCATGCATCGCGGTGTAGGCGGCCTCGACATGCCGGGCGAAACGTTTGGTATCGAACAGCGGTGCCGTCAGCCGATTGGCCGCCAGCCTGGTTTTGAGCGCCGCGAGCCTCGAAGGATGGGTCGCAAGATCGACCGCCATCTGCTCGTAAGCTTCCGGCGATTCCGCAATCAGCTCGGGCAGACCGGTCGCATGGAGCAGGCTCGCCCCGACCCGACTGGCAAACGTATCGCCGAGAATGGTCAGCACCGGCAGGCCGGCCCATAGCGCGTCGCTGGCGGTCGTGTGGGCGTTGTAGGGAGTATTGTCGAGGAACAGGCCGGCGAGGCGATGGCGTGCAAGATGGTCGGGCATCGATATGCGCTGTGCAAAGACAAGGCGCTTCGCCGCGACGCCACGCGCGACCGCTTCCTTTCGCAGATTTGCGGCAGACTCGGCGCTGGCTTCGAGCAGCCACAACATGCTGCCCTCGACGCGGCCGAGAATCCTCATCCACCGATCGAACATCTGCGGGTTGATCTTGTAGTTGTTGTTGAAGCAACAAAACACGAAGCCGGTCGGGGCCAGCCCAACCTCGCCGCGCGTGAACATACGTTCGGCAATGGCGCGCTTGTCGTCGTTGGCCTGATAGCTGTCGGGCAGAGCGACCACCTTTTCGCTGTAGAATTCGCGATGGTGCTCCGGGATCACGGTGCGATCGGCGATGATGTAGTCGATGAACGGGGCACCGAGTGTTCCCGGGTAACCGAGATAACTGACCTGGATGGGGGCAGGCCGGCGGCCAAGGACTCTGGTGCGGGATCCCCCGGTGAAGCCTTTCAGATCGACCAGGATGTCGATTTCCAATCGTTTGATCAGGTCGGCGACCGCATCGTCGTTCATGTCCCCGACCTCGACAAATCGATCGAACGACGCCTCCAGCCGTCGACGCATCTCCGTGGGGTCTTTGGGCGACCATGAGATTGCCACCGTCTCGAATTTCGACCGGTCGTGGCACTCGAACAGCCCTGCCATCAAATGCGACGTCGCGTGGTTGCAAAAATCCGACGAGAAATAACCGATGCGAATTCGATCGTGATGGTAGCGCTCGCCCCGCCAGCGCTGTCTTTCAGACGGCGGATGGTTCTTCGCGGTCCATCGCGTGGCGCATAGCAGCTGGTCGGCGGCCGATGAAGGCACGCTACAAAACAGAAACGGCGCCGCCGTCGCGTCCCGATTCCTGATCGCATCGATCAGTTGGTCGCACTCGGCGTCAAAGTTGGCCCAGTCGCAAATGTGAGATTTGGCGTGCAGGCGATAGCCTTCGATGTCGGCCTGGTCCGACTGCAGCGCTACGGCCTTGTCATAGGCCGCGAGTGCCTCCTGGTAGCGTGCCAGCATGGATAGAACCTTGCCGCGGTTGGCGTAGGCGGCCGCATCGTCGCCTTTGTGCTGGATCGCCTTGTCGATACTGGCGAGCGCCGCCTCATGATCCCTGAGCTTGAGCAGCGCCGTGCCGCGGTTGTTGTAGGCCTCGCCATAGTCGGGCCGCAGTGCGATCGCTTTGTCGTAACTTGCGACTGCCTCTTCGAGACGATCCAGTTTGATCAGCACGTTGCCGCGGTTGTAACACGCGCCGGCAATTCCAGGCGCCCGGTCGTAGCTGGCGAGCGCATCATCGAACCTTTCGAGGTCATTGAGCACGTTGCCGCGATCATTGTGCGCACCGGTATCGTTGGGCTTGAGCGCAATCGCCCTGTCCAGGCTCGCCAGGGCCGCCTCGAGCCGCCCGAGCTTTCTCAGCGCGGCGCCCCTGTTTCGATAGGCATCTGCATGGTTAGGCACCAGCGCGATCACGCGATCGTAGCTTGCGAGCGCCTCCTCGTGGCGGCCAAGGTCTGCGAGCGTAAGTCCGCGATTGTAGAGCGCCGGCGAAAGGTCTTGCTTCAGCGCGGTCGCCCTGTCGAAGCTCGCGAGCGCTTCGTCGAAGCGACGCAAGGCGCGCAGCGCATTGCCAAGGTTGTTGTGCGCGTCCGCGACGTTGCCGTTGAGCCTGATCGCGCGCCGGATCAGATCAATGCCGCGCTCGCTGCGGCCGGTCTGCGCGGAAATCAGGCCTAGCAGATGGAGCGCATCGAAGTTGCTTGGCTGCCGCCGGAGAATGTCTTCATAGATCTTCTCTGCCGCCGCCAACTGCCCCCGCTGATGCAGCGCGAGCGCCTGCGCGAACACGGGCTGAGAGGCGGTCGAATTGGATTTTTGGGGGTCACCTGTTTCGGGCATCCGACGTCTTCACGCGCTTCCAAAAATTGCAATACCAACCGCATTGCAATCTACCAACGCGGCTACCGCCGTATAGCAGCAAAAGCGGGCGAATGGCGGATGAGGCCCTGGCCGCCGTCCTCGCTCCCCGCGTCGCTTGAGCATCGCGTGGAGTCGTTGGCCGGCATTGAATTTCGAAGGTAAGTAGTTGATTTGTACCGGATTTTTGACGAAGCTCGCAGCCCTCTGCCAATGCAGCTACCAGCATTGTCGTGCCTAGCTCGGTCAGCTCTTTGAAGACCCCTTAGGCGGGTGCGCGCAAACGAAGGTCTGGCCTTTGTTCAGATGGAGGTATCAGTCCGCGATCCTGTCGAAGTCGCACACCATGAGCGCGGTTTCGGCAAGGCTGACGATATCCACCCGCAAGTCCGTGGTGGTCCCCTGACCGATAATGCCTTGCAGGGTCAGTTCTCCCCGTAGTGCTTCGATCATCCGCCTGATGCGTCGCTGGTACTTGGTGCTAGAGCGTTCGTCGTCGTGACTTAACATGTGGCGGTCTGCAATTTGCTTCTTATCGGTGAATCGCCGGGGGCAAATTGAGATGTCCAACATGGGCGTCGATTCCCGGAAAGGTGCTGTCGGACCGATTTGACGGTGATTTTTGGACACGGGCCGACCGGGATTTCCAAGTCAGTCCTTGAGCAGCCGCCGCAACAGCTTGCCCGCCGGTGAGCGCGGCAATTCGGTGACGAAGCTGACGTCCCGCGGCACCTTGTAGGGCGCCATGTTCTGGCGTGCCCATGCCACGAGCTGCGCCGAGGCCAGTTCAGTGCGCGGGGCCAGGACGATGAAGGCCTTCACCACCTCGCCCTTCGTTGCGTCGGGCACGCCGATCACTGCCGACGCCGCCACCGACGGGTGCTTGTTCAGGATCGATTCGACCTCTTCCGGGAAGACGCTGTAGCCCGAGACCTTGATCATCTCCTTGAAGCGTCCCATGAAGGTCAGATAGCCGTCGGCATCGAGGCGGCCCATGTCGCCGGTGTGGAGCCAGCCGTTGCGCAGCGTTTCCGCCGTCGCGTCGGGACGATTGCGGTAGCCCTTGAACACGCCCGCGCCGCGGATCACGATCTCGCCCGGGACACCGGCCGGCGTGTCTGTGCCCGAGTCCGGATCGACGATCCGGATCTCGTTGCCGGGTACAGGCTTGCCATGCGTGCCCCAGCGTACCGCCGTGCGCGGCATGAACGTGTCGACCGTATGTGTCTCGGTCAGGCCGTACGCGGCCTCGAAGCTTTCGCAGTTCGACGCGACGGCCTGCCATTGCCTGGCAAGCGCTTCGGTCCAGTCGATGCCGAAACTGGTCACGGGGTTGACGCGAAGGCTGCTCAATCTGAAATCGGAAATGTTCGGGAGCTGCGTGATCGCGACATTCATCGGCGCCACGCTGTACCACCAGCTCACCTGGTGGCGGTCGATCGCCTGCGCCGTCACGAGCGGATCGAACCGGTACAGCAGCACAGACGTCGCGCCCGCGTAGACCGGCGCGTTCACGCCCATCACCATGCCGGCGATGTGATAGAGCGGCGCGATCGAGAGCAGGACGTCATCGGCGCCGATCCCGTTGCAGTTCACGGTCGCCGCCGTCTTATAGATGACGTTGCGATAGGACAGCATCGCTCCCTTGGGCCGGCCGGTGCTGCCCGAGGTGTAGATCATCAGCGCCGTGTCGTTCATGTCGATCGCCACCGCGCCCGGCCTTGCACCGCTTGCCGTGACGGAGAGGAAGTCTTCGGTGTCGCCGGCTGTATCGACGGGCTCGGGCGCCGATCCCAGCAGTTCGTCCGGAACGCCGATCTGCGGCCGCTCGGGCAGCAGGTCGGCATAGCGAACCACGAACACATGCTCGAGCTTGGTCTTGTCGCGGACTTGCTGCACGATCGGCAGCAGCGGTTCGGCCGCGACGATCACGCGCGCGCCGAGATCGTCGAGCTGATAGGTGAGTTCGTGCTCCTTGTTCAGCGCGCCGCAAGGCGAGGCGATCGCGCCGATCTTCTGGATGCCATACTGCGCCATCATGTATTGCGGACAGTTGTTCATGAACAGCGCGACCGGCTCGCCCTTGGCGACGCCGAGCTGTTGCAGCCGCGCCGCAAATGCATCGCTGGCGCGGTCGAGTTCGAGGAACGTGACGGCACGGCCGTACCAGATGCAGGCCGGTTTCTCCGGCCGCTCACGGGCATGCTGCCGGAGTATTTCATGCAGCGGTCGTTCGTCATTGCCCTTGGGCGCGCTTGTATTGGTCATTGTCGAAAGGCTCTGCTCATGCCAGCTGGGAAAGGTGCAAACTGGCCGCTTCAGGGGTTATATTGGGACATTGGCACGCTTGGCTTGCTTGATCCGGCTCTCGCGTGCAGGACAGACGAGAGAAACGCGGCGCCCCGGCAAGGGCGGTTGCGGTGAAGTGCGAACCTTTGATTGAGCGAGCCGTCTGCATGAGGAATACCAAGATGCGATCCTATCCACGTCGCGTCAACTTCGAGAGCGGAGATGTCGAGTTCCGGTTGATGGGCGCTGCCGACGAGGCCGCCACCCTCAAATTCGCCAAGGCGCTTGCGGTGCACGACATGCTGTTCCTGCCGAGGAATATCAGCGAGCCGAAGGTGCTTTCGGCATGGATCAAGGAGATCGAACGCGGCTCGATCGTCAGCCTGCTCGCGGTCAGGGATGACGCAGTGGTAGGGTGCGGTGCGATCGTGCGGGACCCAATGTCGTGGTCGGCCCATGTCGGTGAGATCAGGACCGTGATTGCCTCGCATGTCCGCGGGACCGGCATCGGGCGGGCGCTTTCCAATGAGGCTTTCGATCTCGCGCTGTCGATGGGCCTCGAGCGCCTGACCGTGCAGATGACGTCGGACCAGACCCGGGCGATCGCGATCTTCGAGGCGCTCGGTTTCCGCGTCGAGGCGCTATTGCGCGATCAGGTGAAGGACCTCCAGGGCAAGACGCACGACATCGTGGTGCTCGGTGTCAACGTGTCGGAGGTGCAGAAGCTCGAGCCGAATGGCTCGTCCAGCGCGATCGAGTAGCACGGGCCACAATCGGAAAAATTGCGTCCTGCGCGCTGCATCCGAATGATGATCCGCGCGGCGGCTTGCACGGGCCGGACCGGCGTTCCGCGAGTGTTGCAAAAAATGCAACAGAAATCGGACACTTCGATCATTGATGCAACATGCGTTCTCCCCGATGCTGGGCGGGCAAGTTGGTTCACCATTCACCGCATTGTCTCGCAATCATTTCCTTGAGGTGTCCAGCACTATGACGTCGACCTCTTCTCCGTCCGCAGACCAGGCTGCTCAGGCAGTCGATTCCGCGAGCTCCAGCAAGCTCGCCTTGTTCGTTGCCGTTCTGATCATCGTTGCCGTCGCCGAGACGATCGGAATCGTCCAGTTCCAGATCGGCCCGGGCACGGTGCTGCTTCAACCGATGGTGTGGGCGCTGTTGATCGCCGCCGCATGGGGCCTTTCAGCGCGTTATCTGCCCGCCGCCGCGCGGATCGGGCCTGGCCTGCAGACCTATGCGGGACAACTGCTCAACGCAGGCCTGCTGCTCTTCGTGGTCAAGATGGCATTCACGGTCGGCGGTGCGCTTCCGGAGGTGCAGAAGGCCGGCTGGGCGCTGCTCTTCCAGGAGCTCGGACATACCTTCGGCACGCTGGTCCTTGGCCTGCCGATTGCGCTCTTGCTCGGCGTCAAGCGCGAGGCGGTCGGCGCGACCTTCTCGATCGGCCGTGAAGGCAATCTGGTGATCATCGGCGAGAAGTACGGCATGAACTCGGCAGAGGGGCGCGGCGTGCTGGCCGAATACATCACCGGCACCGTGCTCGGCGCGCTGTTCATCGCGCTGCTGGCCGGCTTTGTCGCCAGCCTGCACATCTTCGACCCGCGCTCGCTTGCGATGGGCGCCGGGGTCGGCTCGGGCAGCATGATGGCGGCCGCGATCGGCACCATCAACGGCCACAACCCGCCGGAGATGGCGAAGGAGCTGATTGCGATCGCTTCGGCGGCAAACCTGATGACCGCCGTCCTCGGGTTCTATTTCGCCTTGTTCTTCTCGCTGCCGGTGTGCTCCTGGCTGTATGACAGGCTGGAGCCAGTGCTCGGCCGGTTCTCGAACGCCAGGTTGGGAGATCTCGGGCCGTCGATCGCCAGCGCCGGTGAGGCAAAGCACGGCACGTTCGGCTTCTCGGACTCGCTGCTCGCCTGGGTCACCGTCGCGGGCGGCGTCCTGATCGGCAATTCACTCACCTACAAGGTTCCGCTGCTGCAATCGGGGGCAGGTCTCCTGGTCATGCTCGCCGTCGTGCTGCTGGTCGACGTTCTTGCCCGGCTGTTGACCAAGGTGCCGCACATTCTCATCCTTGTCGTGGTCACCACGGTGCTCGGCATCCCCGGCCTGCTGCCGTTCTCCAACGCGATGATCGGCGCGGTCGACAAGCTGAACTTTCTGGCCTTCACGACCCCCGTGCTGACGCTCGCCGGCTTCTCGGTGGCCAAGGACCTTCCGATCTTCAGGAAGCTGAGCTGGCGTATCGTGGTGGTCTCGCTGACGGCCGCCGCAGGCACGTTCCTCGGCGCGACATTGATCGCCGAATTCTTCCATCGCTAAGCAACGGACAGGTAGACCTACGCATGTCAAAGGAATTTGGAATCGCCGACGATATCTGTGCCCGGATGCGGGATTGGCGCCATGATATCCATGCCAACCCGGAAACCGCGTTCGAAGAGCACCGCACGGCCCAGCTCGTGGCCGATGCATTGATGGAAATGCAGATTCCGGTCCATCGCGGCCTCGGCGGAACGGGCGTGGTCGGAACGTTGAAGAACGGCGAGGGTCCGACGATCGCGCTGCGAGCCGACATGGACGCGCTTGATCTCCAGGAGCTGGGGGACCGCGCGTACAAGTCGACCCGCGCCGGCAAGATGCACGGCTGCGGTCACGACGGCCACACCACGATGCTGCTCGGGGCCGCCGTTCATCTCGCCCGTCACCGGCCGTTCCGCGGCACCGTCCATTTCGTCTTCCAGCCCGCCGAGGAGAATGAAGGTGGCGGCAGGAAGATGGTCGAGGAGGGTCTGTTCAAGCTCTTTCCGGCCGATGCGGTCTACGGCATGCACAACATTCCGAACATCCCGCGTGGAAAATTCGCGATCAGGACCGGCATTGCGACGGCCTTCCTCGATACGTTCGAGATCGTGGTGACCGGGAGCGGTTGTCACGCCGCGACGCCTGAGAAAGGCATCGATTCAATCCTGGTGTCGGCCGATCTCGTCTCCGCGCTGCAAGGTATCGTGAGCCGCCGGATCGGTGCGATGGACGCAGCGGTCGTGAGCGTCACCCAGATCCATGGCGGCGACACCTGGAACGTGGTGCCAGAAACCGTTACATTGCGCGGCACGGTGCGGACGCTGGACGCCGAGGTGCAGGATCAGGTCGAGGCAGCCATGAAGCAGGTCTGTGCCGGCGTTGCGCAAACCCACGGCGCAAAGATTGATCTGAGCTATATGCGAGGCTATCCGGGCGTGATCAACACGCCCGCGGAAACCGATGCCGCGGCTGCGGCGGCCACTGGCCTCGTCGGCGCCGAACAGGTGCAAACCGACATCAAGCCGGCGATGGGATCGGAGGATTTTGCCTTCATGCTGCAGGAGCGCCCAGGCGCCTATATCTGCATCGGCGCAGGCGAAACCGCCAACGATCCGCCGCTGCACAATCCATACTATGATTTCAATGACGCCATCCTGCCGCTCGGCGCCGCCTATTGGGTCGAACTGGTGAAGCAACAACTGCCTGCTGCCTGATGCTTTCGGTTTTCGACATCTTCAAGATCGGCATCGGCCCCTCGAGTTCGCATACGGTGGGGCCGATGCGCGCGGCCGGACAATTCGTCCGTGCGCTCGAGCGCGATGGCCTTCTGGAGAGAACGGTGCAGGTCCGCGCCGATCTCTACGGATCGCTGGGCGCCACCGGGCGAGGGCATGCGACCGACCTCGGCGTGATCCTCGGCCTGCTCGGCGAAAAGCCCGATACGGTCGATCCGGCCCAGGTCGCGCCGCGGCTTGCCGACATTCGGCGCTCCGGCGAGTTGCGGCTGCTCGATGTTCATCCGATCGCGTTCCGGCGCGGACGCGACATCGTGTTCAAGCCCGACAGCGCGCTGCCGGAACATCCCAACGGGATCCGCCTCGTGGCGTTCGCGGCCGGCGACACGCTGCTGGCGGAACGCTATTACTTCTCGATCGGCGGCGGGTTCGTGATCGAGCGTGGCTTTGATGATGCGCCTCAAGGTGCCGACGGCGCGCCTTCGATCTGGCCATATCCGTTCGGCACCGGCGCGGAGCTGGT
The DNA here is from genome assembly GCF_001189845.1 of Bradyrhizobium tropiciagri. Classification (GTDB taxonomy): domain Bacteria; phylum Pseudomonadota; class Alphaproteobacteria; order Rhizobiales; family Xanthobacteraceae; genus Bradyrhizobium; species Bradyrhizobium tropiciagri. Next base: position 85,922 of record NZ_LFLZ01000003.1, read on the forward strand.
GGCGCGCGCGCAGGAGAGCGGCCGCTCGATCGCCGAAATGATGCTCGCCAACGAATGCGTCTATCGGACCGAGGCCGAGGTCCGGGCCGGTCTCCTGAATATCTGGGATGCGATGAAGCAATGCGTCGAGCGCGGCTTCGGGATCGGCAATGCGGGCGCGGCCGAACCGTTGCCCGGCCCGCTGAACATTCGCCGCCGCGCGCCGGCGCTCTATCGCGAATTATCGGTCCGCAACAGCGATACCGAGGGCGTCGATCCGCTCGCTGCGATGGATTGGGTCAACGCTTTCGCGATGGCGGTCAACGAGGAGAATGCAGCGCGCGGACGGATCGTGACCGCGCCGACCAATGGGGCCGCCGGCGTGATCCCGGCTGTGCTGCATTATTACGTCAAGTTCAGTCCCGGCGTGACCGACGATGGCGTCATCACCTTTCTGCTCACCGCGGCCGCGATCGGCATGCTCTATAAGGCGAATGCCTCGATCTCCGGCGCAGAAGTCGGCTGCCAGGGCGAGGTCGGCGTCGCGTGCTCGATGGCCGCGGGCGGCCTGACGGCCGTGCTCGGCGGCACGCCGGCACAGGTCGAGAACGGGGCCGAGATCGGCATGGAGCACAATCTCGGTCTCACCTGCGATCCCGTCGGCGGATTGGTGCAGATCCCCTGCATCGAGCGCAACGCGATGGGCGCCATCAAGGCGATCAACGCCGCCCGAATGGCGTTGCGCGGCGACGGCAAGCACTATGTCTCACTCGATGCCGTCATCAAGACGATGCTGCAAACCGGCGAAGACATGAAGTCCAAATACAAGGAAACGTCGTTGGGCGGTCTTGCGGTGAACGTCGTGGAATGCTGACGCGAACCACGACTGCGGCGGAGCATCCGAGAACGAGCTCGAGCCGCAGGCACGGCCCTGTGGCCGCGCTCTCCCGAGGTTGGGGATAGCGGAGGCCCGCTGGCAGCCGCCAGCATTGCGAATGATTTCGATTTGGAGCTAGACTCTACGCCAGGAGGAGGACGACCATGAGCGCTGGAGGGCGCCCGCAAGACGCCATGCCCGCATGCCAATTGCCGCCGGATTTCGACCAGTATGTCTATTCGGCGCAGTTGATTGCGGCCATTATTGCCGAGCTTGGCAGGGTGGGCGTTCGATCGTCCGTGGCGCTGGCGGGCACGGGCCTGACCGAGGACAAGCTCGAAGCGCACACGACGCGTATCTCGTACCGGCAGATCGACATTGTGGTTCGCAATGCGCTGCGGCTGTCGAACGACCCGACGGTTGCGCTTCGCGCCGGACAGCGAATGCGCGTAACGGCGCATGGAATGTACGGGTATGCATTGCTGAGCAGCGCGACCTATGACGATGTGCGGACCTTCGCCAATCGATATCTCCGGGTCGTCGGCCCGCTTTGCGATGCGAAATATTCGTATGACGGCGCCGCTGTCGTCTGCGCGTTCGAGCCGCTGCATTGGCCGAATCCAACGCAGGACGTGCATCGCTTCGCGGCCGAGTTCGCGCTGTCGTCACACTTGACGACCATGAAGGATCTGGCGGGCGAATCGTTCCGCTTTTCGCGGATTTCCGTTGCCTATGGCGAACCGGCGCATGCTGGTGCCTATCAGGCGATCTTCGACTGTCCCGTTCTGTTTCAGCAGCGGGGCAATGAATACAGATATGAGCTGTCGCAAGCCGATGGTCCGGTGGCACTGGCGGACTCCCGCACCCACGGGATGGCGCGCGAGATGTGCGAGCAGGTGTTGTCCGAGGTCAACCAGGCGGGCGGGATCGCGGTGGACGTCCGGCGTGTGCTGATCGAGCAGCCGGGCAGGTATCCGAACATCGAGGCGATCGCCGAGAGGCTTTCGATGCATCCCCGGGCGCTGCGGCGAAAGCTCGAGGCCGAAGATACTTCGTATCGCGAACTCCTCGCCGAGGTGCGGACGCGCCTTGCGATCGAATACCTGCGCAAGACCGCGATGACCAACGAGGAAATCGCAAGCCGGCTGGGCTATAGCGACGCCGCCAACTTCCGGCATGCCTTTATCCGTTGGACCGGCAAGAGCCCATCCGATTTCCGGGTTTCTTCGCCGATGTGAAGGCCGCGGGGGCAGGGCAGCACGACGCTTGATCGTTCGTCATCGCGGGCTGTCCATAAGTCACCTCCGAACTGGCCTCGTCGAACCTCCTCGCGGACGAGCTTCGTGCATAGACTGGCCATCGACCGGAAACGCAATGGTTAGTCAAGGGGTTGAAATGTGTGGGGCGACGCGCGGTAAGGCGATCCATCGGTCGGCATTGGCGCACTTCAGGCTCTAGCTGATTCCTCTCGGAGGCGCCTTCCGAACCTCAGCTGCGCCGCACCGCCGCTGTGGTGCCCCCGGTTCGGGTGCCTCGAGACTGGCCGCGCTCCTCAACCGAGGGCGCGGCCTTTACTCGCGCGCCACGAACCTGCCAGGCATCGCCTGACGGTCAGCGTGTCATGCCAGGATCTTGCTGTCGCGCATCCCGGCGATGGCCGCGTCATCGTAGCCAGCCTCACGCAATATCTCTGTGCTGTGTTCGCCGACCGCGGGTGCCTTGCGCGGCTTCACCTTGGTCGCGCCGTCGACAAAGAACGGGCTGTCGATGGTCAACATTCCGTCGTTCTCGAACGGCACCAGCACGCCGGCTGCCAGCATTTGCCGGTCGGCGGACAGGTCGCCCATCTCGGCAACGCATTCGAAGACGATCCCTGCCTCATCGAGCCGCGCGCGCCACTCGTCGCGGTCGCGCGTCGCGAAGGCCGCGTCGAACAGGGCGATCAGTTCCGCCGAGCGCGCGAACCGGTCGGCTTGCTTGGCAAATCTGGGGTCTTCGAGCAGATTGTCGAGGCCGAGGCATTTCGCCACGGTCGGAAAGTCGCGCTGCTCGTTGACGATCGCGAGCAGCAGCCAGCGGCCGTCGCGACAGCGGTAGTAGCAGCCGAGCGCATTGAATAGATTCTCGCGCGGCGGTCGTGGCGTGAACGTCGCGCCGCACAGCGCCGCCTGCGCCATGATGCCGTTCGACCAGACGCCGTTCGCCAGCAGCGAGGAGCCGACCTGGGTACCGCGGCCAGTACGCTCGCGCTGATACAGCGCTACCGCGACCGCCGCGAACAGCGAAACGCCGGACGGATGATCGCCCATGCCGGCGAGCGCCCGTGCAGGCGGCGTGCTGGCGTCGCTCCGCACCATGTCCATCAGGCCTGAACGAGCCCAGTAGGCAGTAACATCGAAGCCCGGCTTTCCCGCCTCGTCGCCGGTTTCGCCATATCCGGTGAAGGATGCGTAGATCAGCCGATCGTTCATTCCAGCGAGCCGCTCGTAGCCGATCGAAAGCTTTCTGCGGACGGCGAGTGGATAATTGGTGATGAACACGTCCGCGGTCGAGGCGAGGCGGTGCAGCACCGCCTGGCCTTCGGGTTTTGACAGATCGAGCGCGAGGCCGCGCTTGTTGCGGTTATCGAGCAGCCAGCCATAGGGCTGGTCGGACCTCGGCATGCCCGGCAGCTTAGGCACCTGACGGAACGCGTCGCCTGCGCCGGGCGGTTCGATCTTGATCACGTCGGCGCCGAAATCTCCCAACAGCGTTGCCGCGGTCGGAGCGGCGATGAAGCTGCCGCAGTCGATGACCTTCAAACCTTCGAAGATGCTCATATGAGTCCGTCCCCGCTTGATTGCTTTGGAATCATCTCAGTTATGTGCGATCCCTTCCGTTGCGTGCCGCCAGCACGTGCAGCAGCGCCACCTGGGTGTCGTCTCGCGCGCGCTCCATCTGCGGGATCGGCGTCCTGCCGAACGATGCGGCGGCCTGGTCGATGATCCGGCGCTGCAGCGCCTCGTCGAGGTCGACTTGCGGAATCACCTTGAACGACGCAGCCATGTTCTTGCCGAGGTGCTGGAAGAACGATTCGAGCCCGTTCGGTCCGCCGCCCATGTGGAACGAGCTGAACGGCCCGTTCACCGCCCAGCGCAGGCCGATCGAGCTGGTGACGATATCGTCCAACTCGTCGACCGTGACGACGCCCTCCTGCACCAGATAGCAGGCCTCGCGCATGATCGCGCGCTGCAGCCGGTTGGCGACAAAACCCTGGATCTCCTTCTTGAGCACGCGCGGCACCTTGCCGAGCGCCTCATAGAACGCCACGGCGTCGGCGGTCGCAGCCGGATCGGTCCGGTCGCCGGGAACGACCTCGACCAATGGTATGAGATGCGGCGGATTGAAGGGATGGCCGACCAGCAGCCGGCTCGCATCCTTCATCTCTTGTGCCTGCTCTGTGGCGGGCCGCGCCGAGCTGGATGACAGCAACAGCGCATGTTTCGGCACCGCAGCCTCGATCCGCGCCCAGAGCTGCTGTTTCCATTCGGGCTTCTCCGGACCGTTCTCCTGCACGAGGTCGGCACCGGCGACAGCGCGCGCCAGATCCGGCTCGAAGCGCAGGTTGCGCTCCAATCCCTCATGCGGCAGACCAAGCTTCAGCAGCGTCGGTGCGATCTTGATCAGCGCGGTTTTGACGACGGCCTCGATGTCCGGCTGCGGGTCGTTGATGACGACGTTGAGCCCGTGCGCGAGAAACAGCGCTGCCCAAGAGGATCCGATGACGCCGGCTCCGATCACGCACACATTGCGATACCGGTTGAGCACGACGGCACGATCTGCGGATGATGGCATGGTTTCCTCCGGAGCGTCCGCTCAGCGCGGCTGATCGAGATAGTTGTGGCAGCGCTTGGCGCGGGACAGCGTCAGGTCGGTCATGATGTGGCTGCACGCGACGATCTCGCGCACCGGAAAGTCGGCCATCGGCGCCAATGCGTGGGCGAACAGCTCGAGCCGCGCCGGGCCGGTCCATGCGCCCTTGACGGTGATGTCGGTGATCTCGGAGCGCAGCAGCTCGCAGATGCGTGGCTCGCCCGCCGGCTTCGGGCTGTCATAGGTCCACAGGATCTTCAGCATGAAGGTCGGCACGCAGATCTCGGCCTTTGCTTTCTCGAGGTCCAAGGCACGGTGCTTGTAGCCCATCGTCGCGGTCGCAACCCGCAGCGTGCCGTAATCCATTGTGCCCACCAGCGTGTCGGAATCGACGTAGAGCTTCGGCTTGCCGATCACCTTGGGGTAGCCGCTGATTTCGCGCCCGGACGCCAGCGCCGGCAAATTGTCGAGGTACATCGCGTGAAGGTACTCACCCTTCTCGTCGCCAAAGCGCACCTGGACCGCCTGGCCGCATTCGGTGTAGTCGCCGAGGCCCGAGGTGTCGGGCATCCGCATGATCTCCCAGCGGACCAGCGGATCGTCGATCTCCAGCGGCTCGGGAACCACGGCGCGCAACGCGTCGATATCGGTGCGATACAAGATGTTGAGGTATTCGCGGTTGTTGAAGCGAAACGGTCCGCGGGGAAATGCCGGTGCGCCGATCGGCGTCGTCAGCTGCTTGAGAACGTCTTCCCGTCGCATCCGCTCCTCCCTTGATAACGCCTGGTCAATGCGCGCCTCCGGCTGCATGCCGGTTGTCGCGCAAGGCATCGCGAGCCTAGCGATCTCGCGAAACGGAGAAAGGTGCGATTGGACCGCCGACCGGGTGACTTCCGGACGCGGAAGGCGGCGCGTACGGCCCGCGCGATCCGATCATTGCGTCACGCACGCGATCGGGCTTACGCTCGGAATGGTTGATCAATAGCGGGGGAGGAGCGTGCGGAATGCCAGGGGGCAAGCGGTCGTCATGACCAGGCAAGATCCGCAGGCAAGCGAACCGTCAAATCGAACGTTAGCCGGTTTTTCGCAACGCATCTTCCCGCCGCATTCGATCGCGGCCATAGCGGCCGAGCTTCGCGAGCAGGGCATTGATCCATCGACGGTTCTCGAGGGGACCAGGCTTGGCATCACCCAGCTAGAATCCCATACGACGCGAATATCGTATCGGCAGCTCGACACGGTGATCCGCAATGCGCTGCGGTTGGCGAAGGACCCCGCTATTGCGCTGCACTCGGGCGCGCGAATGCATGTCACCGCCTATGGCATGTACGGATACGCGCTGCTGAGCAGCGCGTCGCACGCAGAGGCGCGCGACTTCGCGGCGCGGTACATCCGCGTGGTGGGTCCGTTCTGCGATTTTGGCCTCTCCTATAATGGCGAGAGGGTGGTGGCGACCTTCCAGCCCATGCATTGGCCGAATCCGACCGAGAGCGTGCACCGCTTCGCGGTGGAGTTCGCGCTGGCCGCGCACCTGACCACCATTCGCGACCGCTCCGGTCAGAGCTTCGGGTTTTCGCGTGTGCTGCTCGACTATGCGCCGCCGCCGTCCACCGCAGCGTATCAGAGCCTTTTCCAATGTCAGGTGCTCTTCAATCAACTTCATTGCGGATACGAATACGCGCGCAATGATGGTCCGCGGGCGCTGGCGGATCCGCGAACCCACGCCATGGCGCGGGAGATGTGCGAGGAGATACTCGGCGAGGTCAATCGCGCCGGCGGCGTTGCCGCAGATATCCGCCGGCTCTTGATCGAGCAGCCGGGTCGTTATCCAAGTATCGAGGCGATCGCCGAGCAGCTCGACATCTATCCCCGGGCGCTGCGGCGCAGGCTCGAGGCGGAGGGGACTTCATATCGCGATCTGCTTGCAGAGGTGCGCATGCGGCTTGCGATCGAGTATCTGCGCAAGACGCGTATGACCAATGAGGAGATCGCGAGCCGGCTGGGCTACAGCGACGCGGCCAATTTCCGCCACGCCTTTTTGCGCTGGACCGGCAGGAATCCCTCCGAGTTTCGAAGCGACGAGGGGCTGTAACCCCGGCATATCCAGGGGAGCTCTGTCCGTAGTTCACCGCCAAATTGGCTCAATCGAACCTTTTGTGCAGCGAAAGCGCGCCTATGCTCGGCGCCGTGATTGCGCTCGCGATCGCGTTCTCCCTACTTGGACCGCCCTCCCTCGGCGGTCTTTCTTTTGGCCGGTCCTGTCCGGAATTCACCTTCAAACACGACCAATCGAACCTTCCGCTGCCTGGTCCGGCTTACTAGCCTCCCAGCAGGTAGCGAGGAACCGGATTGCGGGGCTGGCAAAGCAGACGCTGAAGGCGGACGAGGAGGCTCGTGTATCACCCGTCACCAAATCTCCTGCAGTGTCTCTACTCGCCGCAACGAATCGCTGCGGTGGTGGATGTCCTGTCCGAGGACGGGATTTCCGTGTCGCGTACGCTCGCCGGCGCCAATTTGAGGAGTGCCGACCTCAGGGATTCGTCAGTGCGCGTCTCCTATCGGCAGGTCGAGACCGTGTTTCGCAATGCGATGCGATTGTCCCGGGATCCGGCGATCGCGTTTCGTGCCGGCGCACGAATGCATGTGCTGGCTTACGGCATGTATGGCTATGCCATGCTGAGCAGCCCGACCCGCGCCGAAGTCATTGACTTCGCGGCCAAGTACGGCCGCGTCCTGGGTACGGTTGCCGACATCGACTTTACCCGCAAGGACGATACGGTGAGCTGCCTGTTCGACCCTTTGCTCTCTCGCGATCCGGCTCATGACGTCTATCGATTCGCGCTTGAGTTCGCCTTTGCGGCCTATCAGACGCTGAGCCGCGACATCTATGGCGGCTCGTTCCGCTTCTCGAAGCTCAGCGCCGCTTACACCACGCCGCCCCACGCCAAAGCCTACGATCGGATCTTTCAGTGTCCGGTCGAGTTCGGCCAGTGCAAGAACGTGCTGGAGTTCGACACGGCCTGGATCGACCGTCCGGCGGCCCGCCCCGACGAGATGACCAGGGCAATGGCGGGCCGAATCTGCCATCAGCATCTTGATCGGATCGGGCATGACGACGGCCTTGCCGCCGACATCCGGCGACGGCTCCTCGAACATCCCGGCCGCTTTCCGAGCATCGAGGCAATGGCAGCGGAGCTCGCGATTCATCCGCGGACATTCCGCCGCAGGCTGCAACTGCAGCAGAAGACCTACCGGCAGGTCGTCTCCGAGGTCCGCATGCAGCTCGCGGTCGGCTATCTGCGCAACACCCAAATGACCAACGATGAGATCGCCGCGCGGCTGGACTACAGCGACGCGGCGAATTTCCGCCACGCCTTTGTGCGCTGGACCGGCAAGAGCCCGTCGGACTTCCGCAACGGCCGGGCACCCAGCGTCGCAGCACGCGCGCAGGATTCATTGGCGGATGTCCCAAACTAACCGCTCAAGCGGGCCAATTGCACCTTTTACCCATCTGACCCGCCCGATAGCGTTTTGAGACCAAAAGAATGCACGGCTGCGCGGTCGGATTGGTATGGAGCCGCTCGCGAAGCGTGACAACGATCAAAAATGACGGGTCGTGGGGACACTCCATGCGATCCGGGAGGGGACATTCTGACATGAACACGGCCGTCGACCGTTCCGCGCCGCCGTCGCAACTTCTGCTCGCGCTAGAGATGCGCGGGATCTGGGAGCTGCAGGCCTTCTTCGCGAGCTATCCGCTGCTTCGGCGCGCACCGCGCGGCGATGGACATCCGGTGCTCGTATTGCCGGGGCTCTCCGCCAGCGATATCTCCACGCGACCGTTGCGCACCTACCTGAAGGCGCAAGGCTATGCGGTGCACGGCTGGAAGCTCGGGCCCAATCGCGGACCGCGACCCGGCGTCGAGGCCGCCATGGACGCAAGGCTGGCCGAGCTCGCCGAACGATACCAGCGCAAGGTCAGCCTGATCGGATGGAGCCTTGGCGGGGTCTTTGCGCGCGAGATTGCACGGCGCACGCCCGAGCTGGTGCGTCAGGTGATCACGCTCGGCAGCCCGTTCGCCAACGAGCCGAAAGCGAGCAATGCGTGGCGTCTCTACGAAGTCCTGAGCGAACGCCGTGTCGACGACTGGCCCGATCGGGATACGATGAAGCTGCCGCCGCCGGTGCCCAGCACGGCGATCTACTCGCGCACCGACGGCATCGTCTCGTGGTGGGGCTGCCGCGAGCAGCATGCCGACCGGACGCAGAACATCGAGGTCGAAGGCAGTCATTGCGGGCTCGGACACAATCCGGCCGTGCTCTATGCGATCGCCGATCGGCTCGCGCTGCAGGAGGCTGAATGGTCGCCGTTCGACCGCAGCGGTCTCCGCGGCTTGGTGTACCCCGATCCTGATCGCGCCGACGACAGTCTCGCTTTGTTTCGGTCGCGCTCATCCGCGGCCTGACGCCGAGTCCACTGGACGGCGTTTCGCCGCCATCAGCCAAATACCAGAAGGAGGACATCGATGGGGACCGATGACAGCCAATCCGACGCAATGAGCATGGGCGCGATGCCCTGGCTCGGGGACCTGAAGAAAATGGCCGAGCGGTTCACGCTGCCCGGCATCGACATCGCCGCACTGATCGAGTGGCAGCGCAAGGACATGGAGGCGTTGGCGGAAGCGAACCGGCAGGCCTATGAAGGCATCCAGGCGATGGTCAGCCGACGCAACGAGATCCTGCAGGAAACGCTCGCGCAGTGGCAGGCGGGGATGAAGGACTTCGCGAGCGGCGAAGCCATGACCAAGCAGGCGGAGAACGCCAAGCAGCAGGTCGAGCAGGCGGTCGCGAACTTCCGCGAGCTGTCGCAGCTGGAGGCGCAGGCGCGCAACAACGCCTGGAAAGTCATGCAGGATCGCATGCAGGAGAATTTCGCGAACCTTCAGAAGTTGCTGCAGCCGAAGTAGCGCTGCGCGCGAGCGGAGCCAACCCACCGGAGGATGCCATGAGCCTGGCCAAGTTGCAGGACCTGACCGGCCGCGTCGCGCTCGTGACGGGCGGATCGAGAGGCCTTGGTCTTCAGATCGCCGAGGTGCTGGGCGAGCTCGGTGCAAGGGTCGCGATCACCGCTCGCAAGCACGACGAGCTCGAGACCGCGGCCACGCACCTGAAGGGACTGGGGATCGAGGCGCTGCCGGTGGTTTGCGACATGGGCAGGCTGGAGACGATCCCGCCGATGGTCGAGCAGGTCGTGGCCGCGCTCGGCCCGATCGACATCCTGGTCAACAATGCCGGTACGTCATGGGGCGCCCCGACGATCGAGCACGCGCTCGACGGCTGGAATAAGGTGATCAACCTGAACGTGACCGCGATCTTCGTCGCCACGCAAGAGGTCGGCCGCCGCTGCATGGTGCCGCGGCGGCGCGGCAAGGTGATCAACATCGCCTCGATCCAGGGACTGACCGGCTGCTATCCGGAAGGCACGCCGACGCTGGCCTACAACGCCAGCAAGGGCGCGGTCGTCAATCTGACCCGCACGCTGGCAAATGAGTGGGCGCCGCTCGGCATCAACGTCAATGCGATCGCCCCGGGCTATTTCCCGACCAAGATGACTGCGCAACTCGATCAGAGTGCGACCGCGCACATGGCGCCGATGAACCGCGAGGGCGGCCCCGAAGATCTCAAGGGCGTCGCCGCGCTGCTTGCCTCCGATGCGTGTGCATTCATCACCGGCCAGACCATTGCGGTCGACGGCGGCGTCACGGCCGTCTGACCTCAGAGACCATAGAGGGAGAGATCTCATGAACGACATGCCCTGGATCCGATCCTATCCCGACGGCGTGCACTGGGATATCGAGATCGCTCCCGGACCCGTGCAGGGGATTCTCGACGAGGCCGTTGCCAAATGGCCGATGCGTCCTGCCATCGATTTCATGGGCAAGCGGATCAGCTACGCCGAGCTCGGACGGCTCACCGATCGCGTGGCCAAGGGCCTGCAGCTGCTCGGCGTGAAGCCGGGCGTCCATGTCGGCCTCTATCTGCCCAACACGCCGCATTACATCATTGCGTTCTTCGGCATCCTCAAGGCCGGCGGCACGGCGGTCAATTACTCGCCGCTCGACGCCGCCAAGGTGCTCGAACACAAGATCGAGGACAGCCGCACGGATATCCTGATCACCCTCGACATGGCTGCGCTCTACCCGCAGATGGCGGCGATGCTCGGCAAGACGAGGTTGAAGAAACTCGTGGTCGGTTCGCTTGGCGAGATCACGGCCGATCCCGACGCCGTCATCAACGAGATGAAGGCGGCCAAGCAGCTGAGCGAAGTCAACTGGGATGATCATCACGTCAGCTTCGGCCAGCTGATCCACAATGACGGTGCCTGCGAGGCCTATCCGATTGCCGATCCGCGCGAGACGATCGCCGTTCTGCAATATACCGGCGGTACCACGGGGCTGCCGAAAGGCGCGATGCTCACGCACGCCAATCTGACCAGCGCGTGCCAGCAGTACCGGGCCACAACGGCGGGCTCGCCGCCGGTGCTGGTGGATGGGCAGGAGCGTTTCCTGGCCGTCCTGCCACCATTCCACATCTATGCGCTGTCCGTGAATGTGCTGTTCGGCGTCCTGATGGGCGCCGAGATCATCCAGCATGTCCGCTTCGACCCGAAGGCCGCACTCGAAGAAATCTCGACGAAATCGGTCAGCGTCTTCTGCGGGGTGCCGACGATGTTCACCGCGCTGATCAACCACCCCGAGACACCGAAGCACAGCCTGCGCACGCTCAAATATTGCGGGTCCGGCGGCGCGCCGCTGCCGCTTGAGGTGGCGCAGCAATTCGCGTCCATCACGGGCTGCAGCCTGAGCGAGGGCTGGGGTATGACCGAGACCTCGCCGAGTGGAACCTTCACGCCGGCGCAGCCGGGAGCGACGCGCAAGGCCGGCTCCTGCGGCATGCCGATGCCCGGGATCGTGATCAAGTTCCTCGATGTCGACAACAGCAGCAGCTACGTTCCGCTTGGCGAGCGTGGCGAAATCTGCATCACCGGCCCCAATGTGATGAAGGGCTACTGGAATAAGCCGGACGCGACCGCCGAGGTCACGACATCAGACGGGTTTCTGCGCACGGGCGATGTCGGCTACATGGATGAAGACGGCTTCATCTTCATCGTGGACCGCACCAAGGACATGCTCCTGTGTAGCGGATTCAACGTCTATCCGCGTGTCCTCGAAGAGGCGATCTACAAATATCCGGCGGTCGAGGAGGTCGCCGTGATCGGCATCCGCGACGAGTATCGCGGCCAGTCGCCGAAGGCCTTCGTCAAGCTGAAGGCGGATGCCAAGCCGTTCAAGCTCGAAGAGCTGCAGGCGTTTCTAAAGGACAAGCTGGGCAAGCACGAAATGGTGCACGCGCTGGAGATCCGCGCCGAGCTGCCGAAAACCGCGGTCGGGAAGCTTTCGAAGAAGGAGCTTTACGACGAGGAGGAGCGCAAAGCCCAGGCGCAGGCGGCGCCTGCGTGAACCGGCCGATGCTGGGAGCGGCCGAGGGAGAAGCCCGCCCTCGAACCCCGTTCGCCGGCATCGGGCCCTGACAGGAATGCGATGACCGCGGCCCCGCAAGGCTTGGGCACCGGTCGTCAGGTGCGGCGATTGCCGTCACAGCGCCACGGGAGGAAAGCATGGACCAACTCAGCAGCATGGATGCATCGTTCCTGCATCTCGAAACACCGGAAACGCCGATGCATGTCGGCAGCCTGATGATCTTCGATCTTCCCGAGGGCTACCAGGGCGACTACTACGAGGACGTCAAGGAGATGCTCGGCAAGCGGCTGCATCTCTCGGCATTGCTGAACCGCAAGCTGGCGCAGATGCCGTTCCAGCTCGCCGAGCCCGTCTGGATCGAGGATGACGATATCGAACTCGATTACCACGTCCGGACCGTCACGTTGCGGCGTCCGGGCACGATGGCACAGCTCGAGCAACTCGTCGCGCGGTTGCACGCCTCGCTGCTCGACCGCAGCCGTCCGCTGTGGGAGATGTATGTCATCGACGGCCTCGAGAACGGGCAGGTCGCATTCTACACCAAGGCCCATCACAGCGGGGTCGACGGCAAAGCCGGCGTCGAGCTCGCCAAGGTGCTTTATGACGTCACGCCCACGATGCGCGAAGTGCCGCCGCCGCGGCGCAAGCGAGCCGCTACGCAATACCAGCTCGGTGTAACCGAGCTGTTGCAGGCGGCGGCCAACAACGCGGCCCAGCAGTATCGCAAGCTGGCGGAACTGCTTCCGACGGCGGCCAAGGCGCTCGGCACCGCTGCAAGCGTGATGGCCAGTCAGCGGTCGGAGAAGGGGGAACGCTCGCTCAGTCTCGGCTTGGCGCCGAAGACGGTGTTCAACGATTCCATCACCAACCAGCGCTCCTATAGCACCATGACGTTGCCGCTCGCCGACATCAAGGCCCTGGGCAGACGCGTCGGCGGCACAGTCAACACCATCGTCATGGCGATGTGCAGCATCGCGTTGCAACGCTTCCTCACCGAGCGCGGCCTGTTGCCCAAGGAAGCGTTGATCGCGATGGTACCGGTCAGCCTGCGCGCCGAGGGCGACAAGGCGATGAACAACCAGGTCTCGGCGGTGCGCGTTGACCTCGCGACCGACATCGACGATCTGCCGACCCGCTTCAAGGCGATCCATGCCTCGTCCGAGGCGGCCAAGGCGGTTGTGCGCGAGCTCAAGCCGGTGCTCGGTGTCGATGTGCCGATCACGGGGTCGCCGTGGCTGATGACCGGGCTCGCTTCGCTGCTTGGCCGCTCCAATCTTGCAAGCCGCCTGCCGGCGGCGGGCAACGTGCTGATCTCCAACGTGCCGGGACCGGGGCAGCATCTCTACATGGCGGGCGCCCGGATGGTGCACTATTTCCCGGTCTCGATCCCCTATCACGGCAGCGCGTTGAACATCACGGTGCACAGCTATGCCGGCCTGCTCGAGTTCGGCCTGACCGCGTGCAGACGGGTGCTGTCGCAGGACGAGTCCTACGAGATGATCGAGCATCTGCGGGCGGCGCTGCGCGAGATCGAGGCTCTGCCGCAGGTCGAGATCGTCGAGTTGAAGACACCGGGTGTCGATCAATCGAAGGTCAAATCCGCACCGGCAGCTTCGGTAACGGTCATTCAGCCGGATGAGACAGCGCCGGTTGCCGCAAACGACAAGGCGAGCCGAGCCAGCTAGCAAGGGGTTACGCAATCACGTCCCAGGCGGGCGCGGCGCGGCCGGATCGCCGCCGGGTCTCGAAATTGAAGAACATTTGGAGGAAACCGCAATGCACCCGTCCGCTGCGAGCAAGGGATCGCTCTCTCTCCTGGAGAGCCCTGCGCATAAATCGCTGTTCTCGAAAATCGATTGGCGCCTGATACCGCTGTTGCTGATCGCTTATATGATCGCCTATCTCGACCGCATCAATATCGGCTATGCGCAACTGCAGATGAAGCAGACCCTGCCGTTCGACGAGGCGGTGTACGGCCTTGGTGCGGGTATCTTCTTTGTCGGCTATTTCCTGTTCGAGGTGCCCAGCAACCTGCTCCTGGAGAGGATCGGCGCCCGCAAGACGCTCTTGCGGATCATGCTGCTGTGGGGGCTGGCGGCAACAGCCATGATGTTCGTGTCGACGCCGTTCCAGTTCTATCTGGTGCGGTTCCTGCTCGGCGTGTTCGAGGCCGGCTTCTTCCCCGGCGTCATTCTCTATTTCACCTACTGGTATCCCTCGGTGCGACGGGGACAGGTGATCGCGACCTTCATGTCGGCGACAACCATCGTGTCTGTGATCGCCGGTCCGCTATGCGGCTCGATCCTGAAATACTTCGACGGTGCCGGCGGCCTTCATGGCTGGCAGTGGCTGTTCCTGGTGCAGGGACTGCCGGCGCTGATCCTCGGTGTCCTTGTCTATGTCCTGCTTGAGGACAAGCCCGAACAGGCCGCCTGGCTGTCGAAGGATGAGAAAGCCCTGCTCGCGGAGTCCTTCCAGCACGATGAGAAGGATGTCGAGAGCGAGCCCTCGGGGACGTTCGGGCAGATGCTGAAGGACCCCAAGGTCTATGTGCTGTCATTCGTCTATCTGCTGCTGCTCGGCGCGACCTACACGATGGTGTTCTGGCTGCCGACCCTGATCCAGAGCTGGGGCGTCAAGGATCTGTTCCTCGTCGGCGTATATGCCGCGATCCCGAATGCCGCAGGAGTGATTGGCATGATCCTGATCGGCCGTCATTCGGACAAATGGCACGAGCGGCGATGGCATTATGCCGCCTGCGTCGGCATCGCGGCTCTCGGCCTGCTCATCACGACGCTGCTCCAAGGGAATCTGGTCGGATCGATCCTTGCGCTGTCCTTTGCCGTGATCGGAATTGCGTCGGCGACGCCGCTGTTCTTCGCGTTGACCAGCGAATACCTCTCCACCGGCGCCGCCGCCGGCGGGCTTGCGCTGATCAGCAGCCTCGGAAACCTCGGTCCGGCTATCAGTCCCACGATCAACGGCCTGATCGTGCGCAGCACCGGCGACAACATCTACAGCATGTACTTCGTGATGGCGCTCTACGTGCTATCCGGATTGCTGTTGCTGCTGTCGGTGCGGCCTGCGCCGAGTGCGCGATTGGCGATGGCGTGACAAGAGCTCCGGCGAAGCCCGGCCAGCGCGGCGGAGAAGAGTCATCCGCGCTGGAGGCCGTCGCAATGCCGTTGGCGATCAGACTAGTATCGGGATGCAAGCAATGAGGATTGTTCTGCTGGGGCCGCCTGGCGCAGGCAAGGGTACGCAGGCGCGGCGCCTCGTTGAGGAGTACGGCATACCGCATCTCTCCACCGGAGATATGCTGCGCGCCGCAGTCGATGCGGAAACCTGCATCGGACGGAAAGTCAGGGAAACGATGGCGAACGGCGGGCTCGTTCCGGATCAACTCGTCATCGCCGCGGTGATCGAACGCATCTCTCAACCGGACACCGAACGCGGCTTTGTGCTCGACGGCTTCCCACGGACGATCGCTCAGGCGGTCAGCTTCGACGACCTGCTCGATACCGAGGGCCTCACGCTCGACCACGTCGTTGAGCTCAAGGCGGATGAAACGGTGTTGCTGGATCGGATCGAGCGAAGGGCCCGCGAGACGCGCGAGCAGGGCGCCGCGGCGCGCGCCGACGACAATCATGAAACGCTCAAGGCACGCATCGACGCCTACAACGAGCAGACGGCGCCGCTGGTCGACTATTATCGCTCGCGGAACCTGCTCAGGAGCGTCGATGGGCTGCAGCCGGTCGAGGTTGTGGCCTCTGACGTCTTCAGGGCGATCGCTCAAGCTTGATCGGGGATGTGATGCCGGTCACGCGAAGTCTCGACCCGCGATCCGGACCGTCCGGCCACGCCGTCCGGATCGACGTGCTTGAGCCTCTGCGCAAGTCGCTGGGCGAGGTGAAGGAAACGGCCGATCAATTCGAGCAAGCTCAGGCGCTGCTGCGGGCGATCGAACGATTCTCCTGCAAATATGCCGCTGATCGGAGGAGCGCCGGCGCGCCAGTCGATCCGGCGCATCGCGACCACCGCCGCCTGGTGCGCGGCAAGATTCTCGCCCGCGTCCTTCGCCGATCGCGCAGATCTGTCCTGGCAGCGAAAGGAACGACCTTATGTCGATGAGCGCAAATGAAGGTCAATGCGCGCTGGTGACCGGCGCGTCGGGCGGTATCGGCCTCGAGCTCGCGCGCGTGCTCGCGGCTAACCGCTTCAGCCTCGTACTGCTGGCGCGCAGCCGCGACAAACTGCAGGACATTGCCCGCGAGCTCAAGACCGATCATGGCACCAGGGTGACCATTGTCGCCGCCGATCTGAGCGAACCGTTGGCGCCGCAGGCGGTGTTCGATTCGCTGAACGACGCCGGCGTGCGGGTCGACCTCCTGGTGAACAATGCCGGCCTGTTGTTCGAAGGACGCTTCGACGCAATCGGCCTCGAGGACCAGTTGCGGCTGCTGCAGGTCAATATCGTGGCCATGACAGCGTTGACCCGCCTCTTCCTCGCGCCGATGCTCGAGCGCAACAGCGGGCGGATCCTGAACGTCGCCTCGGTCGCGGCGTTCATGCCGGTGCCAAACCTTGCGGTCTATGCCGCATCGAAGGCCTATGTGCTTTCGTTGGGCGAGGCATTGTCCCAGGAATTGAGCGGCAGCAAGATCACACTGACGACGCTGTGCCCCGGGGTGACGGACACCGGAATGGTCCATGGCACAAATCTCGGCAACATGCCGAGCATGATGATCATGGATGCGAAGACCGTCGCGCTGGAAGGCTTTCGGGCGTGCATGGCGGGAAAGCCGGTCCATGTCGCGGGGCTCGCCAACGAACTCGCGGTCCAATGGGTCAAGTATCAGCCGAGTTGGCTGTTGCGGGCGATCGGCGGCGTGTTTGGAAAGGCCGCAACACCGGGCTGAGGGCGGCCTGCCGGCCCGTATCCCCCGGCATGGAGCGCAGTTCTGGCCATCAACAATGGACATTCGTCATGGGACCTGAGGAGCAGACCGTCAAACCACCCTCGCTCGCTTTGCTTGCCGCCGAGGGGCGCGGCTTGCTCGACATTCCAGCGCTTCTTGCGGTCGCGGCCCCGCTTCTGGCGACCGCGCCGCGAGGGCAGTCGCACCCGGTGATGGTCCTGCCGGGATTGGGGGCCGATGACCGGTCGACGCTCGCCATTCGCTCGTTCCTCGAGTTTCTCGGCTACCAGGTCCATGGATGGGGCCGCGGCCGCAATGTGCGTACACCAGATGCGGATCTGTCCGCGGTGGCGGCGCGCGTCGTCGAGCTCGAACAGCAGAGCGGTTCGAAGGTCAGCCTGGTTGGATGGAGCCGCGGCGGCATCATCGCCCGCGAGGTCGCACGGCAGACTCCTGCGTCGGTGCGCACGGTCATCACGCTCGGCAGTCCGTTCGCGGCACCGGGCGCGAGCAATGTCCGCGCGATCTGGCGGCTTCTGACCGGACAAAAATATGAACCGCCGACACTCGCGCGGATCAGCCGCCTGGCGCAACCGATTCCGGTGCCGGCGACATCGATCTACACCCGCACCGACGGCGTGGTGGCGTGGCGCGCCTGTTTGGAGCCGGACGGCGAGGAGCGTGAAAACATCGAGGTGAACACGACGCATATCGGGCTTGGCTTTCACGCACCGGCGCTTTGGGTGATTGCCGATCGCCTCGCCCAACCGCCCGGCACCTGGAAGCCGTTTCGTCCGGCTCCGCAAGTTGCGATCTGGTTCCCCGCAACGACGCGTCGCGACTAGATCCTGTGAGTGCGCGTTTGCCGGTTTATCGCGCGCCGCTTGCCGGTGCGCGCATCTCGCCGACCATCATCCGCAGCAGCTTCATCGCGGCGGGCGGCAACGTGCGTCCCTGCCGCGAGACCACATGGGTGCGGCCGCGATGCAGCAGGGCATTCCTCAACGGCAGCGCCGTCACCTTTGCGGCATCTGCTTCCGTCATTGCAAGGCGCGAGACCAGCGCATAGCCGAGGCCCGCGGTCACGTAATGGGCAAGCGCGTCGAATGAGGCGGTCGTGAACGCGAAATTGAGGCGGACGCCTTCGCTGATCTCGGCGGCCTGGATGTGCTGGCGCAGGCCGTAGTTCGGATGCATCGCGGCTCCCGGATATGGCGCGAGGTCGGCGAGCCTGAGCGGCCGACCGAGCTGGATCAGCGGATGTCCGCGCGGCACCATTGCCTTGATCGGATGCGGCTGCGAATGATGCGAGCATAGCCGATCGTCACGGGGTGGATTGAAAAGGACGCCGATATGGGCGCGTTCGCTCACGACCTGCTGGACAATCTCGTCGGTGCTCCCGATGTCGAGGCTGATCGTGATCTTCGGGTGGGCTTGCATGAAGCGGCACAGGCTGGTCTTGGCCAGCCAGTCGACATAGCCTTCACCCGTCACGACGTCGATGTGACCAGTCTCGACCTTGCGGATGCTGTCCATCTGCGCGAGCAGTGCCTGCCGTTCGCTGTGCTGGCGGTGCAGGTAGGTGGCCAGCAGTTGGCCGGCGTCGGTCGGCGCAACGCCGCGGCCCCGCCTTTCGAGCAGGCGTGCACCATACTCCTGCTCGAGCAAGCTCAGCGCCCGGCTGACCGCCGAGGCATCCATGCCGAGGGCGCCGGCGGCGCCACGCACGGAGCCGCTATTGAGGACCTCCATGAAATAGTGCAATCGGCGCGGCTCGAGTTTGGCGTTCATCGGCACAGCCCTGATCAATGCAAGCAATGCAACGAATATTCAATTGTGCGGCTATTTATGCAAGGACGACGCCGTGGCGGCGCCAAGGATCGGGGCCAGGCATCGGGCCCAGCACGAGATCATGAGGACTGCTGAGCCGAGAACAAGGTCGCGCCCTGCGGTCCCGCTGCCCGCACACTTCCCCTTGCCGACATCTTCCGCAACGGGCTGGCGCGGCAGACCGTCAAGCCTTCGTATGGCTGATGAGCTACATGCTCTGCTACTGCGGCGTCGTCTCCTTTATTCTGATGCTGCTACTGCGGGATATGTATACGCCGGGTGAGCGTCGTTGACCTGCTCATCTCGTCGATGCACGCTTGGGAAAGGAGTTCGCGGCTGCGGTTCGTCGTGGCCCCCGAACGGCATTCCTAGCCAGTAGAATCGCGCAGCAGCAGGCGCGATCCAACCTCGACGATGGACCTGATCGCGGGAAGCAGTTCTTTCCCCAAATCGGTCAGTTCGTATTCCACGGTCGGTGGCGATGTCGGCATCACGTTGCGTGTCAGGACGCCACGTTTTTCGAGATCGCGCAGCCTGCTGGTCATCACCTTCGCCGAGATGAAGGGGTTGTCACGCCGCAGTTCGGAGAACCGGCGCGGCCCTTCGCTTAAGGACCAGAGCACCTCAGGGGTCCAGCAGCCGCCGAGCAGATCCATGCACTTCGACATGGGGCAGCCGGGCAGCGCCCGCACTTTCTTCCGTACCTTGAGAACCATCGCACATCCCTTGGCGGGCAGTTTCCAGCTGGTTACCGAAAAGTGGAGGTAACCGCAAGTTACGTCGTTTCCCGTGGTAAGGGTCGGCGTTATTCAAGGGCCCTTCAATCCCGCCACTACGAATGGACTGAACGATGTACGCAGTAACTGGAGCAACCGGACAATTGGGCCGCCTCGTGATCGAAGCTCTCCTCAAGACCATTCCCGCCGACAGGATTGTCGCGGCGGTTCGCAATCCGGCAAAGGCCAGCGATCTGGCTGAGCGCGGTGTGATCATCCGCGAGGCGGATTATGGCCGACCAGACACGCTGGCGCCGGCACTGGCCGGCGTCGATAAATTGCTGCTGATTTCCTCGACCGAAGTCAGCGGCCGCTTGCCGCGCCATCGAGCTGTGATCGACGCAGCGCGGCGCGCAGGGGTTTTGCTGATCGCCTATACGAGCATGCTGCACGCCGACACGTCTCCGGCGACGCTCGCGATCGAGCATCGGCAGACCGAGCAACTCATCGCAGCATCCGGCCTGCCCGCGGTCATCCTGCGCAACGGCTGGTACACCGAAAACCACCTGCTGGCGCTCCCGGCCGCTCTCGAGCACGGCGCCTTTGTCGGGGCGGCGAAGGACGGCCGCTTCTCATCCGCGGCGCGGATGGATTATGCCGAGGCCGCAGCCGTGGTGTTGGCGAATGATGGGCACGCCGGGACGACGTATGAGCTTGCTGCCGACCGCGCCTTCACTCTTGCCGAGCTTGCCGCGGAGGTCTCGCGGCAGTCGGGCAAGACCGTCGTCTACAACGATCTGTCCGAGGCTGCCTTTCGGGATGTGTTGACCGGCGCCGGGCTGCCGGCCGATCTCGCCGCTGTTCTGGCCGATGCAGACGCTGCAGCATTGCGCGGAGCCTTGTTCGATGACGGGGGCACCCTCGGTCGGCTGATCGGCCGCCCGACCACTCCGATGGACCATCTCGTCGCGGCTGCCCTGCGCGGTTGAAGCCGAGGCACGGGAGCTTGCCGCTCGCAACAGCTGCGCCCATGCCGTTCCGGTCTCCGCAATCGCCAAAGCATCCTGCGACAAGCGTCCAAATCAGTTGGCCGTTGCGCCGGCGGCTTTCAGGTTTGACTGGCTGGGATTGCCGCCGCCCGGTTGGACTTTCACGCCTCCCATCGTGGTGCTGCCCGCGCGCGTGTCCGATCCGCCGCCATCGCCGTAGTCCTTGCGCGCAAGGATCGATCCGGCAACAAGCACGCCGTCATCGCTGACATGGTTGTTGTTGTCGCCGCGGCCGTCCTGGCCATCTCCCTGGCCGGTGCGGCCGGACGCTGCGCCGGGAGCGAGCTGAGTGTTTTGTGTGCTGGCGGACTCCGTGCCGTTGTTATCCGCGCCGCCGCCCTGTCCCTTCCTGCCAAGCGAACTTCCGGCCGCCAGACTGCCGATATCGTGGCTGTTGCTGGAGTCGTCGTTGGGCGTGTTGTTCTTGCCGTCGCCGCCGGTCGTGGTCGTCGTGCTCGAGATGATCGCGCCGGTCTTCGGATCGTTATTGGTCGTCCGGGTCGTCGTCTTGCCGTCCTTGGTGGTGTACACGATCGTCGTCCGATCGGTGCCGGGGCCGGTCACATTCAGGATTGTCATCGTGCCGCCGTTGCCGTCGGATCCTGTCGACCACGAGGCCTTGACCGGCCGTCCCGTGTTGACGATCGGCTCAACGGGCCGGCCGGTATTGACGAAGTTCTGACCCGCAGCGCCTGCACCGGATTCGCCGTACTTGTCCGATTCCCGTTCGCCCGGCGCAAGACCAGCCGAAGTGTTCAGCGAATTGGCGCCGCCTTTGCCGGCGGTGTTCAACAACTGCTGGTCGGCCTGCTCCAGTTCGGAAAGTTTCTTGCTCGCATCGTTCACGCCATGCTGCTCCATCGAGCCCGGCAGGTTCAAATGCCCCGCGCCACCCGTTCCGTCGCCAAAGCCCGGGACCTCGCGTGGGCCTTTCTGCATCGCCGGCGTGCCGGGAAGATTGATATCGGGCCCATTGGGCACCTTGACGCCCGGTACGCTGGGCACATGGCCGTTGTCGGTGTGTCCCAGCGCGATCACCGTCGCGTCGGGGCCGGTCACATCGGGCACTTCGCCGAAACTGCCAGGCTTCGGCAGTCTTCCACGCCCATCCACCGCGCTGATCGTCTTGACCTGATTGCCGAGGGAATCGTTCGGCCTGATGATCGCGGCGGCATCGATCGACGGACGCTGGATGCCGTTGCCGGACGAAGTGACGGTTTGCGGCAATTGCGCGGGACGGACCACTGGCGTCGCAAGCTGGCTATTGCCAAGCGGTGCGATCGCGGCCGGGATGTGCGATGGCTGCAGACGCGCGCCAGCATTGCCGCCTCCGGCCGCTGGACCGCCGATCGACGACGCGGGCGCGAACCTGCTGCTGTCGAAATGGCCCATCGACGGGATCGGCGCTCGCGCAATCGAGGCGGCTGCGGGTGACCCGAAGACACGCGCAGGGCCGCCGCCAAATCCGCCGAAGCCGTGAGCCGAAGCCGGGCCGATGGCCGTGAGCGATCCGACCGCGAAGTAAATGGTGGTTGCAAGCAAGACAGAACGACGAGACATGACAGGCTCCTAATTGACAGGATGTGACCATTCACACCTTGTCCTTCAGTCGTCGTCCCCGCTTCGCGCGTTTCGTGGATTCAGACGCGTTTGCAGGCGTTTACGCCCGGTTCACACGCCATTAATCGCGCCGCAGACAGATTTGACGTGCTTCCGGCCTGCGTTCGCCGAAGCGACGGTCGTCTGCTTCCGGCCTGATCGCCGCGCCGCTCACTTCCGAAAGTTTTTGCTATAGTCGCCAGTGGAGGAGAGCCCGATGATCATGTCGCCTGGACTGCGATGTCCCGAGAGGGGATCCGACCGCCGAAAAATAACCACGTCAGCGAATCCAGCGCGCGCATGGTGAAGTCGGGAATCCTTGTTGTCGCCGACGACGCCTCGTTGCGAGCGACTCTCGCCCGTTGGCTGTCGCGGGCCGGCTATGCCGTTGAACTGGCCGAGAGCCCGCGGCGCGCGAACGAGGTGGCGTCAAAGGCCACCATCAGTTTGGCAATGATTGCGCCGCAGGGATTGGGTACGCCGGGCGCCGAGCTTGTCCACGAGCTCACGGATTTGGTCGAGCACGTCATCATGATCGGCGAGGCGGCCGGCGACAGCACGGCGTCGGGCGAACCGGCGGTTTGCATTTCGATGCCGTTGAGCGAGTTGGACGTGTTGGCCAAGGTCAGATCCGTCTTGCGCCCGGCTGTGGCGGTCAAGGAGGCGGTGTCAGGTCCGCAGATCCTTGGCTTCGAAGGCTACACGCTCGATGCGGCTGCGCGCACCTGCATCGATGCGCAGGGACAGCACGTGACACTGACCCGCGCGGAGTTTTCTCTTTTGCTGGCGTTCGCGCAAAGTCCGGGCCGGGTGCTGTCACGCGACGAGCTCACGCGCGTGGTGACAGGTCGCGGCGCGGAGCCCGAAGACCGCAGCGTCGACGTACTGATCTCGCGCCTGCGGCGCAAGATCGAGCCGGACCCGAAGACGCCGCGCTTCATCGTAACCGTTCCCGGCGAGGGCTACCGGTTCAGCGTCAAGCCACAGGCGGTCACTGCGCAGGATCAGGCGGCAACAGCTCAGGCGATGGATGCCGTCCAGACAGCGGATGCACCGGTCGTAGCACTTGATCAGCACCAGCCGCGTAAACGGCCGATGCTCGCTGCAATTGCCGCCGTCGCCGCAGTCCTGGTCATGGTGGGCGTGGGATGGAAGGAGTGGAGCAACCGTGGCGCCTTGCAAACGGTTGCCGAAGCATCGCCGCCCGGAGCCTCGCCCGAGATACGGCCTCCATCGAAGCCGGCGGGGTCTGCTCCATCCCGGGAAGAGCAGCGCGCCATTGTGTTCAAGCGGATGGTGGCGGCCATGCAGGATAACCAGTTCAACTGGCGCACGGTCGAGCGGTTGGCGATCTTGTCTGGTGTCGACGAGAGCGAGGCGCACGAAATATTGGCGGAGCATCCCAACGAAGTCGTGCTCGGGAAGTCTCAGGAGGGCAAGCTGCTTGCCAAGTTGGTCGCGCGCTGAGGCGTGACGTCCGTGCTCGAGATGCGATCAGCCGGCGGCTTCATTGGCAAGCGGCACGCGGTGCTCGCAAGAAAACGTGGGCAATGCCTTGGAGCGTTGCCCACGTTTTGACTGCCTTTGCTGCTTCACTTGGACTGATCCGCGGTTTTCACAGCGTCATTATTGACGACCGGTGTCCAGGCGAAGGTGCCGAGCCCGCATTGGAGCCAGATCTTCTGGTAGCCGAGATAGTACATGGCGACTTCTTCGATGTTACGCGCTGCCGCCACTTTTCCGTCCGTGGCCAGATCCTGGATCATCTGCCGGAGCTCGGTGACCTTGGCGAGGTCGTCCTTGGACAGTTGAGCAGTCGGCAGCAATTCATCGATCCCTGCCGCCAGCGCCGGAATGGTGCCGCTTGTCCCACAGTTGGAAGCGGCGGACGGAGTGGCGGCAGTCGGCCGCGCCTGTGTCGCGACGCCCGAGTTGGTCGTCGTCGCCACACGCACCGGAACGGCAACGGGGACAGTCACCGGTACTGCAACGGGCACCGGCGGCGCGAGGATCACGACCGTGCCATGGCCGTTGTCCGAATCGTCATCCTTCTGCTTCGGCGTCTTGGGCGGGCACTTGAGCGGGTCGAGCGGGCAGACGTCGTCGACCGGATGCGGCTTCAGCGGCGGAGCTGGCGGCAATTCCGAGACCGGGATTTGCGGCTGCTTCATGGTCGAGCTGCCGACCGGAAGTTTCGAGACCGGGATCTGCGCCGGTCCCAGCGACGTCTTTGGCGGCGTTGTCGGAATTTTTGGCGGCAGGTCGACCACCTTCTGGGGGCCCAGCACATGGCTCGCGTCACGGCCCGCTTGGATGCCGGGGGCTGCCTGAACGGAGGGGAGCTGTGTGGCGATGTGCGAGGTCCCGCCGCCAAAGACCTGCATGGGAAGTGCCGCCGCCGGCGTGGCCGCAGAACCGATCGCGGTGACACTGAGGGCGATTGCCAGAAAACCAGATGTGCGAAACATGACCTTCTCCTGTGGTTCGTCGTGGGTTGAGCATCCAGGGCGCTCGGCCCGTCTGGACGCGATGTGACCATTCACACCTGCACATCTGTAACGTCGCCAAATCTCAGCGTTCGAAGAATTATCAAGCGTTTACAGAAGTTTACAGTGCATTCACGGGTCGTTTACGGGGGCGGTGAGTGCGGCCTCGGAGGGATGCAGGGGACCGAATGCCAGTCTCGTCTTTGAGACACGAATGATTTCGCGGTCTCAGAACGAAAGAGGCCACCTGATGAGGCGGCCCGTTCCGTACCGATAATGTCCTGGTTCTATTCGCGAAGGAGAGACGCTTGCCCGGAGCTAGTCGTTGGGCCAGCAGTATTTTCCTTCGTAACCCAGATGGTATCCCGCCGGACAGGCGCGCGGGCGATTTGGCCAGCAGTATTTGCCTTCGTAGCCGACATGCGTCCCGGGAGGACACGAGATCGCGGCGGCCTCGACCACACCAGATTGAATTGCGATCGAGAAATTGCCGAGCGGCGAGGCCGCAGCAATTCCAGTCGAGATGGCGAGTGCGAAGCAGGTTTGGGCGAGAAGCAACAGGCCTGATTTGCGTGACATGACTTTCTCCAATGGTTGGTCCCGGTTGAACATCCAGCGGCTCGCGGCCTGTCTTGGATGGGATGTGAACATTCACACCATGCCGATCTGTCATGCCGTGACGTTGCGACGTTCGAGAGATTCTTGAACGTTTGCTGCCGTTTACATTCGGTTCACCGGCCATTAACGGCCCGCCAGCCTGAAGCGACTACCGCCGGCGCGCAAGCCGTGCACAATGCTGCCGTGCCGCGTGGGCCTTCATCAAAGGAAGAACGTCGTGATGGGTGTTCGCCTTGTGCTGCTGCTTGTCGCATTTGCCTGCGGTGCGGCGTCATCCGCGTGGTCCGACGAACTGACGGAGATGCAGGCCACATTTCCCGTCACGGTGGGTGGAAATACGTTTCGGCTGGAAGGGCTCATCATCAGGAAGACGGATGCGCAGGGCCGGCTGCCGATCGCGCTGTTGACGAACGGTGGCGCGGCAACCGCAACGGGCGGAGTGAATGCGACCGCCGCGGCCTATGCGCACTATGCCCGGGATCTGGCGCGGCGCGGGTGGTTGGCGGTCGTCACGATGAGGCGCGGCTTTGGCCAGTCCGAAGGACCGAAGCCGGCGCCGATCACCTGCCAGGCGGCTTCGCTCGATGCCTGGGCGGGCGCCGCAGCCGACGATCTACAGGCAACCATCGACACTATTGCGAAACGGCCGGATGCCGATGCGAGCAAGGTGATCGTGATTGGATCTGAAATTGCGGGCGTTGCGGCGGTGGCGCTGTCGGCGCGCAATCCGCCCGGATTGGTCAGCGTCGTATCCGTCTCGGGCGGGCTGCAATCTGAATCGAACTGCCCGATCAACGATCTCCTGGTGGAAGGATACAAGAGCTTCGGAGCGAAGAGCCGCGTCCCGAACCTGTGGATCTATTCCAGCAGCGACCGGCTGTTCGGCCCCGATCTCGCCGAACGCTTGCACACCGCGTTTCTCGATGCCGGCGGCGACGTCAAATTCGTCATGTTCTTTCATGACGGCAATGTGGGCACCGCCGTGTTCGGCCAGGCCACGGAGGTGTGGTACGTCCAGATGGATGGCTTCCTGCGCGCCCACAATTTGCCGACATGGCGCACGACCGATGTGTGGAGCGTGATCGATCGATTGAAGATCACGGACAGGATGGAGCGGCAGAATTTCGCGGGCTCAATGATCCAGCACTATTTTGCCGCGCCAGGCGAAAAGGCGATCGCCATTTCACCGACAGTGCAGGCGGCATGGACACGCCCGCAAGACAAGCTCGGCGACGGGCCACCCCTGCCGCTGAATTACCAGACGGGATCGAGGAGCCTGGATGACGCCCGCAACGGCGCCCTCGCAGCTTGCCAGAAGGCAGCGCAGGATTGTGCCATCGTCATGGAAAACTTTCACTGGGTCGGTGACACGCGATGACGAACCAACCGGCGTTCCATCGAACCGCAACATTAGGTGCGACCATCGCAGGCGCGATCGTTGCCCTCGTCATCTCGCTCTCGGCGCTTCTCCCGGCGATGGCGGGCGATCTTATCCAGGAACGCCAATATCTGCGCGTCAAGATCGGCGGCAAGGACGTCCGCCTGGAAGCACTCTTTGTCAAACGCGCCGATGCAAGGGGACGTTTGCCGATCGCGTTTTTCAATCACGGCAGGCCCGCCGTTCGTGCCATGGCGGTGGACCAAAGTCTCTTTGACGATCCCGGCATTAATCTCATCGCCGATATCGCGCGCCGCGGATGGCTTGTCGTGGCAATCAATCGGCGTGGATACGGGCTGTCCGACGGCCCGGTCCAATCGGACTCACCTTGTGCCGCCGATACGTTCATGTCGTGGATGAACGCGGATGCCGACGACATCGAGCCTCCATCGGAGCCGTCGCGCGACGCGCCGACGCCGATCCGGCAAGGATGATCGCGATCGGCACATCGGCCGGCGGAGCGGCCTCGCTCGCGCTGGGCGCGCGAAGTCCTCCAGGGCTGCTGGCGGTGATCGACATCGCGGGTGGGGAACATCTGGGCGGGTGCCCGGTGGTTGCCGATTCCGTTCCCGTCGATTTCAGGGCTCTCGGATCGCGCAGCCATGTTCCCAATCTTTGGGTGTTCGCGAAGAACGATCCAAATCACCCGATTGATCAGATCGAGGTGATGCGGGCGGCGTTCACGGGAGGCGGTGCGGATCTCAAGCTGGCGTTGCTCGAACCGATCGGCGAAGACGGCCACACCGGCCTCGGATCAAATGCCGGTCGTGCGCAATGGCTGGTGGAAATCGACAGTTTTCTCAGGGCGCATAATCTTCCGACCTGGCCGATCTCCAACGTGGACGTCGTGCTCCAGAGACTGCAATGGCCACAATCGTCGCGCAACTATGTGCAGGCTTATCTGGCCGCGCCGGGCGAGAAGGCTTTCGCTCGAACGCCCGGAAAGCAGAATGCCTCATACCGGACCGCGCTCACGCTCGACGACGCGCGCCGGCTCGCCTTGGATGCCTGCCAGCAAAAAGGCGAGCCTTGCGTCATCGCGATGGAAGACGATCGCTGGATCGGATCGCAGTGATCCGATCCAGCCGTTGAAGAGACGCAGGTTCATAGCGGCTTCTTCTTGCTGGGCGGGCGATACATCGTCTTCCCAGGCGACGTAACCGGGTGGAGATGAGCAGGCATCAGTTCCTTGTGGGCACTGAAAACCTGCAAGGATGCCGCCGATGCCGGCGCGTTCGCGGACCCCATCATCAGAATGCCAAATGCGGTCGCCAGGAAAATGGATGTTCGAAACATGACTTTTCTCCTTCACGAGATGGTTGAGCATTCGGCAGGCACCGCCTACCTGGCGGGACGAGGTGGCCCCATCAGTCTTATCACCATCGGTTCGTACGACGGCCCGACCGACGTCCTCATGTGAGGGTTGTAGGCCTTGGACACCTGCGGCGTTTTCTTGAAAGATGCCGCGGCCGGCGTGGTGGCAGACGCGATCGCCGCAAGGCCGAGGGCAATCGCCAACAAGATCGATTTGCGTAACATGACTATCTCCTGTGGTTGGTCGGGGTTGAATGTCCGGGAGGTCGCGGCCGGTTCAGCCGCGGCCCCGCGTGTCCGGTGGTATGATGCAATTGGTCAGTTCGCAGTGGGTCGGAAGCACCTTCAGGACACGTGGCGGCAACGGCAACTGCCCCGCCCGGACCTCGACCGGTTTCACCGTCGTGCTCGTGTGTGAAAATGCCGCCGCCGGTGCGACAGAACTGACCGACGCCAGACTGAGTGCGATCGCCAGCAAACCTGAAGTGCGCAACATGACCTTCTCCTGTGCTTGGTCCGAGGTGGTTTGAGCGTCACGACCTCCGGACGGGGTGTGACCATTCACACCTGCTCATCTGTCGCCTTGCTAAGTCCTGGGTTCGGGAGATGCCACAGCGTTTGCAGCCGTTTACATCGGGTTTGCAGCGCGTTTACGCGGTACATCACGCTATCGAGGTGTCTTCTGATCTTCGAAGCTCTATTTCCGTCACCTGCGTCTGCCGTCTCGCTGCTGGCCAATCCAGCGAAGGCGTCGATGCCTTCAGCATCGTCGCCGCGATCGTCGCTTGCGTCGGATACGAAGACAGCGCGGATCGGCTAGCGTCGCCTCGGAAAGAACACGGTGTCGCAGACCAGCTTGAAACCGATTTCGGCGTAGCATCGATTGGAAGACGGATTCCGCAAATCCGTGTTCAGGCACGCCATCGTCTTTCCTTCCTCAAGCAGATGCTCGACCACCGCCGCGGTTACGGCCCCGGCGTAGCCCTTGCCCCGCAGCCGCAATGGCGTGAAGACGGCAGCGATGCCGCCCGAGTGGCGGGTCCGCCGCACGATGGCCGCCATCGACACTGGCTCCTCGCCGGTCGTCCATACGAAGTACCTCCCGGAGAAGACACCCTTCTCCACACTCGCGCGCGACGGCGCGATCTCATGGGGCGAGGCTTCGCCAACGAAAGAGGCCAGCCAATCTGTCAGGAGGGCCACATCGCGCGACATCGCTTGTCTGGCATATCCCGCAGCCACCGGATGAATCGGCCGCTCCGACAGACTGTGGATACGCTGCGGCATCGGCTCGAGGAATTCGGCGCCCAATTCACGCGCGCGCCGCGTGAACCAGATCGCGGTTTGCTCCGGACCGATGATCCCGGAATAGTCGATATGCGCTGTCGCTTCCGCTAACCGACGGCACTGCGGCTCCTCGAGATCTGCGAGAAGTATCTGTCCGCCCGGCTTCATGATCGCGCACTGGCCGGGTTGGCCGAGAGTCCAAGTCTGGACGCCCTCCGGCTGCGCAGCTGTCATCGACGTAAGCACGCCCAGCATCATCATGTGCCGTGCCTCGTCTTGCTCCAGGGCGGGTAAATGGATCGTGCAAAACTCTGCTATCGACATCGCTTCTGCTCTGCTTCGCGTATCGGCTTGTCAATTTTAACGGGACTGCTGTCGGATTTGGGCGATCCACGATCCACGCAGGATCATCGGGATACGACGGAGGCAACACCTTGGCGCGTTGCCTCCGCCAGATCGGCCGTCATTTCACTTGGCCTGACTGGCCTGTGTGGTGGCGGGTAGCGATTCCCAGTCGAACGTGCCTTGGCCGCAGCGGAGCCAGACCTTCTGGTAGCCCAGAATGTTCATTGCGACTTCCTCGACATCGCGCGCGGCCGCTTCCTTGCCGTCCGTGGCCAGCAGCTGGATCGTCTGCCGCAACTCGGTGACCTTGCTCATGTCGGCGTCGGACAACCGGGCGGCGGGCAGCAACTGGTCGATGCCTGCGGCAAGCGCGGGATTGTCGGCCGCCGTCATGCAATGCGGCGTGACGAGGGGGTGCGCCTGTGTTGTCGCACCGGAGCTGGCGCTTCCTGCGGTCACACGCGCCAGCGTGCTGTAGGGGACCGTGACGGGAACGGCAACCGGCACGCGGACCAGCACCTGCGGCACCACGAGCACGACCGGACCGCTGCCCGATCCCTTGCTGGTGCCTGTACCTCCGGTGCTGCCGCCGCCCGCGCTGCCACCGCCCGCACTCCCGCCGCCGGCGCTGCCGCCGCCCGAGCTGCCACCGCCTGAACCGCCGCTGCCGCCGGAGCCGCCGCCGCTGCCACCAGGACCGCCGCCGCCGCTGCCCTTGCAGAAGGCGAGGTACGGATGCGTCGCGCAGAGGTCAACCGGTGGCAGATCCTGTTTCGGAAGCTCAGCGTTCTTGATGCTGGTCAGGTTATGAGACACCGGGATCGGCAGCTCGGCATTGGAAGGGACCTTCGACAGGCCTGCCTTCGGTGGGATGACCGGCGGAGCCCCCAGCACGTGGACGGCGCCCTGGCTCGGGTGCACGCTGGTTGATACGGGCGCCGCCGCAGCGAGTTGGGACAGGTGGTTGCTGCCGCCGTCGAAAACCTTCAGCGGCAGGGCCGCCGACGGCAGCGTGGCAGAGCCGATCGCCGTAATGCTGAGTGCAATCGTGAGGAAACTTGAAATGCGTGACATGACCATCTCCTGTGGTTGACCGTCGGTTGAGCATCCAGGGCTCACGGCCCGTTGGGATGCGATGTGAACATTCACACCATGCCGGTCTGTCACGCCGCCCGGCCCACGCGTTCAGGAGATTGCCTAGCGTTTACAGTCGTTTACACCGAGTTTACAACCCGTTTACGGGACACTCGCGGGCCGTCGGGCTAGATTGATCGAAGAGCGATGCGGGGAAACCTGCATGGATTTCGCGCTCGCCGTTCAGCTAGGCTTCCGATCGTTTGGGATCGATCATTTGAGGTGCCAACATGATTTCGGCTCGCTCGCTTTTCCTGGGTCGGTTCATGGCCGTCACCGCCGCGGTGGTCCTTTCGGTCGCCGCCGCGCCGCCCCCGATCGGGCCGCTCCCCGATCGCGTGACGTTCCCGAGTGCCGATGGCCAGACCACGCTGGTCGGCTACGTCTTCAAGCCGGAAGGCCCGCATGCGGCGCGGAGCCCGGCCGTGGTCATGATGCACGGCCGCGCCGGGCCTTATTCATCGCTTGCGAACGGCAGGTACGATGCGTCGACGCTCTCGCAGCGGCACCAGAAATGGGGCCATCTCTGGGCTCAGCAAGGCTATCTCGCCATTCTGGTGGACGGGTTCGGGCCGCGCGGTTTTCCGGAGGGCTTTACCCATCAAAGCTACGAGCAGCGTCCGGAAAGCGTGAACGAGGTGATCGTACGGCCGTATGATGCCTATGGTGCAGTCGCTTATTTGCGCACACGCAACGATGTCGCGGCCGATCACATCGCCCTGCAGGGATGGTCGAATGGTGCAAGCGCCACGCTTTCCACCATGTCGTCGACTACGCCGGCGCTGGCTTCGCCCTCGTCAACCACCGGCTTTCGCGGCGCGCTGGCCTTCTATCCCGGTTGCGGTCTGAAAGGAAAATTCAAAACCGGCCTTATCCCCTACGCCCCGGTCCACGTGTTCGTCGGGACTGCCGATGAGGAAATATCGCCACAGGAATGCAGCGATCTGGTCGACAAGAGCCGCACGGAGCACGCTAACATCAGTCTCAAGATCTATCCCGGCGCGACGCATGATTTCGACGATCCCAGTGCAAGCCGACAAGACAATCCCGCCAATGTCGCGGCAACCCGCGATGCAACCGCGGACGCGATCGAGTTTTTTGCCGCGATCCTGCGGCACTGATCGCACCGCATTCGTGGACTCCAGTCTCTTCGCGAGGCGTCATGACGAACCAGTATCGAACCCAGACGTCACACTCGGCGGAATATTTTGGCGGTACGCGCGACTATTGGTGGAACATAGACTTTCTCGGACTGATCGCCGATCGACTGTCGTTCAAGCAAATCGGCAGTGTGCTTGACGTCGGCTGCGGCGTCGGTCACTGGGGCCAATTATTGGCGCGCCTCCTGCCGCAGGACCCGCGCCTTGATGGCGTCGATCGTGATCCCCACTGGGTCGAGCAAGCCACCGCGCGCGCCGCTGCGCGCGGACTAGGCCACCGCTGCAGCTACAGTGTCTCGACTGCTGAACGCCTGCGGTTCGAGGACGCCAGCTTCGATCTGGTGACCTGTCAGACCCTGCTCATCCACGTGGCGGATCCGGCTGCCGTTGTTGCCGAGATGACTCGCGTCGTGAGGCCCGGCGGACTTGTGCTGGCCTCGGAGCCCAACAATATCTCGAGCGCCCTCGTGCTGAACTCGGTCAGCTCCGGACGTCTGCCGGACGATATCCTCGCTGCCGCGCGCTTGCAGTTGCTCTGCGAGCGCGGCAAGGCGGCGCTCGGCGAAGGTAACAATTCGATCGGCGATCTCGTCCCGGGCCTCCTTGCCGCCAGCGGACTTGTCGACGTGCGGGTCTATCTCAATGACAAGACAAATCCACTGATCCCACCGTATGACACGGCCGAGCAGCGCGCGATGCTCGAAGAATGGTCCGATATGAAAAGCCGCGACTTTTGGATCTGGAGCCGCGACGACACTTACCGTTTTTTCCTGGCAGGCGGCGGTCGCGAGGACGAGTTCGACCGCTTATGGGCCACCGTTACGGCGCAGGGCGACGAACTCACCAAGGCCGTTGCGGATCGCAGCTATTGGGGTCCGGGAGCGTCAATCCAGTATCTCGTTGCAGGTAGACGCGCGTGATCACCCGAATTGCTACGCAAATCGACCACTCCCAACGGAAGAGGTGAACCTCCGACGGTGTTGCCGCGCCATCGAATGCTCCATCGCTGCTGCCTGCAAGCAGATGGCACGGAGATTCGCCTCTGACGCGAAGCTAGGGATGCGGACTTGTGACTCAGGACACGAGCCTGCTCTTGTCCGGCAACGAAGAGATAGAGACCGACGCCGGTCACGTCCGAGATCTTGGCGGGGCTCCGCGCGCGCCTTGTCGAAATTTCGGTCGGACGGCGGGGCAGTCGACATGTTCGGGCTGGCGCTCGCGCCATGGATCTTGCGGGCCATCCGCTCAATCTTTCGTTCGGAAAAGCGGAAGTTTGCTAAAACAAAGCGCATCACGGTGAGATCGCTTCCCGTTCGTCCGATTTGTACGCTACAGCGCGCGGCGATTGCGGCAGCATCAAAAGGTCTTTTGATTGGGCGCCCCAGGCGACGCAGATCAAGGCATCGGGAGCAGACGTTCCGTGATCCGACTCCGTCCCGATGGCTCCGTCAATCTACCCTGCCAGCGTAGTTTCACAGCGGTCGAGATCCAGCCTCTGCCCGACGAAGACCGTGTCGCTCTTCGTGGCGATCGCCGCGACCGCCATTTGTGCGCGACGGCTGACCGACATCAAAATGAACGTGCGGCTTGAGGACCAGCGTCCCTCTGGAAGTCAAATGGCGCTCCCTGCCGGCGTGCTCGCTGAAATTGGGTTTGATTCAGATCAACTCACGATACGGCTTCGATGCTTTCGCTATCGCGCGAGATCCTGGTCAATGGGGAGCGACGTGGCAGCCAAGAAGCGCGCTTTGAGGGGCCTCCACGCGGCATTTATCAACGACCACGCAAAGAGCCGGAACGCCACGCATTGGTTGTTGCGGTCACCTCGAAGCGATACCGCAGCGCGTCCAGTTCATTCCCGAACAGGAGCAGGTCGGCCGATGCGAATTGCAGGGTGCGTCTTGAACGCCGTACTCGTGCTGATGTCGACGAACCGCCTCGCGATGGAATTTTCCCGTGTCTCTGGATGCTTCGGAGATGTCGTAAAGCTCAGGGGCGACATTCGGGACGCGGACTTTGTCCATTTCCGCGGTTACCTTGGTACAGAGCGGCGGATCGTCGGGCTGGACCTCGATTCCGGCGGAGGGTCTCTCTACGAGGGTTTCCGGATCGCCATGCTTGTGCACCAGAAACAGATCGCCACTTACGTTTCAGGAGAATGCGACTCGGCATGCGCTTTTATCTTCCTGGCGGGCGCGAAGCGTTACGTGGCGCCGGATGCCAAGATCGGCGTCCATTCGGTTTCCAACATGCATGGCAACGAAGACATCGGCACGCTTCGCGACACAATCAAATTGGCGAGGCTATCGGCCAAGCTCGGTGTTCCTCCGTCGGTGATCGGCAAGATGGTGATGACCCCGCCAGGAAGGATGGCGTATTTGAACAGGGAAGAGCTCGCTTCGCTGAAGGTTGTGGAGCGGAACCCGTTTGATCGCGTCGCTCACACGGCGACCTCTGGATCAAAGAGCTCCATATGTGGCGCGGAGCCCTCGAAGAGCGCGTCGGAAGAGGAACGTCCGACGCGGATTACCGCAGGCTCGAAAGGAAGCTAGAGACGGACCTCCGTCAAGTGAGAGGCGAACGTCAGGCGGAGGTGTCTCGAGATCTGTCGTTCCGGCTTGAGCGATCCAGCTCTGGTGGTGGGCCGCCAAGCCGCTGATGCCAAGCCGCTAATACATTGCCTCAGCCATGTTGCGGCGGGACCAGGCCGCCCGCATAGCCAAATTGGGTTATCGACTCTGCCGCATCTGGGCTTGATGGATTGGCACAAGCTGCACTGGTCACCACGTTGCACCGTGATCTACAGTGGCAATCATGGGGCACGACCGCGATAAATCCTGGCAAGTGCTTGGCGCAGGCCGGCAGGCTGGCGTTCGCAATAGACTGCGTGATTGGCTTGACGTGGTCGACGGCGATATTGCCTTCAGGGTCGTGGTCATGACCGCCGGGATGCTGTCGAGTGTGGCGATCGCCTTTGGATTGCTGTCGTCCTGAACGGCTTTTTATGTGAAGTTGAGCAAGCTGATGTCCGCGACGAAATCCGCGCCCGCCATCAGAGGCGCGCCATTTCAGCACGACACGAATACTCCCGGCGGCAATGAATGCGTTTCAGATCAGCTGCAAATTCGAACGGGCGTCGAGACCGTCCGGTGGCAAGTCCAGGTGTCGGGGCCTTCGCCACGATCGTCCTGATTGGCTGCGCGCAACAGACGGTCGCTCAGCCGCTGACGCCGTTCCGGTATGAAGCCCAGGCCCAGCGGCATTGTCCTGGCGATACCGTGGTCTGGCTCGATTTCCGCCGCGGACGCTACTACCTCAAGGGCCAAAGCCGCTATGCCAGGGGCTTCGATGGCAGCTACGTGTGCAGCAATGAAGCGCGCGAGAGCGGCTATCGGCGTTCGTTGTTCGGGCTGCGGTGACGTCACCGAAGGCCGGGATTGGGATGGCCTACCAGCCGTAATAACGCGGTTGGTAGTAGCCGTAGCCTCCGCCGGGCGGGCAATAGCCGTATCCGGAGCCATAGCCGTAACCATATCCGGCGCCGTAATAGGGATACCCGCCATAGTAAGCGGAGCTCGCGATGGCTCCGCCGACGATCGCGCCGGCAGCAGCCGCGCCCCAGCCGCGATAGCCCCATCCTCGATATCCGCCCCACCCCCCGTAGCCTCGCCAGCCGCGGTAGCCCCAGCCGCCGCCGCGCCAACCGCCGCCCCAACGAACCTGAACGGTGGCATTGTCGACCGCACCCTTCATGGCAACAACGTTGGTCGGTAGTGGGGCCGCCTGGCCCGCGCCAATACCGATCGTGCTCGCGAGCAGGGCCAAGGCCAGCAAGGTTCTGGTGTTCATCATGACGTCCTCTACATCGGCGTGACACAGGCGGTCGTGATCGCATGGCAGCCAAAAAACGAAAGCCGGCTTCTCGTTTATGCGCAGCCGAGCTTCGTAGCCAAGCGCGAGCCGACGCTTGATCTGGATCAAGCTGTGCGTGGCAGGGCGATGGCACCGATTCCTGCGTGCCTGCTGACGCTCAATCGAAAGCATGCCCTTGAAAACCTTGCGCCAGCTTGTAACCGGAGACGAGTTCATCCAGCTCGCAATTCGCCTCGGATTGCTGGCGCTGCTGATCACCTGGTCGTTCGTCCTGGTTCGGCCGTTCGTGCCGATCCTGGCCTGGAGCGTGGTGCTCGCGGTCGCGCTCTATCCCGTCTTCAATTGGCTTGCAGCCATGCTCGGCGGTCGCGCCGGCATCGCGGCCCTCGTCTTGACCTTGATCTCGCTGGGCGTCGTCATCGGGCCGGCGACCTGGCTCGGGATTGGAGCCGTCGAGGGAGTGAGGGAGCTCGCCGGACAATTGAGCGCCGGCAACGTTGTCGTGCCGTCGCCTCCGCCGGAGGTGAAGGATTGGCCGCTGATCGGCGGTCCGCTCTATGATGTCTGGGATCGGGCATCGACCAATCTGCGCGCCGTGCTGCGCGAGGTCGTGCCGCATCTGAAGCCGCTGGCCGGGACCCTGTTTGCGTTCGCCAGCAATGCCGGGGTCGGGATGCTGAAGTTCCTGCTGGCGGTCGTCCTGGCAGGCTTTCTGTTTCCCTATGGCTTGCAGCTTGCCGCGGCGTGCCGAAGCTTCCTGTCCCGCATCGTGCCGGAACAGAGCGAGCATTTCCTCGACCTTGCAGGCACAACCATTCGGGCGGTCTCCCGCGGCGTCATTGGCATCGCCGTTCTGCAGTCACTGCTGGCCGGCATCGGCTTCAAGCTGGCCGGAATTCCGAGTGCGGGACTCTTGGCGTTTGTCGTGATGCTGCTGGCGATCGTGCAGGTCGGGGCCGCGATCGTGCTCGTTCCGGTTATCATCTGGCTCTGGTCGGCCAAGGACTTTACGACGGCGCTCGCCTTGACGCTCTTCTTCCTGGTTGTCGGCGTCCTCGACAATGTGCTGAAGCCGCTGGTGATGGGGCGGGGCCTCACCACGCCGGCACCCGTCATCCTCGTCGGCGTGATCGGCGGGACGCTCGCCCACGGCATCATCGGCCTCTTCATCGGCCCGATCATTCTCGCGGTCGCCTGGGAGTTGATCACGGCGTGGATCCGGGACGACCGCGCCCGACTGGCGGGAGAGTGATGATCCTGTTTCAACTCATCGTGGGGTCGGCGGTCAGCGCGATCAATATCGTGCTCCATTCGTTGTTCACCGTCGCGGTGATCGGGCTGGTGCGGAAAGTCTCCCTGAGCGCGGCTGGCCAGCCGGGGCTGCAGCTCAGCGGTGTGATGGTGGCTAGCGCGCTGATCTTGATGCTGGCTCATACGCTGGAGATCGTGGTGTGGTCACTGGCCTATCTCGCGATCGGCGCAGCGCCCGCCGGTAGCGATCTGCTCTATTTCGCCTTTGTCAACTACACCACGCTCGGCTACGGCGACGTTCTCCCGGTCAAGCAGTGGCTGCTGGTCGGACCGATGGCCGCCATGAACGGCATTCTCATGTTCGGCTGGTCGACGGCGGTCTTGTTCGAGGTGCTGCAAAAGACCATTGAGCGCCAAGCGGCGCTCGGCAAGTCCGGGTAATGCCGGTCAGTTGTCCAGCCTGGACAGCTGGTCGCGGTCAACCAGCGTGATCTCGCGCTGATTTGAGGCGAGAAAATCAAGTGCTCCGTAGGCGTGCAGCTTGGACAGCGCACGCGATACGGTCTCGAGTGTGAGCCCGAGGTAGTCGGCGATATCGCGCCGGCACATCGGCAAGACGACGACGCCGACACCGGCCAGCCGGCGATCCATTTCAAGCAGGAACGCAGCGACCCTCTCCAGCGCGGTCTTGCGACCGAGCAGTAGCATGTGATCTTCGGCGTGCCGCAAGTTGCTGGTGGTCATGATCAGCAGGTTGCGAGCGAGGTCCGAGTCGAAATGAGCCACGCGCTCGAGGCTCATCCGTTTCATCAGGCGCACGGTCGTGTCGACAATGGCCTCAGCCGTGAACCGATGGGTTTCGGCATTCTCGAGCCCGAAAATGTCTCCGACGAGGTGAAAGGCGCCGATCTGGCGGCGTCCGTCGGACAGGAGCTTGTAGCTGCGGACCGCTCCTGAAACGATCTGGTAGACATATTCCGCCGGCTCCTTTTCCCCGTAGATCTCGGAGCCCTTCCTGTAGTGGAATTCGCTTGTGATGCAGTTGGCGTGCTGGGCGGTCAGCCCGCCGAGGATGCTCGGTCTATTGGCCGGTCTGACATTGACGTGAGCGAACATGGACTAACTCTCTTGGGTAACGACTGTTGCGGCGTCCGCGGCGGCTCGAAATGCGTGTCCGCGCGCAATGTCTACGACAGGGCCCGGCCAGTCTCTATTGGCCCTGAGGTCATTGTCCCAAAGGACAGGGTGCGCGAAATGCGGCAATTTGTTCGCAATTGATGCGCACCGTCTTAGATTACTTTTCAATTTTCACGACGATAACCGGGTGCTAGATTTTCAACCTGTTGGTCTCCGGCTCCGAACGCCATGGGCAGTGCAATTCGGCTCTCTGGACTGATCATCCTGCTGGCT
This sequence comes from Bradyrhizobium tropiciagri, assembly GCF_001189845.1. GTDB lineage: Bacteria > Pseudomonadota > Alphaproteobacteria > Rhizobiales > Xanthobacteraceae > Bradyrhizobium > Bradyrhizobium tropiciagri. The sequence goes on from NZ_LFLZ01000003.1 coordinate 124,600, forward strand.
ATGTTGTTGGCGCCGGCTGGGCTTCGGGCGCAACAGATGCGCCCACATTCCATGCTGGTGCTGGACCAGTCCGATCGGCGTGGGCCCTTCTATTACCAGGTGTTCGTTGGGCTGAGGGACGCGGTGAGCGCCCACGGTCACGCGCCGACCACCGTCTACACCGAGAGTCTCGACCTCAATCGCTTCGGCGGTGAAGCCTATCAGGAGGATTTTCGGCGGTTTCTCGCGGCGAAGTATCGCGATCGGCCGATCGGTGTCGTGGTCACGGTTGGCGCAGCTGCGCTAGAACTTGCGCTCCGCTGGCGCCCGCAGCTTTGGCCCGACACGCCAATCGTATTCGCACTGGTCGAAGAGGCCGATTTCAAGCGATTGCGGCCGCCGGCCTATGCCACCGGCGGCATCGTGACCTCGAAGCTCGGGGATGCCGTCACGGCCGCCCGCGCCGTGGTGCCGGGTCTCAGGTCTGTGGTGCTGGTTGGTGCGGATTGGGATCGGCAGGTTCTGTTCCGGAACTGGAAAGACCAGGTTGCTGCCGGCATTCCGGGTCTCGACATCATCGAGGTCATCGGACGTCCGATGCCCGACGTCATTGAGCGCGTCAAAGCGCTCCCCGATCATAGCGCGATCATCTACACGGGCCTCTATAGCGACGGCAAAGACAACTACTATCCGCCCTCGGATGCCCTCGCATTTGTCGCCGCAAGAGCCAATCGCCCAATTGTCGTTGCGTCTGAGACTTTCCTCGATCCCGGCGGCATAGGCGGGTTCACCATTGTCCCCACGCTGATCGGTGCCGAGGCGGCGCGGCGGTCGCTGCGGATTCTGGATGGCGAGGCGCCGGAAAACCTGCCCCCGTCGGTGGTCGATGTCGTGCATCCGATCTTCAACTGGCGGCAGATGCAGCGCTGGAATGTCAGCGAAGCGAACCTGCCAAAAGGCAGCGAAATCCGCTTCCGTGAGCCGACCTTCCTGGAAAAATATCGCTGGCGGGCGGTCGCCCTGGTCACGGCACTCCTGGTTCAAACCACGCTGATTGCATTCCTGCTGCACGAGCGGTTCATGCGGCGGAAGGCCGAGGTCGAATCCCGCAATCGCCTGTCTGACCTCGCCCATATCAATCGGCAGGCGACTGCCGGAGAACTCTCGTCATCGATCGCCCATGAGCTCAACCAGCCCCTGGGCTCGATCCTGACCAATGCCGAGACCGCGGAACTGATCCTCGGCTCGCCGAGACCTGATCTTCAGGAGGTGCGGGAAATCATTTCCGACATCAAGCGCGATGATCTGCGTGCAAGCGAGGTCATCCGCAGGATGCGCAGCCTGCTGAAGCGTGTGCCGTTCGAGAAGAAGGAGATCGATCTCAACCAGACCATGCGGGAAGCGTTTGACTTCCTCAAGCTGCAGGCCTCTGCGCGCAACGTCGCAATCTACCTGCAGACCTCACCGCAGACCCTGCGGGTGAAAGGTGACCCGGTGCAGCTGCAGCAGGTGATCCTCAACCTTGTGGTCAATAGCATGGATGCGATGGCCAAAATGCCCTACGGACGCACGATCATCGGCCGGACTGAGGTCAACGGCGATGCGTCGGCGGTGATTTCGATCTGCGATTCCGGTCCTGGAATTCCCCAGGACAGACTGAACGATATTTTCGATCCGTTCTACACCACGAAGGAGCAGGGCATGGGCATTGGCCTGTCCATCGCACGGACGATCGTTCTGGCGCATAGCGGCCAGCTCTGGGCTGAGAACCAGTCCGGCGGAGGGGCGGTATTTCACCTTTCGCTGCCGCTGGCGGCATAGTGCGTTTGGGTCTTGTTTGAGCAGGCGCAAGGTTCGATTTAGATCAACGCGTATAGTTAGATCGCCGTAGATGATCATGCTATGAAGAGCGGCGATTGGAGTGGAGCGGCAATGCATGCTTACGTGCACATAGTCGACGACGATTGTTCGTTTCGCAAAGCGCTCGAGCGCCGGCTCAAGCTCGCCGGCTATCGTGTTGGCACGTACGCATCCGCCAGGGAGTTGCTCGATCAATTGCCTGACGACGAAGAGGCTGGCTGTATCCTGCTCGACGTGCGCATTCCCGGAATGAGTGGTCCGGAGCTGCAACGTCGTCTCAACGAGCTGGAGTCGACGCTTCCGATCGTATTCCTGACCGGGCACGCCGACACAGCGATCACCGTCCAGGCTATCAAGGCGGGTGCCGAGGATTTCCTGACCAAGCCGATCGCATCGGAGCAGCTGATCGAGGCAATCAATCGCGCCGTCGCGAGGCACGAACTGGTCCGGGACCAGAGAACCCGGCTTGACTCGCTCCGCGCGCTGCTCGCGAAGTTGACCCCCCGCGAGCGGCAGGTATTCGACCTGATCGTGTGCGGTCGGATCAACAAGCAGATTGCGCACGAGCTTGGTACGACCGAGCGCACGATCAAGGCGCATCGGCACCAGGTCATGGAAAAGATGAAGGTGCAGTCACTCGCCGAGCTGGTTTCGATCGCGGAAAGGCTCGGCACGCGCGCCTCCGGTGGCGCAGTCAAGGCTTGATCCACCGGCAGCGCTGCCGTTCTTGTCCCATGGTACAATATGAAAGCTGTGTGACGGGGCTTATCTCGGATATTGGCCGCGACAACGTTGCGTGCCGATAGCTGCTTGATGTGTCCTTCATCCGAGAGTGGACGAAGGTCATTCAGCGATCAGGGTGAGGCCTCAAAATTTGCCGACCGCGAAATTCGTCTTTGTCGTGGATGATAATCCCTCGATGCTCCGTGGAATCGGACGGCTTCTGCGGGAATATGGCTTTGCATCCAGGCTGTTCGAGACCGGAAGCGCCTTACTGAGGGACGGCAGCTTTGAAAGCGCGGTGTGTCTCGTCCTGGACATCAATCTCAGCGATGGGTCCGGGATCGAACTGCGCCACCGACTGGCGGATCTCGGCATCGACGTTCCGGTCATCTACATCACGGGAAACGACAACCCGGCGACACGCATGGCGGCCATGGCATCAGGATGCGTGGCCTATCTGACCAAGCCTTTCACGGCAAATTCGTTGATCCAGCCGATCGAGCGGCTGTTGGCCGGCGTCGCCTAGCGACAGCGGGTTCCGATCATTCATCGATGGCTTGATCAAGCGTCAGCGCGGGGGCGCCCTTGCGCACGGTCGCAAAGCGATCGAGCGGTACCGAGGTCGTCACCGTCAGAATGCTGCTGTCGACAACCTCGATCGAGAGCGCCTTTCCGCCATCCATGTCCTCGAGCAGCTTGGGATCGGCGACATCGGCCGCAATGCACATGTTGGTGACGCACCAGGTATAGGGCAGGCGATGAACAGCCTTCTGGTCGACCGATAGTTTGACCCCTGCCTGCAAATACATCCCGACCGGGAGGAAGAGCTGGACGCGGTCGGTGCCGTCCTCGCGTTCGACCAAATCGACGCGAACGGCGGTCTGCCCGGTGGCGAAGGTGCCGGTGATTGTCGTTCGGCACAAAGTTTTGGCTCCCGCGGCGTTGAAGCAGAGCTTTCGCCACTCGCCATACTTGATGTCCCGGACCGGCGAGCGCGTCCCCCGCGGGGCCACCTCGCCGCCGTCTTTGACCGCGGCGGGCGGTGAAGGCGTCTGTTGGCTTTGAGCAGCACTGATGCCGGCCGCGAACAGCATCAACTTGGCCAAGACTCCATATCGGACCATGGATGCTCCTCCAGCGGGGCGTGACTACCTAGCGAACGTTGCCCAGAAATCGTTCGACCAATGGCGACCAGGTGGGAATGGAATCGGGAGAACCGATCAGGAAGTGCCCTTCGTCGCCGAACGGCGGCAACAGATGATACTCGGCACGGCCGCCCGCGGCGGTGAACGCCTCGTACATCCGCTTAGACAGGGCCGGACCGAAGAACGTGTCGTTCTCGATGTAGAACCACAGCATCGGCACCCGTGAGGTGTGGCCGAACGCGCCTGTCGCTTCGACCAGTTTGTCGGGATTGCAATTGTTGTTGGGCTTGCCATCGACACGGCCGCCGCGGCCTGCCGCGAAGGTGATGATGGCCTTGACTTGCGGTGGATTGAGGCTCGACAGCGCGATCGCTGCCCAGCCGCCGGCCGATTGTCCGACCACGATGACGTCCTTCGGCACGATGCGCTTCTCGGCGGCCATGTAGTCGATGATCCAGAGGTCGACCTGCGCGACGGCAAGGCCCGCATCGAGGAAATTCGGATTGGTGCATTTGCCGATCTTGGAGAAGAACGGGCCATACAGTCCGCGTTCGGGAATATCGATCGCCGCCGCGCCATAGCCGGTCCCGACCGGTGCCACCACGAGATAGCCCCGCCGCGCGAACCACATCGCGGCATCGCGAAACTCGACCAGCGGGAAGAAGCTGCGATCCCTCGCATTCAGCGAGACGCCGTGGTTCATGATGACCAGCGGGAAGGGGCCTTCGCCGACTGGACGAACCAGATAAGCGAACATCGGCAGCGGTAGCGGCAACACCCAGATCTCTTCCTGGAGGCGCTGGGATGACCCCTTGTCGTCGACACGCGCAGGAGAGGTCAGGCCAAGCAACAGCAGCGCGGCGATTGCGAGGGTCTGTAAGCTGTGCTGACGCATGCCACGCGCTCCAGCGATCGTCAGGAAAAATGGGCAGGTCACGACAAGCGGGCCGAATACGACCAGAAGCACATTGCCGGTCGCGAGGGCTTGATCTGAATCAACGAGCATCGGGCCCGCTCGCGCAACCAGATGCGAGCATTGCGGCGTCACACGGCGGGGCCTGATGTCAATCCAAGGGAAAACGAGTTGGTTTCCGCCGGCGAGCTGGTTGGCCGACTACCGCGCATCCTGGCTTGGGGCGGACGCAATCGCCGGGGTCACGCTGGCGGCTTACGCGATCCCGGTGTCGCTGGCCTATGCGGGGCTCGCCGGCCTGCCGCCGCAGATCGGCGTCTATGGCTATCTGCTCGGCGGCGTGGGTTACGCCTTGCTGGGCTCGTCCCGGCAACTCGCGGTGGGACCGACTTCGGCGATCTCGCTAATGATCGCCGGCGCCGTCGGCATATTGGCCGCCGGCGATGCCACGCGTTATGAGCAGATAGCCAGTCTCGTGGCCTTCAGCGTCGCAGCGCTCTGCCTGATAGCGTGGCTGTTCAAGCTCAGTCTGCTGGTGAGGCTGATCAGCGACAGCATTCTGGTTGGCTTCAAGGCCGGAGCGGGGCTCACCATCATCATGAGCCAGCTGCCGAGCCTGTTCGGCGTCGCAGGAGGTGGCCACAACTTCTTTGACCGCGCGATCAAGCTTGCCGGCCAGCTTGGCGATACCAGGCCGCTGGTGCTCGGCATTGGCGTGGCTGCAATTGTACTGCTCTTGCTCGGCGAGCGCGGGCTGCCTGGAAAGCCCGTAGGGCTGGCCGTGGTGGCGATATCGATCTTCACCGCCGGCGCATTCGGGCTCGCAGAGCTGGGATTGCCGGTGACCGGGGTCATTCCGACTGGGTTACCGACCATTGCGGTACCGACCTTCGGTCTGCTCGAGTTTGACGATCTGTTTCCCATCGCTGCCGGATGCCTCGTTCTGGCCTATGTGGAGGGCGTGTCCGCAGCGCGAAGCTTCGCGGCCAAGCACGGCTACGCGCTGGACGTACGGCAGGAGTTTCTGGGGCTCGGCGCGGCCAATCTCGCCGCAGCCTTCGGGCATGGCTATCCCGTCGCGGGCGGACTGTCTCAATCGGCTGTGAACGACGCTGCCGGCGCGCGGACACCGCTGGCGTTGGTGCTCTGTTCGGCAACGCTTGCGCTCTGCCTGCTGTTTTTCACGGGCCTTCTGACCAATCTGCCGAAGACCGTGCTTGCCGCGATCGTTTTTTCAGCCGTCTACAAGCTGGTCGATTTCCCCGCGCTCATCAGGATGTGGCGGATCAGCCGGATCGATTTCTATGCCGCGGCCATCGCGCTGGTGTCCGTGCTGTTCCTGGGGATCCTACAGGGCGTGCTGCTGGCGGCGGTCGCCTCGATCTTCCTGCTGCTGTTCCGCGCGTCGCAGCCCAATGTCGCATTTCTGGGCCGTCAGGCTGCCAGCGGCCGCTATTCCGACCGCGCGCGACATGACGACGTGGAGCCTTTGACCGGGATCATCGCGTTCCGCCCGGAAACTTCTCTACTTTATGTCAATGCCGAGACGATCTTCGACACGGTGATGGCGGCACTGCAGGTGTCCGCCGACGTCAAGCTGGTGGCCTGTGATCTGTCGGCCTCGCCGTTTATCGATCTTGCCGGGTCGCGCATGCTGCATGACCTTCACCAGGAACTCGCATCGCGCGGAATCACATTCTGCATCGTCGGCGCGCACGCGCAGCTGCGGGATCTACTTCAGGCGGATGGTCTTGCCGGCAAGACCGACAGCGGCGACTGGATGCGCACGCTTGACAGCGTGTTGAGCAACAGAACGCCGCAGGCAAGCACTTAGTGCGCAGCGATACGGACTGTTTCCCGATATTGCGGCCTTGTTGCGTCGCAAGACGTCGCGATCACGCGCTGGCGCACGGTTCGTCTCAATCCGGTAGCGCCTTGACTTGGATCAAAGAGGCGATGGGCACGGGTTCTTACGATCAGGCAGCACCAGCGCCAAGATCGGGAGACAGTGATGGCAAACGAGGCGAAGCCGGTACAGCAACGCATCGATCAGTTCTTCTCGGGACCCGGTGGACGGGCCGACAATTGGCGCGATCTGGTTGAGGCGGCAAAGGTGTGGAGCAGGGGCGGCGACCGCGCGCCGTACGACGCCGCGCTGTCGGCGCTGGCGGTGACCGAGGAATTTCACGGCTACCCGGGGCTCCGCTTGATGGCGGCGCTGAAGGAAGCCGCCGCGACGGGCGATGCTGCCACCTCGCATATGCTCGCGACGCGGATCGGGCAGGCGCTTCAGACCAAATCCTTCCGCCAGCATGCCGGTGACTGGAGCACGCAGGACGAGGCCAACGGCGATGTTCCCGACCTGCTGCCGCCGGCGCTCGGACAAGCGGCGGCGCGCCGACCGTATTTCGAGACCCTGATCGTGACCGGGGTGCCGGCCGGCAACTGGCCGGGACTGCTGGCCGAATGGCGCAAGCTGCGGCGTCCGGTCGACGCCTTCATCTATGAGCCCGTGGTAGTGGGTAGCCTCGAGGATGCCTTCTGTGCGGCAATGCTCAACCCCAACATCGCGGCGGTGGTGATCAATGAAGGCTTTGGCTTGCGCTCGCGCCACGATGCGCCAGTGCTTCGCGCCATGACCGGCGCCATGGGGCTCAGCGAAGAGTCAGACGCGTCTGCGCTGCGGCTGGCCCACATCCTGAAGCGGATCCGTCCCGAGCTTGACCTCTACCTCATGTCCAATCGCGACGTTGAGGAACTGGCCGGCAATCCCGAGGCTGACGTGGTACGCCGGGTGTTCTACTCGGTCGAGGATATTCTCGAGCTGCACCTTTCAATTCTGGAAGGCGTGCAGGATCGCTTCGACACGCCGTTCTTCGACAATCTGAAGAAATACGCGCAGCGGCCGGTCGGGACCTTCCACGCGCTCCCGATCGCGCGCGGCAAGTCCGTGTTCAAGTCGGACTGGATCCGCGACATGGGCGAATTCTACGGGCTGAACCTGTTCCTTGCCGAGAGCAGTGCCACCACCGGCGGCCTCGACAGCATGCTGGAGCCGACCGGCAACATCAAGAAGGCGCAAGAGAAGGCTGCGCGTGCGCTGGGCGCCGATCGCGTCTACTTCGTGACCAACGGCACCTCGACATCGAACAAGATGGCGGTGCAGGCGCTACTCGGCCCCGGCGACATCGCGATCGTCGATCGCAACTGCCACAAGTCGCACCACTACGGCATGGTGCTGGCCGGCGCGCAGCCGCTCTACGTCGAGGCATTCCCGATGACGGAATATTCGATGTACGGCGCGGTACCGCTCAAGACGATCAAGCAAGCGCTTCTGAACGCCAAGGCCGATGGCCGGCTCGACCGGGTCAAGATGATCGACCTGACCAACTGCACCTTCGACGGCCACATCTACAACACGCGGCGGGTGATGGAGGAATGCCTTGCGATCAAGCCTGACCTGATCTTCCTCTGGGACGAGGCCTGGTTCGGCTTCGCGCGGTTCTCGCCGTTCCTGCGACGGCGAACCGCGATGGGCGCGGCGAACGAGATCGAAGCCTGGATGCGCGATCCCAAGTCGGTCGCCGCTTACGAAAAGCAGCACGCCGAGCTCGGCAAGAACCCCTCGGACGAGGTGCTGCTCAAGACCAGGCTGATTCCCGACCCGCGCAAGATCCGGTTGCGGGTCTATCAGACCAACTCGACGCACAAGTCGATGTCGGCGATCCGGCAGGGCTCGATGCTGGCCGTCAAGGACATCGAATTTCACACCGTCGAGGCGCAGTTCAAGGAGGCCGTCTTCACCCACGCCTCGACCAGTCCGAACCAGCAGCTGATCGCAAGCCTCGACGTCTCGCGCCGGCAGATGGAGCTCGAGGGGTACGGACTGGTGGCCAACGCCATGGAGATCGCGTTCGCCATCCGCAATGCGGTCAACACCAACCCGCTGATTTCCAGGTACTTCCGCGTGCTCGGCGCCGACGCCATGGTGCCCAGGGAATACCGACAGAGCGGCTTCACCGATTATCTCGCAGCCGGAACCAACTGGGCGAGTGCGCTGAAGAGCCTGAACGACGACGAGTTCTGCCTCGATCCAACCCGCATGACGCTGGTCTGCGGCACGGCCGGCTACGACGGGACGTCGTTCAAGGGTCTGCTTGCCAGCCGCTACAACATCCAGGTCAACAAGACTTCGCGCAACTCGGTCCTGATCCAGTCCAACATCAACAACACACGGAGCGATGTTGCGCATCTCGTGCGGGTGCTGGCTGAAATTGCCGGTGAGATCGATCGTGGGCTCGCCAAGGGCGGAGCGACCGCCAGGGTCGATTTCGACATGCGGGTCAACAGCCTGATGAAGGATGTGCCCGACCTGCCGAACTTCTCGCATTTCCACGCCGCCTATCGCGGCGATGCCGGCACCAAGACGAACGAGGGCGACATCCGCGGCGGCTTCTACTCGGCCTATGATGCCGCCGGGTGCCAATACATTCGCCTGAACGATCCCGAGATCGACCGGCGTCTGAAGAACGGGCCTGATCTCGTCTCGGCGAATTTCGTGATCCCCTATCCGCCCGGCTTCCCGATCATGGTGCCCGGCCAGGTCATAACGCAGGAAACCATCGACTTCATGCGCAAGCTGGATGTGAAGGAAATCCACGGCTACGACGCGGCCGAAGGCCTGAAGCTCGTGAAGACCGAGGCTTTGGCCAGGATGGGCAAGCCGAAGGCGGCGGCACCGAAGCTCAAGGCTGCATCATAGACTGTCAACACAACAGGTCCCTGGAGGGAAAACATGAGGGAAGCGAGTTTGATCGGAGCTCTTGCTGCACTGGCGATCGGCGTGGCCGGCTTCAGCGCGCCGTCGCTGGCTGAGACCGGCTCGGTCGCCGTCATCTTTACCAAGGGTGGGTTCATCGTTGGCGTCGGAGGCGGCGAGGGCGTCTTGACGCTGCGCGGCAAGCACTACCCGTTCACGGTCTCGGGCATGAGCGTCGGTTTCACGATCGGCGCCTCGACGACCAAGCTTGTCGGACGGGCCCTCAACCTCCGGGGGCCGGCTTCGATCGAAGGCTCCTACAGCGCCGCAGGTGCCGGCGGGGCAATCGCCGCAGGCGCGGAGGCGTGCAATTGCAGAACGCCAACGGCGTGATCCTGCAGCTCAGCGGCCCGAAGGTCGGTGCCGAGGTCTCGGCCGCCGTGGGCGGCGTTTCGATCCGCCTGAAATAGGTCCGAAGAACCCAGGCCGCGCTCGGCGCGGCCTGGGCTTTCAGTAGCGTTCCTCGACGAACTTCATCCCACGCAGACCAGCCTGATCGTTGTAGCGACCCTTGGTGGAGCGCCTGGGCAACTTGACTTTGTCGCGCTTGACCCGTCCGTGCGGAATCGTCTTCAGCAGGAATGAGATGCAGTTCAGCCGCGCCCGCCGCTTGTCGTCGGAGCGGATCACGTTCCATGGCGCGTGCTTCGAGCTCGTCGCCTTGAACATCAGGTCGCGCGCGCGGGAGTAGTCGTACCAGCGCCGGTAGGATTCCGTGTCCATCGGGCTCAGTTTCCACTGCCGCATCGGATCGTCGATCCGCGCCCTGAAGCGCCGCTCCTGCTCCTCCATCCCGACCTCGAGCCACAGCTTGATCAGGACAATGCCGCCCTCGATGATGTATTGCTCCATCTGCGGGCAGAGCGAGAGGAAGCGCTTGTGCTCCGCCGGCGTGCAGAACCCCATCACATATTCGACGCCGGCGCGATTGTACCAGCTGCGATCGAAGATCACGATTTCCCCGGCCGCCGGAAACTGCTGCATGTAGCGCTGGATGAAGAGCTGGGACTTCTCGCGATCGGACGGCGCGGGCAGGGCGACCACGCGAAACACGCGCGGGCTCACCTTCTCGGTGAGGGCCTTGATCGTTCCGCCTTTGCCGGCGGCGTCGCGTCCCTCGAACAGGATGATGACCCTGAGCTTGTTCGCCTGCACCCAATCCTGCAGACGGCAGAGCTGGACCTGGAGCTTCTGCAGCTCCTCTTCGTAGTCCTTGCGCTTCATCTTCTCAGCGGACTTGTCTTTCGCCATGGATATCCCGTCCATCGTTTGAGCTAATCGCCCCAGGCAATGACGATGCCGATGTCGCCAGGCATGCCGCCGGGGTAATCGACGACCTGGTAGCGGATGCGGTAGCCGCGCGGCTGCAGGTAGTCCGCCCAGAGCTGGTAGATTTCCTTGGGAATCCCTGTCAGCGTCTTCTCCCAGCCGGCCTCCATCTGATTGATGGCCCGCCCCTTGTCGCTGCACAGCGAGTTCGGGAAACGATAGACCTGCACTTCGCTGAGGCCGTTGCGCACCGCGCGCTGAATCACCGTCGATGCCAGCTTGACCTTCTCGTCCTCGGTGAGCCCTGAAGGCTTGCTCAGCCGCTCGATCAAGGCGAGCTTTTCGGCTTCGATGGTGGCCGCACGCTTGGCGTGCTCCTCGGCCTTTTCGGCTTCCTTGGACGCGGCCTGCTGCTGGATCTCTTGTGCGTTCGGGATCAGGTCATCGATCTTGTCTCGCATGGCTGGGGACTCCTAAGCCAGGTCATCCACCTTGCTCCGGAAACGGTAGGGACGAGCCAACCGCCATCCTTGATCCAGATCAAATCAGGGCGATGGGACGACACCTAATGTCGATCAAGGATCGCAGGCGACTCGATCGCTGCAGGGAGGCTTGGCTTGAGCGAACAGATGCATCCGCTGGCTCCGCACCATCTGCCGTTTTTTATTCCCGGCGCCGACGGGTCGGACACCCTGACGGTGGTGATGGGCATTTTTCTTGTAGCTACGGTCTTATGGGTTGGCACCCTTTACTGGAAGCTGCACAGCCTGCCGGAGCGCATGGCGCACAAGTCTCAGAAGCTTCAGTTCGAGATCGTCGCGGTCCTCGGCCTGATCTCGCTTTTCACCCACATGCATATCTTCTGGATCGCTGGCCTGCTTCTGGCACTCATCGACTTGCCGGATTTCGGCACGCCGATCCGCAGCATTGCCGATTCCGTCGAGCGTATCGCCGATGCCACGCCGAGCACGCCTGCTGACGAGTCCGAAGTACCCGGCGGCGGTCCCGACGTTCGGGCTCCGGCGAAGCCAGTGGTGCACGACCATGCTTGAGCTCATGATCTGCTCGTTGGTGACGATCCTGCCGGATTATCTCTACCGCCGCTATCGGCAAGGCAAGCGGTTCGGCAAAGAGATCACGTTCTTCTCCGTCTGGTACGAGCTGAGGTGGGGTATCACCGGCTGCCTGATGCTCACGGTTTCGCTGATCACGATGATCTTCTACTTCCATCCCTCGACCACCTCCGCGGCGCTCTACTTCAGGACCGTGCCGATCCTGCCTGAAGGGTCCGGCCGCGTTGTCGAGGTCAATGTCGACTTCACCGCGACGGTGAAGAAGGGGGACGTTCTGTTCCGGCTTGATAGTTCGAAGCAGGAGGCTGCACTCGAGACCGCCAAGCGAAAGATCGCCGAGGTGGATGCGTCGTTGACCGCGGCGCAGGTCGACGTCGTGAAGGCGGACGCTCAGATTGGGGAGGCGAAAGCCTCTTTGCAGCAGGCCAAGGATGAGCTGGAGGTTAAGAGCGAATTGCAACGCCGCAATCCCGGCATCGTGCCGCAACGTGACATCGAGAAGCTGCAGGTTCTGGTTGATCAGCGGCAGTCCGGCGTCGATGCAGCCAGTGCCGCCAAGGAGTCGGCGACGTTGCGCGTCTCCACGCTTCTGCCGGCCGAGAAGGCGAGCGCCGAGGCCGCGCGCGCACAAGCGCAGGTTGATCTTGACAAGACCTTCGTCCGAGCAGGCGTTAACGGCCGCGTCGAGCAATTCCTCGTTCGCCCCGGAGATCTCGTCGCCCAGATCATGCGGCCGGCCGGAGTCATGATACCCGAAGAAGCAGGCCGGAACCGGCTGCAGGCGGGGTTCGGGCAGATCGAGGCCCAGGTGATGAAGCCCGGCATGATCGCGGAAGCCACTTGCATGTCGAAGCCCTGGGTTATCATTCCGCTGGTTGTCACCAGCGTGCAGGATTTCATCGCCGCCGGCCAGTTTCGGGCCAGCGAGCTGTTGATCGACCCGCAGAACCTGCAACAGCCAGGTTCAATCCTCGTGTTCCTCGAGCCGCTCTACAAAAACGGCCTTGATGGCGTGACGCCGGGCAGCAGTTGCATCGTCAATGCCTACACGAGCAACCATGACGAGATTGCCGATCCGAAAACCAGCGCGTTGAAGGGCTTCGCCCTGCACGCCGTCGATGCGACTGCCCTCGTTCATGCGTTGCTGCTTCGGATCCAGGCTCTGCTACTGCCGATCAAAACGCTGGTGCTCAGTGGCCATTGACGGGCGCGAACAGGGAAACAGCAGATGAATCTGGATGGCAAGTTTCGCGCAATCGTGGTGACGGGTGTGATCTTCGCACTACCGGATCGTGCCGCCGCCTTCGATCTCACAGGCGCCTGGGCGACAAGTGCCGAGCAATGCCGAAAAGTGTTCGCGCACAAGGGCAGGGCGAACCAGCTGACCTTCTCGAACTTCTCGGGCGTCTATGGTGGAGGATTCATCGCCGAGCCGGATCGCCTGCGGGGCAAGTTCGAGAACTGCAAGATCAAGTCGCGCAAGGACGACGGCCAGAACATCAACATCATCGTCGGTTGTGCGTCTGGAATCATGGTGTCGAATGTGCAGTTCTTCCTGAAGGCTGTCGACGACGATACGATTACGCGCCAGTTCCCGGGCATCGAGGGGATGGAGGTCAATTATCATCGGTGCAAGATCTAGCCTGTTGCTCCCGCACCGGCTCAGGTCTGCAAGACCGTTGTTGGCTGACGCCGATCCGATTGGGTTACGTGACGTGGATCCGAGCAGGTTGCCGAGGTCATTGCGCATCGCCCTTGTGGTTGGGCTTGTCCTTCTGGCAGGCGGCGCCGGCCTGTTGGGCTACCGCTGGTATGAGCGGCCGACCACCTTGACGATCGCGGTGGGTTCGCTGGATGGCGAAGCGGCCGGCTGGTGTCAGCGATCGCCGCAAGGTTCGCACAGTCGAAAGCGCCGGTCCGCCTCAGTCTGGTCCAGACCCCGGGACCGCTCGAATCGGCCGCAGCCTTCGCGTCCGGAAAGGTCGACCTCGCCATCGTCCGTGGCGATGTCGGTGATCTCTCGCAGGCCCAGGCCGTCATCGTACTGGCCCACGCCACCGTGCTGATGGTTGCGCCGCCCGGCACGTCGATATCCGATGTTGCGGAGCTGAAGCGCGCCACGATCGGTGTGATCGGCGCCGAGGCCAATCAGAAGCTGATCAAGGTGCTGACCGACGAATACGATTTGACGCGCGCAGGTGTGATGTTCAAGCCGCTGGCCCCGGCGGACGCGCGCCGGGCGCTCGAGGCCAAGGAAGTGCGGGCGATCCTGCTCGTAATGCCCCTCACCGAGAAATATCTTGCGCTGCTGCGCAATGTCGTCCCGCACACTGCGCGGGCTGGCCCGGTGATGATCGCCATCGGGTCTGCCGGCGCGATCGCCGAAAAGGAGCGCGCCTATGAAAGCTTTGATGTACCGAAGGGAACCTTGCGCGGTTCACCGCCGATTCCTTCTGACGATCTAACCACGTTGCAGACGTCGTTCTATCTGGTAGCGCAGAAGAAGCTCGGGAATGATCTGATCGGCGACCTGACGCAGTCGATCATGAATGCGCGGCGGGACTTGCTTGCTGAATTGCCGGCGCTCTCGCAGATCGCAACGCCCGATACCGACGCAGGCGCCTACATCCCCGTGCATCCCGGCGCGGCGGCGGTGTATGAGGGAACCAGGGAGAGTTTTCTCGACCAATGGGGCAACGCGATCTTCCTGGCGCCGATGATCGCAGGCGCCCTTGCGTCTGTGCTCGCGGCGGCGTGGAAGTTCCTCCGGCCGGTCGGGAAACCGAGCCGCAAGGAGGCGCTCGATACACTCTATGCGCTGGGTCCTCGCATTCGGGCGGCCGAGCATGAGGCGGAACTGGAAGAGATCGAGCACGAAATCGACCAGTTGCTGCGTACGCAGCGCGAGCAGCCGGTCGCGGACGACAAAGCCGAGCGCGCGGTAACGGCAGTCAACGTTGCCGCTCATCGGCTCGAGAACCTGATCCATGATCGCCGCATCCATCTCGCGTCGCAGCAGCCGGGTCGAAGCTGGGTGGACGGACATTTTCCTTGATCTCGATCAAAGAGGGGGCATGGCCGTGGCCGATGCTAACGACCGTTGGCGTCGATGGAGGTCGCGATGGTCCGTTGGGGCAAGACTCTGCTCGCGGTCGTGCTGGTGTCGATGACATCGGTCGCCGCATTCGCGCAGACGGCTGACAAGCCGCCAGCCCAAACCGGTCAGCCCGCTCAGGCGAGCCAGCCGGCCGCGACCCAGCCGGCCGATCAACTGCTGAAGCCTGAACAGCTGGAAGCCCTGGTGGCGCCGATCGCGCTCTACCCGGATTCGCTGCTGGCCAATGTGCTGGCGGCATCGACCTATCCGCTTGAGGTGGTGCAGGCCGATCGCTGGCTGAAGGAGCGCAAGAGTCTGAAGGGAGATGCGCTGAAGACCGAGGTCGACAAGCAGGCCTGGGATGACAGCGTTAAGGCACTCGCGAGCACCGCCGACGTGCTCGCGATGATGAGCGACAAGATCGATTGGACGAAGAATCTCGGTGATGCCGTGCTGGCCCAACAGGCCGATGTCATGGATGCGATCCAGCGGCTGCGCAGCAAGGCGCAGGCCAACAACAAGCTGGTGACGACCAAGCAGCAGAAGGTCAGCGTCCAGACCCAGGAGAACAAGCAGGTCATCGTCATCGAGCAGACCGATCCGAACACGGTCTACGTGCCCTATTACGATCCCGCCACGGTCTACGGCGCGTGGCCCTATGCTGCCTACCCGCCGTACTATTTCGGCTATCCCTCCTATATCGGCGCCGGTGTCGTCGCGGCGGGCCTTGCCTTCGGTGCGGGATGGGCGATCGGACGCTGGGGCAATTACTGGGGCGGCGGCTTCAACTGGGGCAATCGCAACGTCTATGTCAATCACCGGACCACCAACATCGCAAACGGCTGGCAGCACAATCCGGCGCATCGCCAGGGCGTCCGCTACAACAACAGCAATGTGCAGCAGCGCTTCGGTGGCAACAGCAACCGGGCCGGTGTCAGCGACCGGATGAACTATCGCGGCCGCGACGGTCAGCAGGTCCTCAATCCCGGCGGCGATCGCCAGGGTGCAGATCGCGCAGGTGATCGGGCAGGAGACCGCGGCGGCGATCGCGCTGGCGATCGTGGCAGAGGTGGCGACCGTGCCGGTGCGGGCGATCGCGCCAAAGGAGGCGACCGCTCGGGTGCAGGCAACAAGGGCGGTGGCGATCGCGCAAAGGCCGCCAACCGCGGCAGCGCCGGTAACCGCGCAGCTGCGGCGAATCGTGGCGGCGGCAATCGCGGCGGGGCCATGAACGTGTCGTCTGGACGGGCAGCTGCGGCGGCGTCGGCGCGCGGGCGATCGAGCATGGCCAGCATGCCGCGCGGCGGCGGCGCAAGTTTCGCGGGCCGTGGCGGCGGTGGCTTCGGCGGCGGAGGTGGCGGTGGTTTCCGCGGCGGTGGCGGAGGTGGCGGCTTCCGTGGCGGCGGCGGTGGCCGACGTTCCGACATCGCGCTCAAGCACGATATCGAGCTGCTTGGATATCTCGCCAACGGCCTCGGCTACTACCGCTTCAGCTATCTCGGCAGCAGCAAGGCTTATGTCGGCGTGATGGCGCAGGAGGTCGGGCAGGTCATGCCGGCGGCTGTGACGCGTGGCGCCGACGGCTATCTCAGGGTCTATTACGACAAGCTCGGGATCAAGTTCCGCAGTTACCACGACTGGTTTGCCGCCGGCACAAAGATTCCATCCCCGTCGGAGGCATCACGATGACAGGCTCTTCGTACTTGCGATTGGATCGTATTGCTTCCATCAGCATGGCTGCAGCAACGGCGCTCGCCGTGCTGCTGTCTCCGGCTCGTGCCCAGCAGGGCTTCCCCAACCCTGAAGACGCGGCGTCCGCCCTGGCAACCGCCGTCAAGGCTGGCACGAGCCGGGCCATGCTGAAGGTGCTGGGCCGTGACGCGGCCGATATCATCGAGTCCGGCGACGATGTCGCCGACGCCAACGCGCGAGAGAGCTTTCTTTCAGCCTACGACGCCAGGCATTCGATCAAGACTGACGGCAACAAGAAAGCCATTCTTATTTTGGGAAAGGACGACTTCCCGTTCCCGATCCCCCTCGTCAACAACAACGACGGCTGGAGTTTCGACGCGGATGCGGGTCGTCGCGAAATCCTCTACCGCAGGATTGGCCGCAACGAGCTGGCTGCAATCCAGACCAGTCTGGCCTATGTCGACGCGCAGAACGAATACGCCGAGAAGGATCGCGGCGAGGGTGTCGGCGCCTACGCCCAACGCATTGTCAGCCGGCCGGGCAAGACCGACGGATTGTTCTGGCGCGACGACAAGGATCCGAGCCCGCTTGGTGAACTGGCGGCGCAAGCCGCTGCGGAAGGCTACAAGGTCGGCGAGCAGAGCGCGCCGTACCACGGATACTACTATCGGATCCTGAAGGGTCAGGGTTCCGATGCCCCCGGCGGCGCACTGAACTATGTCGTGAAGGGCAAGATGATCGGTGGATTTGCACTGGTCGCCTGGCCGGCTGAATACGCAAATTCCGGCGTCATGACCTTCCTCGTCAACCACGCAGGCACCGTCTATCAAAAGGATCTCGGGTCACGCACCGATTTCCTGGCCAAGCGCATGATCGCTTTCGATCCGGATCACACCTGGAAGAAAGTGGACCCGACAAATCCCTGAGCGAAGAGGGTTGCAGCGATGCGAGGCATGATCCGTCACGTAATACCGGCGCTGGTCGCGCTGGTCCTGCTGGCCGCGCCATGCTTCGCCCAGGCGACAGGCCACGTTCAGGTCAAGTTCGTGAAGGCCGCGCTCATCGTGGGTGGTGGCGGCGGGACCGGCACGCTGATCTACCGCGGGCGGCATTATCCGTTCATCGCGTCAGGCTTCAGTCTCGGGGTATCCGCCGGCACCTCCGTGACTTGGCTGGAAGGGACCGCCACCGGCATCAGGGACGTCAACGATTTCGCCGGCAGCTACGCGCTGGTCGGAGCAGGCGGCGCATGGGCCGCAGGCGCAGGCGGGGTAAGCCTGCGAAATGAACATGGCGTGGTTCTCTTGCTCAAAGGGCCGAAAGCGGGACTGGAGTTTGCTGCTAATCTGGGCAGCCTCACGATCTCGCTGAGGTGAATTCAGGCTCCGCTTGCCTCGATGTCGAATGCTATTTTGGAAGACATTCCACATTGTAAGCAATGATGATCTGCGCCGGGTCAGCCTTGCCGATGCTTTTCAAGTCTTCCATGCCGCTTCTTAGCCTGGCTCCAGCCTCCTTCAGGCTGTCCTCGAGTGTAGCCTTGGCGGTGCGGCATCGCTCCTCACTTGTGAACTCCTGAAAGACCACGGTTGGCAGGAGCCTCCGTTCGGCCTTGTCGCTCGTGGCAGCCGGGTTAACCGAATAGGAGAACACATACATCAGCACCCACATCTGCATGCGCCCGCTGTGATGCGAGACCGGATTGGTTCGCGAACCTTCGTCGTCGAAATTTCGCTACGAAACTCCCGCGTGGACCATGATCTAGATCAAGCGTGCGAGCCGATCTGCATGATTTGGCGATCGGAGTTGTTTCGGCTTCACGTCGATTGGTGGCGTCCGGCGGGCGCGCGCCGGGCAAATCGATTGATCTATCTCAAGACCGGATCCGAAGCTCAGCCTACATTTGGCAGACAGCGATAAGTCGTCCAGACAATCGGGAGGTCAAGGCATGTACCGGCACATTCTCATTCCAACAGACGGCTCGGAACTGGCGGAGCATGGGCTCAGGCATGGGCTGGCGCTGGCAAAATCCCTCGGCGCCAAAGCATCGGTCATCTTCGTTGTGGAACCGCTCTCGGAGATAGGAGGGCAGTACCGTGAATTGCTCGCGAGATACTCCGAGATTCGCAAGGAAGAAGCGGCGGGCGCGCTGGATCGCGCCACACGCGCGGCAAAAGAGGCCGGCGCTGCCTGCGAGACAAGCCTGGTGGAGAGCGGGCGACCCGATCAAGCCATCATCGCAGCAGCCAAGGACAAAGGCTGCGACCTCATTGTCATGTCATCGCACGGGCGCAGCGGCCTCTCCGCCCTTCTCATCGGCAGCGTGACCAACAAAGTGCTGACGCAGGCAAAGACCCCGGTACTTGTCTGTCAGTGAGCGTGCAGGTTGCCCAGAAGCAAGCACGTCCGGCGCGATTCATGACATCGTTCCGACCGGCAAGGCCATTGGTGCAGGCCGTGCGCGCGTATCGAGGGTGCGCCAGATCCGGGCGGCGGAAACCGTCGCCCGGGCATCGAGGCGGCACACCAGGGCCAGCAGGATAGCAAGTGGCAGACATGTACCGTCAGCGCTTCGCGGCTGCGCCCTTCGCCGCCTCGTAGGTGTCGCGATAGCCCCTGGCGATGGTCCGGACGCCTCGTCCGATGTCGTCGTAGACATCATCGGGCAGGTTCGCGAGCGACACGCGAAGCGACCATTCGGGTGCGTCGAAGCCGCCTCCGTTCAACAGCACGATTCCGTGGGCTTCGGCCAGCCTGAATGCGAGGTCCAGCGGGTGAATACTCTTCTTCAGGTGTTCGACGGCCTCGTCGCCGATGTTCTTACGGGCCCAGAATTCGAAATCGATCAGGGCGTAGTAAGCATCATAGTTCGGATTCGGGGTCAGCTTGTCGGCCAGTCCGAGGCCGTCGAGCAGCGACCACAGGCGCTTGTTGACGATTTCCATACAGGCGGCTTGATAGGCCTTCTTCACGTCCATCATCTCGGCTAGAGAGAACAGGCTCATCATCACCTGCTGCGGCAACGACAATCCGGCGGTGTGATTGAGCGCCACATCGCGGCTATCGGCGACGATGCGGTCGATCAGCTTGAGCTTGCGCGGTTCAAGCGTGAGCGGCCCGTAGCGTTTGTCCAGCGCCTTCACGGCCTCGTCCGGAAGGTTGGCGATCTTCTTGTCGAAGATGTTGTCCTCATGGATGGCGATGGCTCCCAACCGCCATCCCGTGCAGCCGAAATACTTCGAATAGGAGTAGACGCCGATAGTGTTGTGCGGCAGCTCGCCGAGCAGCGAACGGAAGTTGTGCACGAAAGTGCCGTAGACGTCGTCGGTAAGGATCATCAGGTCGGGACGCTTGGTCCTGACCAGATTGGCCAGCTTGGCTACCGTTTCCTTGCTCAATGCCATCCCCGGCGGGTTGGACGGATTGACGACGAAGAACGCCTTGATCTTCGGATCCTCCAGCTTCCTGATTTCCTCGTCGGTGAACTGGAATTTGTTTTCCTGCGGCGCCCTGATCTGAACGACCTTCAGGTCGTAGTCTTCAAGGTGTGTCATCTCGATGTAGGGCGTGAAGATCGGCGTCGCCAGCGCAATCGTATCGCCGGGCACCAGCAGCCGATTGGCCTTCAGCGACTTAAAGAGATAGCACATCGCCGCCGTGCCGCCCTCGACCGCATAGATGTCGAACTTCCCAGCCGGCCGCGGCTCGCCGCAGACCGCCCACATTAGATATTCGTGCACGATCTTCTCGTTGTGCACCAGCATGCGGTCCGGCACCGGGTAATTGTCGCCGATGATCGAATCGACCAGTTCGTGGACGAAGGCGTCGGGCTCGAAGCCGAATTTCTGCACCGTAAAGGGCAGCATCTCGGTCAAGAAACCAGCGCCGGGCATGTCCTTGTGCTGTTTGAGCCATGCCTCGAACCGTCCGGCGATGCCGTTTGCCTGCGGCATGCCGCCGATGCCGGCGGGGTGTTCCATCACCCGCTTGCTCTCGGTGATGGCGAACTGTCCGAGCAGGAAGAAGCCTTCGCGCGGCGTCGTGGCGACCCAGTTCGGGTTGCCTCGCCCGGCGTTCAGGAAGGGCATCTGACTCCGCTTCGAATTGGTTTTCGCGAGATTGATCAGCTCGTCTTTGATCTCGAAGGGGCTCAACGCCTCGAATTTCTTTAAGGTCAGAAGATCGGCCATTGTGACACTCCCGGGGCGATGCAAGCTGTTGGAATGGAAGCGACAGGCTCTGTTGCCTGCGCGATCGCGCGCAGCATGATCGGCAGCCGGTGACGACCCTTGATCTATGTCAACGGTCTCGTGCTCGCGCCCCTGAGAGATCGTCGCGTCGCGATGCAATGCGCGAGATCCCGCACGCGGCAAGACGATGAAGCTGCAAGGCAATTGCGGTCGCGATTGACATAGATCAACATCCGTCTCGCCCACCATTGCCTCATGTGCACCGACACGATGCTTCGCCCCGGCTTCGGCGCACCCAGCGCAAGATCGAAGTGGGCGCAAGCCGAAGCTCCGGGACAGCACGAACGGGTGACATCATGATCGATTGGTTCTTCCAGACGCTCCGCACCTATCCCGAAATCGCGATCTTCCTCTCGCTGGCGCTGGGCTACTATTTCGGATCCTTCACCTACAAGGGTCTCGGTCTCGGCGCGGTGACCGCGACATTGATCGCCGCTGTCATCATCGGCCAGATCGGGATCACCATTTCGGGCCCGCTCAAGCCGTTCTTCTTCCTGATGTTCCTGTTCGCCATCGGTTATGGCGTCGGACCGCAATTCGTGCGCGGCATCGCACAGGACGGCATTCCGCAGGCGATTTTCGCGGCCGTGGTGTGTGTCTTCTGCCTGATGTCCGCCTATCTCGGTGCAAAGGTTGCCGGCTACGACGTCGGATCGGCGGTCGGGCTCTATGCCGGTTCGCAGACGATCTCCGCATCGATGGGGCTCGCGACCGACGCCATCAATCGCCTCGGTCTGCCCGCGGATGAAGCCAAGAAGCTGCTCGATGCCATGCCGGTCGCCTATGCCGTCACCTATATCTTCGGCACGGTCGGCTCGGCGATCGTCCTGGCCCTGCTCGGACCTGCGCTGCTCGGGATCGATCTCGAGACCGCATGCAAGAAATATGAGGAAGAGCACGGCGGCAAGAAGCAGTTGGGTGGCCCGGGGACGGCCTGGCACCAGTTCGATGTGCGTGCCTATCGCGTTCATGAGCGCGGACCCGTCGCCGGCAAGACAGTCGGGCAGGCGGAGGCACTGCTTCCCGATCATCGCATCTTCGTCCTCCGGCTCCGGCAAGCCGGGAGGATTGTTGAGGCAACTTCGGACACCGTGATTCATGCCGGCGACATCGTCGCCGTTGCAGGCCGCCGCGATGTGCTCGTCCAGCTGATCGGCGAGCAGGCCGAGGAAGTCGACGATCGCGAGCTGCTGGCGGTGCCGATCGAGGGCGTCGATGTCTACGTGACCAGCAAGGACGTCGATGGCAAAACGCTCGAGGAGCTGGCGAAAGAACCGGGCGCCCGCGGCGTATTCCTGCGCAAGATCGCCCGCGGCGCGATCGCGATCGAGATTCCGATCCTGCCGAACACCAGGATCAACCGGGGCGACATTGTCACCCTGGTGGGCCGCACATCCGATGTCGCTGCCACCACAAAGATGCTGGGCCGGCCGGACCGCGCAACCGACGTTTCTGACGTTGCCTTCATCGGGGCGGCGATTGCGATCGGCGCCCTGGTCGGCGCCTTCGTCTACAAGATCGGGAGCGTGCCGCTCACACTGTCCACCTCCGGCGGCGCGCTGATCTCCGGCCTGTTCTTCGGCTGGCTCCGGTCCGTGCACCCGACCTTTGGTCGCATTCCGTCACCCACCGTGTGGTTCATGAACTCGGTCGGCCTGAACGTCTTCATTGCCATCGTCGGTATCTCCTCGGGTCCGGGGTTTGTCGCCGGCCTGCAAAAGCTCGGCTTCAGCCTGTTCCTCTGGGGCGTCGTCGTGACGACAGTGCCGCTGATCCTGGCGATGTTCGTCGGCAAGTACGTGTTTAAATTCCACGACGCGATCCTGCTCGGATGCTGCTCCGGCGCGCGGACGACGACCGCTTCGCTGGGCATGATCAACGACCGGGCGAAGAGCCAGATTCCGGGCCTCGGCTACACCGTCACCTACGCGGTCGGCAACACGCTGCTGACGATCTGGGGCATGGTGCTGGTCATGATGATGACATAGCCGCAGCGAACGCCGATGTTGATCTGGCTGCAGCAGTTTCTCGTCCGTTATCCGGAGCTCGCGCTGTTCCTGGTGATCGCGGCGGGCTACTGGATCGGCAGCTTCAGGATCGGCGCTTTCAGCCTTGGACCGGTGACGAGCGCGCTGTTCGCGGGACTTGTGGTCGGCGATTTCGCGCATGTGCCCGTTTCCGGCATGACCAAGTCGTTCCTGTTCCTGCTGTTCCTGTTCGGGGTGGGCTATTCGGTCGGTCCGCAATTCGTGCTGGCGATGAAGCGGGACGGGCTTAAGCCGATGCTGATGGCTGTTGTCGTGAGCATCACCGGGCTAGCGGCGGCGATCATCGTGGCACGCGTGCTGCGACTCGATCCCGGGTTTGCGGCCGGGCTCATGTCCGGCGCCCTGAGCCAGAGCGCGGCAATGGGAACGGCGACCGACGCGGTCAACGGGCTGGCCGTGCCCGAAGCACAGCGGGCGTTGTTTGTGTCGCACATCGCTGTAGCCGATGCGGTCTGCTACATCTTCGGCTATGCCGGCGTGATCACGTTCTGCACGATTGTCGTTCCAGCGCTGCTGAAGATCGATCTGAAGACGGAAGCGCTCAAACTGGAGCAAGCGTTGGGCATCACGCGTGCGAAGCCCGGCCTGGCATCCGCCTGGCGCAAGTTCGAGCTCCGTGCCTACCGGCTGGACCATGGCGCCGCGATCGCCGGACTGACGGTTGCGGTTGCCGAATCCCGGGTGCCCGGACAACGCGTGTTCATCCACCGCATTCGTCGCGGAGAGCGCGTCCTCGAGGCAGAGCCCGGAACGATGCTCGCGGCCGGCGACGTCATCGCGCTGTCCGCGCCGCGCCAGATCATCGTCGAACTGATCGGACAGCGAGGCGAGGAAGTGGAGGACCAGGAGCTGCTCGATATCCCCGTGGTCTCGACCGACGTTTTCCTGATCAACGCGAAGCTCGCAGGCCGCAGTCTCCAGCAGGTGTCGGAACAGGACTGGACGCGTGGCCTTTATTTGCGCTCGGTGAGCCGGGGCGGTGAAGCTCTCCCCATCGCGGCCGGAGTGATGCTTCAGCGCGGCGATCTGCTTCGCATCGTTGGTCCTGAAACCGTCGTGCAGAACGCGGCCAAGAATATCGGCGTCATTGTTGCACCGAGCACAAGCATCGATTTCGTCGTATTAGGGCTCGCGATTTTCTTCGGCGGCCTCGTGGGCGTTCTCGTGAGCTTCTCGGTTGGCGGTGTGACGATCTCGCTGAGCACCAGCGTCGGCACACTGCTCGCCGGACTGCTGGTCGGCTATCTCCGCACACGCCTCCCTTATTTCGGCCGGATCCCCGACGGCGCCGTTAGCCTTATGACGTCACTCGGACTGGCTGCCTTCGTCGGTCTGACCGGGATCCATGCCGGGCCGGTCTTTCTTTCGGCGATACGGGAGTCGGGCATCGGCCTGCTTCTGGGCGGCATGATCGTAACCCTGTTGCCTCAGATCGTCGGCTTCTGCTTCGGCCATTTCGTGCTGCGCATGAACCCGATCCTCCTGCTCGGCGCATTGACGGGAGCGCAGACGGTAACGGCCGCGATGGCCGCCATCCAGGAGCGTTCGGGCAGCTCCGTGGTGGTGCTCGGTTATACGCCTGCCTATCCGGTCTCGAACATTCTGCTGACGACCTGGGGATCGGTTATGGTCGTCGTCTTCGCGGGATGATGGGGCAGGGACGGCGAACGGTGTCACACTTGTCGATCATCGCAGGGAAGATTTCGTAAAATTCGAGGCCAATATGCGCAATGTCTTGCCCGCTTCCTGAAAAGAGCTTCGATTGGTGACCTGACAGCAACTGAGGTTGAGCACGGTTTGGCAGCATAGACTCCCAGTCGCAGGTCAGGTCGCGCTTGATCTCCGCGAGCGGCCGAACGAGACGGGAGCGCACGAATGAGTCCAAGGCAGCTCCCACTGGTTGGAGCCAAATGCCTACGCTTGGTGGCGCGACGGGAGCGAGTTGCCGTCAATAATATCTGCCCGAACGTCCATCTTTCCGGTATCCGCCATCCTGCCGTCGAGTACGGCATTGACACGGGTCAGATCGAGTTCGCCTTCGCTCCGCGCGATCACGATGGTGGCCACGCCGTTGCCGATCACGTTCACCAGGGCTCTCGCCTCGCTCATGAAACGGTCGATGCCGAGAATGAGCGCCATGCCCGCGACCGGGATTGTGGGGACGACCGACAGCGTGCCGACCAGCGCGATGAAGGAAGCGCCGGTCACTCCGCTTGCACCCTTCGAGGTCAGCATGGCGACCGCGAAGATCGCGATCTGCTGCGAGAGCGAGAGGTCGGTGTTGGTAGCCTGGGCGACGAACAGGGCCGCCAGCGTCATGTAGATCGACGAGCCGTCGGTGTTGAAAACATAGCCCGTCGGAACAACTAGACCGACGACGGGCTTTGAACAGCCGAGGCGCTCGAGCTTCTCCATCAGCGTCGGCAGCACCGGATCGGACGAGGAGGTTCCCAGCACGATCAGGATCTCCTCCTTGATGTAGACGAGGAATTTCCAGATGCTGAAGCCCGACAACCATGCGATTGGCCCGAGAACGCCGAACACGAACAGTGCAGACGTCAGGTAGAAGAGCCCGACGAGCTTGACGAGCGGGCCGAGCGAGGCGATGCCGTAGCGCCCCACGGTGAACGCCATGGCCCCGAACGCGCCGATCGGTGCGAAGCGCATGATCACGTTGATGGCGCCGAAAATGAGCATCGATCCCGCATCGATCGTGTCACGGATGGGTTTCGCGCGCTCGCCAAGGCGGGACAGGACGCAGCCGAACAGGATCGAGATCAGCACCACCGGAAGAATGTCGCCACGTGCGAAGGCGTCCATGACGGTGTTCGGGATGATGTTGAGCAGGAATTCGACGATGGTCTGCTCCTTCGCCTTGCCCGCATATTGCGCGACAGCCTTCGCGTCCAGTGTCGCCGGATCGACGTTGAAGCCGGAGCCGGGCGCCGCAACATGGGCGGCGACGAATCCGAGGATCAGCGCCAGGGTCGAGAGGACCTCGAAGTAGAGAAGCGCCTTGCCGCCGATGCGGCTCACTTTCTTCATGTCCGACATGCCGGCGATGCCGGTGACCACGGTGCAGAAGATTGCGAGCGCGATCACCATCTTGATCAGCTTGATGAAGCCGTCGCCGAACGGCTTCATGTCGACCGCAATAGCCGGCCAGTAATGGCCCAGCACGATCGCGACTGCGATCGCGGCTAGCACTTGCACGTAAAGAACCTTGTAGAACGGCTTCTTCGATCGTCCTTTGGCCGAAATTGCGCTCATCGTTGTCTCCCTAGCGTTATGTTGATCACAGGCCGCGCTGGCGCTCGTCGGCCGAGAGCGGCATCACCAGAAGGACCGTCACCGGCGAGCCTGATCTGTTGGTCAGCATGCGGTCCTCGCCGCCGGCGAAGCGGCAGGAATCCCACTTGCCGAGCGCGACCTCGTCCTCGCCATCTGAAACATGGAGCGTTCCGTCCAGCGCGACGTACATCTTCTCCAGCGGCGAGGAGGACAAGGTGGTCCCGCCGCCCGGTGCGATCACCGACACGCCGATCCAGAGATCGGAGGAGGGGCCGGCCTCTCGTCCTTGCAGGCGGGCCATTGCCATGTCGATGTGGCCCGGTGCCGTGTATGGTGGCGCCTCGGCGAAGCGGACGACGTGCATGATCATGCTCCCGGGCGCAGCACGATGCGATCGCGTGACGATCCGATCACGGCGGCATACGCCGCTTTTGCATCGATCAGGGGATAGATCGAGCTGTCCTTGATCGGAAACGGACGAAGGAAGCCGCCGGCAAAGCCGGGCAGCACGCTGCGCAGCACGTCGGCGCTCTCGACCGAGGAGAAGGCGAGCGTGTCGATTCCGACGTAAGTGTGCCGGCCGCGATAAAACTCGAGGATGTTGAACTGCACGACCTTGTGGACCGCCGCGATCAGGATCTGCCGCCCGGCCTTGGCAAGAGAATGATGGGCATCGTCGAAATAGGGATCGCCGACCGTGTTGAAGACGATGTCGGCGCCTTTCCCGTCGGTTAGCTCGCGCACGCGTTCTGCGACATCCGTCGTAGCGGAGTTGACGATCTCGATCGGTGCGTTGGCGTGGCCTTCGTAGGTTTCGTCCTTGCGGACCACGCCGATGACCTTGGCACCCCGCCATGTCGCGAGTTGCGCTGCCGCCTGACCGACCTTGCCGTTCACGCCCATGATGAGGACGTGCTCGCCCAGCCTCGGCATTTCCGCCCGCCTGAAGCCTTCGATCGCGGTCACGAAGGGTACGCCAATTCCTGCGGCCTCATCCATGGAGATGCCGGCCGGCTTTTCCACGAGTGCGGCAGTCTCGACGACGAGATGCGAGGCATGGGTGCCGTCGCGGCGGATGCCGAGATCGCCCGACGTGCCGAACACGGACTTGCCGATCCATTCGCGCGGGCCGTCGATCACTCGTCCAGAGAAGTCGCGACCCGGGGTGCGCGGAAACACCGCATACGGCATGAGTCCGGTTGCAGCCTTCACGTCCGACGGGTTGACGCCCGCGGCCTCGATCGCCACCACGACCTCGTCTTGCCGCCGCGACAGCGAGTGCTGCTCGATCCGCGGTTCGATCGATGCGGCGTCGGCCGCCCTGGCATTGAGCCGCACGCAGGTCGCCTCGACGGCCGGCTTTGCTTCGGCCGTTACACCGGTGATAGCGTTCATCGCTCGCTCCTATGCTGCGCTTTTAGTGGGGCGCACCGGCAGGCCGACGATGCGGCGGGCGTCCTCGACCGTGGCGATCGAGCCACCGAGGTCCTCGACGATACGGCGTGCCTTGGCGACCATCTCCGCGTTGGAAGTCGCAAGCTGCCCGCGGGACAGATAGACGGAATCCTCGAGACCGACCCGCACGTGACCTCCGGCAAGATAGGACTGCGCCACGGTCGTGAACGCGGCCTTGCCGATTCCGATGGCGGTGAATTCCGTATCGTGGGGCAGCAAGTCGCGCGCATAGAGCACGGTCTCGGGAGAGGGCTGGAAGCCGTAGCGCACGCCCATCACGAACGAGCAGAGCAGCGGGCCCTGCAACGTGCCGTCGGTGAGCAGGTCGCGCATGAGTGCGATGTCGCCGGAATCGAACAGCTCGATCTCCGGCTTGACGCCGGCCTCAGCAATCACTTTCGCCATTCGGCGGACATTGCCGGGCGTGTTGATCACCACTTCGCGGCCGGAGTTCATCGTGTTGAGATCGAGGGTGCAGATATCAGGGCGTAGCGCGGTGATGTGCTCGACCCGCTTCTCCGGTACCATCAGGGTGGTGCCTTCGGCCGCCACCCTTGGATCGTCCTGCGATGGCACGAAACGTCCGCCAGGACCGGTCGTGATGTTGAGGATCAGCTCGGGATTGCGGGTGCGGATGCGCTGCACGACGTCGACATAGTGGTCGAGCAGCATCGATGGGCGTCCCGTCAGCGGATCGCGCACGTGGATATGGACGATCGCAGCGCCCGCATCCGCCGCGCCAAGGCATGCTTCGGCGATCTGCGCCGGGGTGACCGGCAGGTGAGGCGTCTGCTCCGGCGTCGTCAGATTGCCGGTGACAGCGCAGGTAATGATGACCTTGTCGCGTGGCGAACGCATGGAAATTCCCTTCAGAGCGAGCGGCCGCCGTCGACCACGAAGGTCGTTCCGGTGGCAAAGCCGAGTTGCGTGGCGCAGGCGACGATCGCGGAGGCGATGTCCTCGGCCGTCGCGATCCGCTTCAGCGGCGTGGTCGCCGCGGTCTTTGTGTTGAAGTCGGCGCCGCGACCCGGAACGAAACCGGTGTCGACGACACCTGGGGCCACGGCGAGCACGCGGACATCAGGTGCGAGCACGCGGGCCAGCGATTTGGTCATCACATCGATGCCGGCCTTGGCAGCGCAGTAGACGATCGACGATCCAATGCCGTTGGTGCCCGCGATCGATGAGATCGAGACGATCAGCCCGTCTCCCGATGCTTTGAGGAGCGGGGCGAAGGTGCGGATGGCTGCGAACTGCCCGCGCCAGTTGACGGCGAACATCCGGTCGATCAGCTCGTCGTCGAGGGCGTCCAGATCGGCGTGCGGCACCGGCTTTGTGAAGCCGGCGGCGTTGACCAGGACATCGAGCCGCCCGAAGTGGCGCTCGATTTCGGCCCGCAGCGCCTCCAAGGTACTGGTTCTCGCGACATCGGCAATCAACGCAGCATGGCCTTCGCCGGGCAGCGCCTGCACCACTTTTGCAGCCGCCGCCGCTTCCTCCGGGGTATCGCGATGGCTGATCGCAACGCGGGCGCCTAGCTCGGCGAAACGCCCCGCGGCAACCGCTCCGATGCTGCCGGCGCCGCCAACGACGAGCACGACCTTGCCTTTCATGGACTGGTACATCTTGTGTCACTCACTTGATCGGTGGCTTGGGAAGGATGGCTTCGCCTGGTTCCATGACGAAGCGGTAGTTCAGCGTGTACCAGGGCGCCTCGACGCCGGGCGCCGGCGGCTCGCCCTTGTCGTTGCGGCGATAGTCACCAACGAGCGCGCGCGTCACCCCGAACACCACGTCGCTTTCAAGGTGCGCATCGTCATCGACGAAAACTTGCGTGATCAGCGACTTGTAGCCGGGCTTGAAGCCGAGGAAATGGATATGCGCCGGCCGGTAAGGGTGCCTGTTCTGGGCGCGCAGCATTTCGCCGACGGGGCCGTCGGTAGGAACCGGATAGCCGGCGGGCTTCACCGAGCGAAACGAGAAACGTCCCGCAGCGTCGGTCGTTAACTTGCCACGCAGGTTCATGTCCGCTTGTGTGTCGTCCTGGTTTTCGTAAAGGCCGATGGGAGAGGATTGCCAGACATCGATATCGACGCCCGCTAGCGCCTTGCCGCCGACATCGACGACTTCGCATGTTACGAAGAGCTCGGGGCCTGGCGTCGGCGAGCGTACGATCGATCCGCCGTTCGCCGTCCGCGGCGAGTTCGCGCGCCAGAACGGGCCAAGTAGCGCGGCCGCGGTTTCGGTTGCGCCGGCATTGCCGTTGTTGATCAGACAGACCAGCGTCGAGAACCCGATCGCATCGGCAAAGAGGATGCCCTCGTTGTGGCTGTCGTGGGTGGCCTGTCCGATCCGGTTCAGGAAGTCGATACCGAGATCGTATTCGGCTTCCGTAAGGTTCACCTCGCGCGCGAAGGCATGCATGTGTCTGACGAAGGCTTCCATCACCGTTTGAAGCCGGACGTTGTCCGCGCCGGACATCGCCCGCAGCACGTTTGGCGTCACGTCTTCGACTGTCTCGATGATCCCTGCTGCCATTGTTTTGGCTCCTGCAATCGATTGCATTCCGATTGCAATCGTTTGCATTTTATATTGCAATCGATTGCAAATCGTCAAGTCGGCCTGTATTCTCGATTTCGTGAATTAGCTAACGGACGGAAATGGTTGGATGAATCGACCTGTCACCACCATCAAACAAATCGCCGACGCCAGTGGGGTACACCCGTCCACGGTGTCGCGCGCGCTCGACCCGAAGAAGCGCCATCTTGTTGCCGCTGACGTGGCCGAGCGGATCGTCTCGCAGGCGGAGGCGCTTGGCTATCAGCCGAACCGTCTGGCTGCGAACCTGCGCCTCGGCCGGTCCGACCTGATCGGCGTTCTGCTGCCCGACATCGCCAATCCGGTCTTCGCCCCGATCCTCGGCGGCATCGCGGAAACACTCTCGGCGGAAGGGTACGCGCCCATCGTGGCAGATGCCGGCAATGCTACCACGCAGCAGATTTCGTTCGTTGAGACCCTGCTCAGTCAGCGCGTCGACGGCCTGATCCTGGCGACGGTTTCGCAGGACGACGAACTGGTCGGCTTCTGCATTCGGCGCGGCCTGCCGGTGATCCTCGTCAACCGATCCGAGGCGCGGGATCGCGTGTCGTCGGTCGTGTCCGACGACGATCTCGGAATGCAGCTTGCGGTCGACCATCTGGCCGGCCTCGGCCACCGCCACATCGCGCATGTGGCCGGTCCGTTGTCGACGTCGACAGGGGCGTTGCGCCGCGACGGCTTCGTGCGCGCCATGGCTCATCATGGATGGCGAGGCGTCGTGCGCGAGGCGGCAGGCTACACGCGTGAGGCGGGCGCTCGAGCGGCGGCGGCGCTGCTCGATGGCGAAGCAACATCACAGCCATCGTCGCTGCCAACGATCTGCTCGCCCTCGGTGTGCTCGACGTGCTGAAAGAGCGGGGGCTGCGCTGTCCTGAGGACATTTCAGTGGTGGGCCATAATGACATGCCGTTGATGGACGTCGTCTCGCCGCCGCTGACCACGATCCGGATCGAGCACCGGGAAATGGGGCAGATCGCCGCCAGGATGCTGGTCGAGACGATCAAGGGAGGTTCGACCGAAATCCGGCATGTGGTACTTCGTCCGGAGCTGGTCGTTAGAAGATCGACCCAAGTAATCAACCCTGAGCAGGACCAGGCGCGACCATAGCAACTACTTCCGGCACTGTCGTGCCGCGGCGCCCGATCACGAGGACCGAAGCCGGGCCGCTATAAGATGGGTAACTTTAGGCTCGGTGGCGGCGCCGAACTCGCCGATGGTGTCCTGAACAACGTGATCCGCATTCGTCACACGCTGATGCTGCCGAAGATGCTCAAGCCAGGACGCGACCATGAACGTTTCCAGGAAGTGTCCGCTCTCGGCCGCGTCCTCGAATACGTCCCAGGCATAGGCCCCGTCTCGCCGTCTCTGTTGCCCCAATTCTGCGACAACTGAAAGGAAGGCGTCGCGCTTCTCGGGAGCGATGAGGTACTCGACCGTGACCAACACCGGACCGCGATCCGCATCGGTATCAGAAGCCAATATCGGCGCCGGCCAATGCATCGAAGGCGCAAGGTCGACGCTCGCTCCCGCTTGAAGTTTCCAGCGCCAAGTCAAAGCGATCCCCACGATGGCGCCGGCTGCCGCTATGAAGTGCGCCGCCGCCAAGCCAAGTCCTGACGCGAGTTGTCCCCAAAGCGCGCTGCCTGCGGTCATCGCACCGAAGAACACGGTGACGAACATGGCCAAGCCGCGACCGCGGACCCAATCGGGCAGGGAGACCTGAACCGAGACGTTCACTGTCGCGAGGACGGCGATCCAGGAGATGCCTGCGATCAGGCACGCCAAAAGACCGATTGCGGCGTGGTGGGCGATGCCGAGCAGGACCAGGCTGAGCGCGGTGCCGGCCGTGCCGCCCGCAACCAATCGGTCCGGTCCGAGCATCGCCTTAATCCATGCGAGCGCAAACGCGCCGACGACGGCGCCAATGCCGATCGCTCCGAGCAAAATGCCGTAGAGCTCCGGTCCGCCTGCGATCTGATTGCGCGCCACGAGCGGGAGCAGAGCCCAATAGGCGCTGGCGAAGAAGAAAAATGCGACCGCTCGGACCAGCGTAGCGCGGAGATTCGAATTGAACCGCGCATGGCGGAATCCGATCACCATGGCGCCGACGAGACGTTCTGGCGGCAGGCCGCTACCTTGAGAAGCGGTCGGGCGCCACCAGAGGAGAGCGCCGATCACGGCGAAATTGCTCAACGCATTGAACCAGAATGGTGCCGCGATGCCCAGTCCGCCGATCACGACACCGCCTAGCGCCGGTCCGATAGCTCGGCTGATGTTGACCCCGACCCCGTTGCTCGCAACTGCCGCCGCGAGATCCTCCTTTGGTACAAGCTGCGGGACGACCGATTGCCACGCCGGCGCGGTGAATGCGGCGCCCACGCCGAGCAGGAACGTGAACACCAGCAGGATGGTCGGCGTGACGAGGTCGAGCCCGACGAGCACCGCGCTCGCGCCCGCGACGACCGTGAGTGCGATCTCGCAACCAATCAGAAAACGACGCTTGTCGACAGTATCCGCCAGCGCGCCGGCCGGCAGCGCGAACAGAAACATCGGGAGACTGCTTGCAACCTGAACCAACGAGACGGTGAGCGGATCGGCGTCGAGGCTTGTCATCAGCCATCCGGACGCAGCGTTGTACATCCAAGTGCCGACGTTGGCGACGACGGTCGCAATCCACACGACCGTAAATGTGGCATGCCGAAATGCGATCCATGGGGAAGCGTTGGTCGCAGCGGACGATGTTGTGGACTTCTGATCGGTTGAAGACATCATGTTCACTCGATTAATCGAGTCTGGCGCAACAGGCGGCGGCGATCGGCTCAAATGCCGCATCCGCGCAAGTCCGGAGCGATCACCCGACAGTTCGAGGCGAGCACCGGAATCTGGAAGCGCCAGGCAAAGCTGGTTTCCGGGAAGCCGTGGAGCAGGACAATCGATGGTCCGGCTCCGGCCTCAAGGTAGAACTGCCTGATGCCGTTGGCCCGGCATGTAGTTCGCCGAATTGCGGTCACGGGTCTCGTCTCCTGGCCGCGAAGTGGGCTGGCCAACCTTCGACGAGCTGCCAAGGGGAGAGATTGCAGGTTTTGGCTGTGCTTAGTACGATTGCGTCGCGGCGGCGTGATGCAGGTCTCTTACCGTTAGGATTTTGGCCTTTGTGGCACTTTCATAATCGGGGAAGAGTCCAAGACTTGGAACATCTTCTCGGGGTTGTGTATTCTGGGGACGCAAGGATTACGGTATCTGAGGCCGGAAATATGGCTTTCTGGCAGGATTGCCACTTGGCCGAAAGATCGTTGATTGGATAATAGCCACGTGAACGCGCGCGGACTTCATCATGTCACGGCGATCATAAGCGATGTACGCCGCGCCTCCGACTTCTATGCAGGAGTCCTGGGGTTAAAGCGCGTCAAGAAGACCGTCTGCTATGACGACCCCGGCAGCTACCATCTGTACTATGGCGACGATGCGGGAAGCCCAGGAGCCGTGATGAGCACGCTTGCCTGGAACTGTGTACCACCGGGGATGATGGGCGTCGGCGAAGTCGTGCAGACAGCCTTTCGGGTGGCGCCGAGTTCACTTGATGCGTGGGAGAATCGCCTCAATTCATTTGATGTCCGCAGTCGACTGGAAACGTCGCCTTTCGGCGAACGCATGCTGTGCTTTGCGGACCCTGACGGCACCGAACTTTCGCTGGTCGAAACATTGGTGGACACGTGGGCGGCTAAATCCGGGCGAGCGGATCAGAAGCCTCAGGCCGATTTCGCGCTGCGCGGACTTCATGGTGTCACGTTGAACGTCCGCGAGGAGGACGAAACCATCGATATCCTTCAGAAGGTGTTCGATTTCCGGTTGGTCTCTCATAGGGACAACACCATGCGCTTCGTCGCTCATGATGGTCCAGGTGGCGCGATCACCTTGTGCATGATCGGAAAATCCTCGCGGGGACGTCTCGGTGGCGGCACCATCCGTCACGTCGCCTTCCGCTCGAGGGATATCGATGATCGCTCGCAAATGGTCGAGAAGCTCCGATCGGCATACGGCATCGTCGTCAGCGAACCCATCGAGCGCACCTACCTCAATGCGGTCGGCTTTCGCGCGCCTTGCGGAGTACTTTTCGAGATCGCAACCGACGGTCCGGGATTCGCGGTCGACGAGACGCCGGAACGGTTGGGTCAGACGCTCCAGCTTCCGACATTTCTGGAAGAGCGCCGTGCCGAGCTGCAGTCGATCTTGCCACCGCTCAGCTAGTGGTTGCCCCCGGGGCATCGTGTCTCAACTTTCACCTATCCTTCCACATCGTTTCCTATTTCGAATCAATTTCTAAGCTAGTGCGCCATTGTGGCTCACTACCCAATCGTCGACTTGAACGACGACGGTTATCTCTCTATGAGAAAATTGTTCTACATGCGCTTACCGGGAATACAGTGGATAGAATGACCCATGGGAGGACGCAGCAATGAGGCAACAGTCTGACAGCGCGTCCGACGGCTTCTACGGTCGTCGCCTTAGTCAGCACCTCGGCATGGAGGGAGACTGTTTGCTGCGCGTCGATCGCGAGGGACAGTTGGCGCTCGCGATGACACGGCTGACCTGCTCTCGCTTTGTTCGGGAACGGACGGCGGCCATTCCTTCCGAGCCCGCCTTCAGCGTGTTGCACCAGCTCGGTGATCTCGAAAAGCATTCCTGCTGGCTCGCCGGCAAGCCACGGTATTCGGGGGCCTTCGGCGCCGGGACGGTCAGCGTCATTAATCTGATGGACAATCCTCAGTGTGAGTTCAAAGGTCCGTTCGACGCCGTCCAGTACTACGTTCCCCGGCGGGCCCTTGACGAATTCGCCCGAGAGCACAATGCCAAGCCGGTTTCGACCCTTAAATGGAGCAGGGACCAGCGTGATCCTTACCTCTCGACCTTGTCCAGCATGCTGCTCAGCGCAGTCGAGCAGGATCCGGCAACCAATCAGCTCTTCGTAGACCAGATCGGTTTGGGCCTGCTCGCTCACTTCGCGCAGACCTATGGCGGCTTGCGCCCGCAGGATAGTGCGGTCGGCGGCGGCCTCGCGCCCTGGCAGGAGCGCCGCGCCAAGGAGATCATGCGGGCACGGCTCGCCAGCAGCCTGACGATCGCCGACGTCGCCATGGAATGCAAATTGACACCCAGCCATTTCGCAAGATCGTTCCGGCGCAGCACGGGTGTCGCCCCGCACGAATTCCTCTCGCAACTGCGAATCGACGAGGCCAAGCGCCTCATGCTGAGCACGAAGCTTCCGCTCGCCGACATCGCGCTGATCTGCGGCTTCGGCGACCAAAGCTACTTTACTAGGGTGTTCTCCCGCAACGTGGGCGCAAGCCCTGGAGCTTGGCGGCGGGCCCGGACCGAGGGGTAGATCCGGGCGCGCCCGGCTCTCAGGCGGGGTGAATCATATCGCGGGCGTAGGCGAGACCGATACCATATCCTCCGGCATGCGACTCGACGATGGCGCGCGCGCCATCGTACGTTTCGTGTCGCGTCCAATCCCGCTGCATCTCGAGCAGGACCTGGATCCAGGAGGTGAGACGGGCGCCCGCGGCCTGCATCCGGCTGAGAGCGAGTTCGTGGCTTGCGGTCGTGAGGCCTCCACAGGCGTCTCCGACGACATAGACCTCGAGGCCGGCCGACAGCGCCGAAAGCACTGCGAAGGTCACGCATGCTTCGCTGAGCAGGCCCGAGACGATCAAGCGACGCCGACCGGTGGCGAGAACGGCCTCGCGCGCCTTGTCGTCCTCCCACACATTCATGCTGCGCCGATCGATCGGTTCGATGCCCGGCAGCGCCGACTTGATGGCCGGCATTAGCGGCCCGCTATACACCTTCGTGGCCGAGGTGGATGCCACGACCGGCAGCCCGAACACCGTCGCGGTTTTCGCAAGCGCGAGACGTTGTTCATGAGGGCCTGCCGATCGATCGATCCCACACCGAAGGCCAGTCCGGCCTGTTGGTCAACCAGAAGTAGAGCGCAGTCCTTCGGCTCGAGCAGATAAAGCGGATTGATTGCCATCATCTTTCTCCGTCCACTAGGCTTGCAGGAACGCGAGCAGGTCCGCATTGACCTGATCGGCATGGGTCGTCGCGGTGGCGTGCGGAGCGCCCGGATAGGTCTTCAGCCGGGCGCCTTTGATCATCTCGGCTGCCAGCTTCCCGGTGTAATGCAGCGGCACGACCTGATCGTCTTCGCCGTGAATGACCAGGGTGGGCACATCGATCCTGGCCATATCGGGCCGGAAGTCGGTTTCCGAAAATGCGGTCACGCAGTCGATCGTCGCCTTGATCGAGGCTTGCAGCGCGATCTGAAGGGTTTGCTTGAATACGCCCTGAGACACCTTCGTGCCATGATTGGTGCCATAGAACAGGGGATTGAAGTCGTCGAGGAACTGCGCGCGGTCCTTGACCAGTCCCGTCTTAATTCCGTCGAACACCGACTTGTCGACGCCGTCGTGGTCCGCAGTCTTGACGAACAGGGGCGTTACCGCGCTGAGCAGAACGAGCTTGGCCACCCGCGAGCTGCCGTGGCGTGCTACGAAGCGCGCGATGTCTCCGCCACCCATCGAAAATCCGACCAATGTCACATCCCGCAGATCGAGATGTTTGATGAGATCGGCGATGTCATCGGCAAAGGTGTCGTAGTCATAGCCCGTCCAAGGCTGGCTCGAGCGGCCGAAGCCCCTTCGGTCGAATGCCACGGTTCGATATCCATGCTCGGCGAAGAACAACATCTGCGCGTCCCACATATCCGCGCTGAGGGGCCAGCCATGGCTGAACAGGATCGGCTTTCCGCTTCCCCAGTCCTTGTAATAAAGCTCGGTACCGTCCCGCAATTTCAGCAAGGCCATCGTTCGCTCCTGTGACGAAGTCAAGAGGGCCGACATGAGCAATCTGAGGGCTCGTCCGGCTCCGGCGCGCAAACTCGTCGATCAAGCGCCCGCCGGATTGGACGGTCTGCGCGTCCTTTGGACATGCTGGCGATGGCAAGCGAAGACCGATCGACTGACGGGCAATTGGTCGCATCGCGACGAGACATCGGGCGTCAGTCCAAGCCGCGACGCAATCGTCCAAGCTCAGGCCGGCCTCACGGTCCACCATCCCAGCCGCTTCAATCCTCCCCTTTCGTACGATCGCTCATGCCGATCGCAAGGAGACCATCAGATGTCGAAACTCGATATGCTCACCCCGGACAACTCCGCCATCGTGCTGATCGACTACCAGCCGGCGATGTACCAGGGCGTCCAGTCGCATGATCGCTTGGGCGTGTTCAACAATGTCCAGATCCTGGCGAAAGCCGCCAAGCTGTTCAAGATTCCGACTGTCCTGTCCACGGTCGCCAAGGATTCGTTTTCCGGCCCCTTCATGCCGGAAGTCATCGATCTGTTCCCCAATCACGACGTCATCGATCGCACATCAATGAACTCGTGGTTGAATGCCAATTTCCGCAAGGCAGTTGCGGCCACCGGACGCAAGAAATTCGTGCTGGGAGGTCTTTGGACCGAAGCTTGCGTGATGTTTCCCGCGTTGGACATGCTCAAGGAGGGCTACGAGGTCTATGTCGCGGCCGACGCCTGCGGGGATCTTTCGGTGGAGGCGCACAATCGTTCAATGGATCGGCTCGTTCAGGCCGGCGCCGTTCCGATCACGTCATGCCAGTACGCGTTTGAATTGCAGCAGGACTGGGCGCGCACGGAAACCTACGACGGCATGATGGAGATCCTGAAGGCGCATTCGCCCTACGGAATCCAGATCCGCTTCTCGAAGTGGGCGCTTGGCGAGCACGCTTCCGAGGCGGGCACGCAGGCCGCCTGACCACTCCCATCGTCCCAATCGGGAGTGATGCGATGAAGATCTACCTCCTGTCACTCGGCGCCGGCCTTCTGGTCGGCGTCATCTACAGCCTGTTGAACGTGCGTTCGCCGGCCCCGCCGCTGGTGGCCCTGGTGGGTCTTCTCGGCATCTTGGCCGGCGAGCAGATCGTTCCTGTCGGCCGGCAACTGATGTCCGGGCACGGGCTCGCATCCGCTTGGCAACAGGCGAAATGCGCGCCGCACATGTTCGGGATGTTGCCCGGACGCCAAAGCGCGCCGTCGAAAAGCGCCTCTTCGCTCGAAGGTCTGGAGAAACACTCATGAGCTCGGCACCCGACGTCATCCTGCATCGTGGCTTGTTCACGACTCTCGATCGCTCGAATCCGATGGCATCAGCCGTTGCAATTGCCAACGGACGGTTCGTCGCCGTCGGACACGATCAGGACGTGATGAAGCTCGCAGGTCCGAATACAAAGATTGTCGACCTGAAGGGACGTCGGGTCTTGCCGGGCCTGATCGACAACCATCTGCACATCATCCGTGGCGGTTTGAACTTCAACATGGAGCTGCGATGGGACGGCGTGCGCTCGCTTGCCGATGCCATGGACATGCTGAAGCGACAAGTAGCGATCACGCCGCCGCCGCAATGGGTGAGGGTGGTCGGCGGATTTACCGAACATCAGTTTGCGGAAAAGCGGCTTCCGACGATCGAGGAGCTCAATGCGGTCGCTCCGGATACGCCGGTATTCCTGCTGCACCTTTACGATCGGGCTATCCTGAACGGCGCCGCGCTGCGGGCCGTGGGCTACACCAAGGATACGCCGGAGCCGCCGGGTGGCGAGATCACGCGCGATTCGAAGGGTAATCCGACCGGCTTGTTGCTTGCCAAGCCGAACGCCAATATCCTCTACGCCACGCTCGCCAAGGGGCCAAAGCTGCCGTTCGAATACCAGGTCAATTCGACACGTCACTTCATGCGGGAACTGAATCGGCTTGGCGTGACCGGCGCGATCGATGCCGGTGGTGGATTCCAGAATTATCCGGAGGACTACGCGGTCATCCAAAAGCTGAACGAGGACGGGCACCTGACCATTCGGCTCGCCTACAACCTCTTCACCCAGAAGCCCAAGGGCGAGAAGGAGGACTTCCTCAACTGGACCAAGACTTCGAAGTACAAGCAGGGCGACGACTACTTCCGGCACAATGGCGCCGGCGAGATGCTGGTGTTCTCGGCGGCCGATTTCGAGGATTTTCGCGTCGCGCGTCCGGATATGCCTCCGGAGATGGAGGGCGAACTCGAGGAAGTTGTCCGCGTCCTCGTCCAGAACAAATGGCCATGGCGGCTCCATGCGACCTATAACGAAACGATCTCCCGCGCCCTCGACGTGTTCGAGAAGGTGAATCAGGACATGCCCCTGGAGGGACTGCACTGGTTCTTCGATCACGCCGAAACCATCTCGGACCAGTCGATCGACCGGATCGCGGCGCTGGGCGGCGGCATTGCCGTGCAGCACCGGATGGCCTACCAGGGCGAATACTTCGTAGAGCGGTATGGCGTGGGCGCCGCCGAGGCGACGCCACCGGTCAAGAAGATCCTCGACAAGGGCGTCAAGGTGTCGGCCGGCACCGACGCGACTCGCGTGGCGTCCTATAATCCGTGGGTATCGTTGTCCTGGTTGGTAACCGGCCGCACTGTCGGTGGGCTGCGGATCACGCCGCAGCGCAATTGCCTGGATCGCGAGGCGGCCTTGCGGATGTGGACCGAGAACGTGACCTGGTTCTCGAACGAGGAGGGCAACAAGGGCCGCATCCAGGTCGGTCAGCTTGCCGACCTCGTCGTGCCCGACCGCGACTACTTCTCGTGCGGCGAAGCCGAGATCGCCGATACGACGTCGTTGCTGACCATGGTCGGCGGCAAGATCGTGTTCGGTGCGGGTGATTTCGCGAAGCTGGACAGCGACGCGCCGCCGCCTGCGATGCCGGACTGGTCGCCGGTGCGTCGCTTCGGCGGCTACGCGGCCTGGGCCGACGACAAGGCGAAAGCCAGGGAAGGCAGCCTCGCCATGAAGGCCATGCAGATGTGCGGCTGTGCCAATTCGTGCGGCGTACATGGGCACGACCACGCTACGGCCTGGTCGAGCCGTTTGCCGGTTTCCGATTTGAGGAGCTTCTGGGGTGCCCTCGGTTGCGCTTGCTGGGCGGTCTGACATGTCGCCCGGATCGTCGCCGCACTGGATTTCCGCGATTCTGCGCTGGCCGCTGCTATGGCACGCGGCCAGGCTTGCCCTCGTGTCTGCCTACGTCCTGGGCGGACTTGCGAAGCTGCTCGACTTCGCAGGGGCGGTCGCCGAGCAGGAACATTTCGGGCTGTACCCCGGCTGGCTCTGGGCGGGAGCTGCGATCGCAGTGGAGCTTGTCGGCTCGCTGCTAGTCGCGATCAACCGCTACGTCTGGCTGGGAGCGGGCGGACTCGGCGTCCTTACCTTCGTGGCGATGCTCACGGCCAACGCCTTCTGGACGATGGGAGGCCATGAGAGATTCATGGCCTCAAACGCCTTCTTCGAACATCTCGGATTGATTGCAGGCCTTGTCGTCGTATCGATTCTGTCGGACGAGGCCCGTGCCCACCCGAATCGCGCTGCGCGATCTCAAACCGTCTAGGGAGTTTTCCGATGGATCAAATGAAGCTCTTCGCATCGCTGGCGCTTGCGGCGGCCGTCGTAACGACCACGCCGGCTGCCGCGAAAGACACCGCGAAATCCAGGGAGGCGGCGGTTGCGGTGGCTCCGCAATACGACACGACACACGTCTACGTGGCACCGGAGGACGTGGACAAGTTCGTGACGAGCTTCCTCGCGACTTTCGGCGGCAAGAGCACTAAGCAGGTGGTGGCGACGGTGACGCCGACGCCGAGCAGCACCACGTCGCAACTGCTCCAGACACCAGTCGGTACCGTCTCGCTGTTCGGCTTCAAGACGCCGATCCCGTATCCTTTCGGTACGGAGCGCAACGGCTATCTCGTCACCGACATGGACCAAGCGGTCAAGGCCGCACGAGCCGCTGGCGCCGACGTGATTGTGTCGACGTTCCCCGACCCGATTGGGCGCGACGCTGTGATCCAATGGCCCGGTGGCGTCAACATGCAAATTTATTGGCATACGACGAAGCCGGACTATGCCGCCTTCGAACGCATTCCGGAGAACAGGGTCTACGTCTCGCCCGATCGCGTCGGTGCATTCTCCCGAAGCTTTCTCGCATTCTCCCGCGGCAAGATCGTTGCCGACGATGCGAAGGCGCCGGGCGTAGAGATCGGCAGGCCGGACACGACCTACAGACGAATGCGGATCGAGTCCGCCTTCGGCAAGATGATCGTTATGGTCACGGACGGGCACTTGCCCTATCCCTACGGACGGGAGACGACAGGCTACGAAGTGGCCGACCTTGCTGCGACGATCGAGAAGGCGAAGGGCGCCGGCGCCACGGTGCTCGTCGAGCCCTATGCCTCGGAAGGCCGCTCCACGGCGTTCGTCATGTTCCCGGGCGGGTACATCGCCGAGCTCCACTCGCTCGGGCCGAAGAGCGCAGCGCGCTGAGAAAAAGCGGGGGTGACGTCGGCCGATGGCGGCAATGCGAGATCAGCGGAGCTTTGGGATAATCTTGGCGCTTGTGGCCTTTGCCGCAGGCGCTGCTCCGGTGCGGGCTGATGAAGCCACGGCAGTCGCGATGCGGCCGGAGATCCAGGCGAACCGCTGGGCGGAGGATTGGTCGGTTCTCGCCGATCCGAGACTGCGCACCGAACCGTTCGACGGCCTCAAATATATCCCGCTCTGGGCCACCGACCCGAAGAGCTACATCTCCCTGGGCGCCACGTTGCGCGAGCGCTTCGAGAGCAACAATGCGGCGGGCTTCGGTATCGCGGGAACGCCGTCGGATAGCTACTTTCTGCAGCGGCTGCAGGTTCACGCGGACATTCATTTCAATGCAAACTGGCGGGCGTTCGTTGAGCTGGAGGACGACCGCGCTTTCGGCAAGCAAATCATCTCTCCGGTAGACCAGGATCGGCTCGACTTGCGCCTCGCCTTCATCGAGTACGTCAACACCTTTTCGGGTGGGACCTTGAAGGCGCGAGCAGGGCGGCAGGATTTCGCTTTCGACCTGCAGCGCTTCGTGTCATCGCGAGATGGCCCGAACGTCAGGCAGTCGTTCGATGCGCTCTGGGCTGACTGGGAGACCGGGCCGTGGCGTTTCATCGGCTTCGTCAGCCGTCCGGTCCAATATTTCGATAATCGCCCCTTCGACGACACCTCGAATGACAGCTTCCGCTTCAGCACGCTGCGGATCGAGCGCAAGGTGCTCGGCGACAAGGAGCTGTCCGGCTACTACTCGCTGTACGAACGGAGCAACGCCAAATATCTCGACGCTTTCGGCGCCGAGCACCGGCACGTCTTCGATGTCCGCTTCGCGGGCAACGCCCAGCATATTGATTGGGACCTCGAAGCCATGGGGCAGGTGGGTCAGGTGGGCACGGCCGATATTCGTGCCTGGGCGGTAGGTGCACGTGCGGGATACACGCTTGCAGACGTGCTGTGGCAACCTCGGCTCGGAATCCAGTTCGATGCGGCCTCCGGAGACCATCACCCCGGGGACGGGGTCGTGGGGACGTTCAATCCGCTGTTTCCAAACGGCTACTATTTCACGCTGGCCGGTTACACCGGATACGTGAACCTGGTGCATCTCAAGCCTTCGATTACCGTCAGTCCGGCGAAAGGGCTGAAGGTGATGGGCGCCATTGGGCTGCAGTGGCGCGAAACCACGGCCGACGCCATCTACGTCCAGCCCAATGTGCCGGTCGCCGGTACTGCCGGAAAGGGCCGCAATTGGACCGGCGCCTACGGCCAGTTGCGCGTCGACTACGCGTTCAACGACCATCTGACGGGCGCGATCGAAGCGGTGCATTTCGACGTCGGGGACACCATCATTCGCGCGGGGGGACACACGAGCAACTATCTGGGCGTTCAGCTCCAATATGGGTGGTAAGATGCCCCGGCAAATCCTCCTGCTTCCACTTCTGATGAGCCTGAACGCGGGCTTCGTCGATACGGCCGGATTTCTGGCGCTCCAGGGGTTGTTCACCGCGCATGTCACCGGCAACTTCGTCACGTTCGGCGCGTCCATGGTGCTCGGGACTTCGGGCGCCCTCGCGAAGCTCCTAGCGCTACCGGTATTCTGCCTGGTCGTGATCGGCACGCGCGTATTCAGCTTCCTTCTGCCCGCGATCGGATTACCGATTTTCCGCTCGATGCTCGCCCTCAAGGTGCTGCTTCTGGCGGCAGGGGCCGTGTGTGCAGTCCACTTTGGACCATTCGTAGAGGGCGATAGCTGGCAGGCGATCTGCACCGGCATGATTCTGGTCGCAGCCATGGCAATTCAGAACGCCGCACATCGTATTCATATGGGGACGGAGCCTCCAACCACGCTCATGACGGGCACCACCACCCAGATCATGATCGACGTCGCTGATGTGCTGCGAGGCGCTCCGGCTACGGTCTTGACGGTTGCCAAGCCGCGTCTCAGCAAGATGGCCGCGAGCGTGACGGCGTTCGCGCTCGGGTGCGCCGCCGGCGCAGTCCTCTACGCGAAGCTCGGGACGTTGTGTTTCGTCATTCCTCCGCTGATCGCGTTACCGGCCGTGTTCCTGGCGTCGGCTGAACCGAAGTGACGGATTGACGAGACGATGACGTCCCCCTCTGGGTTGATCGACAGACCCACCGGTCGGCGGACCGCCTTTCCGAACGGCACACCGACCGAGGTCAGATTGTCAGGACACCGTCGCCTGGTTCCTCGTCTCGGCAATC
Source organism: Bradyrhizobium tropiciagri (assembly GCF_001189845.1). Lineage (GTDB taxonomy): Bacteria > Pseudomonadota > Alphaproteobacteria > Rhizobiales > Xanthobacteraceae > Bradyrhizobium > Bradyrhizobium tropiciagri. Next base: position 168,496 of record NZ_LFLZ01000003.1, read on the forward strand.
CACGTGCGGCCGAGCGCAATGTCCGCCTGCGAGAGCTGATGGCCGATCGGCAGTATGCGATGGTCGACCTTGGCTCCCGCCGCCGACAGCATGGCGGCCAGTGCGGCGGCATTGTCGGCCGGCACGATGGGGTCTTGCCGTCCGGACAGCATCAGGACCGGCTTTCCGTCGAGCTGCGCGTCCGGGGGATCCGTCAGCGGCACCATGGTGCGAAACAGAAGTGCGCCGGACAGCGCGTGCGGATCCATCAGCATGAGAGCGGCGGCGATATTGGCGCCGTTCGAGTAGCCGACGGCCAGCGGCGCGTCGATGCCGTACCGGCTGCGCGCGCCTCGGACAAACTCTGCGAGTTCAAGCGCGCGATGGCGAACGTCCTCTTCGTCGAAGACCCCTTCCGCCAAACGACGGAAGAAGCGCGGCATTCCGTTTTCGAGCACCCGGCCGCGTGGCGCCAGCAGCGGGGATCCCGGCGAGATCATGGCGCCAAGCTGCAGCAGATCGTTTTCGTCGCCGCCGGTGCCGTGAAGGAGCAGCAAGGGCGGAGCATCCGCCCTGTTGCCGGCCTCGAAGCGATAAATGAACGGAGACTTCGCGGTCATGACGCGGCTCCTTGAAGCTTGGGCAGCACGCCCTCGATCTCCTTGCGGTGCGGCTCGAGGAAGCTCGGCAGCTTCAGGTCGCGGCCAAGCGTTTCCAGCGGTTCGTCGACCGCGAATCCCGGAATGTCAGTCGCGATCTCGAAGAGGACGCCGCCCGGCTCCCGGAAGTAGATCGAGCGGAAGTAGTTGCGGTCCTTCTGCTCGGTGGGATGCAGCCCATGATTGCTGACGAGGTTCTGCGCCATGATTGCCTGCTCGGCATCATCCTTCGCCCGGAACGCGATGTGGTGCACGGAGCCGCGGCCCTGGCTGCCGCGCAGAAAGCCCTTCGCCTCATAGATGTCGACGATGTTCCCCTGCGCATCGCCGGGTACCGTGAAGCGCGTGACCGATCCCTCCCGCGCGGTCTCTCGGAAGCCGAACACGTCGGTCAGGACCTTTGCAGTCTTGGTCGCATCGTCGAGCAGCAGCGTGACGCCCTGGAAACCGCGGATGGCGTGTTCGGCCGGTACGTCGCCGTTGCTCCAGGCAGGTTCATCCTCGGCGCCGGCAACGCCGACAAGCGCGAGCGCCATTCCGTCCGGATCGGAGAACGCGAGCACGGACTCGCCGAAACGCTTCTCGAGCGCCTCGAACTTGATGCCCTTCTCGAGGAAGCGCTGCGTCCAAAAGCCCAGCGAGCGCTGCGGCACGCGGAACGTGGTCTGATGGGTTTCGCCAACGCCGCGGCGACCCGCGGGGGCTCCCTCCCAGGGGAAGAAGGTGAGGATCGAGCCCGGCCGGCCGGCCTCGTCGCCATAATAGAAATGGTAGGTGGCCGGATCGTCGAAATTGACGGTCCTCTTGACGAAGCGCAGTCCGAGATCGCGCGTGTAGAAGCCGAAGTTCTTTTGGGGGTCGCCTGCGATGGCGGTGACGTGATGGATGCCTGACACTTTTTTGCCCTCCGGGTCCGTACGAGCCGCTTGGCTCTTGAGACGAGATATCGGATGGCTTTGATTTAAGGACAATCCATGATCATATGACATGACTGTCTACGAAATAGCGACAATTTGGATCGAGGGATGGATAAAGTCACCAGTCTGCAGGCTTTCGTGAAGGTGGTCGAAACCGGCAGTTTCTCCGAAGCGGCCCGCCAGTTGCGCCTGTCTAGGTCCGCCGTCAGCAAATACATCGGCGACCTGGAGGAGAGCCTCGGCGTCCAACTCCTCAATCGCACGACGCGGCACGCCAGCCCGAATGAGAATGGCCAACTCTATTTCGAGCGCGCGCTAGTCATTCTTTCGGAGATTGATGCGGCCGACCAGGCCGTCACGCACCTGCAGTCGGCTCCCCGCGGTCTTCTCCGAATCAATGCGCCGATGTCCTTCGGCACGATCAGGCTTGGACCGGCGCTCGCCGACTTCATGGTCAAGTATCCGGAAATGCAGCTCCAGCTTGTGCTGAGCGACGATCTCTCGATCCCGTCCAGGACGGTTTCGACGTGACCCTACGAATCGCGGAGCTCGAATCATCGAGCCTGATTGCACGAAAGATCACGCCCATGCCGAGGGCGATCTGCGCGTCGCCCGAGTATCTCGATAAGCATGGTACCCCATCGCACCCGCGGGATCTGCGCGATCACGCCTCGCTGACCTACGGCTTCCTGCTTACAGGCAACCAGTGGAAACTGACAGGCGCGGACGGGGAGCACTGGATCCAGCCCGCCTGGTCGCTGTGCGTGAACAACGCGGAAGTGTTGCGTGATGTCGCCGTCAAAGGCAGAGGAGTGGCGTTGATACCCAAGTTTATCGCCGGAGAGGCAGTCAAGAACGGAGAGTTGAAGGAGATACTGAAAGACTTCCGGTCGCCGCCGCTTACACTGTATGCGATCTATCCGCCGACGCGACATTTGTCGCTGAAGGTCAGGCTCTTCATCGATTTCCTCGTCGAACGCTTTGGCCACGAAGCCGATGCGTGAGGGAGTTGCAATGGCCTCCAGGCTCGTCGATCCGTCGCCTCGATCCTACCCCCCATCGGTTTCGTTCGTGCGCAGGGCCGGCCCCATTTTACGCGCCGTCGGCGAGACCGACACGTTCGCCGACATCCAGAACTGGCTTCTGGAGGAAGCTGCCACTGAGCGTGAAATGCTTCACCTTCTAGTCAAGCTGATCACACGAATGAAGGCTGCCGGCTCTTTGGTTGACCGCCTGACCCTGCATATCGGAACGCTCCACCCCCAGCTGGTCGGGTTCGCATGGGTGTGGAATAGCAATGACGGCTTCTGCGACGAGGTCCGCGTGGCCGACGCAACGGTCGCTTCCGATGCGTACAAGCTCAATCCGCTACAACGTATTGTCGAAACAGGGGAGACAATCAGGCGCGAGCCGAACGATCTTTCCGCACAGGCCGAATTTCCTATCATGGCCGAACTGGCGGCCGCCGGCATGACTGACTACGCGGCGATTCCGCTGTGCGGCCTGGATTCGAGAAATGTCATTACCATCGCGACGAAGTCGCCAGGTGGCTTTCGCGGGGCCGAGTTCGACTGTCTGATGGATCTTTTCAAGTTGTTTGCTCTGCATGTGCAGAGGCACAGCGAACTGAGAATCTCCGAGAATGCGTTGGGTGCCTATCTCGGATCGGGCGCTGCTGCCAAGGTGCTCGAAGGTGCGATCAAACGAGGTGCTGGAGACTCGATTCGCGCGGTGATTTGGGTCTCGGACCTCAGAAACTTCACGAAGATGTCGGACGCCTTAGCGCCGCCGGATATGCTCGTGTTGCTCAATGCATATTTCGAGGCGATGGCCAGCGCCGTTTCCGCCCACGGCGGCGAAACCCTCAAGTTCATCGGCGACGGTATGCTCGCCGTGTTTCCAGTGACGGAGGGTGTCGCCGAAGCTGCACGCGCGGCCGCGTCGGCGGCAAGAGAGGCGATCGCCAGGCTCGAGGCCTACAGTCGGAAAATCCGCGTCGCATCCGCCGCCGAAGGCCAACCCTTGCTCCGGGCGGGCATCGTCCTTCATGAAGGGGAGGTGTTCTTCGGCAACATCGGCGCTCCGGACCGTCTGGACTTCACGGTCATCGGTGCAGCCGTCAACGAGGCCTGCCGCGTCGAAGCACTGACCAAGACGATCGGCCGGGATCTTCTCATGACCGAAGCCGTGGCCAGGCACCTCCCGCACGATGTGGAGCATCTCGGCGAGCACCAGTTACGGGGCGTCTCCGCCCGGATGGCCGTGTATGGATTGCCGGATGACAGCTCCAAACGTCGCGCGCGGCTCTGTCCGCCCTAGCCTCGGCCGACAGTCGTTTCGAGGCTTGGATAGTCGAGATATCCCGTATCTGAGCCACCATAGATGCCGATCCGTTGCGGCGCATTGTACGGGCCGCCGGCTCGAATCCGTGCCGGGAGATCGGGATTGGCCAGGAAGAGGCGCCCAAAAGCGACGGCGTCCGCCTCGCCGGAGCTGATGATTCCTGCGGCGCGCTCCGGAGTAATGCCCGCATTGACAATGAGCGGCCCGCTATAGTGGCCGCGGATCATCGAATGCATCCGCTCGTAGTCAGGCGCTCCTGTCCAGGCGTTGGTGTCGGCAAGGTGCAGATAGGCAAGGCCGGCGGTCTGCAGCCAGCGCGCCAGTGGCCCATAAGTGTCTTCAGGTTTCGGGTCGCGCGTGCTGTTGTAATCCGCGAAAGGCGAAAGCCGCAGTCCTATCCGCGAAGGCGGCATGACCTCGGAGATTGCCGCGACGATTTCTTGTAGCAGTCTGGAGCGGCCTTCGGGGTTGCCGCCATAGCCGTCGGTGCGAAGATTGATGGTCGGAGAAAGAAACTGATGGATCAAATAGCCGTTGGCGCCGTGGATCTCCACGCCGTCGAAACCCGCACGAACAGCGTTGGCGGCCGCAACTCTGAACTCGTCTACGACATCCTGGATCTCACCAAGCGTCATCGCGCGTGACGATGTCGCCGCGATCCGCACATATGCTCCGTTGGCGAGGAGCGCCCACACCTGCAATGCGTCCAGATCGTCGTTGACCCCCGAGGGCGACAGCGGTTGCTCTTCGGACAATAGACCGCGCGCGCTTGCGCGCCCGGCGTGCCAGAGCTGCGCGACGATGCGTCCGCCCTTTTCGTGGACCCGATCGACAACCGCTTTCCATCCCTCGGTCTGTTCGTCCGTCCAGAGACCTGGCGTTCGGTCAAATGCCCGGGACCGCGGTCCTACGTTGATGCCTTCGCTCACAATGAGACCGGCGCCCGCACGCGTTGCGTAGTATTCAGATGCGGTCGGATTGATGACGCCGGCCTCGTTGGCGCGCGACCGCGTCATCGGGGCCATGACGATTCTGTTCGCCAGATCGAGCGCGCCCAGGTTCGTCGGATGGAAAAGATCGGTCATGTTTCTTGCTCCTTCGAGATTTGATTCCGGCGTCGAGATCTGACGAGCTAGTCGGTGCTTCTTTCGCGCGACCAGCGATTTCCCAGCGCGAGGCCATATTGATAGAGCGCACCGCCGTATTCGAGCTGCAGCTGCTCGGTGGACTGGAGCGCAACATCGACGTTCGCGCGCGCTGACTTCAAAGCGCGTGCGAGGACGGAAGCCTCATAGGCGGCCTTGGCGGTCCCTCCTGCGGTGTGGGGCCGCACGACGAACGCGGCATCGCCGGTCAGCAGGATTCGACCGAACAAGGTTTTCGGGACCGTCACGTCGCGTATGGTCTGAAGAAAAGGATCCCGCGTTTCCGAGACCAGTGCGGCCATCTTGGGATGGATCTCGCGTGATGCACGCGCCTTCAGCGCGGCAATGGTCGCCTCCGGCGTCGTGCCCCGCGGAAGCGAGGATCGATGTTGGACGCCGTTCTTGTCGGTGAGCACGTTCGCCAAGTCAGCGAGTCCAACGTGCACATACCAGACCCAGTTCAGACGGCGCGAACCTGCCGAGATCGCGCCGTCGCGTCCGGGAATGAAATACGCCAGCATATGCCCGCCGCTGCGGGCCTCGGTGAAGGTGAAGAGGTCGTCGAAAAAGGGGAGAAGATCGCGAGGCACGTCGCCTTCGTCGAGTGTCCCCCTCCAGGCGACATAGCCGGCGTATCTTGCCTCGACATCGGGAAGCAGTCTTTGCCGCGTTGGAGACCCTGAACCGTCAGCGGCCACGAACAGATCGCTTTCGATCGCAGTGCCGTCGCTTAGGGTCGCCGAAACCCTGGAGCCGATCTGGGTTACCGCCTTCACCTCGGAGCCTGCGCGATAGCATTCGTCCGGAACGGCCGCCCGCAGCGCCGCATGGACGGCCTCCCAGGACGTGAACTCCTGCGGCATATCTTGAAGGATGCCGTCCCCGCCGTCGTGGTCGAGATATCGCCGACCGCGGCAGGACGTGAAGGGAAGGGGGCCCGCACCGTTGTCTTCGAGCAGCCGTAACAATTCGTTTTGAACCACGATCCCGGCGCCTCGGGCCAGCATCGGGCCGGGCGTACGTTCATGCACGCTGACGGTTGCGCCAAGTTTTCGAAGGACAATCGCATTGCACAGCCCGGCGACCGACCCGCCGCTGATCGTCACTTTGAAGTCGTGCTCGGCATGCCAACTCATTCGCTTCTCCCAGTTCGCAATTTCGAAGACCATGCTGGCGCTCACATCAGATGGATGCCAAGTTCGCGACCGGATGCGGCGATAGCTCTGCCCGCCTGAACTCGTTCCTGAGCAAAGTTGCGCAGCGCGCTCTCGAGCGGAGCCGATGAGAGATGTTTTTGCAGCGCCATGGCGTCCGCCGCAGCCTTCGCGATTCCCATCCCGGTGTGCGGCCGCAGGACAAACGCCGCGTCGCCGACCAGAACGATCCGTCGCGACGCCATCCGCTCGGTTTCGTAGTCGAAGATGCCCTGCACGAAGGGTTGGGCCGTCGCTTCGATCGCGGCAGCGAAGGAGCCCGGGAGCAGTCGCCTGGCATCGCCGACGAGCCGTTCACGCGCGTGGTCGGAAAGCGCGCCCGGCGGCAGCGAGTATGGGTGAATGCGGCTCTCACGGTCCGTGAGAACCTCATCCCGGGCACTCGTTCCGGCCGCAGGTTGATACCAGACCCAATTGTATCTCCGGCGTCCGGTCTCGGTTTCGCCGTTGGGGCCGGGCACCAGGAAGCCGATGGCATGGGACTGGGGCATTCGAAAATATGCGAAGCGGTCGAGGAGCTGTTCTGCCGCAAAGTTCGGCAGGGCAAGTTCCGGAAGCAGACCGCGCCATCCGACGTAGCCGGCGTACGAATTCGTGGCGGACGGGCCGTCGACCGCGCGACGCGCGACGGATGCTATTCCATCAGCGCCGACGACCAGGTCCGCGATCGCTTCGCTTCCGTCCTCGAAGCATACAGTGACCCGATCGGCCTCCTCGCGAAGGTGCTCGACCTTCCTGTCGAGCAGATATGCGCCTTCCGTCATGTGCTCTCGGAAGACACGATGGACGGAATCCCACGATAGCTGCATCTGAGGCGGCATCTGGGTGACAGCCGGAGATCCTGCGCCATCGAACACGATGCGTTCTCGTGCGACCACGCCGACCCGCGCCACGTGTTCGCATCCGGAAGCGCGCAGGATCGCGAACGTTTCGCGCTTGCCCAGGAGGCCCGCGCCGCGTCCCTCGAGCCCATGGACCGAGCGTTCGTAGACCATGACATCGTGTCCATGCTGTCGAAGCAGCGTTGCGGTGAATAGTCCTGCGAGAGAACCCCCGACGACCGCGATGCGCATGCCTGATAACCTCCGGATCGCCGATGCTTCAGTGACGCGACGCGTTGCCGGTCCGGGATGCGAGCGTCGGTAGCTGCAGCAGCAGGCCCGCGGCCGCAAGCACAGCCCCGTAGCCGCAGACACCGAGCCAGGACAGATGCGCATAGGCCCAACTCGCGCCGAGGGATCCGAGCGAGCCGCCGAGGAACATCGCGGTCATGAACACGGTATTCAGCCGGCTGCGCGCCTCCGGGCGGAGCGCGAAGATCAAATGCTGATTTGAAACCAGCGCGGCATTGACACCGACATCCAGCAACACCACTCCGATGACCAGTCCCGCGACGGCGTTCCAGCCGGCGAAAACCACCCATGAGAAAAGCGATATGGCAGCGGCGATCGCGACCATAAGGTGAGAACCCCGCCTATCGGCGACCCGACCCGCGAGGGGCGCAGCAAGGATGCCCGATGCCCCGATCACACCGAACAGCCCGGCGATTTCCGGTCCGAGCCCGAATGCGGGTTCCTGAAGGTGAAGGGACAGCACGGTCCAGAAAGCGATGAACGAGGCGAACAGCATCGCTTGCGTCGCCGCGGCAAGGCGCAGCGCGGGCTCCTCGACGAGGAGGTGCACGAGCGAATGCAGCGCGGCAACGTATCCGATCTTTTGCGTCGGATGGTGCCGCGGCAGGATCGAACGGACCAGCGCGGCGGCACCGAGTGCCAAAGGCGCGCCCAGCCAAAACATCTCGCGCCATCCGAAATGCGATCCGACGAAGCCGGCGATGGTGCGGCTGAGGAGAATGCCGCCCAATATTCCACTGACGACTGTTCCGACGGCAGCCCCCCTTGTCCGATCGTCGGCAAGCGTCGCAGCGAATGGGACGATCTGCTGGGCCACCGTGGCCGCTACGCCTAGCGCAAGCGAGGCTGCGATCAATGTGGCCGCTGAGGGGGCGGCCGCGGCGAGTGCGAGAGCCGCCGCGAGAACGATGAATTGCGCAGCAATGAGGCGCCGGCGCTCGACAAGGTCACCCAACGGCACCAGCAAGAGCAAGCCGACGGCGTAGCCGAATTGTGTGGCCGTCGGGATCAGACCGATTATCGAAGAGTTCGGGAAGTTTGCCTCGATCAGGCCGAGCAGAGGCTGGTTGTAGTAGATGTTTGCGACCGCGATCCCTGCGCAAACCGCCATAGCGAATGTACGCGCCCGTGTGAGCTCGGGCGCCTTTTGGGCCGTCGCAATCGTTGACGTCTGCATCGCTGCAATCCTCGTTCGCCGGTGCGCCGTTCAGTGTCCACGTCGCCGGCTCTTGACTTCAAGCAGGTCCGAAGCTAATTATCAATTGATAAATAACAAGGCGTCGTCACGAACTGATTGCGGCCTGTGTTTATCGGTGCGCGAACGCGGCCCGCGCGCCGGCTCTTCGCGCGCGAATCCGTTGCTTACCTACGCCTTGAGCAAGCGGGTGTATTGGACGTCGTGTGTATGCTTTGGATTGGCTCGCCGCGCTGTGATCGGGAGATCGTGCAAGCCGCGCGCGAAATTGAAAAGAAGCTGCTTCGATCCTCCTGATATGGCGATCGTATCCGGGAGGAAAGGGCGATGAGGCTCAGGTTTGTTCTGCTTGTGCTGATTGCCATCGGTGCGCTCGGCGGCACCGCGGCGCTTCTCTATGCGTGGGAATCGCCAATTCCTCCCATTGATCCGCGGTCGTTCGGTGCGCCGGATCGGGCGCTGGTACGTCGCGGAGCCAGCCTTGCGCTCATTGGGGACTGCGCCACATGTCATACGGCACCCGGCGGAGTCCCCTATGCGGGAAGGCTCGCGATGCCGACGCCCTTCGGGACGATCTACTCCACCAACATCACCCCCGATCCGGAAACAGGCATCGGGCGATGGTCGATACAGGCGTTCATGCGTGCCCTGCGGTCCGGGGTTGATCGGGAAGGCCGCCATCTGTACCCGGCTTTCCCGTACGATCATTTCACGCGCGTGTCGGACGATGACGCGAGGGCGCTCTACGCCTTCTTCATGTCGATCGATCCAGTCAATTCGTCCGCACCATCCAACGCGCTTCCGTTTCCGCTCAACGTGCGTCTGACATTGGCTGGCTGGAAGCTCCTCTTCTTGCGCCAGGCGCGTTTCGTCGCCGACCCGTCGAGGGATGAAAGGTGGAACAGGGGAAAGTATCTAGTCGATGGACTGGGCCACTGCGGTGCCTGCCATTCTCCGCGAAATCTGCTCGGCGCAGAAAAGGCGTCAGCCGAATTTGAAGGTGGCGAGGCCGAAGGCTGGCGAGCCTATGCGCTCGGCCGATACTCGCAATCGCCCGTCGCATGGGACGAAGCCGCCCTCACGGATTACCTCGCGAACGGCTCGCATCCTCTGCATGGGACTGCGCAGGGACCCATGGCGAACGTGGTCGACAATCTGGCCCAGGTCGATCCTGCTGACGTGAGCGCGATGGCCTACTATCTCGCCTCGCTCGGCAAGAGTGAGGGGCGGAACAAATCGGAGAGAGTTCCCTTTGGTCCGGGACGCCTGCCGCAGGCCGCCGGCGCGCAGGCGGCGACGCCTTCTATTCCATCCGAGCCCGGGGGCGCGATCTATGCCACCGTCTGCGCGTCATGCCACGAAGGCGACAGACCTCCACCGCTGGGCGGCGCAAGACTCGATCTCTCCACCGCGGTCACGGACGACGCGCCCGCGAACCTGATCAACCTGGTGTTGAATGGCATACCCGCGGCTGGCGCTTCCGCGCGTCCGATCATGCCGGGCTTTGGCGATGTCCTTGGCGACCGTCAGATTTCGGATCTCTCCAACTATCTGCGTACCAGGTTCGCAGGAAGGAGCCCGTGGGACGGGTTGGCCGAGGCGGTTGCTGAAGCCAGAGGCGGCCGATGAGTCGACGTCCCACAAGAATCCAGAAGGCTCGGTGAAGCACCATGACAACCTTGATCATCAACGGCGAAAGCCGATCCGTCGCGGCGAGCCCTGATACGCCGTTGCTCTACGTCCTCAGGGACGAGCTCGGCCTGAACGCCGCGAAATACGGTTGCGGGCTCGGCCAATGCGGAGCTTGCACCGTCATCGTCGATGGCAAGGCGGTCTTCTCCTGCGTAACGGCGGTAACGGTGCTGGAGGGACGTGCAGTCACCACGCTGGAAGGACTCGGAAGCCATGATGCGCCTGGCCCGATGCAGCTGGCGTTCATCGCCGAGCAGGCCGCACAATGCGGCTATTGCATTCCCGGCATGATGATGCGTGCGCAGGCGTTGCTAAATCGCGATCCCCACGCCACCGATGAGGCAATCAGAGCGGAACTGCAGCCTCATCTCTGCCGCTGCGGCACGCACATGCGGATCTTGCGTGCGATCCGGCGCGCGGCGGAGGAGACGAGGCCGAAGGCCGCAGAGTCGAGGACAGGTCGATGACGCAAGCAATTTCTCGGCGCAGCGTTCTGACCGGCGCCGGCGCGCTCATCGTCGCCTTCCGGCTGTCCGGGGCGCAGGCACAGACAGAGACCGGCACGGGCGGCGCGCCGTCGAAGCATGGTTTGCCGGGGAGCCTCGACGACACGCCGAGGATCGACGCTTGGATTCGCATCGACGCGTCAGGCGCCGCTTCGATCCTCACCGGAAAGGCCGAGCTTGGTCAGGGCCTCAAGACGGCGCTGCTTCAGGTCGCCGCGGAGGAGCTCAAATTGCCGCTCGGCAGGCTATCGCTGGTTACGGCCGACACGGCGCGGACGCCCAATGAAGGTTACACGGCTGCCAGCCACTCGATGCAGGACTCCGGCACCGCGATCAGGCATGCCGCAGCGCAAGCGCGAGAGCTACTCAAGGACGAGGCGGCTCGCAGGTTCGGTGTGCCCGCCAACGCACTTCAGGTGCGCGACGGCCAGGTGTTCGGCGCTAACGGCAAGCGCCTCTCCTATGGCGAACTGGTTCGCGATCAGCTGCTGTCGGTCGACGCCACCCCGACCTCGCGCCTGACCTCGCCTGCAGACTTTACCGTGATGAGCCAGCCAGTGCCGCGGGTGGATATTCCTGCCAAGGTGACGGGTGGGGCGGCTTACGTCCAGGATATGCGCCCTGACGGGATGCTGCACGGTCGAGTCGTCCGGCCGCCGAGTTACGGCGCCACGTTGCGGGACTGCGATACTTCTCCAGTTGAGAAGATACGGGGAGTCGTCAAGGTCATACGCGACGGCAATTTCCTCGGCGTCATTGCGGAGCGCGAGTGGACCGCGGTGCAGGCGATGCGAACGCTCGCGGCCACGACGACGTGGATCGAACGGCAGGAGTTGCCGGACGAGGCAGATTTGCCGGCAGCATTGATGAGCCTGCCTTCGCGTGACTCGACCATTCGCGACACTGGAAGTCCGGGCAACCCGGGAATTCTGGTCGAGGGCACCTTCAGCAGACCCTATCTGACGCACGGATCAATCGGACCGGCATGCGCGCTTGCGCAATTCGCGGATCAAAAGCTCACGGTGTGGACTCATACCCAAGGCGTGTTCTTCCTGCGCGACGCGATCGCCGGCATGCTGCGGATGCCTACCGAGAACGTGCGCTGTGTCCACGCCGAGGGCGCCGGATGTTACGGCCACAATGGCGCCGATGATGCCGCAGCCGATGCGGCGATGCTCGCCCTCGCAGTGCCTGGGCGGCCGGTCAGGGTCCAACTGATGCGCGAGCAGGAGCACGCGTGGGACCCGTTCGGGCCCGGCATGGTGGTCAAGCTGAGAGCGACGGTCGGAACCGACGGTGCCATTGCCGATTGGCACCACGAAGTATGGAGCCAGTCGCATATGATGCGGCCCGGCCCGCCGGGAACGCTGATCGCCGCCAGACTGAAATCGGACGCCTCTCCGCCGGCGCCGCCCGTCGCCCTTGCGCAGCCCGAGGGAGGCGGCGACCGGAACGCGATTCCGCTCTACGCGATCGCGAACTGCAAGGTGATCAGCCACTTTCTGCCCGATATGCCCTTGCGCGGCTCGTCCATGCGCTCGCTGGGCGGCTATCTCAACGTCCTCTCGATCGAGAGCGTCATTGACGAATTGGCAGTCCGTTCGGGCCAGGATCCCGTGGCGTTCCGGCTTCGCCACATCGAAGATCCGCGCGCGCGCGACGTCATCGAGGCTGCGGCGTCACGCTTCGGGTGGACCGCGCGGGTCAAGTCTTCGGAAAGCACGGGATTCGGGTTTGGTTTCGCACGCTACAAGAATCTCGAAGCCTGGTGCGCGGTGGCGGTCGAGATCGAGGTTCCCCGATTGAGCGGCGTGGTTCGCATCCGTCGCGTCGTGGCGGCGGTGGACACCGGGCAGATTGTGAACCCGGATGGGGTCCGCAACCAGATCGAAGGCGGCATCCTGCAGGCTGCGAGTTGGACGCTGTTCGAGCGGGTGACGTTCGACCGCACCCGCGTGACGTCGGTGGATTGGTCGGCCTATCCGATCATGCGTTTCGATAGCGTTCCGGAGTCAGTCGACGTCCATCTGGTAGACCGGCCGGGCGATGCATTCTATGGCGTCGCCGAGGCTGCGCAAGGACCGACCGGAGCCGCGCTTGCGAACGCAATCAGGGACGCGACGGGAACTCGGCTACACGAACTTCCCTTGACGCCGGCACGCATCAGAAAAGCGATATCGAGGTGACTGCCCGCCGCTTGATGGACGCAGGCCTTTTCCTTCCGGGGGCGCGAGACGGCGTGCCTACACGGTCTCCTTTGCCGGCAGGATAGAGCGAATGCCGCCGAGGAACGTTGTCACCTTCGCGTCGATGATCGAATTGACGTCCGTTTCGAGTGGCATCGAATAGATGAACTTGCGCACCCCGAGATAGAAGATCGCCGCGTGAAGGCCCCAAACCATCTCGATTTCGAGAACGGTGATCGGGAGGTCGCGGGTCGACGGGCGCCCATACTCGAACCTGATTTCCTCGATCAGCTTCTCGAACGCGCGTTCGCGCAGCATCTTGAGATAGCGTGCGTTCAATCCGAGGTCCTTCAGGCCCGCGAACATGAACAGGCGGATCCACTCATAAGTGAGAATGACCCCAGCGTACTCGCGATAGAACTGGATCAGCCTGGTCTTGAGCGGGACCGAGCGATCGGTGATGATCGCCTCCCATGAAGGCCTCCATCGTTCGACGAACACCTCCTGATAGACCCGCTCTATGAGGGCTTCCTTGCTCGGGAAGTAGCGATAGAGCAGGGGTTGGGTGATCCGCAGCCGTCTCGCGAGCTCGCGGGTTTGCCCCTCGAATCCATACTCGGCGAAGAATGAGACCGCCTCTCGCGCGATGATGCCTTCCCGCTCGGACGGGTCCAGCCTTTGCTGCTCTCGGATAGACGTCCTGGAACGCGCTCTGTTGGGCTTCTTCACCGGATTCGTGGGTTTGAGGGCAAATCTGCAGCTTCATACACTGATTTGCTGCCGGAGCCGATCCCGGAGCCCCTGTCACTTTTTGTTTATCGAATGATAAATAAGCATTGACGCCAGTCAATGTCGTGCACATAATTGATCAAACGATAAATAACGAACAATGTTGACCGGTCTAACCGCACCCAAGGGAGGCTGCTGATGCCCAAAGTTCGCTGGACGGAGGAAGTACAGCCGAGAGCACTCGTGATCGGCGGATCCATGGCCGGGTTGTTCGCGGCATTGCTGCTGCGCCGCCAAGGCTGGAACGTTGACGTATACGAACGTATCGGCGCCGAACTGGCTGGCCGAGGCGCAGGAATCGTCACGCACGGCGAATTGTTCGATGTGCTGGCAAGGGTCGGCATCGACACCGATGCGGCCGCTGTCGGAGTCGCGGTTCCCGGCAGACGGGTGCTCGATCGCTTCGGCCGCATCGAAGGCGAGCGCGACTTGCGCCAGGTGCTGACGTCGTGGGGACGCCTCTATGGGCTTCTGAGGGCTGCTCTCCCAGCTGAAAACTACCATCATGGCAGGAGCCTTGTGGAAGTTGCGGAGGCCGCCGACCGCGTGGTGGCGCGCTTCTCAGACGGCTCTGAAGCTTCAGGCGATCTTCTGATCGGCGCAGACGGCCTGTTTTCGTCCGTCCGCGCCCGGCTCGCGGCGGGCGTCCGGCCCAGATACGCCGGATATATCGCTTGGCGGGGCCTCGTTGACGAACGCGACCTGTCACGCCGGACGCGCGCGGAATTGTGCGACTGGTTCGCCTTCAGTCTTCCCCCCGGGGAGCAGATGCTCGGCTATCCCGTCGCCGGCGCCAACGAGGAGATGAATGTCGGAGAACGGCGCTTCAATTTCGTTTGGTACCGTCCGGCCGATGCCGACCATAGGTTGGGCGATCTCCTGACGGACATCGATGGTGTCAGGCACGAACTGTCCATTCCGCCGACCCGGATTCGCCCTGACGTGATCGCTTCCATGCGCCGGGACGCGGAGCGACTTCTCGCTCCGCAGTTCGCGGAGGTAGTCCGCCGTACGCACCAGCCTTTCATTCAGGCCATCCTCGATCTCGAGACGCCGCGCATGGCGCTTGGATCTCGAACCGTCATTCTGGGCGATGCCGCCTTTGTGGCCAGACCGCACGTCGGAATGGGTGTGACGAAAGCTGCCGGCGACGCGGCCGCGCTTGCCGATGCGCTACAGGCCCATTCGGACGATCTCTCAGCCGCGCTGGCCAAATTCGAATCCACGCGGCTGCCCTTCGGAACGGCGGTCGTTCGACGTGCGCGCGATCTCGGCGCCTACATGCAGGCGCAGATCGCCACCGCCGAAGAACGCGCGATGGCGGAACTGCACCGCAGCCCCGAAGCCGTGATGGCGGAAACCGCCGTTACCAAGGGAATAGCCGCCTGACCGCAGTCAAGATTCAAGGAGGGAGGACGACCAACAATGGACCTGCAAGCCATTCAAAACAATCCTACGTTCAGACAGCTCGCGACCGAGCGCTCGCGACTTGGTGCCGGTATGTCGATCGTCATGGCGGCGGCGTACTTCGCTTACATCATGACCATCGCATTCTGGCCGCGCTTGCTCGGTCATCCGCTCTGGAGCGGCACCGTGATTACCTGGGGCGTGTTGATCGGCGTTGGTCTGATCGCGCTCGGATTCGTGCTCACGGCGCTCTATGTGCGCCGGGCGAACTCCCGTTTCGATCGGCTCAATCAGCTCCTAAAGGAGGATTTTCGATGATCTCGCGTCCGGCCTGCGTCGCTTTCCTCGCAACAGCATTTGCCTCTGTTTCTCATCCAGCGGCAGCCGATGCACTCACTGGTGCGATCGGCGCGCGACAATCGTTGAACGGGACAGCGATAGCGATGTTCCTCGGGTTCGTGGCCGTCAGTCTCGTCATTACATGGTGGGCCGCGAGACGGGGCACGAACACGGCAAGGGATTTCTACGCCGCTGGCGCTGGGCTTAAAGGCGTCCAGAATGGACTGGCGATCGCGGGCGACTACACCTCGGCGGCGACGTTCCTGGGCGTCACGGCGCTCGTCTACACATCCGGTTACGACGGCATGATCTACGCGATCGGCTTTCTCGTCGGCTTCCCGATGATCTTATTCCTGATTGCCGAGCCCTTACGCAACCTTGGCCGCTACACCTTTGCCGACGTGGCGGCGTATCGGTTGTCCGAGGTGCCAGTAAGAGCAGTTGCCGGCGTCAACACCCTCGTCATCGTGGTGTTCTATCTGATCGCGCAGTTGGTCGGGGCGGGGAAGCTGATCCAGCTGTTGTTCGGGCTTCCCTACATCTACGCTGTCGGCATCGTGGGCGTCCTCATGATGGTCTATGTGACCGTTGGAGGCATGCTTGCGACGACCTGGGTGCAGATCATCAAGGCCGTGCTGTTGATGTCTGGTTCGGTGCTGATGTCGGTTCTGATTCTCGGTCACTTCGGCTTCAGTCTGGAGGCGCTGTTTCGGGAAGCTGTCGCTCTGCATCCGAAAGCTGACGCGATCATGGCGCCTGGCGGCCTCGTCAAGGACCCGGTGTCGGCGATCTCGCTCGGGCTGGCCCTCATCTTCGGTACGGCCGGATTACCGCACATCCTGATGCGTTTCTTCACGGTGAGCAATGCGCGCGAGGCGCGTACGTCCGTGCTGGTCGCGACCGGGTTCATCTCCGTGTTCTATAGCCTGCTGTTCGTCCTCGGCTTCGGTGCCATCGCGATCGTCTCGGCGAATCCGCAGTTTCGGGATGCGTCGGGGGGACTGCTCGGAGGCGTGAATATGGTTGCCCTGCACCTGGCAGACGCGGTTGGCGGGTCGCTGCTGCTCGGGTTCATTTCTGCAGTGGCGTTTGCGACGATCCTCGCCGTCGTATCCGGGCTGACGCTCGCAGGCGCTTCGGCGGCGAGCCACGATCTCTACGCCCGCGTGATCCGCAGCGGACGTGCGAGCGAGCGGGAGGAAGTACTTGTCTCCAAGGCGGCCGCTATCGCGATCAGCCTGCTTTCGATGGGCCTGGGTATCCTATTCGAGAACCAGAACATCGCATTCATGGTTGGACTGGTCTTCGCGATGGCTGCGAGCGCAAATTTCCCGGTCATACTTCTCTCGATCACGTGGCCCGATCTCACTACGCGGGGGGCGGTGAGTGGATCGCTAGTCGGCCTGCTGGCTTCGGTCGGACTGGTAGCCCTTAGCCCCGGCGTATGGACCGCCACGTTCAAGCTCGGCCCAGCGCCATTTCCGTACGACAATCCGGCGCTGGTTTCGGTTCCGCTGGCCTTCGCTGTGTCATGGGCAGTGTCGGTGTTGGACCGCAGCGCGGCGGCTGCCTCGGTCCGCGCCTCCTTCGGTGCTCAGCACGTTCGCGCTCAGACCGGCTTGGCCGCCGAATGACGCCCATCGGAAACAAAGGAGAAACTACGATGAACGCTGTTGTGACTGAGAAAGGTAGGACCGCCTGGTCCGAGGTCATCCGCAAGGAGTTCGACGCCAATCAGCTCAACGGGCGGGTCGGCACCCGGCTCCTGTCCGAAACGGACCGGGTGCGCGTCTGGGAAATTCGGCTGGCTCCTGGCGAGCGCATCGGATTCCATCGTCACGTGCTGGATTACTTTTGGACCGCAGTGACGCCGGGGCGGGCGCAATCGCACGCGGAGGATGGGACGATCGTCGATGCCGTCTATTCAGTCGGCGAGACCCGGCACTTCACGTACGGAAAGGGAGAGTACAAGATTCACGATCTCAAGAACGTCGGAGATGCCGATTTGTGGTTCACCACCGTGGAGTTTCTCGACAGCGCCAATGCTCCCCTGGAACTCGGCCATGCCGCCGTTCAAGCAGTCTGAGGTGCGATTCTCTGTTGTTCGCGCGAATGAGACAGCACAGCACTTCCGAATTGCGCGTCGGTATCACGCTGTAAAGCAAAGCAAAACTGGCGCACCCGACACGATTCGAACGTGTGACCTTTGCCTTCGGAGGGCAAGCGCTTGGCGCTACCAATCGCGGAATAACCCACGTAACCAATCGGAATAATCGCTTGAGCCACGCCACAGCGCCACTCGAAGCCATGCCTGCGCGACACGCGCGGCCTTGTCTGGACCGCAAATGCCGATCGCATGTGCGATTTGACGCCGAATAGACGCCGCTGTGACGTCCTGGAGACGAACAACTGTTAGTGGTCCCGGAGTTACGGCTTTGACATTAGGTCGCGATTTAGAGAGCGCGAATGAGCGGGGAAAAGCCGTCGGGTGACAACGAGGCAGGTCAAAATCGGTCTCGCTTGCGCGAGGCATTTACTTTGGTGGTTCGGATATGGCGTCATTCATGGACAGCGCACGAAGGAACCCAAGACTGGCAGGCCGAGATCTCGATCGTCGAACCAAAATCGACATCGTCGTCGACCCGCTATGCCATCGGTACCAAGCACATTGTCAACGCTGTCACTGAGTCGCTTGAGGACCGGATGGATCGTGAATCACCGTAGGCACGGGAGGGAGCAGCCCCATGATTGAATCGCGCGCCAAGATTCTATTTGCCATCGTCCTTGCACTGTTCCTGCCGCGATCGGCCTCTGCCGACCATCCGCTCCAAATCATGCGTGGCACTTACGCGGCCCGCTTCGCACTGATCTCACTGTTCGAGGTCCAACCAGGACATGAGACCGATTTCCAGACAATTCTAGCGCAATCTGGCCCGTTCAACCACGTTGTTCCAGGCTTTGCCAACGAGCGTGTGCTCGAAATGAGCACGACGGCCAACACCGAGCCTGCCGCCGCCAAAACCATAGGGCAGCGCGTGGTTTCAGTGATCCGGTGCTTCGACGCCGAAAGCTGTCAGTACATTATGCAAGAACGGGCGCCGGCGATCAGAAGTGTACTGCGCAATGACCCGGTCTACACGCCCGTCAAGTTGGTTGCGCATTTGTTTGGTAACTGGAGTTGGGAAAAGCAGGGGGCGGCCGCTTCGGCCTTTGCAGTCACGATGACGGCGGTCAGCCAATCCCAAAATCTACTGGCACAAAGCGTCTCGCTCTTTGCGCAGCCGAATGTCAGCCTAAGCTTCCTCAAGGACGGTTATGTCGGCCAACTCGGAATGCTGGAAACAGCGCCAGCCAATTCCGACCTGCAGAGCATTCGAGGCCAACTGCAGCAACGTACCGCTCTCATGGGCGCCTCAATCTATCAAGCCGATGACAATTCCTACCTGGTCTACAGCGAGTACTTCCAGGCACCGTCCGCAACTAGGTCTGCCGCGCTCAGCGTCGAAGCGAACAAGTTGCAAGGCGGGCAACTTGGCTCTGTGGTCCAAAACTACGCCGCGCGCTAAAGGGGAAAAAGCTATGCGCACCATGACACGACGCGGTTCGTTCATTCTCCTCACTGGGCTCGTCACATTGACGTCGCTTTCGCAACTCGAGGCTCGAACTCGTGTCCGCACGGCGGCTCCTGCCACGAAACTTACGGCGCTCGTCGTTCTGTATGACGCTATCCCTGGGCAAGAAGCAGCGCTCGAACGCGAGTTGATGACACCGATATCGCAATCGGACATTGCTCGTTACGGCATCGTCAACGACCGAGTTCTCAAAAATATCGATCCGGTGGCCGCCCAGTTCGCGAGCTACACTAAGTTCTCCGGGCGATCCAACAGCAACGACTTCCTTTCGGCGCGCCTCGACAAGGTCAAGAATCTCGTTCGACGAGCGCCCGAAAACCATATCGTCAAACTCGACAGTACGTTCACGCCAGGCCACCGAACGGATAGTCCGACCGGCAAGGAATTTGGCTACAAATCTGTGGGCCAGACAGCTCATTTGTTCCTGGGCGTGCCTGCCCCAAAGTTCGAGCAAGACTACGTGAACTCATTAGCGCAAGTGAAAACCCTGACGGAGAATCGCTCTCCGCAAGGCTGGTTCGGAGACGACCTGTTGTCCTCAACGGCGCCGCGGTCGGCAGAACAACTCGCGCCTTATACGCCGCGCCCCGCGGCGTCGACAATGATGTCGATCAACTATGCAGAATATCAGACGTTCGAAGCGGCCGAAGACGCGTATCTGAATCGCCAGCAGTCCGACGATCCCACCTTCTTACAGTTAGCACGTGTGTTTTTTAGCTCGCTTGAGGTGCCGTCCCGTTTCTACATTTTTAAGGTCGTCGCAAACCGCTAACTGCCTTGCCTACACTTGGAATCACCGATGTATCAGCGCAAAAGCGAGTGCGTGGTCGCCGTCCATGGTGCCGGAAGCGTTCTTCCTGCTGGGGCGCTATGGACTGACGTAAATCGCGCAGAGACTGACGCCAACGCTGACAACCAGCGGAGGCTTCGGGACAACTTCCTAGCCGAAGGTACCGGCCTTAGTCGCCGCGATCTAAAGAAGATCGATCGGATGGCAATGCTAGCACTGTTTGCCGCGCGGTCTGCGATTGAAGAAGCCGCGCTATCTGAAGACGAAATAGCCGGTTGCGGAATTCTCACAGGTAACGCAGTCGCCGGTTGGTCATTCACCGAGCCGCAATTGCGCTCGCTCTATCAGAATGGCCTTTCCAATATCAGCCCCTATCTAGCCTCTGCTTGGTTTCCCGCCGCCTCCCAGGGGCAGATTGCTATCCACATGCACTTGCTCGGGTATGCGAAGACGGTCACGACTGACCGCTGTGCTGGAACCCAGGCCATCGGGATGGCATACGATGCAGTTCGCGCGGGTCGCGCTACCCATCTGTTAGCTGGGGCAGCCGAAGCACCTGTCACGCCGTTCGTCGAAGGCGCGGCAAGACATGCGGGCGCGCCGGATATCAACCTTATCGAGGGAGCGGCCTATCTCGTGCTGGGCGAGTCTATGGCTCGCCGCGCGGCGATTGCCGAGTTGGCGGATCATTCGTCGTTCACCTTGCCGTCCGCAATGTCCGATCGGCTCGCTCTTTGCGCCAAGCAACTGATGCGCCTTTACCAACGCAATTGCGAGGTCGGGCAACTAGTCGACCTCATGATCGATAGCCGCCAGTCGGCGGACCGCGAGTTGGTCACCATATTGCGAGAGCGCGGCTGGCTGGGCGAAGCGCATTTCAATGGGACTATCAATGGTGATGCGCTTGCAGCGACCGGCCCGACCGCCGCAGTCACATTATGCCGTCGGTACATCACGACATCGTACAGGTTGCCGGCAATCGTATTCTCCCTCGGCCGTGATTTCGCAAGTGCGATCTTACTTCGTCCTCCGCACTAAGAAAGGAAAGCAAAAATGTCAGTCGCTCGAACCGACAAGCTGGAAAGCGCTGTGGTCGGACTGCTTCGAACTCTGGGGTGCGATGCACCGACAATTTTGCCTGTGCACGATCTTGCGATCGACCTGGGGATCGATTCAACCGAACTGATCGAACTCGCTATCCTCGTGCGAGATGAGTTTGGCCTCAGCATCAAGCCGGACTTGCGGTCAATGGGAACGGTTTCGGAACTGACAGCCGAACTGTCGCGGTTGCTGAAGCAAGAGCAGATCAGTGTCTGAGAAGCGCACGCCCTGGTTCATCGCGGCCTCGCAATGGCGCCGTGGTTTTTCGCTTGCAGAGGCCATCGCACTTGGTGGCATCCTGGGCGGTTGCCTCGGGATCGCTGTGGGTTCGGCCGAAACCATGCAAGGCGCGAGCCACGTCGTCAAGATGACCGATGCGGCTCCATACTTCAGTGAACCCGATCTGAATATCGCGGTCGGCGATTCAGTCGAATGGGTCAACGAGGGGCCGGAAAAAAAGCACATCGTTACCGACAAGCAGATGAACATGTTTTCCGGGTCGATCGAGATCAAGGATAGATGGAAGTACACTTTCGACCACGCCGGGATCTATGAAATAATCTGCGGTCAGCACTACTACATGCGGTCTCGAATAGCGGTGCACAACGCCGATGGTTCGACCGAACGACGCTTCGAGTTCCCCTACCAGACTGCTTTCAAGGAGTTCGTTATCCCCACGCCGGACGCTGTCCCGCGGATGATCATCAAGAGCAAGCTCGACAAGTCGATGTGGTTCACGATTGGCGGCGGCGGCTTCTACGGCTTTGAGGAGTTTCCGGCACAAAACAAACTCGCCCAAGTCACGGACGATGGCCAGTTTATCGAATATTCAACTCCTGCGCCGGATCACGATGGCTCCAAAGTGGGCGTTGATTCTCTAGTGATGGCCGACAACGGGGATATTTGGTTCACCGAGCGGTTGACCAATCGGATTGGTGTGCTGCGCGACGACGGCGTCATCAACGAATTTCAGATTCCAACTCCCGATGGTTACGCGTTGGGCGTCGATATCGACGCACACGGAAATATTTGGTTCGCCGAACGTCTGG
The DNA here is from genome assembly GCF_001189845.1 of Bradyrhizobium tropiciagri. GTDB lineage: Bacteria > Pseudomonadota > Alphaproteobacteria > Rhizobiales > Xanthobacteraceae > Bradyrhizobium > Bradyrhizobium tropiciagri. The sequence goes on from NZ_LFLZ01000003.1 coordinate 190,572, forward strand.
GCAACCGGATTGGCTTCATTACCCCGGCCGGCGCAATTACCGAAATCGAAATGCCAAAGCCAAATTCCGAGCCGCGAACGATCTACGTGGATACCCGTGGGCGTGTCTGGTACACCGCGCGCGAGGCGAACGAGATTGGCTACTACGACACGGGAACCAGGAGTTTCAATCACATCCTCATCCCGACAAAATTGGCGCGACCCGCTGGCATCGCTGAGGGCAAGGACGGCGCAATCTACTTCGTCCAAATGGTCGGCAACAAGATCGGTAAGATCGATGCGGACAAAGTAACCGAATATACGCTCCCAACCTCGTTCTCGGCGCCATTCAAGATCGTCGCCGACGACCAGGGAATTCTGTGGTTTACGGAGGTTTACGGAAATGCGATCGGCCGCTTTGATCCGCAGACCGGCGCGATCACGGAATATAAGATTCCTACCAAAGACAGCCGACCCGGCGGCATTTCGGTCGACGGCCAAGGGCGGATCTGGTTCATTGAGCAGAAGGGCAACAAGGTCGGCTATCTCGATTCGAAGATGCTGCCCGGTCTCTCGAAGAACCAAAGTGCTGAAAAACAGAAGTCACCAGCGAGCCCGATCTCATTCGATAGCCGCGGGCCCGAGCTCGAACAGGAAATCCGGCAGCTTGGCGTTCGGACCAATTTCTCCATTCCGGTGCCTGGCGCCCATCCGGGCAGTTCCCTGGTCGAGGATCGAAGCAAGCGCCTGTGGTTTCCCCTAATACTTGCCAACAGGGTCGCGGTTTACGATCGCAATTCGGGCGGCTACCGCGACTACCAGATGCCCACCGACATCAGCATGCCGACGGCGCTGGATATCGACCGCGCTGGTGATGTGTGGATCGCGGAATTTCGCGGTAACCGCCTAGCGCGTCTGGCCATGGATACCGGTCATATCTCTGAATATGAGATCCCCATCGCCAATGCGCTTCCGAGCGGCGTGGCTATCGACGAGTCCGGCACGATCTGGACCACCCTTCTCAACGGCAATAGCATCGAGGCGTTCGACCGGACCACCCAGGGCTTCAAGAATTACCCACTGCCGCGCGCGGACAGTTCGCCGCTGAGCGTTATCGCCGATGGTCATGGTAGCCTGTGGGTGTCGGCGTCGAATGAAGATAACAGCTATCTAGCGCGCTTCGACCTCGCCTCGCGTCGCTTTGAAACTGTCGAACTTCCAGTCGAGCGGGCCGTTCCAGTCGGAATGATGGCGGGTAAGGACGAACTGTGGGTTGCGCTTGGAGGCGTAGGCGTCATTGCCCGGCTCGACACGGCTACGCGCAGCTGGTCGCAGTACCCTGTGCCCGGATCGAGCTCCGAACCGGCAATGCTAGCTCGCGGACGCGACGGCAGGATCTGGGCTACCGACGGGGGAGGGCTCGGTTCTACCGGTGGAAACCAACTCGTCGTGGTGGATCCAAAATCGGGCTCGATCGGCACCGTGCCTATGACAACGCGCGAAGCAAAGCCAATGGGGATTCTCGCGGCGTCTGACGGTCAGATTTGGTTCACCCAGCAAGGTGCCAATCGATTGTCGAGCATCGGTATTACAGAAGGGAGCAGGCCGTGAATTCATTCCATTCCTCCGTTACTATCGCGCGCAACGTCACCGAGGTTATGGCGGCCTTCTGGAGATTGGAGGAATGGCCAAAGATCACCGCGCACGTGCGCGCAATCGATCTTCTGTTCGATGACGAGAATGTGCAGGTACTTTTGATGCACGTCGACTCGCGTGGCAAACGCGACGTCTTCAAATCGGTCCGCGTCAGGCAGGCTAACGTCATTTTCTATTTTCAGCCGGTACCACCTCCAACTCTGAAATTCCACCGCGGTGCTTGGGAATTCGAAGCCGTGCCGACTGGAACGCGAGTGACGTGCCGACACGAGATAGTCGCTGATCCAAACGGCTGTCGCCAGTTCTTCCTCAATACAGGGCTCGAACTTGAGGCGAACGCCGCCGTCGTCAAACTTGAGGATCTCATCAAGAACAACAGCAACCAGACCATGGAAGCGCTGAAGCGCAGCCTGGAAGCCATTGCGGTCGCCCAAGAGGCCGCCTCATGATCATTCGCGATCTGTCTCGGACTAGGAAAGCCGCTTGGATCGCCGCGACCACGCTCGTCCTGGGTCTAGGGCTTTGTGATGTATGCGCAGCTGGGGAGCCGGGCGGCGCGGTAACGAGCCGTACGACGTCCGTCAATTTCGCCAGCCACATAGGTTTATCGTCGTTGGGCCAAAAATTCACCGTCTCAACCTACGACGTGCCAACGGCTGATGCCGTTCCGCATATCCTAGCGATCGACTCCGAAGACCATGTGTGGTTCAGCGAAAGTGGGGGGCGTTTTGCGGGAAAATTCCTTGACGTTCCCCCGCAAAGCAAGATCGGCCGCATAGAATCTAACGGCGCGATCACCGAATGGTCCTTGCCAGGTGAAGAAACGAGCCCGATGGGCGTGCTCTTCGACCGCAAAGGCTATCTCTGGATCGCCGAGCGGCTTGGCAACCGGATCACACGGATGTCGTACGACGGCGCCGTTACGTACTTCCCCGTGCCGACCCAGGGATCCTGGCCGACCGGTCTCGCCTTCGATTCGCAAGGAGGTGTTTGGTTTACCGAGACCAAGGGAAACAGGATCGGGCGCGTGGATCCGTCAACTGGCCAAATCGAGGAATTTCCCTTTAAGCCAGAGGGCATGTCGGCGACGGGCATCGCGATCGACAGTCGCGACCGTGTCTGGGTCGCCGGCCGCGACGCGAACATCATTGCTGAATGGGATCCACAGAGCAGGGAATTTCAGTACTTCCCACTATCCACGCCGAACGCCAAACCGTGCGGTATCGTCGTCGATGCCCGTGATCGTGTCTGGTTCACTCAGCGCAACGCCGGCAAACTGGCCACGATTTCTGTCGACGGACACATTCAAGAATTCGCGTTGAAAGAGATGAAAACCGGGCCGTTCCTGCCGGTGGTTGATCGCCAGGGCAACATCTGGTTCAGCCAAATTTGGTCGAACAAGGTCGCCAAGTTCAATCCTGAAGCGCGGGAATTCGAAGAATTCCAGGTCGCCGATGATATCAACCATGTCGCGGGCCTGGCTATCGACTCACGCGGCAACGTCTGGTTTGCCTCGCAAACAGGCAACAAAGTCGGCACCATCGCGCGACAAAATCTCACTTATTTCGGTGCCGACGACAAAACCCCAGTTGAGGAGCGGTTGGCCGTTAATGACTCGGACAAGTTCGACTTCCGCTCGTTGGAAGTGCCGACCAAGCAGTCTGTTCCCGGGATTGTTGAGGTCGCGCCCGACGACACAATCTGGTTCACACAGATGGGCGGCGGCTTTGTCGTGCCTGGTTTCCCTCCCGGACCGCCGGGACAAAAGATCGGATACATCCGCGACGGAGCGATAGCGGAATTGGCCACGCCCACGCCCGAGTCGGGGCCGACTTCGATGGCGATCGACTCTAAGAATGGCGATGTTTGGGTAACGCTGCGCTCCGCCAACAAGATTGCACTCGTCCGCAACTATACAGTGACGGAATTTGATTTGCCGGTCGCCAATACGTTGCCAGTGGGAATCACCGTAGACGGCGAGCATAACGTCTGGGTCGCGCTCAGTACGATCGGTGCAGTAGCGCGCCGAACTCCGGACGGCGAATGGCGAGTGCTCAATTTGCCGCATCGCGACGGGAACCCGCGCACGATCTATGCCGATCGCTCAGACACCATCTGGTACACAGAGAAAGACGGTAATCGGCTGGGAGTAGTGAATCAGTCGGACTGGACCGTGCGTGAGTGGACGATCCCCACCCGCGTGGCGTGGCCCTTGTCTCTTTCGGAAGATGACGCGGGCAATATCTGGTTTGCTGAAATGCGCGCGGACAAGCTCGCCCGTTTCGACCGCAAGCTCGAAAAGATTGAAGAGTTCAAGCTCCCAGCCCACTCCGCGCCCTTCAAGATTCTATTCGATCAGAGCAAGCAATTGTTCTGGATTTCGACAGTGTTCGGCAATTCCGTCCTGCGGTTCGACATCGGTCGCCAAAAGGCCACTGCTGCTTTCCGCGTTCCCCACGAGGGAGTGTGGCTTGGCGGTATCGCACGCATGAGCAACGGTTGCTTCTGGGTCACCGAACAATTTGGCAATCGCGTGGATCAACTGTGCATACCAGAAAACTATACCAAGCGAGCAAGTGCTCCTTGATCGTGTGCAGCTTTGTCATGGAGCGGTGTGATGGGTGCCTCGAACCAGTTCATCGTTGACCGGCTGCTGTTTGCTGGTCTGCCGTTCGGCGACCTTCGCCGCTCGGCGGAAACTGCGGCCGATCAAGGCGAGTGGGGCGCGACGTTTTGCGCCCTGGCTGACCGCTATGCAGAGAAGGCCAGCATGGCGGCAAACCGCGGATGGTTGGCCTCGGCACACACCTATTGGCGATGGTCCGCGATAGCGCTGCAGGGTGCTAGCTTCGAGCTTCACTTATTTCCCGAACGTCATCGCGAATATCTGCAAGCAGAACGTCTGCGCCGGAGTGCCCGGGCTGCCTATCGCAAGGCGCTGATGTATGCGGCGCCCGACAGGATTTCCCGCGAACCGGTGTGCATCGAGGCGATGGGCGAGCGAGTGGAGGGTTATCTCGATAAGCCACCTGGGCGCTCGCTGGGCTTGGTCATCTTGGTCAACGGCCTGGATTCCATCGCCGAGGTGGAGTTGCGGGCGTTCGGCACCTGGTTCCTGGAGCGCAGCAACGCAGTATTGTCGCTAAACATTCCAATCAATTACGCAGAAGAGCGACGACGTCCAGCGGTGGACGTCCGCCACCTGGTGCCGTCTATTTGCGATTGGATCGAGCGTAACGGCGGCGTCGAAACGGCAAAATATGGCGTCTTCGGCGTCAGCTTTGGCGGGCACCTCGTCGCGCAGTTTCTTTCAGCGGATCCGCGGATCGTTTGCGGCGTAGCCGTCTGTCCGCCCGCCTTCATCGGCACCAAGGAACTCGCGATCGATCGCATTCGCATCATGTGGGCCTGCGCCCTCGCCAAGTCGTTCAACGGGCTCAATGGCGCGGAGAATTCGCTGACGGACGTCAGGACGTTTGCGCCGCCGCTGGGAAAACTACTGCTCTACGGATGTCACGCGGACCCCGTGTTCGGCGACGAACATCTAGATGCGTACCGCGAGTGGGCGGGCGATAGAGCCGACCTCCGCATGATGGCCGCGGAACATGTGGGGACCTCGCGGTTCTCGGATTGGATTCCTGAGGTCTCGGATTGGATCTGCGACCGGATTGCATCGGGTGGATCATGACCAGATTGTATCGGACCGGCTTCGTCGATTTGGTCGGCCTCGCCATGCTAGCGGTTGTGGCCGGGGGTAGTTGCGCTTTCGCAACGGAAATCATCAACGTTCCCGCCTCGCCCGAAGTGGCCAGGGTGGAGGGGCATTTCCGCGAGTATGCCCTCGATCATTTGCGCAGTGGCCCGGCCATCGTTGCGGTTGACCGCGATGACGACGTTTGGGTTGCTCTGGCGCGCAGTGGCAAACTTATGCGCCTGCGCAATGATCAATTGCGCGCGTATGATATTGGACAAGACAGCCGGCCGGTGGCGCTCGCGCTGGGCACCGCTGAGAATGGTCGTCCTAACGAAATCTGGATTTCTGCGGCCTTCGACGAGAAACTAGTGCGCTTCAACCGACAGACTGAAGCCGTCACGAAATACGCTGTCGGTGGTAGCGGCACTTTTTGGCCATTCATGATCGCTCTCGGGCCGCATGGCGAAGTCTGGTTCAGCGAGCGCGCGGCCGGCCAGATCGGTCGGCTGGATCCGGAAAGTGGGAAGGTCGAACATTTCAAACTCCATTCCGCGGAAGCCGGTCCGGCCGGCCTGGTAGTCGCTCCCAAGGACGGCACCCTATGGTTCACCGAAGGTCAGACCGATCGGATTGGCCGGCTTGATCCCAAGACTGGCGTCGTCACCGACTATGTCATGGGCGAGCAGTCGACTGGTATGATCTCAGGACCCGCGGGCATTGCACTAGATGCCAGCGGTCGCGTCTGGTTCACGAAACTCGAAGGCAAACTCGGCGCCATCGATCCCGAGCACGATAAGGTGGAACTCATCGATCTTCCGGCTGATGCCCGCCGGCCGGCGGGTATAGCAGTTGCACCCGATGGTACCGTCTGGTGCCTTGCGCTCGACGGCAATATGGCCGTTCGCTACGAGCCGCAGACCCACAGATTCACGCTATATCCGCTTCCAACTGGAAGCCCGGACGAAGAACCGGATGCCCCGCCCAGTGCGCGCACCTCGCGGCCTTTCGGCATCGCGTTCGATCGATCCGGAAATCTCTGGTTCTCCGAACAATACACCGGGCAACTCGGCGTGCTGGTATTAGCTCCGCCGTCCGTCAATGTTGTCTCGCCGCGCGACAGGATCCAACAGCACGACCCGTTTGTCACCGTGCGTGCCCTGGACCGCGCCGGCGGGGTATCATCTTTGCAATATGCGCTGGATGATCATCGCATCAGCCTAGACGCGGGCCGACTATCACTGCTGGATACGAAGCCTGGCCCACATCGGTTGGTGGTCACTGCGACCAACGCCGCCGGGCTTTCGGCGAGCGACAGCGTAACGTTCGAATTCCTTCCGGACAGCCCCACTGTCGACGCGCTGTTGAATCAACTCAAGCCGGTGGACGGAGCTGCTATAAGCTCGCGCAATCAGATGCGAACGATGTTGCAGCACGCGCCAAAAGACGAAGGTCGGTCGGCCGCGCTCGTCGCAATTTTGGAAGAACTTCAGACCAAAGCCGACAGATTTGCGAATTTCCCGAGTGCCTACGTCAAAACACTGACCGCCTATTTCCGTCAAACTCAGGTGAGCTTGCTCGAGGTGAAAGTGCTTGATGAAGCGCCCTACTTTTCGCAGGCCACGCTGCGGATCCGGGCTGGCGAAACGGTGACCTGGCGCTACGATCCGCCCAGCCGTGGCCACGTCATGCCCCAATACCCCAATCGAATTGAGATTCCCGGCGAAGGTGTAGTGTCGCCACAACTGCGGGCGGGTGAAAGCTTCGTGCATCGCTTTGCGAGCGTCGGGAAATTTTCCGTCTTGAACAGGGACCGCCCTGAGGCCCGCTTGACAATCGAGGTAATGGAATGATCGAGAGCTGCGATTTACTTGATCTTAGCGTGCCGCTCGGGCCTGGTCCCGGCAACGCCGTCCCAGTCGAGATCGAATATATGTCTCACGCCGCCGGCGGTGTGCACCTCGCGCAGCTCGTCGGCACGACACCGGAATGCCTGTGTGGCGGCAAGGCTTGGGCGAGTGAGCGCGTCTCGGCGATTACACACAGCGGCACCCATGTCGACGCTCCGTTCCACTATTCGGAACTGACAGGCACCCGCCCCAGTCGAACCATCGACCAGATGCCGCTCGACTGGTTTTGGGGGCCGGGCAAGAAGATCACCGTCGAACCCAGAGCGATCAATGTACCCGTTACGATCGAGGAACTGATCGAAGCCGAAGGTAAGGCCGGCATGACGATCGAGGCCCACGACATCGTCGTGTTTGATACCGGCGCGCAGGCCTACTGGGATACGGCTAAGTACAATCGACGGGGACGCGGATTGTCGCCACAGCTTATTAGACATTTAGTGGATCGCGGGGTGTGCGTATTCGGTACCGATGCTTGGAGCCTTGACCCGCCCTATTGGGTGATGCGGCGCCGCATGAAGCGGTTCGGTGCCGATACTGTCTGGGGGGCGCATTACGTCGGCCGGGAGCAGGAATTCTGCGCGATCGAAAAACTGGCTAACCTAAATCTGTTGCCAGCACAGGGATTTTATGTGGCCGCGTTTCCGATCAAGGTTGTCGGCGGCAGCGCCGGTTGGGCACGCGTTGTCGGCTTTGTGCCCCGGAAAAGTCCAACAGACGCGTGATCCGAGAGGGAAGACAATGTCGCGCAGGGTGGCGGTGACCGGTCTTGGCGTCGTATCGCCGGTAGGTGTCGGTACGGAATCGTTCTGGTCGGCTGTCAAAGCCGGCAACAATGGTGTGACCGAGATTCCTGCATCGATTCTGCAGATTCTTCCGGGCCTTCGAACCCGGTCGGCGGCAGGCATATCGGAGCATTGGCTCGCTCAGCCAAAGGGTTCTGGCGCGCGAGTCGAGCGGCTCGGCACCATTGCCTTTCGCCAAGCTCTTGATGACGCTGGGCTCGCGAGCCTGCAGGACGTAAGCAGCGGTCTCGTGTTCGGTACGGCCGTCGGGGATACCGCCGGCATGGAACGCAGTTTCGTCAGTATTGACGAGCGCGGAGCGTTCGACTTCACTAAGGCCGACACCCATCTATTCAATACAATGCATTTTCATGCGACCGCCGCGGAATGGGCGCGCTCATCTCGCTGCGAGGGGCCGACGATCGTGGTCTCGACCGGTTGCACAGCGGGAATCGATTCATTCGGCATTGCGTTCGATCTAGTTCGGAATAATAGGGTTGATGTGGCGGTCTGCGGCGCCGCAGACGCTCCTTTGACCCCCATCGTTTTCGCGGCATTCGATGCGCTTGGTGCATTGTCCAAACGCGACCATGATGTCACTCGCGCCTCGCGTCCGTTTGACCGCACTCGCGACGGCTTCGTACTCGGCGAGGGCGCCGGAGTTCTCGTGTTGGAGGAATACGAGCATGCGCTCAGGCGGGGCGCTAAGATTTACGCCGAAGCAAGCGGCTTTAGCTCGCTGAGCAACGGCTTCCACATGACGGACCTGCCGTCGGACGGTAAAGCGTTGGCTCGTTGCTTCGAACAGGCTATTCTTGATGCCGGAATAAGAGCCTGCGAGATCGATTGCGTCAATGCACATGGCAGTTCTACCAAGCAAAATGACGTGTGCGAGACTAGCTCCATCGCGGCTGTGCTTGGCGATCAAGCTGAAAACGTATCAGTTAATTCGCTGAAGGCGATGGTCGGACATGCCCTCGGCGCGTCGAACGCTATCGAACTTGTGGCTTGTGCCCTCAGTATTCATGAGCAGTTCGTGTTTCCCACGATCAACCTCGATCATCCCGACCCGGACTGCTATCTCGATTATGTTCCCAATCGTGGGCGCAAGCGGCGCATCAGGCATCTCGCAAAATTGAGCAACGGATTTTCCGGAATCCACTCGACGGCCATTCTGAGTAGGGCCACGTAGTGAAGCACGAGACCGACCAGAACGTTGATACCCTAGTTCAGTGTCCGGTCGGGGCGCTGGTCCTGGTTTCGCTGAAAAGGCTCCGGATCGTCTTCAGCATTGGCCGGACGCCTCAGATGCTAACCGGTTGCGAGGTTGCTCTCTGGCAGCGTCTGCAAACCGATCGGCGCCGACTCGAATTTATCGGCGGTCGTCTTGCCGCGAAACTTGCTATCGCGCGGTTGTCGACCGACAACATTGCGTTGTGCAACATCGAGGTGGCGCGGTCAGAAAGTGGAAAGCCGGTCGTGCGTGGAATGATGGGACCTGTCACTGAGGTCTCAATTTCGCATACGCGTGAGTGGGCCGTGGCGCTGGCAGTTCCTGGGCAAGCTCCGTGTGGTATCGACATCGAAGATCGGACTTCGCGGGTACGACTGTCCGGCGACTACTTTCATAAGTCTGAAATCGAACTCGCCGCCAGAATAGGTCCGAAGCGGCATTGGGTGCTCAAGGAAGCCCTGGCGAAACTGAGCAGCAAGGGGCTTGGCGGGGATCCGCATTCCGTCAAACTTGTTGAAGCCCGATCTCCCTCCGAAGCGGCAATATGCCAACGTCAGTCGACTGTTCATGCCTTCTCAGGCGTGCGCCGTTCGCTTGCGGTGGGAATTGCGCTCGGTCGAACTTGAGTTGTGGGAAGTCAAACCGGTATTTGTTACGATGGGCCAGGAAATAAAGTGCAAGGTGGTAGTTGGCGGCCGCAAGGCCGAAGGGCGCCTCCAACTCGAGACGGAGCGACTGTATTTCCGCTCGCCAACTGAAAAACTAGACGTCGCGACGAAAGATGTGAAGGTCAAGGCCAGCAAAGGCGTGTTGTTTGTCAGCATTGGCAAGACCCAATACGAGTTCGAACTTGGCGCGGTCGCCGAGCGATGGGCGGATCGCATTCAGAATCCTAAAAGCTTAGTTCAAAAACTCGGCGTGAAAGCCGGCGCATCCATTGTAGCCATTGGTCGCCGGGATGCAGAACTCATCGACGAGTTGAAGAAGGTCGGCGCAAAAATATCAGCAAGGAAAGGTGGCAAAGACCACGACTGGGTGTTTGTTGGCGTGGAGCAACCCGGCGACCTCAATTTGCTAGAAGGTTTGACAGATACGATCAAGTCGAACGGCGCTGTCTGGATCATATTCCCGAAGGGCCGCTCCGACCTGAAAGCCGAGCACCTTATCGCAACTGGAAAGGCGAATGGCCTTGTCGATACGAAGGTCGCGCGTGTATCGGACCGGTTGACCGGCATGAAGTTCGTGATTCCTGTCAAACAGCGGAAATGATGGTGAGCAAATGACGATAGCCTTTGTTGTTGTCGCAATTCTGGTCCTGCTGATTGCTGCGGTATTCGGTATTGGTGCGGCGTTGCCGAAGGAGCACCGCGCAGAGGTTGATGCCGTCGTACCGCTCAGTCCGGATCACCTATGGAAACTTATCGCTGATCCAAGCCAAGCGACAAAGTGGCGAACTGATCTTGCAAGTGCAGAGGAGATCTCTCCAAACGTTGTGCGCGAGACCTCCAAAAAGGGTGAAGCCATGACGTTCGAGACGATGCACAGCGATCCACCGAACGTTCTTGTGCGTCGGATCGCGGATACCAACCTGCCGTTCGGCGGACAATGGAGAATCACCATCGACCCGGATCAGGGGCAGTCGCGGATTAACATCGTCGAAGACGGTTTCGTAAAGCCTGCCTTGTTCCGATTTGTATCGCGCTTTGCGATGGGCCACGACCGCACGATCAAGAATTTCCTGAGTGACCTGAAGGATTACAGCAGCAAGTTGTCTGCTTCTTCGGACGAATGGACTAGGAAGGAGTAAACTCCATGAATCGTCGCGGCGTATTGCTCCGACGTTTCTTTTCAATCGGCGTCACGGGTTTGCTTACACTTTGCGGCGGAGTCTTGGTGGATGCGAGGCCGTTGAACTCCGAACTCTCCGACGTCGATCCGCTTTTTGCACCGCTCCAAGATCGTCAGGCACCGCCTGTCGATGCTCGCAACGTCGAACAAATCGAATTAGGAAAGATGCTGTTTTTTGATACGCGCCTGTCTGGCGACGCTTCGATTTCGTGCGCCTCGTGCCACGATCCTGAGCAAGGTTGGTCCTTCGCTGACGAGCTTTCACGCGGGTATCCGGGGACTGCGAACTGGAGAAACAGCCCGACCATCGTTAACGCAGTATTTTTGCGTCGGTTTTTCTGGACAGGGCATGCTCCGACGCTAGAAGCGCAGGCGAAGGCCGCTGGTATGGGTGCCATTGAGATGCATGGCACGCCAGGTCTCGTCGAATTGCGCCTTGCGGCCATCCCCGAATATCGCGAACGTTTTGCCCGCGCGTTCGGCGGCGAGATACCGAAGAGCGATGACGTCTGGCGCGCGATCGCTGCCTTCGAACGGACACTGACACAAACCGACACGCCGTTCGATCGCTTCCTACGCGGCGACAGAACGGCTTTGGATGAGAGTCAGGTCAGGGGATTCTCCCTCTTCAAGGGCAAAGCGGGTTGCGCGCGCTGCCACCATGGGCCGCTTCTTACAGACGAGCAATTCCACAACACCGGTGTTCCCGCAAGCACGCGTTGGCGGACCGACACACTTGCCCGCATCAGTTTCAACTTCATGCAGGCTGAACTAGGTGAGGCTAAGGCGGGGCTAAGTGACGACGCAGGGTTGTTTCTATTCAGCAAGCGCCGGGAAGACCTGGGAAAGTTCCGAACGGCCCCGCTTCGCTACACCAAGTACACCGCACCATACATGCATAACGGCTCCTTGGCCGACTTGCGTCAGGTGGTCGAGTTCTATAACGGCGGCGGTGATGTCAATCCCTTCAACGACAACAAGGATGTCAAAATGTCGAGGCTGAACCTCTCGGACAGCGAGATAGCCGACCTCGTTGATTTCCTAGAGTCGCTAAGCGGCGATGAAGTCCGGGTCACAAAGCCAAGGCTTCCCTCCTATCCGGCGCGACCGGTTGACGACTAGGCGTAATGGCTATGTCAAGGCGGGCCCGTCAGCAGTTGTTGCGCGTCATAGCGGGAGGATTCCTGGTCGGATTGTCAGGTGGTCTCTTGTTGGTGAGGTCCCAAGCCGGAGTCCCCGAAGGGGTATATCAAGCAGTTGAGCTTGCCGATGCTGGCAGCATTGTTGGCGAGGTGCTGCGGCCGTCGGGCGAGGGAGAAACAGAGGAATTCCCTGTCAACAAAGACTTCGCCGCGTGCGGCAAGGAACCGCGGCACATAGAGTGGGTACGCGTCAAGGACGGCCGGCTTTTGGATGCCGTGGTTTTTATCGACCGCATTGGATCGGGTAAGCCATTTTCAGCGGCAGAAGACACGGTAGCCTTGCGACAGACTCATTGCAGTTTCGAGCCGCAGCTGCAAATTGTCCGCGATGGCGGAAATCTCGAACTGCGTAACCTCGATCCAGTCATGCACAGCGCCCGGATCTACGAGGTTATCCAGTCAGCGCGGCGTCAAATCCTCAATGCAGTACAGGATCGCGACGCCGATCCGATCTCGACCGTGATAGGCGCTACTCGCGGAAACGCCGTGAAGATCGAATGCGGTGTTCATGATTTTATGTATGCCTGGATCTTTGTTGCTCGCAATCCCTACTATGCCGTGGTGGACGACCGCGGTGTCTTTCACATCGACAATGTACCAGCCGGGACGTACCGCCTTCGAGCGTGGCATGGGCGGCTAGGGTACCGAGAGACGAAAGTGGTCATCTCCGCGCGAGAACAATCTCACGTTGAGTTCATTTACTGAGGCGGCTAGGGTCGTTGGGCGCTCGGTTTTTCTCTTGGGACGGCCCTGCCAATTGAGCCAGGCGCGCTTCAAAGTGCGATGTCGCTCGCGCAATATCCTGGCGCATAGCGCTGAGCGCGCGTGAGATCATTTCCTGATCTAACGCAACTCGAAAACTGGTCCTGTTAAAAGGCTTCCCGGTACGAGTCTGCTGCTTAGCAATCCGTTCAGCCAATGCAGTTGTCTCGGGCATTGGTGAGATGTTGAATGTTGTGGCAAGCGTCCGCCTATAAGTATCATATTGTCGCACCGCTGCGGCACGATTACCCGTCGCGGTGTAACACTCCATCAATTTGACATGGATGTGCTCGGCGAAGGGATCGTAGATCAAGAATCGAATCCCAAGCTCGATGGCTTCACGGTAACGCTTCTCAGCTGCGTTGATGTCAATCATCTCCTCCAGGACAGACAGATAACGCGTCCTGTAAAGCTCGCGATGATAGATACACCAATCTGCGTCGATGCCTTCCAGCAAGTCACCGCTGTACAATGAAGTCGCCTTTTGAAGACGCTCGAATTTGTCCGCTGTCTCGTTGCTCAAAATGACATCGAATTGCTCGAAATCGACCAAGCATTCCAGTGCGGGTACGAAACTTAGTCCCGATCCTGTCTCTGCAAATATTGCCTTGGCATCTTCATGAGCGCTGCCAAATATTGTGCGGATGCGCCACAACTCGGTACGAAGCGAACCCTGACCTTGAGTTAAGTCACGATCTGGCCAAAATAGCTCGACCAGATACTCCCTTCGGAAGAAGCGCCCTCTATTCAAGATTAGGAAATAGAGTAGTTTTTGAGCACGAGCTGTATGGAAATGCTTTAGCTCGCGCCCGCCGACCGAAATTCGTGCGCCGCCAAAAAAAGCCACTGAAATTTTAGGTTTGGGAGGCATGCGAACTCCCTAAGATTGTATTGCAGTATGCAACAACCATAGCGAAGTTATCGTAATTTGCGAGTCCCAAATTTATGAGATCCGCTGGGTCCTGGAGGCAACCACTGCTGCCGCAGCCCTTTCTGCTGCCGGGTCAGCCGCTGGCTTGGGCTGCGTAGGGTGGATGTCGATCGCCTTCGGGATCTCATCCCTCAGGAATGGAAGTTTCAAGGTGACGACCGGCTTTCCGGCTTCCTTCTTGGCCCAGTGGCCTCGTGGAGGATAAGGCACGTCCAGCTTGTCGCAGACCTTGGCGAGACCGTTTCCTGTGATCCCGAATTCCTCGGCAAGCCGAATAATCGGCTTAAGCCAAACCATCCGGTACAGTTCTTCGCGCGTAACGCGCCGTGCATGGGAAGGTGTCGGTACTTCCACCGTTGTTCGCTCCCGGTTAGGTCTTGAAGGGGCAAAGTTCCGGCACAGCATAACTCAAGGGTTGAAGGACGAAAGAAAATCGCCGTTTGCCGCTGAACTCGAAGCGTTGGCGGCAATGGCGGTGCTGAGGACACAAAGACTCACAACTCCGGCTTGACGCTCGGCCCACAATTGACACCGATCGTGCACGCGATGACCGCGCCGGCCTTAGCGGTCAGCTAGGAAGGTTTGGCGATTTTGCCAAGAGTTGCGCGAAACTCTTGCATGCCGGGCATGATAACCGTCGTCGTGTTGACCGGGCGATGGTCGCGCAACAAGACCAGCGTCTGATGGCCCGTGTGGAATGCTTCGCCAATACATTCCCGCGGTTCGCCGTTACGGTCCGTCAATTGAACGCCGCGCGGCGCGATCATGCGCTGCTTGCCGCGGGGCACGAGGGAGCGGAGGGCATGCTGGCCCGTTACCGGCAGCGCCAGCGCCGCGCTGTCATAGATCCTATCGAATGAGATCGATGCAACCACGCGGCGAACATTTGCCCTGAAACCACCAGCGCCGTCGGACGATGCTGGCTCCAGAACAATCAAACAGCAGGCGTGCGGGTTCGTCGTCACATAGCGGCGGAACGTGGCGTAGTTCGACCCGCCGAACTGCTTCGCGAGCGCCATCGCCGTCTTGACTCCGAATTCACGGTCGTGGGCGTGCTTGGCAAACACCTCGCCCTGGAACATGGCCTCCGAGGCGAACACGTTGGCCTCGCGCTCGAACAGGTCCGTGATCTCGGGGTCCAGGGTCTTCTCGCAGTCCTGCATCAAGGCGTACAGCCTCGTTTGATGCGGCATCGAGCCATGGCCGGTTTCATGGAGCTTGACGAAGGCAATCCGGGGGCGCGGCACATCCTTGTCGATAACCACAAGGCGGTCATTGGCTTCGAACAGGCCCAGCACCTTGCTCAGCGCGGATTTGATCGTGGCCAGCCCCGCCGCTGCCTTGGCCGCGAGGCGTTTCATGAAGCTTTCGTTGAGAATCTCGTCGTCGACGACCGTCACTTTCGCGGCCGCGAGGATGTCGTCGATAGGGGTTGGAAATCGTCCGAGCGCGGCGGCGTCTCGTAGAAGACGGTCGGCGTGGCGCCGGACGTTCGCGAGTTGCTCAGGGGTCAGGTAGGAATCGTCGGGCCTGCTCACTTCTGCTTCTTTTGCTGCCGGATGAAACCGAGATAGGCAATAAGTGCCTTTTCTTCCTCCGGCGTCAGGTTTTCGATCGCAAACGTAGCGGCGCGAGCTTGCCTGCGTCCCGATGCTTCTGAATGTGCAGGCAAATAACCCGCCCGCTCCATAAGGTCTTCGTAGGAGGTGCTGTAGACCTCGGACAGCGCGTACAAAATGTTGGGCGAAGGTTTGCTTATTTTATCCTTTTCGAGCTGGCTCAAATACGCGTTCGAGACTTCCTTGTCCGTCGCCTCCTCCACCTGGCGCAAGGTCAGTCCGGCGGCGTTGCGTAGGGCTGCGAGATGCTCTCCTAGCGTTGGCTTTTGATGCGGGCGGTTGCTGCCCTCCGGCATGGCATCCTCTTATCTTATTGATTCATAGTCCATTTTAGCGTTGAGGCTTGGCCTGTCAAGCAGCGCTATTGATTTGCTTGACATATTTAGCAATGCCTCATAAATGTAGCGTGACGCTCGCGTTGCGGGCCCGAAAAGGAACAAGATATGGATTCGAGTGCCGACCACGAGGTGCGCGTTCACATCGACCAGCACCCCTACCGCTCGCCGACCCCGACCACGGGCGCGGCGCTTTACACGCTGGGCCAGGTGCAGCCGCACCACGAGCTCTTCCGGGAAGTCGAGGGCGACCGCGAAGACACGCCGGTCCCGAACGACGGCACGCCCCTGCATCTGCAACAGGACGACCACTTCCACAGCGCTGAGGCGCGGCCCGACGAGGTGAAGGTCGAGTTCGAGGACATCAACGCGGTCGAGACCGTCGATTTCCGGACCTCGCTCGCGACTACGCTCAACGCGGCCTGGGACGAGGCGGTGACGCTGCTCGGCGAGCCGCGCAAACCGACCGATCGCTTGCAGACGCCAGGCGGCGCCGACCTGATGCCCTATCTCGGCCTGACGTTGCGTGAACTGAGGGAGCGCAAGATCGTCCACGCGTTCAAGTTCCAGATCGTCGGACCGACGGGCGGGGCGTGATGTCGATCCATGGCAACGCGCCGGTGCAGGACATCGCGCGAGGGCAGCAGGCTTTCGCCGACCATCTCGAGCGCGTCCTGCGCGGACGAACGCTCGACGATCTCGGCTGGGCGAAGCCCGATGACTTGACCCTGCAGGTGCCCATGTTCGGCACGACTGCGGCCGGGCGCAAGGACCTTTACCTGCTGCAGCTTTATTTTGATCATTACCCCGCCTGGCCGCCGGGCGCGCAGTTCGTCAATCCGCTCACCTTGGAATATCGCGTGGGCCAGGACGCCAAGTGGGTGCCCCAGTCGAACGGCCATCAGGAGATTGCCTTTCACACCGACTACACCAATCGAGGTCAGCTCATATGCTGCTCGCTGACGCTTGAATTCTACAAGGTCAACCACTCGGTCGAGCCCCATCTCGTATGGAACGGCGAGAAGCAGACCTTCGCCGCGACCATCGCGGCCATCAAGCGGGCGCTGGTGCCGCCCTATTACGCGGGGCGATTTTCATGAAGAATGCCATTGTTCGAGCCGGCCTCGCGGTCCCGGCGGACGCCATCCGCATGACCTCTGCCTTTCTGCAATCGATGACCGGCGTCGAAAGCTGCTGCTTCTGGCTCGGTTCGCGGAATCCGAGCGGCAAAGCGACGGTCATGGCGATCGTCGTCCCGCGCCAACGCAACCAGCCCGGCAACTATCACGTCGAGGCAGACGCCATGGTGGGCGTCGCCGACGTCGCGCGGCAGCGCGGATGGACCAACCTCGCGCAGATTCACTCGCATCCGGGTACCGACGTCAGGCATTCCGGCTATGACGACGAGATGGCCAACAGCCGGCGCGCCCTCTCGCTGGTCTACCCCACCTACGGCGCCCTTCCGGGAATGTGGTGCTTCCGCGGGTGGCTCTGGCGGCTATGGCCGGTACCGATTCCCCAGGAAATCGGCGTTCACGCCTTCCTGCGCGCCAAATGGACCCTGCTCGATGCGGCAGGCGTCGCGGCGGCGATGCAGGTCATCTCCGGTCCGAAGCCGGCCTTCATCGACCTGCGCACATGACAGCTGATCTTGATCAACTGGCCGACCGCCACTTCCGGCCAGACCCGCAAGGCGCGCTCGCAACACCTGAGTCGGCGCGCCGCGCCTGCGTGCTGGTGGCGATCGACCCGGCCGTCGCCGAGACCAAGGCGGGCCAGGACACGGTCTGGATGCTGGCGAATCTGCTTTCTCGGCAGTTCAAGCTCGTGACCGGCATCACGCTCGACATTCCCTCGCAGGTGGCGCTTCGCCCTAGCGTCGCCGCTTTCGGGGAGGCGCCGACGCTCAAGGAGACTATCGCCAATTGCATACGCCTGGTTGCAGGTAAGCACGTCTCGGTGCACGACCATGGCAGCGCGGTCGAGCCGCATCCGATCGAGATTTTCATCGGCCGCCCTTCCGGCGCACCGCGCGCCGCGCTGCGGCTCGTGCTCTTTGCCGACGGCTGGCGTCTTTTCCTCGGCGACGCGTTTGCGGCGGCGGATCTGCCGCGTTCGGAACTCACCTTCGGTCCCTATATGGGCGCATGCTTTGCCGCCGGAGAAGTCTTCAAGCATCTGCGCGGCATGAAGCCCGGCAAAGGGCAATTCATCGGTGAGGGCCACGATCTATGCCTGTCACTATGGACCACGAGGACCGCGGCGTCCTGGGTGGAGCTCGATCCCGATCCGGCCATCGAGCGGCTCGATTTTCCGCCGTTCTATCTTGCCGGCGCCGGTGCCGTTGCCCAGGCCGCGGCCTTGTCGATCGGAGGCTTGCCCGGCGTGACGGGGCACGCGACCGGCGTCGACCACGACCCGCTCGATCTCTCCAACGACAACCGCTATGCGCTCGCAACGCTAGACGATGACCGGGAGCCAAAGGCGCCGTTCCTGACGGCGTTTCTCGCTGGGCGGGGCTTCACGCAATATCCTCACGCCGGCACATGGCAGGATTATGTGACGCGGCGCAACCGCCCCCCCAACCGCTCCGAACTCGATGCGCTCGAAGCCCACTTTCGCTACCGCGTCATCCTGTCCTGCGTCGACGACAACGCCGCGCGGCACGCGATCCAGAACCTCTGGCCCGAACTCATTATTGGCGGCAGCACACACGGCCTTACCGCCAAGGCGATCGCCTACGACATGGCCGGCGATCAGCTCTGCCTCAAATGCTATAACCCGGTCGTCGAGCGCAACGAGCTTGTCAAAAAGCGGCTCGAAGAGTTGCGGCCCATGACCCCTGAAGCGCGTGCCCAACTGTTCGTCGAGCTCGGCGTCGATCCGGTCAAGGCGGAAGAGCACCTGCGCGATCCCCGCTGCGGGCAATTGTCGGAACAGGACTTGAACCGGTTTGCCGCCGGCGAGCCTATGATGTCGGTCGGATTCGTATCCGTGGCGGCCGGCGTGCTGCTGGCCGCGCAGTTTCTGCGCTTCGTTCATCTAGGCCGCGAGGGCCTCGTTGAGGATGGTCCCATGTTGATCGCCAACTTCTACCGACCTGGCCTTCGCTGGCTCCGAACGTCGCCCGAACAAGGATGTGATTGCGCCACCCGGCGGTTGACGGACTGGTCCTCGCGGTGGGTCGCATGAGTCAGGACCGCACAGCGAACGGGACGCTTCCCGCGCCATTTCTGCCCGCCCAGCCGTACACGATTGCAGAGCTGAGGCGCACGGCCGCCGCGACCCTGCAACAGCGGCAACGCGACCCAGCGCTGTCGGCCAAGCTTCGCACACAGTTACGCTCGGACATTCCCTGGGCCAAGAGCTGGAACGAAGAGTTCTTTCCACTGACGATGTTTGCCGACCACGCGGGGCTGGCCGACGAGGATATGTTTCGATGGACGCCCGACGCGGCTGCGGATTTTACGGTCACGTCCTCGGGGGAAATCATCGCGCTCCAATGTACGATGGCCTATCCGGTCTGGACCGCCGCCGGAGACATGCCGCCCGGCCAGGTTCATCATCTTGAGATGCGCCAGTTCAACACGGTCGGTTACTCGTACCGTGGTGGCCTTGTGTCGGGCCCCTGTGCGCGCGGGCCCGACGAGGACCTAAGGGCATGGCGTTCCGCCATATCCGACGCGCTCAGGAACAAGCTCAAGCCCGGTTACGAAGCATGCGGTCTTTTGATTTTCGCGCGAGGCTGCCAGATCGACACCATCGATTTTGATTTTGGCGAAGTCGTCAGGCCCGCGATCGAGAGCATTGGCCGCCAGACGTGGGGACAATATTTTCAGGCGATCTATGTGCTGGATTCGCCCAAGGCCGCCTTTTGCGCCTTTCACGGCGCTAGCCAGGAGCGATAAACCCGCTTCGCTTGGCCAAGCCAAGGCTCGACCAGGATCGAAAGATTCTGAGCAGAATCGGTATGCCGGCCAGCGAACGGCAGCACCGCGGTCAGGTAGTGCTCGAGCTTGCTTTTTTCGTGGTTGCAGCCCTTCGCAGGCGGGAACCTTCGGAAGGTTCCCGCGGCGCACGTTGATGAAAAACTCGCGCGCGAAGACATGATCGCGAGTAGTCGTCGACGGCGCCGCGCCGCAATACACGCAGGTCTTACCTTTGAATCGCTTGTTCATAGGCCATTATACCATAGCCGGCGCGGAGTTGCCGGTCGCGCAACTGGCCGCTGTTGGGTTATCAGAATCTGCCAGGTGCCAATTCCCCCCGGCGACACTGTCGAGCAGGAGCGTGCTCGTCGAGATCAGCGACAAATCGATCCGCTTCCAGCACGAGATGCACAAGCGTCGACGATTATCAGATGAGCTTGCCACGGGTTGAATTGGGCCACATTAACCAGGCCTGATGATGGGCGGCTCAAGCCTGCGCGCCTCCCTTGATCGGCATCACCTTCTTGGGATCGAGCCACTGGTCGATCCGATCAGCCCAATGCTGCATCAGCTTCGTGCGCGAGCCGATCAACGCGAGCGGTCCGTGCTTCTTGTAGAGACCTTCGACAGTAGAGTTATCGAGATGCGCGAGCTGCAGCTCGACGACATCGCCATCCCATGCCTTGGCATCCTTGATCTCTTCGTGATGAGATAGCGTCGAGAACGTGGTCCGGAATCCGTGGGCACAATGATCAGTCTTGGTGTCAATGCCAAGCAGCCGCAAGCGCTTGTTGAGCGTGTTGTTTGATAGCGGGGCGTCCTTCGAGCAGGAAAACGCGTACCGGCGATGGCCGGTCAGCTTCTGAACGCTGCGCAGGATTGCGAGTGCCTGCCGTGACAAAGGCACGACATGGTCCCAACCGGTCTTCATCTTGGCGGCTGGAACAGTCCAGCGTTCTGTATCCCAATCGACTTCGCTCCACTCCATTTCATTGACCATGCCGGGGCGCGGAATGGTCAGCGCATCGAAGCGCAAGGCAAGGCCAACAACGTCACCAAACCTCGCTCTCGTCCACGGTGTGCTGATGAGCTTGAAGACGCGCGTCACGTCGCGTGGTTCGGTGACGCCGGGACGTGGCGTCGAAATGTTGGCAATCATCTGTCCATTCAGGTTGCGGAATGGATTGTAGCCGTCGCCTTCGACGTCGGCATAGTCGCAGATTTGCTCACAGATGCTCCGCACTCGGTCCCGGGTTTCCAGCCTTCCCTCTGCTTCATATGAACGCATGAAGGCGAGCACGTCGGGACGCTTGATTTCCTGCCTGCACAGCTTGCCGAAGCGAGCCTTGACGTAGCCGACGCGCAGCTCGAGCACCTCGACGGTCTTGGGGTCGCGCACTGCGACGATCCTGCCGCGCTTGACTTTCTCCACCTTCTTCTTGGCGAGCCACTCATCGGCCCATTGCGCGAAAGGCCGGGCGGCGGCCTGCCTGTGCTTTTCGAGCTGCTTCTCGATGCTCGGGTCTTTGCCTTCCTTGAGCAGGTCTTTGGCCTTGTCGCGCTCGCGCCGCGCGTCTGCGAGCGAGAACGTGCCATCCCTCCCGTTGCCGTAGGGGCCGATGGAGTAGGTTTTCTGGCGGCCGTGGAAACGGTAGTCCATCCGCCAGAGCTTGGAGGCAGCGTTGCCGGGCCTGCTCACGTCCGGCGTGACGAAGAGATAGAGCCAGCCGCCGGTCACGTCGGAAATCTTGGCGGGACTCCACGCGCCATTGTCGAATTTCGGTCGGGCGGCGCGGCAGTCGAGGTCGGTCTTGATCTGCTTGGGATTGGCGCACGCGCCGTCGTTCTTGCCGGCCATCTGCTCAATTCCTTCATTCGGAAAAGCGAAAGTCGCCGTGAACGTTTGTTCTCCCGAGACCAACACGATGCCAGCAAAAATACCAGCAAATCGGGCGGCTGGGATCGGAGGAGAACAAACGGTGACGAACTAGAATGTACGCGGAAGTGCCTATTTTTCAAGGGTTTCCGAGCACTGCGCGAACGGTTGGGGACGTTTTGGAACGGGCCCGAACAGCCTAGATGGTGCCCCTGGCCGGAATCGAACCAGCACTCCTTGCGGAACTCGATTTTGAGTCGAGCGCGTCTACCAGTTCCGCCACAGGGGCATTCACGATGATCCAGGCCCGGAAGGGCCTGAGGTCGCGAAGCGCGGCGGACTATAGCGGCCGGCCCGTCGCGGTCAACCCGCGCGGATGTGATTGTCCCGCGCCTCGACAGCGGTATTTCCACGCGATACGACCCGGAGCGAGCATGGGGCAGGGCCTGACCTTGCCGAATGGATGCTCGCAGGAGGACCGCCGTGACGACCGCCACCGCCCATCCGTCGGATGCTTCCGCGACCGGCAATCCGGCGCTGACCTCGGCTCTGGCGATCGCCGTGATCGCAGCAGTGACGCTGGCCGGTGCCTGGTTCTTCCAGCTCGTGCTGGAGATCATGCCCTGTCCGCTCTGCCTCGAGCAGCGCTATGCCTATTATCTTGCGGTCCCGCTCGGCGCCGTGGTGGCGCTGGCGGCCGCCCGCGGCACGGCGCGCCCGGTGCTGCTCGCGGGGCTTGCGATCCTTGGCCTCGCCGCGCTCGCCAATGCCGGGCTCGGCGCCTATCACGCCGGCGTCGAATGGGGCTTCTGGCAGGGGCCGACCGATTGCAGCGGCCCGATGGTGGATTTCGGCAAGGCCGGCTCGCTGCTGGATCAACTCGACAAGGTCAAGGTGGTCCGTTGCGACGAGGTGCAGTGGCGCTTCCTCGGCATCTCGCTCGCCGGTTACAACGTGTTGATCTCGCTCTTGATGGCCGCGATCGCCGGCTGGGGCGTGATGCGGGCCGCGAAAGCTTGAGCCCGTACTGCGTAGGGTGGGTAGAGCGAAGCGAAACCCACCATCTCAATCCACGACGAAAGTGATGGGTTTCGCTGCGCTCTACCCATCCTACGCTTTCGAGCTAATCGTCGACGTCGTCCTGCGGCCGTCCGAACAGATGGATGATGCCCGGCGTCGAGATGGTGACGAACAAGAACCGCGACAGGTGATGCGCGCCGACGAAGATCGGGTCGATGTGCAGCGTCAGGGCCAGCGCCAGCATCGCGTCCATCGCACCGGGCGCGAAGGCGACCACGACGTCGGCGAGCCGCACGTGGGTGGTGAAGGCGATCACCGCGACGAACACGGCCGAGATCAGGATGGCGATCGCAAACGAGCCGAGCCCGGCATTGACATGGCTGAGCAGCGTCGAGGTCTTCATCCGCGCGAAGCGGGTGCCGATAATGGCGCCGATGCCGACCAGCGCGATATTGCGGAGCCAGGGCGGCAGGCCGCCATCGACCAGGCCCGAGCCATGCAGCAGGCTGGAGGCGAGCATCGCACCGAACATCCAGCTGGCGGGAAACTTGATCCAGCGCAGCAGCAACGAGACGCCGATCGACCCGGCGACCAGGGCGATCAGGCCGAACGGCGAGGCGACGGTCGTCGGCAATGGCGGCGGCGCGGCATGCGTCACCCCGGTCAGCGCCAGCACCAGCGGCAGGGCTGCGGTCAGAATGATGACGCGCATGGTCTGCACCACGGCGATCGCCGCGACGTCGGCGCCCTTCTCCGCGGCGAGGATCGTGATCTGCGAGAGCGCGCCGGGGCTGCCGGCGAGGAAGGCCGAGGTCTGGTCCCAGCCATGGATGCGCTGGAGGTACAGGCTCGAGCCGAAGGTCGAGCAGAACGTCGCCAGCGCCAACAGGGCGATGGTGAGGGGATAGGAGCTCATATGCTGCAGCAGTTGCTGTGACATCAGCGAGCCCAGCGAGATACCGAGCAGCAGCAGCACGGATTGTGTCAGCACCGGCGGCACCGCGAGCGGCCGGCCGGCCAGTGCGGCGATTCCGACCGCGCACATCGCCCCCGAGATCAGGCCGCCCGGCAAGCCCGCCCATAAAAACAGCAGGCCGCCGCCGGCGCCGATGACGAGAGTCTCGAGCCCGTTCAGAACTTTGCTGCGGTCGGGAATGGCTGACGCCATCGAAGCGCGGATCAGGGTCACGCCGCCTTATGGCAAATTCGCGCGGACGCGACAAATGCATCTCGCGATTGCAGCATTGCGCCCCGAATTCCCGGGGAATCTTCCTTCAACCTCGCCTGGAGGGGGACGAGACGAGCGAAGCGCGCTCTTGGGTCGACGCGAAATGAAATGAGCGGCGGGGTGGGGGGACGGTCTCTCCTATCGGGAGCTGCCCGTGTTGAGAGATCACCCCACCCCGACACACGTTTCGCTGCGCTCAACGTGTGCCGACCCTCCCCCTCCAGGGGAGGGTGGCCACGGCGTGTGTGTTACTTCGTGCCCGCGGGCGCAGCGGCGCCGCCGCCCGACGCGTTCTTCTTGCACTCGGAGCGGAATTTCTTGCGCTCCTTGCCGTGCAGGCCCTTGGCGTCGGCCTCCTTCGAGCATTCCAACGATTCGGCGGTACGCGGCTTGGCTTCCTTGGCCATCTTGGCGTCGGCCTTCGGAGCGGCGTCCTTGGCAGCGGGCGCGGCGGTCTGCGCGAAGGCACCGCCGATCAGCAGCGCGGAGGCAAGGGCGGTCACGGTCGCAAGGGAGGAAATCTTCATCATGGGGCACCTCGTGAGGAAAGGAGCCGAAACGTTGCGCGGCGATGCTGAACCGTGGATGAACATGCAGTGGTCCTGCCGCCACAATATTTTAATGCGCTGGCGCGCCCGCACGTTGTCGCAAGTCCGGGTTGCGCTAGGATAATGGTCTTACGCCAATGCCCCCAACCAGGGATGACGGGAGACCAGGGATGACCATTCAGACCAGATTGTTGTGTGTGATTGCGGTGTCGGGCTTTGCAGCCTTTGCGGCGAGCGCCCCGGCGCAGGCCCTGACCGCGCAGGAATGCAGCGCCAAGTACCAGGCGGCCAAGACGGCCGGCACCCTCAACGGCCAGAAGTGGAATGATTTCCGCAAGGCGCAATGCGGCGCCGACGCGACCCCGGCCGCGGCGCCCGCCGCGCCGCCGCCCGCTGCCGCCGCGCCTGCTCCGGCCGCGCCGAAGGAAGCCAAGCGCGAAGCCGCTCCCGCGGCAGCACCCGCGGCGCCGGCAGGGCCCGCCGTGTTTCCGAACGCGGTCGATCCCAAATACGCCAAGGAAACCGAGGGCAAGCAGCGCATGCACAGCTGCCTCGACCAGTACAACGCCAACAAGACCACCGGCGGCAATGGCGGCATGAAGTGGATCCAGAAGGGCGGCGGCTATTACAGCGAATGCAACAAGCATCTGAAGGGCGCCTGAGCCTCTCTGCGATGCGTTTTCGAGGAGGCGGCCGGCGTAAGCCGGCCGCTTTCTTTTGGCCGAAGCTCACTGGCCTTCCGCAAGCAGCTTGTCTGCCGATTGCGCCAGCAGTTGCGCGCGCTTGCGCGGGCCGCGCTCGAGAAACAACAGGCTCTGGCCGAAGATGAAGCAGTAGAACAGGAAGGCCTGCGCATCGGCCTCTTCAGTCGGCAGCCCCGTGGCGCGATAGAGCTGGCCGACCTGCTTCAGTCGTGCCGCATCGACACTCGCGGCGGCGGTCGCAGCGGCCTCGTCGGTGCGCGCCCATTGCCGGATCGCGAGCTCGACTGCCATCGCCTCGGTGTTCATGCGCTCCGAATAGAGCGTGATGATCGCCTTCAGCCGTTCGCGCGCGCTCGCACCGTCGAGCGCAGTCTGCTTCTCGATCGATGCGATGCGGCCATCGCGCCAGCGCGTCAGCATGGCCTCGAGCAGCGCGGCGCGATCCCTGAAGCGGCGGTAGAAGCCGCCCTTGGTGACGCCGAGATTCTTCGCCAGCACCTCGACCCGCACGCCGTCGACGCCGTTATGGGCGAGTTCGGCAAAGCCGGCGGCGACCCAGACATCGCCCTTGCTCTCAGTCATGTGATCTCCGCGGATCCCAATGCGCGATCGGGTCATCGCGCATTAGTCTCTTGTTTGAGCACGATCTTTTCGGAAAACCGCTGCGCACTCTTCCGGATCGTGCTTGATACGGTACCGTATTGCTAGCCCACCTTGCGCTTGATACGCTACCGTATCACAATCGGGGAGAACCAGAATGGAAGGCGAGGCGACCTACCGCGGCACGGTCTATCCCTGGCACTGCGACCACATCGGCCACATGAACGTTATGTGGTATGTCGGCAAGTTCGACGAAGCGAGCTGGAATATGTTTGCGCGGCTTGGCCTCACGCCCACCTATCTGCGCGAGTCCGGCCGCGGCATGGCCGCCGTGCAGCAGAACATCGCCTACAAGCGCGAACTGCTCGCCGGCGATCTCGTCGAGGTCAAGAGCCGGCTGGTCGAGTTCCGCGACAAGTCGATCCGCATCCTGCACGAGATGCGCAACGCCGAGACCGGCGAGATCGCCGCGACCTGCGAGATCACCGCCGTGCACATCGACCGTGCCGCGCGCAAGGCGGCGCCGTTTGCGCCGGCGATCCGCTACGCGGCGATGCCGCATCTCGTCCCGTCAGAACCCGCGATCGCATGACCGCCATGCCCCGTTTCGAGCCGAAGAATCCCGACTATCGCGCAATTGCAGGCGAGACGTTCGCGCGCCAGCGCGCGATGCAGACGCTTGGTATCTCGATCGCGCGGATCGAGCCGGGCGAAGTCGATCTCGCGATGCCCTATGCGCCTGAGTACAGCCAGCAGAACGGCTTCGTGCATGCCGGAATCATCACCGCGGGGCTCGACAATGCCTGCGGCATTGCCGCCTTCACGCTGATGCCCGAAGGCTCCGACATCCTCACCGTCGAGTTCAAGACCAATCTGCTGGCGCCGGCACGTGGCGAGCGGTTCGTGTTCCGCGGCGTGGTGGTCAAGCCCGGCCGCACGCTGACCGTCTGCGACGGCCGTGCCTATGCCGTGCAGGACGGCATTGAGACGCTGGTCGCGACCATGAGCGGCACACTGATGGCGCTGCAGCGGCGGGCATAAGCGGTCATCGGGACGAACAATCTTTCCCCGTCATGCTGAGGAGCCGCGAAGCGGCGTCTCGAAGCATGCACGGCCCGGCTGGTGGCCGTCGACCCTTCGAGGCGCGCTGCGCGCTCCTCAGGGTGACGGGTCTCAGAGACCCGCGTGCTTAGGACAGGCATGCCCAACATCTGCGCATCCATTTGAGATCGGCGCATTGACAAGCCTCCGTCACGGCGACCTGATAGGCGGATGTTTCGCGTGAGCGCCTTGTCATGATCGCCAGCCTCAGCCTGATCCTGCTTTGTCAGCTCGTCGGTGAGGTTGCCGTGCGCGCGCTCGCGGTGCCGGTGCCGGGCCCGGTGGTTGGTCTCGTGCTCCTGCTGTTGCTGCTGCTGGCGCGCGACCGCTATCCGGCGCTGGCGCGCGGGCCGCTTGGCAATGACGGCGTCGAGAGCGCAAGCCGCGGCATGCTCGCCAATCTCTCGCTGCTGTTCATTCCGGCCGGCGTCGGCGTGGTGCAGAAGCTCGATCTGCTCGCCGAGCACGGCATCGCGATCCTTGTGATCCTCGCGGTGTCGGTCATCGTCACGCTGCTGGCGACGGTCGCGACCTTTGTCGCGGTGAGCAGTCTCTTCTCGCGCGAGGACGAGACGCCGTGAACGACAATCCGTTCTCGCTCTGGGTCTATCTCTCGCAGTCGCCGCTGCTCTGGCTGACGGTGACGCTCGTGACCTATGCCGCGACCGATGCGGTGTCGCTGAAGACCAGGCGGCATCCGCTCGCCAATCCGGTGCTGCATTCGCTGTGGATCATCGGCCTGTTCCTGCTGCTGACCAACACCTCCTACACCACCTACTTCGCCGGCGCGCAGTTCGTGCACTTCCTGCTCGGGCCGGCGACAGTCGCGCTCGCGGTGCCGCTCTACGAGAACCGCACGCGGGTTGCAGCGGCGGTCCTGCCGATGCTGGTTGCGCTCGCGGTCGGCTCGCTGACGGCGATCGTCTCGGTGGTGCTGCTGGCGCGGGCCTTCGGCCTGCCGCGCGAGATCATCCTGTCACTGGCGCCGAAATCGGTGACGGCCGGCGTCGCGATGGGCGTCAGCGAATCCCTGCATGCCGATCCCTCGCTGACCGCGGTGTCGGTGATCCTCACCGGCATCATGGGGGCGATCATCGTCACGCCGCTGATGAACTTCGCAGGGATTACCGACTTCCGCGGCCGCGGCTTTGCCGCCGGCATCGCCGCCCATGGCATCGGCACCGCGCGGGCCTTCCAGGTCGACGAGGTCGCCGGCGTCTTTGCCGGCATCGCGATGAGCCTGAACGCGCTGGTCACCTCGCTGCTGGTGCCCCTGGCCGTGACATATCTGCTGCGCTGACTGCCGTTACGGGGCGGTTTTGTGCTATGGGTATGGCACTGGGCAGCAAATCCTTCTATGGTCGCCGCCGCAAACGCGAGTCTGTTCCCCTTGGTCTTCTCCGCAACCCAGAGCGTGCTTGGGCTGGCATCGGGCATGCTGGTCGGCTTTTCGCTTGGCCTGGTCGGCGGCGGCGGATCGATCCTGGCCGTGCCGCTGATGGTCTATGTGGTCGGGGTGCCCCAGCCGCATGTCGCGATCGGCACCTCGGCGATCGCGGTCGCCGCTAACGCTGCGATCAACCTGTCGAACCACGCCCGCGGCGGCACGGTGATATGGTCCTGCGCGCTGGTATTCGCGCTGTCAGGCATGTTCGGCGCCTTCGGCGGCTCGATCCTCGGCAAGATGCTGGACGGGCAGAAGCTGCTGGCGCTGTTTTCGGTGGTGATGCTTGTCATCGCGGGCCTGATGCTGAAGACCCGCGCGCGGGTCGGGCTGACCGACGTCAAGATCTCGATGTCCAACATGCCCGCGATCATCGGTCTCGGGCTTGCCACCGGAACCATGTCCGGCTTCTTCGGCATCGGCGGCGGCTTTTTGATCGTGCCGGCCCTGATGCTGGCGACCGGGATGCCGATCATGAACGCGGTCAGTTCCTCGCTGGTGGCGGTCACCGCCTTCGGCGTGACCACGGCCCTGAGCTATGCGTGGTCAGGGCTGGTGTCATGGGGCCTTGCGGGGCTATTCGTCGCCGGCGGCATCGCGGGCGGCCTCCTGGGTACGAGGAGCGCCCGGCACCTGTCGGAACGTCGCGGCGCGCTCAATATCGTGTTCGCGGCTGTGATTATCGTCGTGGCGATCTATATGCTGCTGCGTAACATCAATGTGTCCTGAACGTAGAAGGGCGAGGAGCCCTTCCGGAAGCCAGCTATGAACCATCTGACGAAATCACCCTTCGACAATGCCGGCGCCACCCGCCGCGACGCGCTCGGCCTTATCGGTGCCGGCATCGCGCTGCTGGCCGCGAGCGGCGCGCGCGCCGAGGACGACAAGGTTCTGACCGAGGAGCAGGTGCTGCGCGATCCGGATATTCCCGTGATCGGCAATGCCAAGGGCGACATCACGATCGTCGAATGGTTCGATTACAACTGCCCGTATTGCCGCAAGCTCGCGCCGGAACTCCGCCAGGTAGTGCAGGACGACGGCAAGGTCCGCCTGGTGCTGAAGGACTGGCCGATCCTCGGGCCGGTCTCCAAGGTCGCGGCGCGGATGGCGCTGGCGGCGAAGTACCAGGGCAAGTTCGACACTGCGCATGAGGCGATGATCTCGGTCAATTCGCGCATCACTGAGCCGCGCATTGCCGAACTGCTCTCGGGCGCCGGCCTCGACATGGACAAGCTGAAGAAGGATCTCGACGCCAACGCCAAGGCGATCGACGCGATCCTCGCGCGCAACGACGAGCAGGCGCAGGCGTTCGGCTTCAACGGCACGCCGTCATTCATTGTCGGCAAGTATCGCGTGCCGGGCGTGCTCAGCATCGATCAGTTCGAGCAGGTGATTGCCGACGCCCGCAAGGCCAATATGGGCCGCAAGACCGAGCAGAATTAGACGCCTTCGCGTTCGGCTTACGCTGAGCCCTTGCGCTTGGCGTAGGCGCGCCGGGCGCGCTCGCGATTGCCGCACACCTCGCTCGAGCACCATCGGCGGGTCCGGTTCGGGCTCTCGTCGACAAAGAACCAGCCGCAGCCGTCGGCCTCGCAGCATCCGATCCGCCTGGCGTCGTCGGACGCCAGCAGGGCCGTCAGCGACCAAAGCACCGGCCATAACGGCTCGCTCACGTCGGTCCCCGCGAAGGCGTGGCGATATGCTCGATCCTGCCGCACGAGGTCGGGTTGCCGCGGCGCCGCCGAGAGCATCTGATTGATCAGACGAAGGTCAGCACCGCGGCCGCCGCGCAGCGCGTCCGAGATGGTCCAGATGTCGCGGCGCAAATCATATGCCTTCTGCATCGCAGCCGCTGCCTCGCTGCTTGCCGAACGCGCCTTCAGCTTCCTGGTCGCGGCAAGGGGCAGGGTCCCGCGGCGTTCGCTCCAGGACAACAGCGCCGCATAGTCCGGAATCAGCTCCTGCGGATCGTCCGAGGTGCGCCAGTCCAGCGTGTTCGCGAAGTCAAGGCAGACCCGTCCACCGAAGAACTGCGTCGCTGCCCGCGCGGGATCTCTTGACATCACGGCCTCTCACCAAGTCTAATCTAATGGTCATGACCATTACAAGCGCCTCGCCATCAGCCTCCACGATGACTGCCGCAGGTTTCAGGCGCGGCCTGGTCGCGGCGTTGCCGTTCCTGCTCAGCAATGGCGCCGCCGGCCTCGTGATGGGACTGACGTACAAGGGACTTGGGCTGGGGGCAGAGCACGCCATTCTGTTCAGCCTGCTGGTCTACTCCGCCACGGCGCAAGCGATCACGCTGAGCATGTGGGCTCATCCGCTGCCGGTCGTCGCCATGGTCGTTGCCTGCATTGCCACGAATTCGCGATACTTACTGATGGGCGCCCATCTGCGCCAGCTGTTTGGCGGACTGGCACCCCGGAAGGTGCTGCCCACGCTGTTCCAGCTGGCGGATGCATCGTGGCTGATGACGAGCTCGGACGCCGACCGCAATGGACCTGACGCAGGCTATCTGCTCGGATCGAGCATCCCGATGGCGATCGGCTGGGTCGGCGGCACCGCGCTCGCCTATGCCGCTCCGCTCGCGGCGAACGAACCGCTCAGGCTCGCCGCTACGTTGCTGCCGACGATGTTCATCGCGACCCTGCTGCCCAGCCAATGGAAGAATGTGAGATCGCTTTGGCCGTGGCTGACCTCGGCCGTCGCGGCACTTCTCGTGGCCCGGTTCGTGGATCCCAGCTGGTCGATGCTGATCGGAGGCGGATGCGGCACGCTTGTGAGCATGATGGAGCCGAAAGATGCATGACCTTAAGGTGCTCGGCGTCATCTGCATCCTCGGCGTCACCTGCTATGTCATGCGCGCCAGCGGATACGTCCTTGCTGCATCGATGCGCGACGACGGCATCGCCGCGCGGTTCTTGCAGCTCGCGCCCGGCAATCTGTTCATTGCATTCATTGTCGGCGGTTGCCTATCAGGCGGGCTGGCTGGCTTCGTCGGGACCGTGGTCGCGCTTGCGACCATGGCCATCACGGCGCGGGAATGGGCCGCGCTGGGAGCCGGATTCGGCGCAGCCTTGGCGGCGTCTGCGCTCGGGCTGTGACGCCGATCGGATTGTGAACGTCGGTCGTTACTTCGACGCGATCTTGCCCCACTGCTCGCGGGTGCGCGTCTTCAGCAGGTTCCAGTCATGCGCCGCGACGTCCCAATTGACGATGGTGCGCGCGTCCCGCGCCATCTCGCCATTGGCTGCGCTCGATGTCCGCATCGAGTCATAGAGATAGACGCTGCATATCAGCAGCAGCGCGCCCAAAATCATTCCGAAAAACGTCCGCATCGCTTAATCCCTCCGGTGTCGAAGGGATAACGTCGCGGGGTTCGCCGTGGTTCCGGCGGCCGATCAACTGCGCGCGAACACGCGCATGACATAATCGATGAACACGCGCACGCGCGGCGAAAGCTGGCGGTTGCGTGGATAGAGCAGGTTGATCGGCACCATTGGCGGCGGCCATTGCTGCAGCACTGCAACGAGCGTGCCGTTGGCGAGATCGGCCTCGGCGTGGAAGCGCGGCACCTGCACGAGGCCGAGGCCGAGCCTGGCGCTCGCGAGATAGCTCTCGGGTCCGGTCACCGACATCGGTGCGGGCAGCGGAAACTGCTTCACGGCACCGTCGATCACGAACTCCATCGGCCGCAGGCGTCCTGTCGTCAGCGAGCGGATGCCGATCATGCGATGGCCGTCGAGCGCGAACGGATCGGCCGGCAGACCGAAGCGCGCGAAATAGTCAGGCGCGGCGCAGGTCAATCGCTCCAGCATCGTCACCTGCCGCGCGATCATGTCGCTGTCGGGCAGGCGGCCGAAGCGCAGCACGCAGTCGACGCCTTCGCGGATCACGTCGATGAAGCGATCGCTCTCGCTCATGTTGATCTCGATGTCGGGATACTCGGTGAGGAAGCCCGGCAGGTTCGGCAGCAGGAAGTGCCGCGCCAGCGTGCCCTGCACTTCGAGCCGGAGCAGCCCCTTCGGCCGCGCGCCGCCGAACGCGCCCTCGGCATCTTCGAGATCTGATATCAGCGACACGCAGCGGCGGTAGTGCGCCTCGCCGTCGAGCGTCGGGCGCACCGTGCGCGTGGTGCGCTCGAGCAGGCGGACGCCGAGCCGCGCTTCCAGCCCCTTCACGGCGTCCGTCACCGTCGAGCGCGGCAGGCCGAGATCGTCGGCGGCCAGCGAAAAGCTGCGCCGCTCGACCACCCGGGTGAACACGCGCATCGCGTCGAAGCGGTCCATCTATTGTCCGAAATTCGCGAATAGTGATGCCAAAAAATGCCAGATTATCCGGTCGATGCCAAGCCGTAGCGTCCTCCCATCGAACGCGGCCGTAGCCGCTCAACTGATGGGAGATCGAAAATGACCAACCAGACCAACAAGGTAGCTCTGGTGACGGGCGCCTCGCGCGGTATCGGCGCGGCGGTCGCCGAGCGCCTCGCCAAGGACGGCTTCACTGTCGTCATCAACTATTCCGGCGATGCCAAGCCCGCCCAGGCGGTTGCCGACCGGATCGAGGCCGCCGGCGGTCGGGCGCTGACGGCGAAGGCCGATGTCAGCGATCCCAACGCGGTGCGCGGCATGTTCGACGCGGCGGAAGCGGCGTTCGGCGGCGTCGACGTGCTGGTCAACAATGCCGGCATCATGAAGCTCGGCAAGATCGCCGACAGCGACGATGCAACCTTCGACCAACAGGTCGCGGTCAACCTGAAGGGCAGCTTCAACACCATGCGCGAGGCGGCCCGCCGGCTGCGCAACGGCGGACGCATCGTCAATTTCTCGACCAGCGTCGTCGGCACCAAGCTCGAGACCTACGGCATCTATGTCGCCACCAAGGCGGCGATCGAATCCCTCACCGCGATCCTCTCCAAGGAATTGCGCGGCCGCGGCATCACCGTGAATGCGATCGCGCCGGGCCCGACAGCGACCGATCTGTTCCTCAACGGCAAGTCAGACGAACTGATCGACCGCTTCGCCAAGATGGTCCCGCTGGAGCGGCTCGGCACGCCCGACGACATCGCGAATGCCGTGTCGTTCCTCGCCGGTCCCGACGGCTCCTGGATCAACGGTCAGACCCTGCGCGCGAATGGCGGCCTGGTCTGACGCTCTCGCGCCTTCAACCCAACTCCCGTTCAATCCGTCATCACAAGGCACGTGTCATGAAACAGGTCATCGTCATCACCGGCGCCTCGAGCGGCTTCGGCCGCCTCACCGCCAACGCGCTCGCCAAGCGGCCACATTGTCTACGCCTCGATGCGCCACACCACCGGCCGCAATGCTGCCGCGGTCGCCGATATCGAGGAGTTCGCGAGGGACAACAAGGTCGATCTGCGCTCGCTCGAGCTCGATGTCGGCTCGCAGGCGTCAGTCGACAAGGCCATTGCGCAGATCGTCGCCGAAGAAGGCCGCCTCGACGTCGTGATGCACAATGCCGGCCACATGGTGTTCGGCCCGGCGGAGGCCTTCACGCCCGAGCAGCTCGCCGAGCTCTACGACGTCAACGTCCTCTCGACCCAGCGCGTCAATCGCGCGGCGCTGCCGCAGCTGCGCAAGCAGGGCAGGGGACTTGTGGTCTGGGTGTCGAGCAGCTCTTCGGCCGGCGGCACGCCGCCCTATCTCGCGCCGTATTTCGCGGCGAAGGCCGGCATGGATGCGATGGCCGTGATCTATGCCCGCGAGCTCGCGCGCTGGGGCATCGAGACCTCGATCATCGTGCCCGGCGCCTTCACCGGCGGCACCAATCACTTCGCGCATTCCGGCCGTCCTGCCGACGAAGCGCGGGTCGCCGAATATGAAGCCGGTCCCTATGCCGGCTTCGGCGATGAGATCATGAAGGCGTTCGCGGCGATCGTGCCCGAGGATGCCGACGCGTCGCTGGTCGCGGATGCGATCGTCAGGGTGCTCGACACGCCGTTCGGCAAGCGGCCATTCCGCGTCCACATCGATCCGACCCAGGACGGTGCCGAGGTCGCCTTCGGCGTGATCGACCGCGTCCGCAACGAGATGCTGCACCGGGTCGGCTTTTCAGACCTGCTCAAGCCGCGGGTGAACACGTAACGAGGTAGATTCTATCCACGTCATTGCGAGCGAAGCGAAGCAATCCATCGCGCCGCAGGCGGAGACATGGATTGCTTCGTCGCTTCGCTCCTCGCAATGACGGGGATAGAGCCGTGTAACTCGGTGCCAACCGACGATGCTCTAAGCGCCGCCGGCCTGTTCACCATTCAGCCACTTCATGATCCCCGCATTGATCTCGCGCGGATAGGTGTGGCTGAGATCGTCGATCTCGCGATAGACGACCCTGGCGCCGGCGGCCGACAGCAGGCCCTGGGTCTGCCGCGCGGTCTGTACCGGGAACATCCAGTCGAGCCGGCCATGGGTGATGAAGATCGGCAAGTCCCGTAGCCGCTCCGCATCGGCCATCTCAGCCATCAGTGGGTGGAAGGTCGCCGCGACCGGCGCCAGATGCGTGAAGCGCGAGGCGCCGTCGAGCCCGGTCACATAGCTGAACGTGCCGCCGTCGCTCATGCCGGTCAGCAGCATCCGCGTCGCGTCGATATTCCAGCGCGCGCACACCTGGTCGAGAATGCGGTTGAGGTTCGGCGTGTCGGTGTCGTCGCCCATCAGCGCCCAGGTCTGGCCGGTTGCGGTCGGCGCCACCAGGATGGCGCCGCGGCTGCGCGCGTCGCGCAGCCAGCTCCACAGGAAGCCGCGGCCATTGCCGCTGCCGCCATGCAGCGCCATCACCAGCGGCCAGGTACTTTCAGGCGTGTAGTATTCCGGCACATACATCGAGAAGCCGCCGCGGCTGCCCGGCTCGTTGCGCTCATGGAAGATGCCGGTGTCGGCGTTCGGCGTCGCCGCGAGTTTTGCCTGCAGCCCGGCATCCTCGCGCAAGTCGGGCGCGATGAAGAAGCCGCTGACCGGCGGCAGTTCGGTCAAGGGATAGAGCGCTTCCTGGGCGCGCGGCAGATAGCGCAGCGCGCGGAATACGCTGACCAGGTCGCCTTCGCCGTTCTGCACCGCGCGCAGCCCCGCATAGCCGGCGAGCGCCGGTTCGATCGCAGCCTCAAGTGCAGTCTTGATGTGCGCGAATTTCTCCGGCCAATCGGCCAGCCGCGGCCGCACCGCCTGCAGTGCCTCCTCGGGTTCGCCCGCGATCTGCATCACGCGATCGAAGTCCGGCGGATTGAGGTTGCGCGCGACAAAGGACAGCGATTCCAGGGTCTGCAACAGCGGCGGCAGCACGGCCACGATGTCGTCAACCACGGCCTCGCTCATCGCAGCTGCTCCTCTTTCTTGCTTAGTGCAGCCGCGGCGCCTTGAGCAGCTTCATGCGGTCGATCGAGGTCAGCGTCACGTCGAAGGTGACGCCTTCGTGATAGACCGTCAACGGCACGTCAACGCCGGCTGCGCCGAGCGACCAGAGCTTGCGATAGAAGCCGGTCTGGCTCGTCACCTTGTCGCCGTCGACCGCGAGGATCACGTCGCCGGTCTTCAGCTCGGCGCGCGCCGCCGGTCCCTTGCTGGCAACGCCGACCACCACGAGGCGGTTGTCGATCTCGGTCGTGTACATGCCGAGCCACGGTCGCGCAGGCTTGTCGACACGGCCGAATTTGCGCAGGTCGCTCAACACCGGGTTCAGCAGATCGATCGGCACGATCATGTTGACGTGCTCGGCGCGGCCCGAGCGTTCGCGCTCGAGCTGCAGCGAGCCGATGCCGATCAGCTCGCCGGCATTGTTGATCAGTCCGGTGCCACCCCAGTTCGGATGCGACGGATAGGTGAAGATCGCCTCGTCGAGCAGATACTCCCAGTAGCCCGCGAATTCCTGCTTCGCCGCGATCTGGCTTGCGACCGAGCGCGTGCGGCCGCCGGCACCACCGAGCACGACATTGTCGCCGACCTGCGTTGCCGCGGACGAGCCGATCCGCAGCGGATCGATGTCGAGCTTGCCCAGCGCCTGCACCAGGCCGAAGCCGGATTCGAAATCGAAGCCGAGCGCGTGACCCTCGACCGCGCGGCCGTCGCCGAGATGCAGCCACACCGTGGCGGCTTCGGTGATCAGATAGCCGATCGTCAGCACCAGCCCGTCGTCGATCAGCACGCCGTTGCCCGCGCGTTCGGTGCCGAGCGTCTCGGCGCTGAAAGCATCAGGCGGAATGATCGAATGCAGCCCAACCACGCTCATCAGCGCACGATCGAGGTCATAGCGATAATCTTCGGGGCGGGGCTGAAAGGCCGCCGGCACTTTCGGTTCGGTCGTGGAAGTCATCTGGGATCTCCTGGCGTGCAGGGCGCGCTGGAACCTCAAGGTAGTCCGAGGTTCTGCCGGCAGGGAAGATGGAATGATATACCCTGCGCGGCGGCCTGCACAGCTCATCTGGCGTGCAGACCTGCCCCTCGCAAGATAGATGAATCTGTTCGCCTCTAGAGCGCGATGAGATCTGTCATCGCGCCTTAGCTTCTTGTTTGGGCATGATCTTTTCGGAAAACCGCTTCGCACTTTTCCGCATCATGCCTTCGCGCGCGCCGGCATGATGCGGAAGGCGCGGTTGTCCTTGATCCACGCGGCGCGCTCGTCGCGCAGCATGGTGCGGCGGACCTTTCCGGAATCATCGCGCGGCGCGGTGCCGACGCGCTCGAAGCTTTCCGGATGCTTGTAGCGGCTGAGCCGGTCTTTCAGGAAATCGCCCATGCCGTCGGCGATCTTCTGCGCATCGGCGTCGTCGGCGAGCTCGAGGATCGCATGCACGCGCTGGCCGAATTCCGGATCGGGCAATCCGACCACGACGCAGGAGCGCACATCAGGATGTTCGCTGACCGCGGCCTCGACCTCGGCCGGATAGATATTGGCGCCGCCGCGCAGCACCATGTCGGCGAGCCGGTCGCCGAGATAGAGATAGCCCTCTTCATCCAGACGTCCGATATCGCCGAGCGATTCCCAACCGTCCGGCCGCCGCTTCGGTGTTGCGCCGAGATAATGATAGGTGGAGCCGACGCCGTCATTGGGCAGGAAGTAGATCTCGCCGGTCTCGCCGGGCGCGACGTCGTTGCCGTCCTCGCCGATGATACGCAGCTTAGCGGTCTCGCCGATCTTGCCGACCGAGCCCTTATGCGCCATCCATTCGACGCCCGAGATCACGCAGGCGCCTTGCCGCTCGGTGCCGCCATAGAGTTCCCAGACACGCTCCGGGCCGAGCCATTCGATCCACTTCTCCTTCAGCCAGGGCGGCATCGGCGCTGCCATGTGAAACACGATTTGCAGGCTTGAGACGTCGTAGCGGTTGCGCACCTCCTCGGGCAGCGCCCAGATCCGGTGCATCATCGTTGGCACGAAGTTGACCCATTGCACGCGTTCGCGTTCGATCAGCCGCAGCGTCTCCTCGGCGTCGAACTTCACCATGCCGGTCAGCTTGCCGCCGCCGAACAGCGCGGAGTGCGACAGGATGAACGGTGCATTGTGATAGAGCGGGCCCGGGTTGAGCAGCGAGGCCTGATGCGGAATCCCGAGCATCAGCGGCGTCGTGGTTTCGATCACGGCGGGGTTGTGATCGAGGATCACCTTCGGCCGTCCGGTCGAGCCGCCGCTCGTCATCGCCTTCCAGTAGCGCGCAAGCGGCGCATCGAGCGGCTCCCCGGAAAATCCCTCCGGCACGAAATTCACCGGCAGTGAATTCGGCGCATTCCAGTCGGCCTCGCCGCCGACCACCAGCGACGGCTTCAGGATCTCGAGCACCGCGGCGGCTTCGCCGCGCGGCAGCCGCCATGACAGCGAGGTCGGCGTCGCCCCGCATTTCCACACCGCGAACGTGGTCTCGAAGAACGCGTTGCTGTTGGGCAGCCCGATCGCGACGAAGTCGCCGGGCTTGACGCCCTTGGCGGCAAAGGCCCGCGCCCGCGCATTGGCGCGGCGCTCGAGCTCATGCCAGGTCAGCGTATCCGCGCCGTGACTGACGGCGATCGCATCCGTGGGCTTGCGTTCGGCATACCAGCGCGGCACGTCGGCGAGGGGGATCAGCATGGGTCGTTTCCGTCGGAAATGGCGGCTTGAAGCGCTCTTGTTGCAGGGATGTGGCCAAAGCCACGGCCGCCACTTCACCAACAGTGCGGTCGCGGTGTCAAGGTCCGGAACGCCAGTGCGGCCGGTATCCCGCTGAGGGAATTGCAGAATCCCTGTTTGCTAAAAGCCGGGTCAAGATTCCGGTAAAGTTCAAGCGATCGCGCTAAGCCGGACTTTACGGGGGGACGGCATTGTGGCCGCTGCGGTTATGTGCCGGGCGCGTCGATCGACCTGCGCGGTCTTGCAAGTTTTCAATGACCAATGTCTTCAAGGACGACGACGATGGCGAGCAATGGAGCACGTATCAAGGTCAGTCGCGAGCCGCGGCGCCAGCTCAACAACCGTGCGGCCTGGATCACGGTCGACGATGGCGTGACCGAGAACGCCTGCGCCGTGGTCGACATCTCGCCCGGCGGCGCCAAGATCACCACCGAGGTCGAGTTCGACGTCAAGGACCGCCTCGCGCTGACGCTGCTCGCCGACCATGCCAAGCGCTACCCCTGCGAGGTGGTGTGGCGCCGCGGCAAGACCTACGGGCTGAAATTCGTGACTGCGGATGTGGAGCCGGACGAACCGGCCGCGGAGCCGGTCGGCGCGGTCTAGAACATGGTCCTCTGAACCGAACGGCGGACAGGCGGCTATCGCAAGCGCACTTCATCTTTGGCCGCGTTGCCGTTCGCGGTCAGCCGCGATAACGCAGCGCATCGACCAGCAGTGCGAAGGCCGGAGCGGATTGCCGCCGGCTCGGATAATAAAGGTGATAGCCGGGAAACGGCGCGCACCAGTCGTCGAGCACCTGGATCAGCTGCCCCTTGGCGAGCTGCGTGCGCACCTGGTCCTCGGCGATGTAGGCGAGCCCCAAGCCGGCCAGTGCCGCCTTGATCCGCAACGTGGT
This sequence comes from Bradyrhizobium tropiciagri, assembly GCF_001189845.1. Taxonomy (GTDB): domain Bacteria; phylum Pseudomonadota; class Alphaproteobacteria; order Rhizobiales; family Xanthobacteraceae; genus Bradyrhizobium; species Bradyrhizobium tropiciagri. The sequence continues at coordinate 229,975 of NZ_LFLZ01000003.1, forward strand.
GCTGTTGAACACCAATTGTCCGTCGACGCGAACCCTGAGCGGGCGGCCGCGCCGCTCGAATTCCCAGGCATAGATGCCGCCATGGGTCGGCAGGCGGATATTGATGCAGGCATGCTGCGTCAGATCCTGCGGCCGTTTCGGGCGCTCCCGCCGTTTGAAGTAGGAGGGCGCACCGACCACGACCATGCGGAAATCCGGACCGATCCGCACCGCGATCATGTCCTTTGCAAGCTGCTCGCCGAGGCGGACGCCGGCATCGAAGCGCTCCGCGACAATGTTCGCCAGTCCGTTGTCGACGGTGATCTCCACCTTGATGTCGGGATAGCGCGGCAGGAACTCCGCCAGCGCCGGCCACAGGATCGTCTCGGCTGCGTGCTCGCCGGCGTTGATGCGGATGGTGCCGGCGGGCTTCTCGCGCAGCGCGGTCAGCGCGGCGAGCTCGGCCTCGATTTCCTCGAAGCGCGGACCGATGCCATGCAGCAGCCGTTCGCCGGCCTCGGTCGGCGCGACGCTGCGCGTGGTGCGGGTCAAAAGCCGCACGCCCAGCCGTTCCTCCAGCGCGCGCATGGTGTGGCTGAGCGCCGATTGCGACACACCGAGCTGCGCCGCGGCACGGGTGAAGCTGCGCTCGCGCGCGACGGCGAGGAAGGCGATCAGGTCATTGACGTCAGGCCGCGGCATTCATGAACCCTGCTCATAAGTCCATCCCGGTTTCTACGTCTAATGGCATGGCTGTGCACGCCTTAAATCCCGCAGCGACGAAATCCAGCCATCGATGCGGAGAGACATCATGCAGAAACGCAAACTCGGTCACAGCAATCTCGAAGTCTCGGCGATCGGCCTTGGCTGTATGGGCCTCAGCTTCGCCTACGGTCCGGCGGTGGAGAAGACCGCGGGCATTGCCATGCTCCGCGCCGCCGTCGAGCGCGGCGTTACTTTCTTCGACACCGCCGAGGTTTACGGCCCCTTCGTCAATGAGGAACTGGTCGGCGAGGCGCTGGCGCCGGTCCGGAGCGAGGTTGTGATCGCCACCAAATTCGGCTTCGATATCGGCACCATGGCCGAGCGGCACCGCGCCTTGAACAGCCGGCCCGAGCACATCAGGGCGGTCGCGGACGCCTCGCTGAAACGGCTGAACATCGATGTGATCGACCTGTTCTATCAGCACCGGGTCGATCCCGCGGTGCCGATCGAGGATGTCGCCGGCACCGTGAAGGACCTGATTGCCGCCGGCAAGGTCCGCCATTTCGGCCTCTCCGAGGCCGGCGTCGGGACCATCCGCCGCGCCCACGCGGTGCAGAAGGTCACGGCGTTGCAGAGCGAATATTCGTTGTGGGAACGCGGGGTGGAGGCGGAGATCCTGCCGGTGCTGGAAGAGCTCGGCATCGGCTTCGTGCCGTACAGCCCGCTCGGCCGCGGCTTCCTCACGGGCGCGATCAATGCGTCGACGACGTTCGCGAGCGACGACTTCCGTAACCTCGTGCCGCGCTTCACGCCGGAGGCCCGCCGTGCCAATCAGGCGCTGGTCGATCAACTCGGCCGCATCGCCACCGGCAAGGGCGCGACGGTGGCGCAGATCGCGCTGGCCTGGCTGCTCGCGCAAAAGCCGTGGATCGTGCCGATCCCCGGTACCACCAAGCTCAATCGGCTGGAGGAAAACATCGGCGCCGCGCGCATCGAACTGAGCTCCGCCGATCTTGCTGACATCGGCAAGGCTGTCGCCGCGGTCGAGGTGCAGGGCGCGCGCTATCCGGAGCAATTGCTCGGGTTGGTCGGGCGCTGAGGAAGTCGAGCCACACACCCAGTGTCGTCCCGGGCTTGACCCAGGGACCCATAACCACGAATGGCAATTGTCGCGCGACGTTGGGGCCACAGCGCACCTCAACAACGCAAGCCTGTGGTTATGGGTCCCGGCTTTCGCCGGGACGACGATTGTGGATGCAGGCCGTACCGCACAATCGCTGTCGTCCTGGCGAAGGCCAGGACCCATTACCCCAAATCTCGATTGTTGCACGACGCTGGGATCACGATCCCGTTCATCACCCAATTCGGTGGTTATGGGTCCTGGCTTTCGCCAGGACGACGGATGGTTAGGGCCGGAATGGTTGGCCGCGCTGCCTTATTTCTCCGTCAGCTTCAGCTCGATGCGGCGGTTGCGCTTGTAGGCGTCTTCGGTTTGCGCGGTGTCGAGCGGCTGGAATTCGGCGAAGCCGGCGGCGACGAGGCGCTGCGCCGGCACGCCGAGCGAGATCAGGTATTGCACCACCGAGATCGCGCGCGCCGAAGACAATTCCCAGTTCGACTTGAACAGCGGACTGTTGGTGATCGGCCGCACGTCGGTGTGGCCGTCGACCCGCAGCACCCAGGCGATCTCGGGTGGGATCTGCTTGTCGAGGTCGATCAGCGCGTTCGCCACGGTATCGAGCTCGGTCTTGCCTTCCGGCAGCAAGGTCGCCTGGCCGGTGTCGAAGAACACTTCGGACTGGAACACGAAGCGGTCGCCGACGATGCGGATATCGGGGCGGTTGCCGAGGATCGCACGTAGCCGGCCGAAGAATTCCGAACGGTATTTCGACAATTCCTGTACCCGCTGCGCCAGCGCGACGTTGAGGCGCTGGCCGAGATCGGCGATCCGGTTCTGCGATTCCTTGTCGCGCTTCTCGGAGGCGTCGAGCGCCTCCTCGAGCGCGGCGAGCTGGCGGCGCAGCGCGCTGATCTGCTGGTTCAGCACCTCGATCTGCGCCAGCGCGCGCGATGACACGCTCTTTTCGGACTCCAGCGCCTTGTTGAGCTCGTTGGCGCGGCCCTGCGCATCGTTGCCGGAATTGGCGAGCCCCTCATACAGCCCCTTCATGCGATCGCGCTCGCCCTCGGCGGAAGCGAGGCCGGCGCGGAGCTGCGACACCTGGTCGTCGAGCGTCAGCTTGGAGAGCTTCTCCAGCGACAACAGCTCGTTGAGCTGGGCGATCTTGGCGGTGAGCTGCTCCAGCGCCTTGTCCTTGCCTGTCACTTCCTGCGACAGGAAGAACTGCACGACAAGGAACACCGACAACAGGAACACGATCGACAGCACCAGCGTCGACAGCGCGTCGACAAAGCCGGGCCAGTAGTTGAAGCCGGATTCGCTGCGGCGCGAGCGGGCGAGGGCCATCAAACAATCTCCTCTCTCGTGTCCCGGACGCGCTGCGGCGTGCAACGCCGCTCCGCAGAGCCGGGACCCAAATCCTCTAGGCCCCTCTCAGCTCTTCTCGGGCTGGCGGGCGAGGCGTTCGAGCAGCCGCTTGATCTCGCGGTTCTGCTCGCCCTGGCCGTCGGCCCATTCGCGGATCATCTGTTGCTCGGTGCGCATATGCGCAACCAGCCCCTGGATCGCCTCGGCAAGATTGGCCATCGCCGCCGTGGTGTTGCGGCCGCCGCCGGCGCCGCCTTCCTCGAAGGTGGCACGCAGCCGGTCGATCGCGCCCTGCAAATCGGCGCCGCCGGCCCCGACGCCGTCGCCGGAAATGCCGCGCACGGTGGTGGCGAGCCAGTCCTCGAGGTCGGTGTAGAAGCGGTTCTGGGCCTGGCTCGATTGCAGATCGAGGAAGCCGAGGATCAGTGAGCCGGCAAGGCCGAACAGCGAGGACGAGAACGAAATGCCCATGCCGCCGAGCGGGGCGGCAAGGCCCTCCTTCAGCGTATCGAACAGCGCGCCGGCGTCGCCGCCGACCTTTAGTCCGTCGATCACCTTGCCGACCGAGCCGACCGTCTCGATCAGGCCCCAGAAGGTGCCGAGCAGGCCGAGGAACACCAGAAGGCCGGTCATGTAGCGCGAGATGTCGCGGGCTTCATCGAGGCGGGTTGCGATTGAATCGAGCAGATGCCGCATTGTCTGCTGCGAGATCGACATCCGGCCCGCGCGCTCGCCGCCGAGAATGGCGGCCATCGGCGCAAGCAGCGTCGGGCGGCGCTCGATCGCAAGGCCGGGATCGGCGATGCGGAAATTATTGACCCAGGCCACTTCAGGATAGAGCCGGATCACCTGGCGGAACGCCAGGATGACACCGATCAGCAGCACCGCGCCGATCAGGGCGTTCAGCCCGGGATTGGCGAAGAAGGCGGTGACGATCTGCTTGTACAGCACCACCCCGACCAGGCCGCAGAGCACCAGGAATACCAGCATCCGCACCAGGAAGATCCTGGGCGAGGACAGCTTGCTCAGTTCGATCTCCATCTCGGAGCGGGAAGGGGGCATTGCCGGATCATCCGTTCGCGAAGGCCGCATCTGTCAGCAATATGGCACAGCGGCGCAGTGAGGAAAGCCGAATCCAAAGGCGGATGGCTGAGACCCGGCGAGCTGTTGCCGCTTTGCGCAGCTTTCTGGGCGGCCGCCGTATCGCCGTTTGCACAGGTCCCCCGCCACCACGCGTAGATCGCGAGATCTGGCCGGATTGCACGCCTCGTCGGGAAACGGGTGCGACGCGTGCTGATTCGGCCGGAGCGCACGATGTCGCAAGGTGCGGCATTCTTGCGCAGGCAAAATGGCGTGTTCCCGCGCACGCAGTCCTTAACGCATTCCCACAGCCTGCGATGGAACCCGCTCACAATGCGGTGACAAGATAAAACATGCCGCGAAATCAGGGTGATAGCGTTCTGTGACAATGAGCCGCCCGAGAAACGCATTGCGTCGCAGCAAGCAGATTTTATTTTCACCGCAGCAACGCGAGCGCTGTCGCCGTGACACCGCCGTTCGCTTGCCCAAACCTTTCAGGGGCGATCATCTCAATGTCTGGACTTCGCGCGCAATCGGCATGCATTGCTCTGATGCTGGCCGTGACGGCGCCACTGCTTGCTGGCTGCGACGAACCGAATTCGGCAACCGCCGCCGTGCAAGCACCCGAGCCGGACGTCAGCGTGGTCACCGTGAAGCCGCAGGCGCGCGCGATGGTGCGCGAGCTGCCGGGCCGCATCGCCCCGACCCGTGTCTCCGAGGTGCGCCCGCGCGTCTCGGGCATCGTCGTCAACCGCATGTTCCATCAGGGCAGCGAGGTGAAGGTCGGCGATCCCCTGTATCAGATCGATCCGCGTCCGTTCGAAGTCGAATTGCAGTCGACCGAGGCGGCGCTGGCGCGCGCCAAGGCGGTGCTCGAGCAGACCGCGCTGCAGGCCCGCCGTATCGCGACGCTGACCCAACAGCGCGCGACCTCCGAGGCCGAAAACGAGAAGGCGATCGCCAACCTGAAGCAGGCCGAAGCCGACGTGCAGGGCCGTGAGGCCGACGTCGCGCGTGCGAAGCTCAACCTGGACTATGCGACGATCCGTGCGCCGATCGACGGCACCATCGGTGCTGCGGTCATCAGCGAAGGCGCGCTCGTGGTCCAGAACGACGCCGCGAGCCTTGCGACCATCCAGCAGCTCGACCCGATCTACGCCGACTTCCAGCAGTCGGTGACCGAGATGAACCAGCTCCGCCGCGCCTTCGAGAGCGGCGACCTCGAGCGCATCGCGCCTGACGCCATGAAGGTCCGCCTCGTGCTCGACGACGGCTCGATCTATCCGGTGCCGGGCAAGCTGTTGTTCTCCGACGCCAAGGTCGATGCCTATACCGGGCAGGTCACCCTGCGCGGCGAATTCCCGAACCCGCATCGCATCCTGCTGCCGGGCATGTATGTCCGCGTGCTGATCGAGCAGGGCATCGACAGCGATGCGATCGCGGTGCCGCAGCAGGCGATCCAGCGCAATGGCGGCGGCGGCAGCGAGGTGTTCGTCGTCAAGGACGACAATCACGTCGCGGTGCAGCCGGTGCGCACCGGCTCGCTGCAGGGCGGCTCCTGGTTCGTGAGCGAAGGCCTCAAGGCCGGCGACAAGGTCGTCGTCGAGGGGTTCCAGAAATTCGCCGCCGGCGACAAGGTCCGGCCGCTGGCCTGGCGTGAGATCGACGCTGCGTCGGCACCGGATTCGCATCAGACCGCCCACGCGGTGCGGTGATCGGACATGCCCAGCTTCTTCATCGACAGGCCGATCTTCGCCTGGGTCGTCGCGCTGTTCATCTGTCTGATCGGCGCGATCTCGATCCCGCTGCTCGCCGTCGCGCAGTATCCGATCATCGCGCCGCCCTCGATCTCGATCTCGACGAGCTATCCCGGCGCGTCGCCGGAGAACCTGTACAACAGCGTGACGCGGCTGATCGAGGAAGAGCTCAACGGCGCCGCCAACATCCTGAACTTCGAATCGACCTCCGACTCGCTCGGCCAGGTCGAGATCATCGCCAACTTCAAGCCGGGCACTGACACCAGCCAGGCTTCGGTCGAGGTGCAGAACCGCCTCAAGCGCGTCGAGGCGCGGCTGCCGCGCGCCGTGATCCAGCAGGGCATCCTGGTCGAGGAAGCCTCGTCCGCGGTACTGCAGATCATCACGCTGAACTCGACCGACGGCTCGCTGGATGAAGTGGGCCTCGGCGACTTCATGATCCGCAACGTGCTGGGCGAGGTGCGCCGCATCCCCGGCGTCGGCCGCGCCACGCTGTATTCGACCGAGCGCAGCTTGCGCATCTGGATCGATCCGGCCAAGCTGGTCGGATACGGCCTCTCGGCCGACGACGTCAACCGGGCGATCACGGCGCAGAACGCTCAGGTCGCCTCCGGCAGCATCGGCGCCGAGCCGAGCACCGATACGCAGAAGATCTCCGCGCAGGTGCTGGTGAAGGGCCAGCTCTCCTCGCCCGACGAATTCGGCGCCATCATCCTGCGCGCCAATGCCGACGGCTCGACGGTCCGCCTGCGCGACGTCGCGCGGGTCGAGATCGGCGGCCTCAGCTACCAGTTCAACACCCGTCTCGACGGCAGGCCGACCGCAGGTCTCTCGGTGCTGCTGTCGCCGAAGGGCAATGCGCTGGCGACCGCGAGCGCGGTCGAGGCCAAGATGAAGGAGCTGTCGCGCTTCTTCCCGGCCAACATCTCCTACGAGATTCCCTACAACATCACGCCGGTGGTCAAGGCCTCGATCGAGAAGGTCCTGATGACCCTCGTCGAGGCGGTGGTGCTGGTGTTCATCGTGATGTTCCTGTTCCTGCAGAACATCCGCTACACCATCATCCCGACCATCGTGGTGCCGGTGGCGCTGCTCGGAACCTGCGCGACCCTGATGGCCGTGGGCTACTCCATCAACATGCTGACCATGTTCGGCATGGTGCTGGCGGTCGGCATCCTGGTCGACGACGCCATCGTCGTGGTCGAGAACGTCGAGCGCATCATGGCCGAAGAGGGCCTGCCGCCGAAGGAAGCGACCAGGAAGGCGATGTCGCAGATCACCGGCGCCATCATCGGCATCACGCTGGTGCTGATGGCGGTGTTCGTGCCGATGGCGTTCTTCCCCGGCTCGGTCGGCATCATCTACCGCCAGTTCTCGGTCACCATGGTGGCGGCGATCGCGTTCTCGGCGCTGCTCGCGCTGTCGCTGACGCCGGCGCTGTGTGCGACCTTGCTCAAGCCGGTCGAGAAGGGCCACGGCCATGCCCGCAAGGGCGTGTTCGGCTGGTTCAACCGCGTGCTCGACAACAGTCGCGCCGGCTACACGCGCACCGTGCAGGGTTCGCTGAACCGCACCGGCCGCCTGATGCTGATCTATCTCGTGCTGTTCGCAGGCGTCGCCTACGGCTTCGTGCGGTTGCCCGGCGGCTTCCTCCCGGTCGACGACCAGGGCTTCATCACGACCGACGTGCAGACGCCGTCGGAATCGTCCTATGCGCGCACGGAAGGTGCGGTCGAGCAGGTCGAGAAGTACCTGAAGGATCGCGCCGGCATCGAGAACGTCACGTTCCTCACCGGCTTCAGCTTCCTCGGCCAGGGCATGAACACCGCGCAGGCCTTCATCACGCTGAAGGACTGGTCGGAGCGCGGCCCGAAGGAGTCCGCTGCCGCGATCGTCGCCGACATCAACCGCGATTTGTCGTCGGTGCGCGACGCAAAAATCTCGGCGCTGCAACCGCCGCCGATCGACAACCTCGGCAACTCGTCGGGCTTCTCGTTCCGCCTGCAGGACCGTGGCCAGAAGGGCTATGCCGCGCTGATTGCCGCCTCCGACCGCCTGATCGCGGAGGCCAATGCCAGCCCGATCCTGCAGAAGGTCTATGTCGAAGGCCTGCCGCCGGCGCCGCAGGTCAATCTGATGATCGACCGCGAGAAGGCCGGTGCGTTCGGCCTCACCTTCGAGGACATCAACAACACGATCTCGACCAACCTCGGCTCGAACTACATCAACGACTTCCCGAACCGCGGGCGCATGCAGCGCGTCATCGTGCAGGCGGACAAGACCAGCCGCATGAACGCGGACGACATCCTCAACTACAACGTCAAGAACAGCCGCGGGCAATTGGTGCCGTTCTCGGCCTTCGCCACCATCGAATGGACGAAGGGGCCGACCCAGATCGCGGGCTTCAACTACTACCCGGCGGTGCGCATCTCCGGCGAGGCGAAGCCCGGCTTCACCTCGGGCGACGCGATCGCGGAGATGGAGCGGCTTGCCGACAAGCTGCCGCGCGGCTTCGGCTATGAATGGACCGGCCAGTCGCTGCAGGAGAAGCTGTCGGGCTCGCAGGCGCCGTTCCTGCTCGCGCTGTCGCTGCTGGTGGTGTTCCTGCTGCTCGCCGCGCTCTACGAGAGCTGGACCATTCCGCTCGCGGTGCTGCTCACCATCCCGCTCGGCATTCTCGGCGCCGTGGTGGCGGCGACGCTGCGCGGGCTCTCCAACGACGTCTATTTCACCGTCGGCCTGATCACCATCATCGGTCTTGCCGCCAAGGACGCGATCCTGATCATCGAGTTCGCCAAGGACCTGCGGGCGCAGGGCAAGCCGCTGGTCGAGGCGACGATCGAGGCGTGCAGTCTCAGATTCCGCCCGATCCTGATGACCGGTCTCGCCTTCGTCTGTGGCGTGCTGCCGATGGCGATCGCGACCGGCGCCGGCGGCGCCAGCCAGCAGGCGCTCGGCACGTCAGTGATGGGCGGCATGATCGCCGTCGTGATCCTCGCGTTGCTCTTGGTGCCGGTGTTCTTCGTCAGCGTGCAGCGCGTGCTCGCCGGTGATCGCGAGAAGGCGCCTGACAACGCCGAGGTGTACGGCCCGCCCGCACCGGTAAGGATCGGACACTGATGTCAGCGACCGGTGCCGATCGGATCAGCGGCTTGCTTTCGCAAGCCTGCCAATCCAGATTGCAGCTCTGGATTGAACGGGGAGCGCGCAGGCAACCCGGGGATTGAGGGCATGTGATGCGGCCGACCGACATTGCGATCTCGAATTATCGCTCTATTCGGCGGCTCTTCATGCCCATTCAACCGCTATCCGTCTTCATCGGCGAGAACGGCGTCGGCAAATCCAATCTCTATAAGTCGCTGTCGCTGCTGCGCGACGCGGCAACCGGCCGGATCACGCGCACGATCGCCGACGAAGGCGGGTTGAACTCGGTCTGCTGGTCCGGGCTTCGCAAGCGAGGCGAGGATGGGCGGCTGCGGCTGGCGGCCAGATTCGAACACGTCAATTACTCGATCGAGCTCGGACATCCCGGCCCGGTCGAGGCGGCGTTTCCCGGCGAGCCAATGATCAAGTCCGAACGCATCGAGACGATCCACGGCAAGCGAAAAGTCCTGATGATGGAGCGGACCAATTCGCACGTCAGCGTCCGCGGCGAGAACGGTGCCTGGAGCGAGCACAAGGATGCGGTGCTGCCGTCGGAAACCGCGCTCGCCGATTTCTTCGACGGCCAGACATGTCCCGAAGTCGGCCTGATCAGGAACGCCTTACAGAGCTGGCGCTTCTATCACGATTTCCGTACCGACCCGGCGTCGCCGATCCGCAAGCCATGTCTCGCGATCACGACGCCGTCGCTGAGCGCCGATGGCAGCGATTTGGCAGCCGCTTTGGCAACGCTCAGCGCGATCAGACAAGATGCGGCCGACCTCCAGGATGCGATCGAGGATGCGTTCCCGGACGCCGAGCTCCGGGCATGGGAAGAAAACGGCCGGTGCGAATTCGAGCTGCGGCAGACAGACATGCCGCGGCCGTTCAAGGCCCACGAACTCTCCGACGGGACGCTGAAATATATCTGCCTGCTCGCCGTGTTCATGGGCTATCGGCTGCCGCCGTTCATCGCGCTGAACGAGCCCGAGACCAGTCTGCATCCGTCGCTGCTGGCGCCATTGGCGAGGTTGATCGCCAAGGCGTCGCGCCGCGCCGATATCTGGATCGTCACCCATTCGGAACAGCTGATGGAGGCGTTGCGCAGCGAGAGTTCGGTCCCGCTGCGCCGGGTGATCAAAGCGAAGGGCGCCACGGCCATCGAGGGCCTGACCGCCGGCGGCGAGTTTCGTGACCGGCAAGAAGACCATGACGATGACGATGACGACAGCGACGACGATTAGATCGCGCCGGCGCTACTGCCCGAGCGGCTTCAGGATCTTGATCAACTCGCCGTGCACGAACTCGTTGCCGCCGACGACGTGGCCGGTCTGCAGCGGGTCGTCATTGCCCCGGATGCCGGAGACGGTGCCGCCGGCTTCCCGGATCATCAGCAGGCCGGCCGCGAGGTCCCAGGGCTGCAGATTGCGTTCCCAATAGCCGTCGAGGCGGCCGGCTGCGACGAAGGCGAGATCGAGCGAGGCGGCGCCGAAGCGGCGGAAGCCCGCGACCTTGCTCTGCAGCGCGGCCATCTCCTGCAGCGCCAGCTGATGGTTGCCGCGGCCGATATGCGGAAGGCCGCAGGCGACCACGCATTCGTTGAGCTGGCGGCGGCCGGCGACGCGCAGCCGCTGGTCGTTGAGGAACGCGCCCTTGCCGCGCTCGGCAATGTAGAGCTCGTCATTGGCGGGATTGTAGATCACGCCCGCGATCACGGTGTCCTCGCGGAGCAGCCCGATCGAGATCGCGAATTGCGGGATGCCGTGCAGGAAGTTGGTGGTGCCGTCCAAGGGATCGACGATCCAGGTGTGGCTCTTGTCCGAGCCTTCGCGCCTGCCGCCTTCCTCGCCGAGGAACCCGTAACCGGGGCGAGCCTTTTCGAGGTCGGTGTAGAGCATCTCTTCGGCGCGCTTGTCGGCGAGCGAGACGAAGTTCGCCGGGCCCTTCAGCGAGACCTGGAGATGTTCGATCTCGCCGAGGTCGCGCTTGAGGCTGCGGCCGGCGCGGCGCGCGGCCTTGACCATGACATTGATGAGGGCGGAGTAGAGCATGATGGACGGCTTCTTCGGTGCGATTGTGCTGGGACGGCGGGTTCAAACCTAATCCCGTCATCCTGAGGAGCGCGGAACGCGCGTCTCGAAGGATGAACGGCTACCAGCCGGGCCGTTCATCCTTCGAGGCTCGCCCCGCTCGCACCTCAGGATGACGGGGTGGAGGGGAACTGTGCCTTGGATTTCCGGACTGGGTGCCCTCTGGAAGTGGCGCCGTCAAGGCGTCATTTGACGTTGTTTCCGATCCATTTTCGGGCCGCTGCCTCGCCCTTGGCGCGGTCTTCCGGGCTCATATCGGCGAGGATGTCGTCGAGATCGGGGTCGCCCTTGCCGGCGGTCTTGGCGACGGTGTGCCATTTCAGCGCCTCGACCTTGTCCACCGGGGCGCCGGCGCCGGTCGCCAGCACATGGGCGAGGCGGTTCTGCGCGATCGGGCTGTTCTGCCGGGCCGCCTTGCGCAGCAGCGTGATCGCCGCCGGCACGTTCCGCGGCGTGCCGGCGCCATTGTAGAGCGCGATGGCGTATTCGACCTCGGCGTCGACATTGTCGGCCACCGAGGCCGCCTGCAGCAGCCGCGCCGCCTTTTCGAGGTCCTTCGGCACGCCGGTGCCTTCCTTGTAGAAGGTCGCCAGCGCGTATTGCGCCTCGGGGCTGCCGGCGTCCGCGGCCATCCGCAACAGCTCGGCGGAGCGCTTGAGGTCCTGCGGCAGGGTCTGGCCGTCGAGATAGAGCAGCGCAAGATTATAGGCCGCCTTCGGTTCGCCGAGCTTGGCGGCCGACGCCAGCAGCTTGACCGCGGAATCCTTGTCCACCGTGCCGCCGCGGCCCGCGATCCGCATCATGGCGAGTGCGAACATCGCCTCGCGGTCGCCGGCATCGGAGGCGCGCTTGTACCAGTCGTCGGCCTTGACGTAGTCGCGCTTGACGCCGAGCCCATTGGCATAGAGCTCGCCAAGCATCGTCATGGCCTTGGCATCGTTGTTGTTCTGCGCGCGCACCGTCGCGAGATCGAATGCGGTCTTGTACATGCCGCGCTGATAGGCGCCGTAGACGAGGTCGACATTGGGATCGTCCGGCGGCGGGGTCGGCGAGGGTGTCGGCGTCGGGGTGGGCGTGGCCGCAGGCTTCGGCGCGGGCTTCTTCGCGACCGGCGTATGCACCTTCGGCTTTTCCTTCGGAGCCTCCTTCTTCGCAGGCGGCGGCGTCTGGGCCGGCGGCGTGATCGAGAGCTGCGCCATCGCGCCGCTCGCCAGCATCGTGCAGCCGAGCGCAACACCTATCGGACGCAGGCATTTCATTCCGGCGTCATCCCTCGGCCTTCCCCTCGACCTTGGCCTTGCCGAATGTGCCGGCATGCGCCCGCGCAATCGTCTCGCCGATCTCGACGAGGGCCGCCTTCGCGCCGCGCGGATCGGACCAGATGAAGTCTCCGACCAGCACGAAATCCGCGCCGGCCGCCGCGAACGCCTCGGCCTCCTCGCGCGAGGTTGCAAAGCCGACGCAGGGCGGCTCGAACAATTCGTCCCACCATTGCAGCCGCTCGGCGATCGCCTCGCTCGACGGCCGCTGGCCCTTGGTGTCGGGCTCGCCGAACAGCACGTAGTCGGCACCGGCTTCGCCCGCCGCCATGGAATCGTGGCGCGTCGCGAGCCCGCCGACGCCGACGATGCGGTCGGGCCTCAGCGCGGGCGCAGCCTCTTCCATCGCGGCGATGCCGGTTAGATGCGCGCCGTCGGCACCGGCGCGGGCCACGATGTCGGGTTGGCCGTCGATCAAGAGCGCCGCACCGGCGTTCTGGATCGCAGGCGCCAGCGCCTTGACGGTCGAGATCATGCTGCGCGGGTCGCTCTCGCGCAGCCGCACCAGAACCGCCGCGACGTCGGCGGCGGCAAGCAATTCGGCAAGCTCGGCCGCAAGCCGCGCGGGCTCGTCGACCGGCGGGGTTGCCAGATAGAGGCGCGGCACCGGCCGCGGCGGAACGGGCTTGGTGGCCAACTATGCCGCCTGTTTTTCGAGGCCGGCTTCCCAATTGCCGGTGCTCGCGAGCCCGTTCATCCGGGCGCGATGCGAGAAGGCGCGCTGGCCCGCGGGGACGTTGTCGGGCTTGCCGGACCACGCCTTCTGCGGCGCCGCCTGCAACGCACGGCCATAGGAGAAGGTCAGCCGCCAGGGCAGATGGCCGATCTTGTTCATGGCGTCGAGATGTGCAGTCGCCTCCTCGTCGCTCTGTCCGCCGGAGAGGAAGGCGATGCCGGGCACCGCGGCCGGCACGCAGCTCTTGAGCAGGCGGACGGTCTTTTCGGCGACTTCCTGCACCGAGGCCTGTTTCGGGCACTTCTTGCCCGAGATCGCCATGTTGGGCTTCAGGATCATGCCTTCGAGCGCGACGCGCTGCACCCGCAATTCCTGGAAGGTGCGGTTCAGCACCCGCTGCGTCACCTCGTAGCAGCGGTCGATGTCGTGATCGCCGTCCATCAGCACTTCGGGCTCGACGATCGGGACGATTTGCGCGGCCTGGCACAGCGCGGCGTAGCGCGCCAGCGCATGGGCGTTGACGCGGATCGCGGTCTGGGTCGGGATTCGCGGTCCGATATCGATCACCGCGCGCCACTTCGCAAAGCGCGCACCGCGCTCGTAATATTTCTTCAGCCGCTCGGCGAGCTTGTCGAGGCCAACGGTCACGAGTTCGCCCGGGCAGTTCGGCAGCGCTTGCGTGCCTTCATCGACCTTGATGCCGGGGATCGCGCCCGCTTGCTCGATCAGCTTGACCAGCGGCGTGCCGTCCTTGGCGTTTTGCCAGATCGTCTCGTCGTAGAGGATGACGCCGGAGATATACTTGCTCATCGCCTCCTGCGAGCGGAACAGCATCTCGCGATAGTCGCGGCGATTGTCCTCAGTCGAATCGACCTTGATGGCGTCGAAACGCTTCTTGATGGTGCCGGAGGATTCGTCGGCGGCGAGGATGCCCTTGCCCGGGGTGACCATGGCAAGCGCAATTTTGTTGAGGTCGGAGAGGTTCATGGGGAGTGTCCTCCAGAGCATTGCCTTTGCAAACCAAAATAGGCGGTTCTCGGGCAAATGCCTAGAAAACGTTCGTCGCGGCCAGCGTTTGCCGTGGCCGGCGATCAAGCCTTCGGGACACCGTTTCCGACTGCGTCGGAGCCGGTGTCCCGCCTTAATGATTCAGGCAAGAAGTTGTCAGGTTGCCTCGTCAGGCGATCTTGGGGTCGAGCTGGCCCGCGGCATAGCGCTTGGCCATCTCCGCCGTGGTCAGCACCTTCTTGATCTTGCTGGCCTGGCCCGCGGTGTTGAACTCCTGCAGGCGCTGCTTGCACAGCTTGGTCATCGCCTCCATCGCAGGCTTCAGATACTTGCGCGGATCAAACTCTTCCGGATTGTCCTTCAGAACTTTCCGGATCTGGCCGGTCATCGCCATCCGGTTGTCGGTGTCGATGTTGATCTTGCGCACGCCGTTCTTGATGCCGCGCTGGATCTCGGCGACCGGCACGCCCCAGGTCGGCTTCATCTTGCCGCCATTGGCGTTGATGATCTCCTGCAGCTCCTGCGGCACCGACGAGGAGCCGTGCATGACGAGATGCGTGTTCGGCAGCTTGCGATGGATTTCCTCGATCACGTTCATTGCGAGGATGTCGCCGTCGGGCTTGCGGGTGAACTTGTAGGCACCGTGCGAGGTGCCCATCGCGATCGCGAGCGCGTCGACCTTGGTCTCCTTGACGAACTTCACGGCTTCGTCCGGATTGGTCAGCAGCTGGTCATGCGACAGCTTGCCCTCGGCGCCGTGGCCGTCTTCCTTGTCGCCCATGCCGGTCTCGAGCGAGCCGAGCACGCCGAGCTCGCCTTCCACCGAGATGCCGCCAAGATGGGCCATGCCGGTCACCGTCCGGGTGACGCCGACATTGTAGTCCCAGTCGCCTGGGGTCTTGCCGTCGGCCTTCAGCGAGCCGTCCATCATGACCGAGGTGAAGCCGGCCTGGATCGCGGTCATGCAGGTCGCAGGCTCGTTGCCGTGGTCGAGATGCACGCAGACCGGGATCTGCGGATAGATCTCGGTGACGGCGTCCATCATGTGCTTGAGCATGACGTCGTTGGCGTAGGACCGCGCGCCGCGCGAGGCCTGGATGATGACCGGTGCGTCGACCTCGGAGGCCGCGGCCATGATCGACAGCGCCTGCTCCATGTTGTTGATGTTGAAGGCAGGTACGCCGTAATCATGCTCGGCCGCGTGATCGAGCAGTTGCCGCAACGTTATGCGAGCCATTCCATTTCTCCCTGTAGTGCGCGTTCGGATTCGAACCAGATCATGATGCATTTCCACGGAAACGCATCATGATCTCATCTCTTTGTTTGAGCATGATCTTTTCGGAAAACCGCTTCACACTTTTCCGGATCATGCTCTCGATCAACCCTTTTTCAGAACTTCGCGCCCGGCAGCGGCTTGCCTTCCATCCATTCAAGAAACGCGCCGCCCGCGGTCGAGACATAGGAAAAATCGCCGGCCACGCCCGCCTGGTTCAGCGCCGCGACGGTATCGCCGCCGCCGGCGACCGAGATCAGCTTCTTGGCCCTGGTCCGCTCGGCGGCATGCTTGGCCGAAACCATGGTGCCGCGGTCGAACGGCGTCAGCTCGAAGGCGCCGAGCGGCCCGTTCCAGACCAGCGTCGCCGCATCGTCGATCGCGGCATGGATCCGCGCGATCGATTGCGGGCCGACGTCGAGGATCATGCCGTCCGCCGGGATCGCGTCGAGGCCGTAGGCATGTGAGGGCGCGTTGGCGGCGAACTGGTTGGCGACGACAGCGTCGACCGGGAGGATGATCGCGCAATTGGCGGCGTTGGCCTTCTCCATGATCCGCAGCGCGGTCGCGGCGAGGTCCTTCTCGGCGAGCGACTTGCCGACCGCGACGCCCTGCGCGTGCAGGAAGGTGTTGGCCATGCCGCCGCCGATCACCAGCGCGTCGACCTTGTTCACGAGGTTTTCCAGGAGATCGATCTTGGTCGAGACCTTGGCGCCGCCGATGATCGCGATCACGGGTTTCGTCGGCGCTTCCAGCGCCTTACCGAGCGCGTCGAGCTCGGCCTGCATGGTGCGGCCGGCGTAGGCCGGCAGCTTGTGGCCGAGGCCTTCGGTCGAGGCGTGGGCGCGATGGGCGGCGGAGAACGCGTCGTTGACCCAGATGTCTCCGAGTTTTGCCAGCTCAGCAACGAAGCCGGCGTCGTTCTTTTCTTCTTCCTTGTGGAAGCGGGTGTTTTCCAGACAGAGGATGTCGCCATCCTTGAGTGCTGCAACTGCCGTGGCTGCGGCGTCGCCGATGCAATCCTCGGCGAAAGCGACCGGGCGCTTGATCACCTTCGACAGCGCTTCAGCTACCGGCTTCAGCGACTCCTTGGGATCGCGTCCCTTGGGCCGGCCGAAATGGGCGAGCAGGATCACCTTGCCGCCCTTGTCGGAGATTTCGGTGATGGTGGGGGCAACGCGCTCGAGCCTTGTTGCGTCGGTGACGCGGCCGCCTTCCATGGGTACGTTGAGGTCGACGCGCAGCAGCACGCGCTTGCCCTTCAAATTGACGTCGTCGAGGGTGCGGAACGATTTTGTCATGAGCGTTTCCTGTGCGGCCGGACACAGCCGTCCTGGGGACGGCGTCGCTTTCGCTTGCCGATGTCGCGGCCGTCGAAGCCGCGAGTGCGAGGGGCAAAGACGCAGATGCCCGGCGCGGGGCCGGGCATCACGAACAGTCGAACTTAAGCCAGCTTGCCGATCGCGACGGCGGTGTCCGCCATGCGGTTCGAGAAGCCCCACTCGTTGTCATACCAGGCCATCACGCGCACCAGCGTGCCGTTCTGCACCTTGGTCTGGTCCATGTGGAAGGTGGCCGAGTGCGGATCGTGGTTGAAGTCGATCGAGACATTCGGCGCGTTGGTGTAGCCGAGGATGCCCTTGAGCTGCTGCTCGGAGGCGCGCTTCATCGCCTCGTTGATCTCCTTGGCATCGGTGGCGCGCTTGGCGACGATCTTGAGGTCGATGACGGAGACGTTCGGGGTCGGCACGCGAACCGAGACGCCGTCGAGCTTGCCCTTCAGCTCGGGCAGCACCAGGCCGATCGCCTTCGCGGCGCCGGTCGAGGTCGGGATCATCGACATCGCAGCGGCGCGGCCGCGATAGAGGTCCTTGTGCAGGGTGTCGAGCGTCGGCTGGTCGCCGGTATAGGCGTGGATCGTGGTCATGAAGCCGGTCTCGATGCCGACGGTGTCGTTCAGCACCTTGGCGACCGGCGCGAGGCAGTTGGTGGTGCAGGAGCCGTTGGAGACGACCAGCTGAT
The DNA here is from genome assembly GCF_001189845.1 of Bradyrhizobium tropiciagri. Classification (GTDB taxonomy): domain Bacteria; phylum Pseudomonadota; class Alphaproteobacteria; order Rhizobiales; family Xanthobacteraceae; genus Bradyrhizobium; species Bradyrhizobium tropiciagri. Next base: position 247,513 of record NZ_LFLZ01000003.1, read on the forward strand.
CCTTGTTCAGCGTGTCGTGGTTGACGCCGTAGACGATGGTGGCGTCAGCGCCGTCGGCGGGCGCCGAGACCAGCACGCGCTTGGCGCCGGCGGTGAGGTGCGCCGAAGCCTTGTCCTTCGAGGTGAAGATGCCGGTGCATTCCAGCGCGACGTCGACGCCGAGGGCCTTCCACGGCAGCTTGGAGGGATCGCGCTCGGCCGAAACCTTGATCTTGTTGTCGCCGAGGCTGATCGTGTCGCCATCGACGGTCACGGTGCCCGGGAAGCGGCCGTGCACGGAATCGAAGCGCAGCAGATGCGCATTGGTCTCGACCGGACCGAGATCGTTGATGCCGACCACCTCGATGTCCTTGCGGCCGGACTCGGCGATGGCGCGCAGAATGTTGCGGCCGATACGCCCAAACCCGTTGATCGCGACGCGGATTGCCATGCTCGTCTCCTCTAATGCTGTTGTCAGCCCCGCGGGAGGGCTCCCACGAGGTTTTTACGGCGGAACGCCCGGTTCGGCCGGGCGCGTACGGAAAAGATGGAGCTTAGGTAATCCTTTTTCGCGACAAGCTCAACCTTGGCCCGCGGGTGTCAGGCCAGCGTCAGACGCGCTTCGTGGCAGCGTTAACGACGGCCTCAGCGGTAATGCCGAAATGCGGGAAAAGGTCCTTCGCCGGGGCGCTGGCGCCGAAACCGTGCATGCCGATGAATTCGCCATCATGGCCGATCACGGCATCCCAGCCCCAGCGCACCGCGGCCTCGATCGCAATCTTGACCGGAGCGTTGCCGATAATGGCATTTTGTCGCTCGGCAGGCTGCGCCAGCAGCAATTCCAGCGACGGGACCGAGACGACCCGCGTCGCGATGCCGCGCCCGGCCAGCTGCTTCTGCGCCTCGACCGCGATCTGGACCTCGGAACCGGACGCGAACAATGACACTTTTGCGTCACCCTGGGCCGCGACCAGTTCGTAGGCGCCGTGGCTGCAGGGATTGTCGTTCGGCGCCGTGGTGCGGAGCTGCGGCAGGTTCTGGCGGGTCAGCGCCAGCACCGTCGGTCCGTCGATGCGGTTGAGCGCCAGTTCCCAGCACTCGGCGGTCTCGACCGCGTCGCAGGGACGGAACACGCGCATGTTGGGGATCGCGCGCAGCGCCGAGAGATGCTCCACCGGCTGGTGCGTCGGGCCGTCCTCGCCGAGGCCGATCGAGTCATGGGTCATGACATAGACCACGCCGGTGCCCATCAGCGCCGACAGCCGCATCGCGGGGCGCGCATAGTCGGTGAACACCAGGAAGGTGGCGCCGTTCGGCGCGAAACCGCCATGCAGGAAGATGCCGTTGAGGCACGCCGCCATGCCGTGTTCGCGGATGCCGTAATGGATGAAGCGGCCCTTCGGCGTCTTGGCGCCGAACGCTGTCGCCGACTTTGCCTTGTTGTTGTTGGAGCCGGTGAGGTCGGCGGAGCCGGCTACGAATTCCATCGGCATCGCGGCCGCGATCACCTCGATCGCAGCTTCCGATGATTTGCGGGAGGCGACGTTGAGCGGGTTTTCCAAGAGGCCCTTCTTGAAGGCGCGCAGCCCCTTGGCGAGCGACTGCGGCCGCTCGTGTCGGATGCGGCGCTCGAACTCGGCGCGCTTGCGGTTGCCGAGCTGCGCGAACTGCTCGTCCCATGCCTTGTGCTCGACGGCGCCGCGGGCACCCGCCTCGCGCCAGGCCTTCAGCACATCGTCGGGCACCGAGAACGGCTCGAGCGAGATGCCGAGCTTTTCCTTGGCGGCCTTGAGCTCGTCGGCGCCGAGCGCTTCGCCATGGGCTTTCGCAGTGCCGGCCTTGTGCGGCGCGCCGTAACCGATCGTGGTCTTGCAGGCGATCATCGAAGGCTTGCTGGATTTCTGTGCGCGGGTGATCGCAGCCGCAATCGCCTGCGGATCATGGCCGTCGATCAATTCGGCGGCCCAGCCTGCCGACTTGAAGCGCTTCACCTGGTCGACGGAATCGGAGATCGAGGTCGGGCCGTCGATCGAGATGCCGTTGTCGTCGTACAGCACGATCATCTTGTTGAGCCGCCAGACGCCGGCGAGCGCGATCGCTTCCTGCGAGATGCCTTCCATCAGGTCGCCGTCGGAGGCGAGCACATAGGTGTGGTGGTTGACGATCTTCTTGCCGAACTCGGCGGCGAGCATCTTCTCGGCGAGCGCCATGCCGACCGCGGTCGCAATGCCCTGGCCGAGCGGGCCGGTGGTGGTCTCGATGCCCTTCGTGTGGAAATTCTCCGGGTGTCCCGGCGTCAGCGATCCGAGCTGGCGGAAGCGCTTGATCTGGTCGAGCGTCATGTCCTTGTTGCCGGTGAGGTACAGCAACGCATAGAGCAGCATCGAGCCGTGGCCGGCCGACAGCACGAAGCGATCGCGGTCGGGCCACGCGGTGTCGGCGGCATCGAATTTCAGAAACTTTGTGAACAGCACGGTCGCGATGTCGGCGGCGCCCATCGGCAGGCCGGGATGGCCGGAATTCGCCTTCTCGACGGCGTCCATGGCAAGGCCACGGATCGCATTGGCCATACGGGTATGATCGACCTGCGTCATGATAAAAGTCCGCCTGGAATGAGAGCTGATTCTGAACGCATCGGGGCGGGCAGCCGCGACACGTGTGTGGATGGGCCTTACGGGTTGGAGGGTGGATTAGCACCTCAATTCCGCAAGTCCAAGGCGATGAAACGCCCCAAAACGGGGAAAAGTTGCCGGAAATCGCCCAATTTCATAGAACGGTGCATAGTTCTGCGCCGCCGTTGCGCTTCCCTCGCTTGCCACGTAAATTTCGTCCGCTAAACGCTTGCCGAACCGCCAGTTTTGCCGTGCGGCAGCCATCTCTAACGGCCTACCTGAGGGGTCCACGCCGCGTGTCATGAGTGATCGTCTCGCCAACGGGTCTGGCAATACCGAGGCGCCGCTTGCCGATATCGACGCTGCGACCAAGCGGCTGATGGCCGCGCTCGATGCGCTGGAAAGCTCCGTGGAGCGGCGCCGCGAGGCCGACCGCGACGAGAACGAATTGGCGAGCCGGATCCAGGCGCTCGGCGCCGATCGCTCCCGGCTTGCCGACGAACTCGACGGATCGCTGGTGAAGACGCGCAAGCTCGAGCGCGCCAATCGCGACATCGCGGAAAAGCTCGACGCCGCGATCGGCACCATACGCGCCGTGCTCGAGGGCGGAGACAGCAGATGAGCCACATCAACGTCACCATCAATGGCCGGCAATACCGGATGGCCTGCGAGGAAGGCCAGGAGGTGCGGCTTCTGAAGCTCGCGGAAAATCTCCAGCAGCGCGTCGAATCCTTGCGCGGCAAGTTCGGCGAGATCGGCGATGCGCGGTTGACCGTGATGGCGGCGCTCACCGCCTGCGACGAGCTGGTCGATGCCAGCGCGCGCATCCGCAGCCTCGAGGAAGAGGTCGAACAGCTGCGCAATGCCCGCACGGCCGCCACCGACCGCGCCCGCGCCACCCAGACCGCGGTCTCCAACGCGCTCAACGCCGCCGCCGAGCGGATCGAGCGCACCACGCAGGTGCTCAACCGCACCATCGGCGGCGGCATCGCGATCGGGTAGCCGCTGTCGTCCCGGCGAAGGCCGGGACCCATACTCCGTGGCCCATCGAGTTTGGGCGGTGCGGGTTAGCACCCTCCGCAACGATGAACAGTTGTGGTTATGGGTCCCGGCCTGCGCCGGGACGACGAGGTACAGCTAGCGAAGTCGGGCAACGATCGCTAGATTAGCCCCCGCGAAGCTGCGTCGTGCGTCAGGAGCCATATATCCCCGGGGCCTTATCGATCCTTTAGGGAACTGTCCCTGGCCGGGTCCGTGGACCCGGACATATGGTGCCCACCTACTTTCGTAGGGAACTCCGGGATCGAGCGCTCCAACGGCCTCTGCGGCTTCGCACTGAATTTTTGCTGTTGCCTTGTCGTCGCGCTGCGGCGGTTCGATTGCGAAGCAGTGCCCCGCGATGCGGGGCGTCCAGCGCGCCGCGACTCGTCTTACGAAAGCTCTGGCCTTGCGAAGCTAGCGTCTCTGAATGATGGATCGTCCGTTGTCGCGGACGACGACAGCGGAAGATGGATCATGCACGCATCTCCATCGAAGGCCGAGCTTCGGGCGCTTGCCCTCGCCAAGCGCGACGCGCTGAGCGACGAGCAGCGCGCGACCGCTGCCGAGGCGCTGGCCAAGCGCGGCGCGCCGTTCGAGATCGCGCAAGGCATGATCATCTCGGGCTATGCGCCGATCCGCAGCGAGATCGATCCGGCGCCGTTGATGAAGAAGCTTGCGGAAAAGGGTGCGCGGCTCGCGCTGCCCTGTATCAACGCGCGCGGCCAGTCGCTGACCTTCCGCAGTTGGTCGCCGCAGGACCGGCTGATGCTCGGGCCGCTCGGCATTCCCGAGCCGTCGCCGGCCGCGGCCGAGGTGCATCCCGACGTGATGCTGGTGCCGCTTGCCGCATTCGACAAGCTCGGCCACCGCATCGGTTACGGCGCCGGCTATTACGACTATACCTTTGCGCATCTGCGCAAGGCCAAGCACGTGATCGGGGTGGGAGTTGCCTTTGCTGCACAGGAAACCAAGGCCATTCCGGCGCTATCGCACGACGTCCCGCTCGATTATGTGCTAACGGAGCGCAAGACGTTCGATTTCCGGAGTAGCTAGCCTTGCGTATCCTCTTCGTTGGTGACGTCGTCGGCAGGACCGGCCGCACCGCCATAGCAGACCATCTTCCCGGCATGATCAGGGACTGGTCGCTCGACCTCGTCGTCGTCAATGGCGAGAATTCCGCCGGCGGCTTCGGCATCACCGAGGCGATCTATCAGGAGCTACTGGATGCCGGAGCGGACGCGATCACGCTCGGCAACCACGCCTGGAATCAGAAAGAGGCGCTGGTCTTCATCGAACGCGCGCCGCGCCTGATCCGTCCCTTGAATTTTCCGCGCCATTCGCCCGGCCGCGGCGCCACGCTGGTCGACACCAAGAACGGCAAGCGCGCGCTCGTCCTCAATGCGATCGGCCGCGTGTTCATGGAGCCGTCGTCCAACGATCCGTTCAGCGCGATTGATCGCGAGCTCGAGGCCTGCCCGCTACGCGAGGGCTGTGACGCATCGTGCTCGACTTCCATGCCGAGGCGACCAGCGAGAAGCAGGGTGTCGGCTTCTTCTGCGACGGCCGCGTCAGCCTCGTGGTCGGGACCCATACCCATGTGCCGACCGCCGATCACCAGGTGCTGCCCGGCGGCACCGCCTATATGAGCGATGCCGGCATGACCGGCGACTACGATTCGGTGATCGGCATGCAGAAGGAGGAGCCGCTGCAGCGCTTCCTCACCGGCATCCCCTCCGGCCGTTTCGAGCCGGCGGGCGGCGTTGCGACGCTCAGCGGCATCGCGGTCGAGACCGACGATGCGACCGGGCTAGCGGTCAAGGTCGCGCCGGTGCGCGCCGGCGGCCGGCTCGAGCCCGCGGTGCCGGGGTTCTGGACTTGAATGGTTCTGCGGATTGGTGATCAGGAAACATGAGTGTCTCGGCGGAGTGGCTGAAGCGACTTATCGAGACGGAGCTTGTGACAATTGATCATGAGGCCACTCTAGCCTTTATCAGGGTTCGTTTAGTCGAACCGCGCATTGTCATGAGGGATTGGGACTACGGCTCTCCGGGTCAGCAATATCCATGCTGGACGACGTTCGAAGACCGCAGCTGGGACTTGGCGTTGGCCCATTGCAACGAGGGCTACGGTCCTCAAAGGCCATGGGGAATGGTATGGATAGGCGAAAGTGGGCGGCCGACATCGATGGGCATGGACACGAGTTGGCATCCTGGCTTCGTCGCCGCGTTTCTTGACAGTGTCGTCGCAACAGAATTGCCGATATGGCGCGTCTATCGACGAAATGATGACCGGGCCTTTACGCCCATTACAGCGCCTGGTGAATGGAAGACGGCGTGGGAGAGCCGGGATCATCTTGCAGAACACCCGAAGGACAACCGGTACTACGTGTTGGACACCCTGCGAGATCCAAATCAGTGGTTGTCTTCGTAATCCCAAACACTTGCGAAAATCAAAGAAGCCCCAGACGAATAGCTGCGCTGATTTTGGCGCAGGCGGTTTCAAGCGGTGCCGGGGTTCTTGCCGGTTGAAAGATTGCTCCCGGATTGCGCTGCGCTGCATCCGGGCTGCGGTCTCCGCGAAATCCTTCTCGCGGGTGCACAACTGATTCCGGATTAAGCTTCGCTCCATCCGGGCTACACACAATTTCGGAATAATAGAAGAGTACCGGTGATTTGCCCGTCGTGTCAAGTTGCCGTGTCGGACGCCGGCTACTTTGCATGGGGTTGTTTTCGATATTTTGGTAGGTGCTCAGCTAAGCGCACGCGGACGACCGTTGGCTTCATACGCTATGGGGCCGCGGATTCACGACTGCCGGAAGCCCATCCGGAACGCGCCCCAGTGGCGGCCGCCGACGAAGATCGGCGACGACAGGTCCTTCATCAGCACGAAATTGCCGCCGCCCATGTCGCGGCGGTAGGTCTGCAGCAGGAACGGCTTGGTATTGGCCGCGACCTTGCTCACCGCGCGGTCGTTGAACAGCCGGCGGTTGCGGCAATTGGCGTTGTTCCACACGGGGTCCGGTCCCTGCGGCTGCCGGTAGTTCGGATTGTGGGTCGGCAGATAGCCGCCGCGCGCCCAGGCGACGCAGAACACGATGCGCGGATCGGTCTTCTGGAGCGGATCCTGGATCGCGGGCAGCACGCGGTCGGTGAAGCTGACATAGTCGGTCAGGTACTGCTTCGGATTGGTGCCCGCGATCTCGCGATACCTCTCGTCCATCAATTGCGCCAGCGTGATCTCGCCGCGTGCGACGGCATTCTCGAACAGGTCGGAGATCTGCTTCGCGGTATCGGTCACGACGCGGATCAGCGGCGCATCGCTGGTTTCCACGCCGCTGTCGGCGATCGTCACGATCAGGCTCTCGGAGAGCTCGAGCAGCTTCGCCACACGGCCGTCGGCGTGCTTGAGGTCGCGCGAGGACAGGTCGACGCCCTTGGCAAGCTCGTTCAGCTCCGCGATCACGGTGTCGCAATGACCGAGATTGGAGGTCGCGGCGCGCGCCACGCTGCCGATCTCGGCGCCGACCGATGAAAAGCCCTCCTGCACGCGGCTGATGATGCCGGAGATCTGCCGGGCGCCTTCACCGGCGCTCTTGGCGCGCAGCGAGGCATCGCCGCTCTCGCCGATCAGGCTGCCGATCTGGCCGTCGAGATCGCGCACGGTGTCGGAAATCTGGTGCGTCGCCTGGCGGGTCGCCTCGGCAAGGTTCTTCACCTCGCTTGCGACCACCGCAAAGCCGCGGCCGGCATCGCCGGCGCGCGCGGCCTCGATCGTGGCGTTCAGCGCGAGCAGATTGGTCTGCTTGGCGATCGCCTCGATCGAGCCGGAGACCTTGGCGACCTGGCTCAGCGCGGAGCCGACCGCGGCGAGCCGCGCCTCGATCCGTCCAACGGCGGCGACGAGTTCCGCGATGTGGCTGACCGCCGTCTCGACCACGTTGCGCGATTCCGCGATCTGGCCGGCCGCGGCGGATGCGGTCGATTGCACCGCCTGCGAGGCGTTGGCGATGTCGTGATTGGCCGAGACCATGATCTCGGCGGTCTCCTGCAAGTGGTGGAACCGCTCGGACTGGTTGGTGACGCGGTTCGCGACCTCCTGGACGTTGCCGGCGATGTCGGCAAGCTCCACCCCGAGGCCGCCGATGCGGTCGGCGAGCTGGTCGACCAGCCGTTCGGCCAGCGTCCGGTTCGACGACGTATCCAGCACTGCAAGCTGCGCAGCCGACATTTCGCGTTTCCTCCGTTACAGCGGCCCATCGAGCTGCCGCTGCATTCCCCAGTCCGATCTAGAGCGTGATTCGCGAACGCCGTCTTGCCTGAGCGTGCACTGCGTAGCCCGGATGCAGCGCAGCGAAATCCGGGATCCCCGTCCGTGGAAACGCGTGTCCCGGATTACGCTTCGCCGCATCCGGGCTAGGAAGTCATCAAAGCTTGTAGGCGGTGCGGAAAGCGCCCCAGTGCCGGCCGCGCACGCGGATCGGCACATCGATCTCGCGCATCATCACGGTGCTGCCGTTGCCCATGTCGCGCGCGTAGCTCTGCACCAGGTAGGCGCGCTCATTGTGCGCGGCGGCGAGGCCCGCGGGATCGTTGAAGATGCGGCGATTGCGGCAATTGGCGGTGTTGTATGCCACGTCGCCCGGCCGCTGCGGATGCGAGTAGATCTTGTTATGGACCGGCAGATAGCCGTTGCGGTCGACCGTCGCGCAGAACGCCAGGCGCTTGTCCCTGGCGAGGAACGCCTCGAGCAGCGCGGGCAGCGCGCGATCCGCCCAATCCAGCATCCTGGTGCGGTACTGCACCGGATTGGTGCCGGATATTTCGACGTAATTCGTGTCGAACATGTCGGCGATCGTGACGGCGCCGCTCGCCAGTCCGTTCTCGAAGACCTTGCCCAGCTCGGCGCCTGCTTCCATCGCGCGGGTGATGAGTTCGGCGTTCTCCTCATGGATCGCCCACATCCGGTCTTCGATCTTTTCCCGCAGCTCGGCGGTCGGCGCCTCGAAGCGGGCCTGGCTGCCGGCCTTGGAGCGATCGCCGATCCGGATCCGGCACGCGCCAACGTCCTGCAAGGTCGCGCTTAGCGTCTCGTGGGCCGGCAGCTTTTCGGCATCGGGCCCGCCGATCAGGATGCCGTCCATCGCGAGCTCGTAGACCGGCGCGGTGACGTTGCCGCGCGCGGTCGCGATCTCGATGGTGAGGCTGCAGGGCAGGCGCTCGTTCTTGCGCGGATCGCCGCGCTCGTCCTGGCGCAGCAGCACCGCGCAGCGTGCCTTCAGCTTCTGGGCAAACGCAGTCACCGCCTTGCCGGCCTTCGCGACATTGTCGCCATGCGCGGCGGCTTCGCGCGTCGCGCTGTCGATCTCGCCGGCGCTGGTGCCGACCGAGACGATGAAGTGCGAGGCGGAGGCGGCGTTCTGGCCCATCTCGCCGGTGATCTGGTTCTGCTCGGCGACCGCGCCGTTGACGTTCTCGAATACCGGGCGGATTTTTTCGATCGCCTCGGAGATGCGGTGCACGGCGTCGGCCGATCCGGTGGCGTCCTTCTGCAGCGCCTCGATCTTCTTGGTGATCTCCTCGGTCGCGCTCTGGGTCTGCACTGCCAGCGCCTTGACCTCGGTTGCGACCACCGCAAAGCCCTTGCCGGCGGCGCCGGCGCGCGCCGCCTCGATCGTCGAGTTGAGCGCCAGCAGCGTGGTCTGGCGCGCGATCTGCGCGATCAGGTTGACGACATTGCCGATCGCGGCCGAGGATTCGCGCAAGCGATCGACGTTGGCGGTGGCCTCGCGCGCGGCCGCCGCGGCGTCGTCGGCGAGCTGGCTCGCACTGCGCACCTGGGCCCCGATGCCCTCGGCGGAATGGGTGAAGCGGTCGGCAGCTTCGGAGAATGTCGTCGCGGTGCTCTGCGCGTCGTTGCTGCGGCCGGCCAGCGCGTCGGTGCGGGCGCGGATGGTCGCGAGCCGGGCTGCCGTCGCCTCGGCGCCGTCGGCAACCGAGTTCGCGGCACGCTCGAGCTGGCGGATCATCGCGCCGAGCTCGAGTTCCAGCAGTTCCAGGATTTCCTTGGCCGAGTCTTTGGCCGAATCCTGGGCCGAATCAATCTCGGTCGGGACGTCGGGCGCTGCGGTCGCGGCTGGAACCTGCGACGCGACGGCCGGCGCAGCCGTCTCCGGCACTTGCTTTCGAAACAAACCGAATGCCATGGGAGCTCTTGGAAGTTGCGGCGAGACGGGGCGATCCTCGCATCCGGGCATGAAGTCATGGTTAACAAGTGCCTCATATTCCGGGTTGCGGTAGTATTCCCGGGCCGAAGGGCCCCGCCGATCCTTTGATTTTGACCGTGAGGGGCCTATAAGGCCGCGTTTTCCATCCCTGTTCAGACCCTAAGCTCCGAAGAGACGTCGCATGGCCGGCCATTCCCAATTCAAGAACATCATGCACCGCAAGGGCCGGCAGGATGCCCAGAGGTCGAAGCTTTTCGGCAAGCTGGCCCGCGAAATCACCGTGGCGGCCAAGCTCGGCACCCCGGACCCGGCGATGAACCCGCGCCTGCGCGCCGCCGTGGTCGCGGCCCGCGCCGAGAACATGCCCAAGGACAATATCGACCGCGCCATCAAGAAGGCCGCCGGCAATGAGGGCGAGAACTATGACGAGATCCGCTACGAGGGCTATGGCCCCGGTGGCGTCGCCGTCATCGTCGAGGCGCTGACCGACAATCGCAACCGCGCCGCCTCCGACATCCGCTCCTTCTTCACCAAATCTGGCGGCAATCTCGGCGAAACCGGCTCGGTCGCCTTCATGTTCGATCGCACCGGCATCATCGAATACGACGCCAAGGTCGCCTCCGACGACGCGATGCTGGACGCCGCGATCGAGGCTGGCGCCGACGACGTCGTCTCCAGCGAAGCCGGTCACGAGGTCTACGCCTCGCAGGATACCTTCCGCGAAGTGGCCAAGGCGCTGGAAGCGAAGTTCGGCGAGCCGCGCAAGGCGGCGCTGACCTGGAAGCCGCAGAACACCGTCTCGGTCGACGACGAGACCGGCGAAAAGCTCTTGAAGCTGATGGATCTGCTCAACGAGCACGACGACGTGCAGAACGTGTTCGCCAATTTCGAGGTGTCCGACGCGCTGCTCGCCAAGATGGGCGGCTGAGCCACTTACTCCGCTGTCATCGCCCGGCTCGACCGGGCGATCCAGTATTCCAGAGGCTGTAGTGCTTGAGCCGATAGGCCGCGGCGTACTGGATCCCCCGCTTTCGCGGGGGATGACGAGCAAACGCGGGATCATCAGCGGGCCGACCGTGACACAGGCGGGGATGAGCCTCCGTTTGTGTTTCGTTCTCCCAGCGCAGGCGGTATCACTACCCCATGACAGCCCAGCCGATTCGCTCTCCCGTCCGCATCATCGGTATCGATCCGGGTCTCCGCCGCACCGGCTGGGGCGTGATCGAGACTGAAGGCAACCGCCTGGTCTATATCGGCTGCGGTTCGGTCGAACCTCCCGATGATCTGCCGCTGGCGAGCCGGCTGCTCGCGATCCATGAGGGTCTTGCCGCCGTGCTCGGCGACTTCAGGCCGGCGGAAGCCGCGGTCGAGCAGACTTTCGTCAACAAGGACGGCGTCGCCACGCTGAAGCTCGGCCAGGCTCGCGGCGTCGCCATGCTGGCGCCTGCAATGTTCGGTATCTCGGTCGCCGAATATGCGCCGAACCAGGTCAAGAAGACCGTGGTCGGCGCCGGTCACGCCGAGAAGAACCAGATCCAGGTAATGCTGAAGATACTGCTGCCGAAGGCCGAGCCGCCCTCCGCCGATGCCGCCGACGCGCTCGCGATCGCGATCACCCACGCCCATCACCGCCAGAGCGCCGCACTGCGGCTCAGGGTGGCGAACCTATGAGGAAGGTCTGCGGCGAAGCACGAGGTGAGGGAAGCACTCTGGTCAGGCTCCCTCCCCCTTGCGGGGGAGGGTTGGGGAGAGGGGTCCCGCTTGCTCGACTGCGCGACACAGTGCACGAGCAACGCTCGCACCGCGCATAATTATCTCGCGCGCTTGGTTGCTGCCTCCTCGCCACATCCCGGAGGTCAGCACCCGGGGCTTACCCCTCTCCCTAACCCTCCCCCGCAAGGGGGGAGGGAACCCTTCCGCCGGTACGCCCCTCACTGAAGCATTCGAACGCAGTGTGAGCACCGAGTGCGAGGTGACAGGATGATCGGCAAGCTGAAGGGCCTGATCGATTCCTACGGCGAGGATTACGTGATCCTCGACGTCGGCGGTGTCGGTTACCAGGTGCATTGCGCTGGTCGCACGCTGCAGGCGTTGCCGTCGCCGGGCGGAGCGGCCGTGCTCTCGATCGAGACCTATGTCCGTGAGGACGCGATCAAGCTGTTCGGCTTCCGCAGCGATCACGAGCGCGAGTGGTTTCGCCTGCTGCAGACCGTACAGGGTGTCGGCGCCAAGGTCGCGCTCGCGGTGCTCGGCACTTTGCCGCCGACCGATCTCGCAAATGCCATCGCGCTGCGCGACAAGGCGGCGGTGGCGCGGACGCCGGGGGTCGGGCCGAAGGTCGCCGAGCGCATCGTCAGCGAATTGAAGGACAAGGCGCCGGGCTTTGCCGATGTCGATCCCGCTGTGGTGCACCTCTCCGGTGCGATCGACAACAACCGCGCCCCGCGCCCGGTGACGGACGCGATCTCCGCGCTGGTCAATCTCGGCTACGGCCAGCCGCAGGCCGCCGCCGCCATCGCCGCCGCCTCGCGCAGCGCCGGTGAAAGCGCCGAGACCGCGCAGCTGATCCGGCTGGGGCTTAAGGAATTGTCGAAGTGAACCCTCCCTCGCGCATGGTCTCGCCCGAACGCCGCTCCGACGATGTCGGCGACACCGCGCTGCGTCCGCAGTCGCTGACGGAGTTTGTCGGCCAGGCCCAGGCGCGCAAGAATCTCTCGATCTTCATCGAAGCCGCCAAGAAGCGCGGCGAGGCGCTTGACCATGTGCTGTTCGTCGGTCCGCCCGGCCTCGGCAAGACCACGCTGGCGCAGATCGTTGCGCGCGAGCTCGGCGTCGGCTTTCGTGCCACCTCCGGCCCTGTGATTGCCAAGGCCGGCGATCTCGCGGCGCTGCTCACCAATCTCGAAGAGCGCGACGTGCTGTTCATCGACGAGATCCATCGCCTCAGTCCGGCGGTCGAGGAAGTGCTCTATCCCGCGATGGAGGATTTCCAGCTCGATTTGATCATCGGCGAAGGCCCTGCAGCGCGCTCGGTGAAGATCGAATTGTCGAAATTCACGCTGGTCGGTGCGACGACGCGCGCAGGCCTGCTCACCAATCCGCTGCGCGACCGCTTCGGCATTCCGATCCGGCTCAATTTCTACACGGTGGAAGAGCTGGAGAAGATCGTTACCCGCGGCGCCCGCGTGCTCAACATCGGCATGAGCCCCGACGGCGCCAACGAGATCGCGCGCCGCGCCCGCGGCACGCCGCGGATCGCCGGGCGCCTGCTGCGCCGGGTGCGCGACTTTGCTTCCGCGGCCGATGCTGATTCCGTCGATCGCGGCATTGCCGACCGGGCGCTGAGCGCGCTTGAGGTCGACAGCGCCGGGCTCGATGCGATGGACCGGCGCTACCTCACCACCATCGCCCTAAACTATGGCGGCGGTCCGGTCGGCGTCGAGACCATGGCGGCGGCGCTGTCGGAGCCGCGCGATGCGATCGAAGACATCATCGAGCCCTATCTGATCCAGTGCGGCTATCTGCAGCGCACCCCGCGCGGCCGGCTCCTGACCTCGCACGCCTTCCGCCATCTCGGCCTCGCCGAGCCGAACCGCGATCCCTCGCAGTTCGGCCTGTTCGGCGGCAACGGCGACGACGACTGAGCCTCCGCTCTCGAAGACGTGAGAAGACGTGTTGATGCGGCGCATCGCGCGTGTCGGTAACCTTGCGCGCTAACCATTGCGAAGCGTCTGCAGGCCGTTTGCACAAACGCGGCCCAATTTCGCTCCAATCAACGGGCCTATGGTCGTTCAGGCATCACCGATCGAACGTCCATGATTTCACGCCGAAATTTTCTGCGCACCGCCGGCGGATTGACCGCCGCCACCGCCTCGACCGCGGCCTATGGCCTGAGCGAGCCGGTCGTTCGCCTCACGCTGACGCGCTACGATCTGTCGCCGCGGCAATGGCCAGCCGACTTTCCGCTCAAGATCGCCGCGCTCGCGGACATTCACGCCTGCGATCCCTGGATGTCGCTCGATCGCATCGCCGACATCGTCGAGCGGACCAATGCGCTGAACCCCGACATCATCGTGCTGCTCGGCGACTATGTCGCGGGGCTGCGCCACGTCACGCGATTTATTCCGGCCTCCGAATGGGCCGCGGTGCTCAAGGGCCTGAAGGCGCCGCTCGGCGTGCACGCCGTGCTCGGCAATCACGACTACTGGGAAGACAAGGCGGTGCAGCGCCTGGGGCAGGGCACGCCGGTCGCGCGGCGCGCGCTGGAGCGCGCCGGCATCCCGGTTTACGAGAACGACGCGGTGCGGCTCGTCAAGGATAACCGCCCGTTCTGGCTCGCCGGTCTCGGCGACCAACTCGCCTTCATGGCGGCGCGGCGCTATCGCGAGATCAGGCGGATCGGCGTCGACGATCTCAACGGGACGCTCGCGAAAGTCACCGACGATGCGCCGGTGATCCTGCTGGCGCACGAGCCGGACGTCGCGCTGCGCGTGCCCTCGCGCGTCGCGTTGCAGCTGTCCGGCCACACCCATGGCGGCCAGATCCGGCTGCTCGGCTGGTCGCCGGCGGTGCCGGTCGAGCACGGCATGCGGCTCGCTTACGGCCACATCAAGCTGAAATGCGACGTCGTCGTCTCCGGTGGCCTCGGCTGCAGCATCATGCCGTTCCGCCTCGGCGTGCCGCCCGAGATCGTGCAGGTGACGCTGGGTGCAAAGGGATCGGCGGTGTCCTGATCGCGCTTGCGTGATCGAGCAATTTGCGCAACACGATTGTCGTTCCAAGGCATGATCCGGAAAAGTGTGCAGCGGTTTTCCGAAGAGATCATGCTCAAACGACCTCAATCGAGGGGCCGCAATTGACCTTACCCCATATCGACGGCGCGATCCGCGATGGCCGGCACCATATGCAGGTGCGTGTCTATTACGAAGACACCGACTTTTCCGGCATCGTCTACCACGCCAATTACCTGCGGTTCATGGAGCGCGGGCGCACCAATCATCTCCGTCTGATGGGCGCCGAACAGAACGCGCTGTTCGAGGAGGCGCAGGAAGAGACCGGCGGCTTCGCCTTCGTCGTGCGCTCGATGACGCTCGACTTCCTCAAGCCTGCGCGGATGGACGACATGCTCGACGTCGTGACCTGGCCGATCGCCGTGAAGGGCGCCTCCATCATGCTGGCGCAGGAGGTCCGGCGCGGCGATGACGTGCTTGTGAAGGCGCAGGTGCGCGTTGCCTTCGTCAGCCAGGGGCGGGCGCAGCCGATTCCGAAGTCCATTCGCGCGCTGATGAAGGCCGATCTGGCCTAGCTATCGGGCGATAGGAAACGCCCCATCGACTCCATGCGGCGCTGCGCTAGATTTGCGCGCAACAAACCAACCGCGAGGGATCGCCGATGTCACGCCCGCCGCTGCCACCTTTCACCCGCGAGACCGCCGCGCAGAAGGCGCGCATGGCGGAGGACGCCTGGAATTCGCGCGACCCCGTTCGGGTCGCCGGCGCCTATACCGAGGACAGCCGGTGGCGCAATCGCTCCGAGGTATTTCAGGGCCGCGAGGCGATCGTGGCCTTCCTGACCCGCAAATGGGAGAAGGAGCAGGAGTATCGCCTGATCAAGGATCTCTGGGCGTTCGACGGCAACCGTATCGCCGTGCGCTTCCAGTACGAATGGCATGACGCCGCCGGCAACTGGTTTCGCTCCTACGGCAATGAGCAGTGGGAGTTCGACGAGCACGGCCTGATGCGCCGCCGCGAGGCCTCGATCAACGACATCGCGATTGCAGAAGGATCGCCGCTTCCATTGGCCCGCGCCGGGCCCGCGTCCGGCCGACGTGCCGGGGTTGGGGCAGGAGCCGTTCTAGCAGTGAAAGCTGGGCCGTTGTGCTTCGAAACGCCGCCGCTTCGCGGCTCCTCAGCATGACGGGGATGGAGTTGCGCAAGCAGCACCCTCGACCAATTGCGCGTCTCCATCTCCGTCACCCACGCGTAACGGCTTCGCCGTTATCGCTGGAGGTGCGAGCGGAGCGAGCCTCGAAGGGTCGACGGCCCCGCGCTTGGAGCCGTCGTGTCGCGACGCGCCTTACGCCGCCGCCTTGTGCCGGGCGATCTCGGCCTTGTAGAGCTCGAACTCCTCCGCGACCGCCTTCGCGACCGACGGCCGGGCGCGCAGCCGCTCATAATAGGCCTTCAGCGCCGGCCATTTCGAAAGTTCGATCGGCGGCGTCGCCATGGTCCAGTTGATCACCGTGACGAGGTAGGCGTCGGCGACGCTGAAGTGATCGAGCAGGTACTCGCGGCCCTTCAGATGATCCTCGACATAGTCGAGCCGCGAGACGTATTTTTCCAGCGCATAGGTCTTGGCCTCCGGCGGCGCCTTCTTGTCGAGCAGCGGCAGGAACAGGCCCTTGTGCAGCTCGGTGCCGATGAAGCACAGCCATTGATGCAGCTTTGAACGCTCGGCGTTCGACGCGGTGCCGAGGCCGGCCCGCGGGAACTGGTCGGCGACATATTGCAGGATCGCCGCGTTCTCGGTCAGCACCACACCGTCGTCGGTGCGCAGCGTCGGCACCAGGCCGAGCGGGTTGACCTTGTTGAAGTCGGTGCCGTCGTTGCGCACCTGCTTGGTCTTCGGGTCGACCTCGAGATAGTTGGCCGGCTGGCCCGCTTCATAGAGCGCGACGCGGGTCGCCATCGAGCAGGCGAGCGGCGAGAAATAAAGGTCCATGGGTGCCTCCAGTGTCTGGCGTGGGTGTCCGGCCGTTGTTGATTTTTGTACTGTCTTGGATAATATTAGCTGCGTCAAGGAATTTAGTGCGAAATGGTACAAAAAAGTAAGAAGCCGCCATCTGCTGCCAAAATCGCAGCGCCCGTCGCGCCGAAGCGGCGTGGGCGGCCGCGCGCCTATGAGCCCGATGTCGCGCTCGGCAAGGCGCTCGATCTGTTCCGCCGCGACGGCTTTGCCGCGACCTCGCTCGATGATTTGAGTGCGGCGACCGGCATGAACCGGCCGAGCCTCTATGGCGCGTTCGGCGACAAGCGCGAGCTCTACATCAAGAGCTACCAGCGCTACCGCGACGACGCGCGCGCCGCGATGGCCGACATCTTCCGCTCTGATGCGCCATTGCGCGAGCGGCTGGAGCGCATCTATCGCATCGCGCTCGACATTTATCTTTCCGGCGAGTCCGGTCCGCGCGGCTGCTTCACCGTGATGACCGCGGCGTCCGAGGCGGTGTCCGATCCTGACATCCGCAACATGGTGGTGGAGGGCCTGACCGAGCTCGACAAGGCGTTCGGCATCTGCTTCCGCCATGCCAAGGAGCGGGGAGAGCTGCCTGAGGGCGCCGATCCGGCGTCGCTTGCGCATCTTGCCTCCGCCACCATCCACACCATCGCGATCCGCGCCCGTGCCCGCGTGCCGCGCCGGGAACTCGAGGCGATCGTCAAGGGCGCCCTCGACGTGATGTGCGCGGCCAAATAGAAGCCGCAAAATTTCTTCAGCAGCAAATGTCGGACGCTGGTTTTCCTGCCCGTCTTCCGTAAGGTCCCCCCTCTCACGGAAGCGAAATCTCATGGGAAAAGTCAGGACTTCAGCATTCTCGGTCTCGATCGACGGATTTGGCGCGGCACCGCGTCAGAGCCTCGAAAATCCATTCGGCGAAGGCGGCATGGTGTTGCCCGGCTGGTTCCTCCAGACGCGGACGTTCCGCCAGACCTTCGGCCAGGACGGCGGCAGCACCGGTCTCGATGACGAGATCGCGCGCAAGTCGATGGAGAATATCGGCGCCTGGATCCTCGGGCGGAATATGTTCGGCCCGATCCGCGGGCCGTGGCCGGACGAGTCCTGGAAAGGCTGGTGGGGCCCCAATCCGCCGTATCACACGCCGACCTATGTGCTGACCCATCACGCACGGCCGGACATCGAAATGGAAGGCGGCACCACGTTCCACTTCGTGACCGACGGTATTCACGCCGCGCTCGAGCGCGCGCGTGCTGTTGCGGGGGACAAGGACATCCGGGTCGGCGGCGGCGTGTCGCTGGTGCGCCAATTCCTTGAGGCGCGGCTGCTCGACGAGGTGCAGCTGGCGCTATCGCCGGTGCTGCTCGGTGCCGGCGAGAATCTGTTCGCGGGTATCGATCTGCCCGCGCTCGGTTATGCCGTCGTCTCGCACGTCGCGAGCCCGAACGCTACGCACGTCACCTTCGCGCGCAAATCGTAGATCGCGCACGTTCGCGTCAGCGGCCAAAAACGGCCGTTGACGCGGCCGTCGTTCGGGCGTACTTAACCTCAAGGTTATTTAACCAATGAGCTAAGTACATGCCGCTCGACCCCCTCAGTTCGACCTTCGCGGCGCTGGCCGATCCGACCCGGCGCGCGATCCTGGCGCGGCTCGCGCTCGGCGAGACCTCGGTGATGGAGCTGGCAAAGCCGTTCGACATGAGCCTGCCGGCGATCTCCAAGCACCTGAAGGTGCTGGAGCACGCCGGCCTGATCTCGCGCGGGCGCGAGGCGCAGTGGCGGCCGTGCCGGATCGCGCCCGACTCGTTCAAACAGGTCGATGGCTGGCTCGGGAATTTCCGCCGCTTCTGGGACGAGAGCTTCAACCGCCTCGACGGCCTGCTCGAGGAGATGAAGGCGGAGGAGGCCGCAAAGGCTCCGCCGCGCAAGCGTAAAACCAGTGTGACAAAGGAGAAGCAACGTGGACGCACGCGTGGATAAGACGCTGAAGATCACGACCCCGTCGGATTTCGAATTCGCCATGACGCGCCAGTTCGACGCGCCGCGGCGCTTTGTGTTCGATGCGATGACAAAGCCGGAATACCTGGTGCGTTGGCTCGGCTGCGAGCAGCTCACGATGCCGGTGTGTGAAGTCGACCTGCGGGTCGGTGGCGCCTATCGGTTCGTGTTCCGGTCGTCCGAGGGCATCGAGCATGAACTCACCGGCACCTACCGCGAAGTGGTTCGCCCGGAGCGGCTGGCGTTCGGCGAAACGTTCTCGATGCCGGGCTTCACCAGCGACGAGTATCTGGTCATCTCGACCTTCGTCGAGGAAGCCGGCACCACCACGCTGACCACCACCATCAAGCATCCGACCAAGGAGGCGCGTGACGGCCATCTCAACTCCGGCATCGATAAGGGCGTCGCTCCCGCCTACGACCGGCTCGCCGAGGTGGTTGCCGAGATGGGCTGAGGCCTTCGCATCGTCATTGCGAGCGAAGCGAAGCAATCTATCTGTCCGCTTACGCGATTGCATGGATTGCTTCGTCGCTTCGCTCCTCGCAATGACGCTCGCGTGTGATTCCAGCAGTCGCCGGTTTCGTAGCCCGGATGGAGCGAAGCGCAATCCGGGAGCAGTTTGTCCGCTGCAAAGACCCCGGATTTCGCTTCGCTGCATCCGGGCTACGCGCTGGCCTCAATATCCCCGCTTGCGATCGACCACGTTCTCCAGCTCCCCGCCCGCCTCGAAGCGCGCGATCTGCTGTGCAACGTATTTCGAGATCTCGTCGGCGTCGGTGTCGGCGGCGTTGTGCGGCGTCAGCACCACCCTCGGGTGGTTCCAGAACGGGCTCGCCTCGGGCAGCGGCTCGGTCTCGAACACGTCGAGCGAGGCCGCGCCCAGCGTGCCGTCATCGAGCGCGCGCAGGATGTCGGCTTCGTTCTGCAAGCCGCCGCGGCCGGCATTGACGATCACGGGCGCGCCGAGCGGGCTGTTGCGGTTCAGCTTGGCGAACGCATCGCGGTTCAGCACATGCCGTGTATCCGGCGTCAGCGGCAGCAGGCATACCAGGATGTTGGCCGCGCGCAGGAATGCGTCGAGCCCGTCAGTGCCGTGATAGCAGGCGATGCCGTCGATCCGCTTCTCGCTGCGGCTCCAGCCGACGACGCGGAAGCCGAGCGCGCGGAGCGCCTGCGCCGAGGCCGCGCCGAGGGTGCCGAGCCCCATCACGCCGACGGTGATCGCGCTTGCTGCCCATTGATAGTCCGGCGCCCAGCGCTTCAGGCGCTGCGACTCGCGCAGATAAAGCTCCTGGCGGTGATGCATCAGCACATGCAGCACGACATATTCGGTCATGCGGTCGGTGAGATCGGAGACTGAGACCCGGACCAGCGGCACGTCGGGCAGCGAGCGGTCGGCCATCAGCGCGTCGACGCCGGCGCCAAGGTTGAAGATGACGCGCAGGTTCTTGAATGAAGCGAGCTCGCCCGGCTTCGGCTTCCACACCGCGGCGTAATGCACGTCGGCGGGATCGAGTGCGCCGTCCGGCAGCAGCACCGCAGGGCGGTCCGGGCAGACGGTGTCGAACCGCGCCTTCCAGCGCGCCGACGACCAGTTTTCCGAGCCGCCATTGATCAGCAGCGCCAGTGCGCCCTTACCCATCCGGATACCTCCAATTTCAATGTGACATATATCACAGAGGGGCGTGTGGCCCGCTCCCTAGTCTCCTGCCATCAACTGGCGAGAACTTCCATGCGCAAGCTGATCGCGATCGCGGCTTTCATCGCAGCAACCGCCGCCGCGGCGCACGCCGGCCAGAGCCGCGGCCTCGTGCTCGCAAACGCCGATACACCCGCTCAGGCGCAACCGGCCGTTGCGCCTGATCAGGCCGAGGCCAAGCCGGTGCCGTCGCAGGCCCAGCCGGCCGAGGCCCCGCGGCCGCAGGCGTCGAGTCCGGTGAAGCGGAGCCAGACCAGCCGCCGGGAGAGCGATGAGGCTAAGGCGCGCCGCATCGCCGCCCGCTACGGTGTCTACTGGTGATCGCAGCATCCTCGTCGCGGTGATCGCGATCGCCGCGACCGGAGGCTCGCCACGAGCTTCAGCCAAATCCATCGGCGGTATCCGGAACCGAAATTTCTTTCGCTCCGCCTGTCGGCAGCGGGCATAATCGTTCGTTCTTGCAATGAACGGAGATGCCTTTTCGATGCTGTACGCCATCCTCTGCTATCATGACGAAGACATGGTCGGTTCCTGGAGCAAGGAGCACGACGCCTCGGTCATGCAGAAATTGTCCGTCGTGCAGGACAAGCTCGCCAAGCAGGGCAAGCTCGGCCCGGTGGCGCGGCTGTTGCCGACCACGGCCGCGACCACCCTGCGCAAGGAAAACCCGCCGCTGGTGCTGGACGGCCCGTTCGCCGAGACCAAGGAGCAGCTGCTCGGCTTCTACCTGGTCGAGGGCAAGAACCTCGACGAGGTGCTCGACATCGCGCGCGACCTCGGCGAGGCCAATCCCGGCGGCACCTATGAGATCCGCCCGGTCGGCTACTTCACTCCCGGGAGCGCAAAGACGTGAGCGTGACCGACACCGCCTGGATCGATGCCGCGCTGACGTCGGCGCGTCCCCAGGCGGTTGGCGCATTGCTGCGCTACTTCCGCAATCTCGATACTGCCGAGGAAGCCTTCCAGAACGCCTGCCTGCGGGCGCTGAAGAGCTGGCCGCAGAACGGCCCGCCGCGCGATCCCGCGTCGTGGCTGATCATGGTCGGCCGCAATGTCGCGATCGACGACATCAGGCGCAGCAAGAAGCAGGAGGCGCTGCCCGACGACGACCGGGCGATCTCCGACCTCGACGACGCCGAGGACGAGATCGCCGAGCGGCTCGACGGCTCGCATTACCGCGACGACATCCTGCGGCTGCTGTTCATCTGCTGTCACAAGGACCTGCCACCGACCCAGCAGATCGCGCTTGCGCTGCGCATCGTCTCCGGCCTCACGGTGAAGCAGATTGCGCGCGCCTTCCTGGTCTCGGAAGCCGCCATGGAGCAGCGCATCACGCGGGCCAAGGCGCGCGTCGCCGACGCCAATGTGCCGTTCGAGACGCCGGGCGCGGTCGAGCGCAGCGAGCGGCTCGCCTCGGTCGCGGCGATGATCTATTTGATCTTCAACGAAGGCTATTCGGCGAGCGGCGACACCGCCGAGATCCGCTCGCCGCTGTGCGAGGAGGCGATCCGCCTCGCCCGTCTGCTGCTGCGGCTGTTCCAGAGCGAGCCGGAGATCATGGGGCTGACCGCGCTGCTGTTGCTGCAGCACGCCCGCGCCGAGGCACGTTTCGATGCCGACGGCCAGGTGATCCTGCTCGACGACCAGGACCGCAGCCTGTGGAACCAGAAGCTGATCGCCGAGGGCGCAGCGCTGATCGACAAGGCGATGCGCCACCGCCGCAGCGGGCCCTATCAGGTGCAGGCCGCGATCGCCGCGCTGCACGCCCGCGCTGAAAAGCCGGAGGAGACCGACTGGACCCAGATCGACCTGCTCTACGGCGCGCTCGAGGTCATGCAGCCGTCGCCGGTGATCACGCTCAATCGCGCGGTTGCGGTCTCCAAGGTGAAGGGGCCGGAAGCCGCGCTCGAGATGATCGAGCCGCTGGCGCCGCGGCTTTCGAATTACTTCCATTATTTCGGCGTGCGCGGCGCCTTCCTGATGCAGCTCGGCCGCAACGAGGAGGCGCGCGTCGCCTTCGACCGCGCCATCGCGCTCGCCAACACCACGGCCGAGGCCGCCCACATCCGCATGCACATCGACCGTCTGATGCGCGACAGCCAGCCGCGCAATGTGAAGGCGAAGTAGCGAGCGCGGCTTCTGTCTTTCAAGCGCAGGCTGAGAGACTTCCCGCGTGACACCCCTCTCCCTAACCCTCCCCCACAAGGGGGGAGGGAACCCTGCCGCCGGTTAGTCCCTCACACAAACGCAGAACCTACGCGTCAAACCGCGGATCAGAGTGCGGCGAGCAAACTCGTTCGCCGCCACGCCAACAATTACGTGGGGTGAGCGCGCGGAAATTACGTGAGGCGAGCACGCAGGTCAGGCTCCCTCCCCCCTTGCGGGGGAGGGTGGGGAGAGGGGTAAGCCCCGGGTGAGATGATCGACATCGTCTTCGCTGTCTGGTTGCGCGGTCACGGCTCTCGTCGCGCCCTCCGAAAAATCTTCACTCACTCTGTCGGCCCCGCACACCACCGTTCGTCTTGATGACAGAGCATCACCAAGCGTTACGGAGCCCGTCATGTCGACGATCGTAGAGACCGAAGTCTCAAAGCCCGCCCGCATCACCGGCCGCGTCATGAGCGGCGTGGTCGTACTCTTCCTGCTGTTCGATGGCGCCATCAAGCTGCTGCCGTTGCCGGTCGTCACCGAGACCATGGACAAGATGGGCTGGGGCGCGAGCGACACGCTGGCGCGCAGCCTCGGCATCATCACCATCGTCTGCACGCTGTTATACTCGGTGCCGCCGACCTCGATCCTCGGCGCCATCCTGCTCACCGGCTATCTCGGCGGCGCGATCGCATCGCATGTGCGGATCGGCAGCCCGCTGTTTACCCATACGCTGTTCGGGCTCTATCTCGGCCTGATGGTGTGGGGCGGGCTCTATCTGCGCGACGGCAATCTGCGCGCGCTGCTTCCGTTCCGCCGCTGAGTTGGTTTGACGCGTTTGCTTCATGCGAACCGCTACCCACTTCGTTCGAAACGCTCTAATTCTTCAATTCATGCATTTGGAGACCATCATGTTCGAGACCCTTGCCATCATCGCGATTGTCCTTGCGGTCGCGATTGCCGTCGTCCTCGTCCTCGCCGCGACCAAGCCGAGCACGTTCCGCGTCACGCGCGCCACCAGCATCAAGGCGCCGGCCGAACGGATCTTTCCGCTGATCGACGATTTCCGGCAGTGGACGGTCTGGTCGCCCTACGAGAACCGGGATCCGGACATGAAGCGCACCTATGACGGCGCCGGGCGCGGGCAGGGGGCGGTTTATGCCTGGGACGGCAACAAGAATGTCGGCACCGGCCGCATGGAGATCCTGCAGTCGTCCGCGCCCTCGAAGGTCGTCATCAAGCTCGACTTCCTCAAGCCGTTCGAGGGCCACAACACCGCCGAGTTCACAATGCTGCCGCAGGGAGATGCGACCAACGTCACATGGACCATGTATGGTCCGGCCGTCTTCATGTCGAAGGTGATGCAGGTGTTCATGAACCTGGACCACATGATCGGCAAGGATTTCGAGGTCGGTCTCGCCAATCTGAAGAAGCTGACGGAAAGATAGCGCGTTTTCGAACGAAGTGGTTTACCGGTTCGCGTGAAGAAAACGCGCCAGAACCAGAATCTACCAAGGGAGCATGCGATGCAGGTCAACCCCTATCTCTCCTACGATGGCAATTGCGGCGCCGCGCTGAACTTCTACCAGAAGGTTCTCGGTGCGCGGATCGAGGAAACCTTCCCCTACGGCGAGGGCAATCCGGAGATGCAGACGCCTCCCGGCTGGAAGGACAAGATCATGCACGCTCGCCTCACGATCGACGGCGAGATCATCATGGCCTCCGATGCCCCGCCCGGCCATTTCCAGAAGCCGCAGGGCTTTCATGTTGCGCTGCAGGTCGAGGATCCCGCCGAGGCCGAACGCCGCTTCAAGGCGCTGTCCGAAGGCGGCACGGTCACCATGCCGTTCGGCAAGACCTTCTTCTCCAACGGCTTCGGCATGTGCGTCGATCAGTTCGGCATCCCCTGGATGGTGAACTGTCCGCAGCAGATGTAGGTCGCGCACCGGCCTCTATCACCGTCATCCTGAGGTGGCCGCTTCTTCAGCGGCCCTCGAAGGATCGACGGCCCCGCTGGTGGCCGTGCATCCTTCGAGGCTCGCTCCGCTCGCTCAGGATGACGGAACAACGAATCGTAGGGCGGCTCATAATCGTACGGTGGGTTAGCGAGGCGTAACCCACCGCCGGTCTCTCATCCGCGCAATGCCCGTGTGGCGACAACGGTGGGTTACGCCTTCGGCTAACCCACCCTACGAGGTCGCGCCTCACCTGCACCGCGGATAGATCGCAGCGAGCTCGCGGCCGCGCAGCAGCAGCAGGCGCGAGGTCAGGCCGCCGCGGCGCACGATCCAGCTGCGCACCGGCGCCGGATAGGCTTGCAGCACGGCGACGGATGCTTCCGGCTCAGCATAGGTCCGGCCGCGTTGGTCGATCGAGCGTGCGGCGTGGAAGCCGAGCACGGCGCGCCGTGTCACGCAGATGCGGTCGCCCGGCACCATCGACAGCACCAGCGTGCAGGCCGACAGGCATGGCCCGTCGATCACCACGCGCTCGCCGGACTCGCGCACCTTGTCGAACAGGTCGATGAACGGACCGACCTGTCCGCCCGGGCTGGCAAGGATACGAACGTCGGCTTCAGCGCTTGAGACATCGGCAAGCGCCGCCATCCCCAAGATCATGATCGTCCAGATCGCCCCGATACGCATGTGGCGGTTCCTTCCGTTGACGTCGCTCTGGCTCGCGCCGAGCCCTGGGCGTGATCCGGAAAAGTGTGAAGCAGTTTTCCGAAGGGGCATGCTCAGGCTGAGAGCATAGGCTAGCGCATGCGGCGACAGTTTGTCAGTCTGCGCCGGAGACGCCTGCCTCGGCAAAGGTCGCCATGCCGCCGTGGCAGGCGAGCGCGGCGCGCAACAGCAGGATCGCAATCCCCGCGCCGGAAGCTTCGCCGAGCCGCATCTCGAGATCGAGCAAGGGCGCGAGCTGAAGTTCGCGCAGCAATTCGCGATGGCCGAGCTCGGCCGAGACGTGTCCGGCGCGGCAATGCACGAGGCCATTGGGTGTAAGCCGCGCCAGGGGCAGCACGGCCGATGTCGCGACGAAGCCGTCGAGCAGCACCGGGATCGATCTTGCTCGCGCCGCCAGCACGGCGCCGAAGATGGCCGCGAGCTCGCGCCCGCCGAGCGCGACTGCGACGGCGAGCGGATCGTCGAGCAGGTTGCGGTGCATTTTGAGTGCGGTGTCGATCGTGGTGCGCTTGCGCAGCAGGCCAGCATCGTCGCGCCGGTGCCGCGGCCGGCCCAGCGCGCGCCGCGCCCGCCCATCAATGCCGCGCACAGCGTTGCGGCCACGGTGGTGTTGGCAATCCCCATCTCGCCGACCACGAGCAGATCGCATTGCTCCGGCACCGTGCGCCAGCCGGTGTCGAGCGCGACGAGGAAGTCGGCGCCGTCCATCGCCGTCGCCATCGTGAAATCGCGGGTCGGCCGCGCCAGCTCGAGCGCCTCGACACGCAGCTCGGCGCCGGCAAGCTTTGCGATCTGGTTGATCGCGGCACCGCCTGCGGCAAAGTTCGCCACCATCTGCGCGGTGACCTCGGACGGATAGGCGGAGACGCCGCGCTCGGCGATGCCGTGATTGCCGGCAAACACGGCGATCGTGACCTGGTCGAGCCGGGGGATCTCGCGCCCCTGCCAGCGCGCCAGCCAGATCGCTGCCTCCTCCAGCCGGCCGAGGCTACCCGGCGGCTTGGTCAGGTTCTGCTGGCGAACTGTGGCCGCCACAGCGCTCGCCTCGTCGCCGTCGGGCAGGTCGCGACAAAAGCTGCGGATGTCGTCTAGACTATTGAACTGCATGCGATTCCCTCGTCGAGCGGGCCGCAAACTAAAGCATGATCGGGAAAAGTGTGAAGCGGTTTTCCGGGGAGATCATGCTCAATCAAGAGGCTAAGGCGCGATGAGATTCAGCCCGATCTCATCGCGCTTTAGTGCAATTTGAAGGCCACGACCATGCGTGAGTTGCTCGACGATCTCAGGACCGCCATCTCCTTTCTGACCCGGCTGCCGATGCCGCATCCGGACGGCGCGCGGCCGGAGGGTTTTGCCCGGGCGCAGCGGCTGTTTCCGCTGGTCGGGGCGGGCATCGGGGCCGCTATCGGCCTGCTCTGCCTGCTGCTGCGGACGATCGGTGTCCCTGATCTGGCCGCGGCGGCGCTGGCGCTCGGCGGCGGCGCGCTGCTGACCGGCGCGCTGCATGAAGACGGGCTTGCCGACGTCGCCGACGGATTCGGCGGCGGCCGCGATGTCGCGGCCAAGCTCGAGATCATGCGCGACAGCCGGCTCGGCACCTATGGCGCGCTGGCGCTGGTGGTGAGCTTTGTCACCAGGCTTGCAGCGCTGGCTGCGCTTCCCGATGGCATGGTGGTGCAGGGCCTGATCGCGGCCCATGCGCTCGGCCGCGGCGTGCTGCCGTGGATCGCGATCAGCCTGCCTTATGCGCGCAAGGATGGGCTCGCGGCCAATGCCGGCCGGCCTGACAGCACGATCGCGACGGTCGCGGCAGGTATCGCGTTGGTGATCGCAATCCTCGTGCTGCCCTTCGGCAGCGCGCTGCTGGCGGCGATCGCGGCCGGGGCGGGCGCGCTGATCATGGCGCTGTTGGCAAAGCGGCAGATCGGCGGCCAGACCGGCGACGTGCTTGGCGGCGCCGAGCAGGTTGCGGAGACCGCGATCCTGGTGCTGCTCGCGACGCGGTTGGGTTAGAGCGTTTTCGAGCGAAGTGGATACCGGTTCGCGTGAAGAAAACGCGTCAGAATAGAATGAGCAAAAGATGGACGGCGACACACATCTCTGGCTGATCCGTCATGCGCCGGTCGATGGACCGCGCGGCGTGATCCATGCGCCGGATGCGCCGGCGGACCTCGGCGATGCCGCTGCATTCGCCGCGTTGCAGGCGAGGCTGCCGGCCGATTCGGTCGCAGTCTGCAGCCCGGCGCGTCGCACAAGGGAGACCGCAGCGCGGCTCGGTCTCACGGCAACGGAAGACGACGCCTTTCGCGAACAGGATTTCGGCAACTGGACCGGCCGTCGCCACAGCGAGATCGAGCAAGAGCTCGGTGCCGCGGCCTATCGCGCGTTCTGGAATTCGCCGGGGACCAACCGGCCGCCGGGAGGCGAAAGCTTTGTCGACCAGATCGCGCGTGCGCGGACCGGGCTTGCGCGTCTGCCGGCCGGCGATGTCGTGCTGGTGGTGCATTCCGGCACCATCCGCGCAATCCTCGCGATCGCACTCGATCTCGCGCCGGAGCACGCGCTGCGCTTCGTCATCGATCCGCTGTCGCTGACGCGGATCGATCGGTTGGAAAGTGCGTGGCGCGTTGTTGTGGTAAACGGGCGCTAGGCCAATTGTGCCGCTCTCCGTCCCGTCAGCCTGAGGTGCGAGCGGAGCGAGCCTCGAAGGGTGCACGGCCCGATGGTGCCCGTCGATCCTTCGAGACGCCGCTGCGCGGCTCCTCAGGATGACGGTGAGAGACCGAAAACGCGGTCGGCGTCACCCATTCCGCCGCTGGCCGCGCAGGGTCGGCAGGCCGATGCCGGCGGCGTCGAATCCGCCGTCGACGGCGAGGATCTGTCCGGTGATGTAGCTGGCACGGTCCGAGCACAGGAAGAAGATCGCCTCCGCCAGCTCCTCCTCGAGCCCATAGCGGTTGAGCGGGATGGCGTCGTGATAGTCGGCGCGGATCTCCGGCGTGTGCACGGCTTTCGCCATCGCGGTCTCGACCGGCCCGGGGGCGACACCGTTGACGCGGATGCCGAGCGAGGCGAGCTCGACCGCGAGCTGCTTGGTGAGATGCGCGAGCCCGGCCTTGCTGGTGCCGTAGGCCGAGCGCAGCGTCGAGGCGCGTACCGCCGAGATCGAGGTGATGTTGACGATCGCACCGCCGCCATGCTCGCGCATCACCGGCGCTGCCGCCTTGGTGCACAGGAACGGGCCGGTGAGGTTGACCGCCATGATCCGGTTCCAGTCGGCGTCGGAGGTCTCCAGCACCGGCGCGAACACCGCCGTGCCGGCGTTGTTGACCAGCGCGTCGAGCCGGCCGAAGCGGTCTGTGATCGCCGTGATCGCGGCTGCCACGCCATCGGCGTCGGAGACGTCGCAGGTCAGCGCCAGCGTGTCGTCGGGCTGCTTCAAGGCCGCGACCGCGGCGCGCAGCAATTCCCCTTCGATGTCGAGCAGCGCGACGCGCCAGCCGTCGGCGAGAAAGCGCTTCGCCGCGGCAAGCCCGATGCCGCGCGCGGCGCCGGTCACGAGTGCGACTTTGTGTGCGGGGGAAGTCATCGGGAGGTCCATCGGTTCGGGCAGGAAGTCCCGACCGTCTGCGACCTTTATGCAGAGGTGTCAACAACCGACGATATGATATTTCTCCGTCATCCTGAGGAGCGCGAAGCGCGTCTCGAAGGATGCACGGCCCGTCTGTGGCCGATCCATCCTTCGAGGCTCGCTCCGCTCGCACCTCAGGATGACGGGGAAGGATCGATGTTCGGTTCGGAAGGTGGAGCACCACCTCTACGACGTGCCAGCCGGCTGACAGCGCTCCAATCCGACCGCGTTAACGCTTCCTTCTTCGCCCGGCTCCACCCTTTGATCTGACGTTCTGCCGCGATACCGTCAGTGATGCGATCGAAGTGCTGCGACCAGACGAGGACAACCGGTCGCCGGTTGATAGTGTAGCCGGGGTAGGCTCCCATGTTGTGCTGTTCAATTCGCGGCGCGAGATCGTCGCCGGTAGCACTGCCGACGTAGAAGGCCCCATCGGCGCAGCGAAGCATGTAGACGTAGATGCCCATCGCAATTGCTCACGCGTTGTCGCGTCGTCAGAATGACGCAACATTCGCGATGGTCAACGGCTACTAGCCGGCTCTGCGCAATCTAAGGCGCGTCTCGAAGGATGCGCGGCCCCCAGCCCGGGACGCTCATCCTTCGAGGATCGCACCGCTGCCTACGCCGCGAGTTCGGCGGAAGCGCGCTGCATGTTTGTGGACATGTCCTGCGTCACGATGCTCTGCTCCTCGACCGCGGCGGCGGTGGAGGTGATGTACTCGTTGACGCCGGCGATCGCAGCCTTGATCTCGGACAGCGAGCTCGCCACTGCCGCGGCGATCGAGTTCAGCGCATCGATTTCCGAGGAGATCGTGTCGGTCGCCTGCTTGGCCTGGTTGGCGAGGCTCTTCACCTCGGAAGCGACCACCGCGAAGCCGCGGCCGGCTTCGCCCGCGCGCGCCGATTCGATCGTGGCATTGAGCGCGAGCAGGTTGATCTGCCCGGTGATGCTCGAGATCATCTCGACGATACCGCTCATCGCCTGCGCCGCAGCATTGAGCTTCTGCGCCTGGCCGTCGGCGGCCTCGACCCGGCCGGTGGCGACCGCGGCGTTCTGCTTCGACTTGGTCATGGTCTCCGAGATCTCGCGGATCGAGGCGCTCATCTCCTCGCTGCCGGCGGCGACCGCCTCGATCAGGCCGCGCGCGCTGTCGGCCTTCTTGCGGCCGATCGCCTGCGCGGTGATGTCGGTGGCGTATTTCACCACCTTGTAGGGCTTGCCGTTGAGATCGAGGATCGGATTGTAGGAGGCCTGGATCCAGATTTCCTTGCCGCCCTTGCCGATGCGCTTGTATTCGGCGGCCTGGAACTCGCCGCGGTTCAGCGCTCCCCAGAACTCGCGATAGCCCTGCGAGCTCGCCTCGACCGGCTCGACGAACATGCTGTGGTGCCGGCCCTGGATCTCGGCCAGCGAATAGCCCATCGCGGCGAGGAAGTTCGGGTTCGCGGTGCGGATGGTG
Organism: Bradyrhizobium tropiciagri; assembly: GCF_001189845.1. Taxonomy (GTDB): domain Bacteria; phylum Pseudomonadota; class Alphaproteobacteria; order Rhizobiales; family Xanthobacteraceae; genus Bradyrhizobium; species Bradyrhizobium tropiciagri. The sequence continues at coordinate 277,720 of NZ_LFLZ01000003.1, forward strand.
CCGTCCATGTTGAATTCGATCACCGCCTGCGACTTGCCGATCGCATCGATCTGGCCGTCATTGTCGGCGGCCTTCACCTTCTGCTGCGTCACGTCGGTGGCGAACTTGACGACCTTGAACGGCTTGCCGCGGTCGTCGAGGATCGGGTTGTAGGTGGCGAGGATCCAGATTTCCTTGCCGCCCTTGCCGATGCGCTTGAACTCGCCGGCCTGGAATTCGCCGCGGTTCAGCCGCGCCCAGAAATCGCGGTAGGCTGCGCTGTCGCGCTCGGCCGTCGGCATGAAGATGCTGTGGTGCTTTCCCTGGATGTCGGCGAGCGAATAGCCCATCGCGCCGAGGAAGTTCTCGTTGGCGTTGACGATGGTGCCGTCCATATTGAACTCGATCACCGCCTGGGCCCGGCCGATCGCGGCGATCTTGCCGGCATCTTCCATGCTGTGGATCTTCTGCCCGGTGATGTCGGTGGCGAACTTGACGACGCCGACCGGCTTGCCTGCCTTGTCCAGGATCGGGTTGTAGGAGGCCTGGATCCAGATCTCGCGGCCGCCCTTGGCAATGCGCTTGTACTGCGCCGCCTGGAATTCGCCGCGGTTCAGCCGCGCCCAGAATTCGCGATAGTCGTGGCTGTCGCGGGTGGCGGGTTCGACGAACATGCTGCGGTGCTTGCCCCTGATCTCGTCGAGCGAGTAGCCCATCGCGCTCAGGAAGTTCTCGTTGGCGGTGACGATGGTGCCGTCGAGCTTGAACTCGATGACCGCCTGCGACTTGCCGATCGCTGCGGCTTGCGCCAGCGCACTGTCGATGTTTGCCTTGTTGCTGAAACTGAACATCAGGGCTCCGTGAATGTTCAAAAAGAAAAGCGATGGAAAAGCGGATCGCGGCAACTCACGGAAAGGTTGCAGCGAGCGGTTTAGCATCGGTAAAGCCTCACGCCTGGCACGAACTGCATAACGCGTGGTGGCGCGCGCGCATCTATCTCAATTTGCGAAGCAATTTCTCGCTGTGCACGTTATCATCCATAGTCGGCATGCGATGTTTACCGTAATCTTACGGACGAAATTCGATGACGACCTTCGTCGGATGCGAATCGTCGCGATGTGTGTTCTTCACCAACGCTGATGGTCCTATTACGAACTCTGATGTTGCCGAGTGTTTCGCGGATCGATGCGGCAAGTTGATTCGCGTTCTCGACGAGTGCGCCTCGCGTCGATGCTTCATTCTCCGCGCCCCGGCGAGAGCAAAAATAAATCGCGGCACGAGATGTCGGCAGGGTGGTCTGTGGTTCGTCCTCGGACCTCTGGTTCCATGATGGAGTTTTGATGTCGCTCACCCTGCATTACCACCCGCTGTCCTCGTTCTGCTGGAAGGCGCTGGTCGCACTGTACGAGAACGGCGCGCCGTTCACGCCGTACATGGTCAACCTCGGCGATTCCGCCGAGCGCGCGGCGCTGCTCGCGCTGTGGCCGATCGGTCGCTTCCCCGTGCTGCGCGACGAGACGAGGGGCGAGACGGTGCCTGAATCGAGCATCGTCATCGAGTATCTCGACTGCCATTATCCCGGCACCGCCAAGTTGATATCGGACGACCCGGACCTCGCGCTGCAGACCCGGCTGCGCGATCGCTTCCTTGATCTCTACGTCCATCTGCCGATGCAGAAGGTCGTCGGTGACCGGCTGCGGCCCGCGGACAAGAAGGACCCGCATGGCGTCGCCGAGGCGCGGGCGCAGCTCCGTACCTCTTATGCGATCCTGGATCAGTACCCCGCCCATGGCGGCTGGATGATGGGCGAGCGCTTTTCGCTGGCCGATTGCTCCGCGGCCCCGGCGCTGTTCTATGGCAACAAGGTCGAGCCGATTGAAGAGGGCCACCGGCATCTCGCTGCCTATCTCGAGCAGCTGAAGGCACGGCCGTCGTTCGCCCGTGTGCTCAAGGAGGCCGAGCCCTATTTCGGCATGTTCCCCCAGGAATCCTGACCAGGAGTCCTGACCGGGAACCCTGTTCCGGTCCCGTCCCGAAAATAAATGACGGCGCGATGTCGCTTTCGCGCCGTTCCATTCGTCTTGTACCCGAGGCCCGGGTTCTGGAGCGCCTAGCGCTCCGGAGGCCCGGGCGATCTGTGTGGAGACGACATGGCTGCAGCTGGCAACAGGGCGGAGATCATCCGCTCCCTCTTCGCCGCCTATCTCGCCAATGACCGCGCGAGCGTCGAGGCGGCGTTTGCGGAGGATTTCCGCTTCTCGACGCCCTATGGCGAGAACATCGACAAGCCACGCTATTTCGCCGAGTGCTGGCGCGACTCGGGCTGGATCGGCCGCCACGAGATCGAGCGCATCATGGTCGACGGTGTCGAAGCCTTCGTCACCTATCGCTGCGTGGCCAAGGACGGCAAGAGCTTTCGCAACACCGAGTTCTTCGTGTTCGACGGCGACAAGGTGTCGCGGATCGACGTCTATTTCGGCCCGTCGCATCAGGACGGCGAACTCGTCAGGCAGGAGCGATAGGGCAGCCTCGTGATCGATCGCGTGCTCGCCCGGGCGTCGTCGGCGGCGAGCGTGAACTCTGCAAAGGAAACCGGACAATGTCGATAGCAAGTGAGGGCAGTGGTCTGTCGCAGGCACGGCTCGGACGCATGCGCGAGGTTCTGGCGCGGCGTATCGATGATGGCGACGTACCGGGCCTCGTGGCGCTAGTCAGCCGTCGCGGCGAGATCCATGCCGATGTGCTCGGACGCATGGCGGTCGGCGGGCCGCCGATGCAGCGCGACACCATTTTCCGCATCTCCTCGATGACCAAGCCGGTGACGGCGGTCGCCGCGATGATCCTGGTCGAGGAATGCCGGCTCAGGCTCGACGATCCCATCGATCGCTGGCTGCCCGAGCTCGCCGATCGCCGTGTGTTGCGCACCATCGAAGCTGAGGTCGATGACACGGTGCCGGCACTGCGCGCGATCACGCTGCGCGATATGCTCACCTTCCGCCTCGGGCTCGGCATGATCCCGATGTATCCGGCGCGCTATCCGATCCAGATGGCGATCGCGGATGCCGGCTTCGCGCCCGGGCCGGTGTTTCCGTCGTTTCCGCCGGACGAATTGCTGCGCCGCTACGGCACGCTGCCGCTGGCCTATCAACCTGGCGAGCGCTGGCTGTACAACACCGGGAGCCTGATCCTCGGCGTCCTGATCGCGCGCGTTGCCGGAACCTCGTTCGCGCGCTTCCTGCAGCAACGGATCTTTGAACCGCTCGGCATGAAGGATACGGCTTTCCACGTGCCGCAACACAAGCTGACGCGGTTTGCGGCCTGCTATGGCAGCGATCACGCGACCGGCACGCTGAAAGTGTTCGACGAACCCGCGACCGGCAAATATGCCGCGCCGCCGGCATTCGAGAATGGCGGCGCCGGGCTGGTATCGACCGCGGACGATTTCAACGCCTTCGCCCAGATGATGCTCAATGGCGGGCGGCTCGGCACCGAGCGCATCCTGTCGCGTCCCTCGGTGGAACTGATGACCTCGAACCAGATCACACCGGAACAGAAACTTGGCTCCGAGTTTTTGCTCGGCGCGAGGGGCTGGGGTTTCGGCCTGTCGGTCGTGACCACGCGGGACGATCTCTGTGATGTGCCGGGCCGCTATGGCTGGGACGGCGGTTACGGCACCTCCTGGTATTCCGACCCGCGCGAGGCGATGACCGGAATCCTGCTGACCCAGCGCATGATGGATTCGCCGCAGCCGCTTCCGGTGTATTCGGATTTCTGGACGCTCGCCTATCAGGCGATCGATGACTAGCGCGCGTGTCAATGACCTCGGAAATAATTTCACTGACTGTGTCGGGAGCGCAAACCGTCCGTCGTCTTTCAACCGAGCGCCGGTGCCGAGATCGGCCAACAGACAACGGAGTACGACGATGAAGTTCATGGTGATCGTGAAGGCGAACAGGGATACCGAGGCCGGCGTGATGCCGAGCACCGAGCTGCTCGCCGCAATGGGCAAGTTCAACGAGGAGATGGTCAAGGCCGGCGTGATGCAGGCCGGCGAGGGCCTGCATCCGACCAACAAGGGCGCGCGGGTCAAATATGCCGGCGGGCAGAGCACGGTGTCGCACGGCCCGTTCAGCCTGAGCAGCGATCTGGTCTGCGGCTTCTGGCTGATCGAGACCAAGTCGCTCGATGAAGCGATCGGCTGGATGAAGCGCGCGCCGTTCGACGGCGGCTCCGAGATCGAAATCCGCCAGGTGTTCTCGGCAGACGATTTCGGCGAGGCGCTGACGCCCGAGTTGCGCGAGCGCGGAGAGCGCCTGCGCGCGCAGGCTGGAAAGAAATGACGCCCGTCGTCGTTCCGCGATATCGCGCAGGCGATGCGCCCGGAATACATGATCACGATCGCAGGTCATGGACTCCGGGCCGCCGTCGCGTCGGGCTTCCCGGAATGACGAGGGTGAAAATTGCGAGAGATTCAACAGATAGGGAAATCCGACCAATGCGTTTCATGATGCTGATGATCCCGCTCGGCTACGAGTCCGCTCCCGCCAAGCTGGAACTGGACCCCGAACGGGTCGCCGCGATGATGCGGTACAATCAGGCGCTGAAGGATGCCGGCGTGCTGATCACGCTGGAGGGCCTGCACCCGCCAGCCGCCGGCGCGCGCGTCAAGTTCGACACCGGCGTCCCCGTCGTGATCGACGGTCCGTTCACCGAGGCCAAGGAGGTGATCGGCGGCTTCTGGATGATCGAGGTCGCCTCGCGCGCGGAAGCGATCGAATGGGCCAAGCAGTGCCCGGCCACCGCGAACGAGATGATCGAGATCCGCCAGGTGCAGGAGATGGCCGATTTCTCCGAGGAGGTGCAGCAGGCGGCCGCCACCTTCGAGCATCCGCAGGGCGGCTGGGGCAAGGCGCTGCGGTAGCGCATGATCCGGAAAAGTGCGCAGCGGTTTTCCGGAAAGATCATGCGCAAAACAAAAGAGGTCGAACAAGAGGCGATGCCGCCGCAATGCGTCGTCGCGCCACCAACCGATCGTCAAACCACCAACCACCACAACGGAGACGCAAGATGAGCACCAACACTTACCTCGCCGTTTATCTCGGCGGCGGCAAAACCGGCTCGCGGATGGCAGCCTGGAACGCGCTGCCCGAGGCTGAGCGGCGCGCCAAAGAGCAGCAGGGCATGGCCGCGTGGGGCGCCTGGGTCGAGAAGCACCACGACGTCATCGTCGAGATGGGCGGACCGCTCGGCAAGACCAAGAAGGTCGGCGAGGGCGGTACCTCCGACATCGCCAACCTCATGACCGGCTTCACCGTGGTGCGCGCGCCCTCGCATGAGGCGGCGGCAAAGCTGTTCGAGAACCACCCGCACTTTTCAATCTTCCCGGGCGAAGCCGTGGAGATCATGCCGGTGCTGCCGATCCCGGGGCGCTAGTCCCCGGGGCGTTAGGCCACCAGTTCCCTGAACCTCTCCCGCTTGCGGGGTCGAGACGAGCGAAGCTCGCTCTTAGGTCGCATCGCATCATCGATGCGATGCGGGTGGGGGCTTTCTCCACGATGCGACATGCGGAGACAGCCCCCATCCCGGGAGCGACGTCGCTCTCACGTCGCGCCGGCCCAATCCAATCTGAACTCTGGGTGGAGATTTGCGCGATGGCGAAGCTCGTCTTTGGATTAAACCAGTCGCTCGACGGTTACGTCGATCACGACCAGCCGATGCCGCCAGAACCTGGGCTGTTTCGTCATTTCATCGAGCAGGTGCGTGGCGTGACCGGCATGTTGTACGGCCGCCGCATGTACGAGGTGATGCGCTACTGGGACGACGACCTCCCCGATTGGGGCGCGGAGGAGCGCGAGTACGCGGCCGCGTGGCGGAGCCGGCCAAAATGGGTCGTGTCGCGTTCGCTGACGTCGGTCGGGCCCAACGCGACCCTGGTCGCGGGCGATCTCGGCGCGGCGGTACGCGACTTGAAGGCCGGGCTCGACGGTGAGGTCGAAGTCGCCGGACCGGAGCTCGCGGGATGCCTGACCGAGCTCGGCCTGATCGATGAGTATCAAATCTACCTCCGGCCCGTCGTGCTCGGGCGCGGCAAGCCCTTCTTCGCCGGCCCCCGTGCCCGCTGCGCCTCGTGGCAAGCGATCGGCTGGGCGAGAACACGATCAGGTTGACCTACGTCCCCGCCTAGTCGCGCGTTCAGCCCGCCGGTCCGTTAATCTTGATGATCCCGTGATCCCGCCGCTAGTGACCTTTACCGCCGGCTCATGTAAAAGCCGTTCACATGAGCTGGCGCAAGGACCAAGGCCGCGCCGAGCGCGGCTATCATCACGGCAATCTCAAAGAGGCGTTGCTGCAGGCCGCCCTCGACCTGATCTCGAAGAAGGGGCCGGCCGGCTTCACCTTCGCCGATGCTGCGCGCATGGCCGGCGTCAGCCCTGCCGCGCCTTACCGGCACTTCCGCGACCGCGACGAACTGATCGCCAGCATCGCGCAGCGCGGCTTCGAGCAGTTCGAGTCTTTGCTGACGCAAGCCTGGGACGATGGCCGACCGGATACCGTCACGGCGTTCGAGCGGGTCGGCAAGGCCTATCTCGCCTTCGCGCGCGAGGAGCCCGCGTTCTATTCCGCGATGTTCGAATCCGGCCTGCCGCCCGACGCGAATCCGACGCTGATGGCTGCAAGCGAGCGGGCGTTCGCGATCATTCGCGCCGCCGCCGAGCGGCTCGCGGCGCTGGCGCCGCCGGGCATGCCGCGTCCGCCGGCGATGATGATGGCGCTGCACATCTGGTCGATGTCGCATGGCGTCGCCTCGCTGTTCGGCCGTGGCGACGCCGCGCGGCGCAAGCTGCCGATGTCGCCGGAGGACCTGCTCGAGGCCGAAGTGCTGATCTATCTGCGCGGGCTCGGCTTCCGGACCGACCAGCGGCCTGGAACCGCGACCGCCGACGACAAGCCGGCGGGTGAGAAGGCTGGTCCGTGGGGCAAGCCGAAATAAGGTTCAACGGCTAAGCCAAAAATAATCCGAGGGGTGCGTCATCCGCGCTGCTTGACTTTCCCGGGGGATGGGCTACCTATGTAAATGTTATTTACATTCACAACGGCGTGATGCCGTGATGGAGAAGGAAATGGCCTACACCGCTGATGTCAATCGCTGGCGCGGCCCCGTCGAAGAGCCCTACCGTCCCTACTTCTACGCGACGCCGTGGCATCCCCTGAAGATCGCCGGGATCATCCTCGGCTTCATGATCTGGTGGCCGATCGGCCTCGCCCTTCTCTTTTTCACACTCGGGAGCAGAAAAATGGCCTGTTGGAGTCACAACGACATGGATCGCTGGCAGAACAAGATGGAGCGCATGCAGGACAAGATGGAGCGGATGAAGAGCCGCATGGAGCGCCGCGGCTTCCCGTTCGGCGGCTTCGGCCCGCCCTCCAGCGGCAACCGCGCCTTCGACGAGTACCGCCAGGATACGCTGCGCCGTCTCGAGGAAGAGCAGGTCGAGTTCAAGAACTTCCTCGATCGCCTGCGTCACGCCAAGGACAAGGAAGAGTTCGACGCCTTCATGGCCCAGCACAAGACCCGTCCGACCCCGCCGAACGACCAGCCGCCGCAGAGCTGATCACGCGAGGTAACCGCTAGCCTTCAGGCGATGTGCCCCCATAGCACCTGATGGCCCTGAGCCGCCCGTTTGCGACAAGCAAGCGGGCGGTTTGCATTTTGGGGTAGTCACGCCCACTATCGTGTGAGCGCGCGTGACGAGGCGAAGATGATGGCGGGATCTGCGATGGCGAGTTCTGACGATCTCTGGTCTGCGATCCGGCGCGAGGCGGAAGCCGCAATCGTCGCCGATCCCTTTCTCGAAGCCTCAGCCGCCTTCATCCTCGATCAGGGCGACCTCGGCGGCGCGCTCGCTTTCCTGATTGGCCGGGCGATCTGCCGCACCGACGCCGATCGCGCGCAGTTCGTGCGGACGGCGCGCGAGGCGTTCGCGGGCGAGCCCGCGTTGGTCGAGGCCGCGGCGATCGATCTCACAGCGATCGTCCGTCGCGACCCGGCGATCACTGGGTTGCTGCCGCCGCTCTTGAACTTCAAAGGCTACGTTGCGCTGCAAGCCTGGCGCGTCTCGAACTGGCTGTGGCGCCAGGATCGCCCCGACCTCGCGCTGCTGATACAGAGCGCGGCGGCGGATCAGTTGCAGATCAGCATTCACCCGTCGGCCCAAATCGGAACCGCTGTGTTCCTCGATCACGGCACCGGCATCATCATCGGCGCGCTGGCCTCGGTCGGCGACGAGGTGACGATCCTGCAGAACGTCACCATCGCGCGGCATCAGGACGACCCGCGCCACGCCCCGACGATCGGCCGTGGTGTGCTGCTCAGCGCCGGCGCGACTGTCATCGGCAAGCTCAGCATCGGAGATTTCGCCAAGATCGGCGCTGGCGCGCTGGTGACATCGGATGTCCCCGCCGGCTGCACCGCCGTCGGCGTGCCGGCGCGGCTGACCAATTGCGCGGAAGCGGGCGCGCCGGTGCTCTAGCGAGATCGTCAGGTGCGCACGTCTCTCAGGCTCCCTCTCCCCTTGTGGGAGAGGGTGGGGAGAGGGGTGGCCCCGGGCGCTGACGCGAGAGATCTGGCGATCGTTTATCAACGTACTCAGCGAGCAGCGCTAATCCTCACCGAGAGCGGAGCAAGCGGCACCCCTCTCCCCAGCCCTCCCCCACAAGGGGGGAGGGAGCCCTACCAGCGTGCTTACCTCACCGCTTCCGGCGATCGCAGTTGTTCACCCTGCACATTCGACCCATGGATCGGGCCTGCGCATCATCACGCCGGCACGAGCGCGTCGGCGAGCTGCGTGAAACTGTCGACATGGAGGTCGAACCAGGGCTCCGGCGCGACGTCGACCTTCGCCGCCGGCCCGAACTCCAGCGGGCGGGCGACGAACGCGGTGCGCATGCCGAAGGCGCGGGCGGCCTTCAGATCGTATTTGTGGCAGGCTACCATCAGGATCTTGTCGGCAGGATACCCGAGATAGTCGACGGCGAGCTGGTACACCGCCGGTGACGGCTTGTAGCTGTGTGCAAGCTCCGAAGTCAGCACGGCGTCGAACGGCAGCCTGGCGTGCTTGACCACGGCGACCACGGCAGCCATGCCGGCATTCGACAATGTCGAAGTCACGAACCGGCTGCGCAGGCGCGCCATCCCTTCGACGCTGTCGGGCCATGCGTCGAGCCGGGTCCACACCGTGTTCAGTTCGTCGCGCTCGTCTTTGGAGAAGGCCTCGGAGAGGGCGTGGCGATCGAGCAGCACATCCAGCGCCTCGCGATAGATGCGGTCGACCCGGATCCACGGGCGCTTGCCGGCGATCACGTCGTCGAGCGCGGCACGATAGAGATCGCGCCATTCGCTCGAGAGTTTTGCCCAGTCGAGCGCGAGCCCCTTCGCGGCGTTGACGGCTTCTCCCGCACGCAGGATCGGCTGATAGAAGTCGACGCATGTCCCCTGGACGTCGAACGCGATGGCGCGAATCTCATCGCGCAACGTCGCGGCCCTTGCCGGCTGCATCCCCATCATCGCGGCCATGATCGATAGTCCTCCGGCGGTCATGAAGCTTCGTCTGGTCAGATCGGGTAGCACGGTTCTGTCCCCGGTTGTGGTATTGGAAGCGGGCGCAGCTTCGTTAGGTGAGCACGCCTCCCAGGCTCCTCTCCCCTTGTGGGAGAGGGTGGGGTGAGGGGTGGCACCGGGCGAGATAGACGAAGTACGATATCGCTGCATCAACCTGCGTAGCCAGCATCGCCGTTTCTAACGGAGAGCGGAGCAAGCGGTACCCCTCACCCCAACCCTCCCCCACAAGGGGGGAGGGAGCCCGACTAGCGTGCTCGCCTCACTGGTGGGGCGAAACCGCGCCCTACACATTCGACCCATGGATCGCGTCGATCACCGCGTCCGTCACTTCCTTCGTCGTCGCCTTGCCGCCGACATCGGGCGTCAGCACGCCGGCCGCGCACACCTTCTCGACCGCCGCCATCAGACGCGCGGCGGCGTCCTTCTCGCCGAGATGCTCCAGCATCTGCGCGCCGGTCCAGAACGTCGCCACCGGGTTGGCGATGCCCTTGCCGGTGATGTCGAAGGCCGAGCCGTGGATCGGCTCGAACATCGAGGGGAAGCGGCGTTGCGGATCGATGTTGCCGGTCGGCGCCACGCCGAGGCTGCCGGCCAGGGCGCCGGCGAGATCGGACAGGATGTCGGCGTGCAGGTTGGTCGCGACGATGGTGTCGAGGCTCTTCGGATTGAGCGTCATGCGCACCGTCATGGCGTCGACCAGCATCTTGTCCCAGGTGACGTCGGGGAAGTCCTTCGCCACTTCGGCGGCGATCTCGTCCCACATCACCATGCCGTGACGCTGCGCATTCGACTTGGTCACCACGGTGAGGAATTTGCGCGGCCGCGACTGCGCGAGCTGGAACGCATAGCGCATGATCCGCGTCACGCCGACCCGGGTGAAGACGGCGACTTCGGTGCCGACTTCCTCCGGCAGGCCCTTGTGCGCGCGGCCGCCCATGCCGGCATATTCGCCCTCGGAATTCTCGCGCACGATCACCCAGTCGAGATCGCCGACGCCGACATTGCGCAGCGGCGAGGCGACGCCGGGCAGGATCTTGGTCGGCCGCACATTGGCGTATTGGTCAAAGCCCTGGCAGATCGGCAGGCGCAGGCCCCACAGCGTGATGTGGTCGGGTACGTCGGGCGCACCGACCGCGCCGAAATAGATCGCGTCGAAGTTCTTCAAATCGGCCAAGCCGTCGGCCGGCATCATAACGCCGTGTCTCTTGTAATAGTCCGAGCCCCAGTCGAAGGTCTTGACGTTGAAGCTGATGTCGCCTGAGCGCTTCGCCAGCGCCTCGAGCACGCGGACACCCGCGGAGATCACTTCGGGGCCGATGCCGTCGGCGGGGATGGCGGCGATGGAATGGGTACGCATGGCTTGTCTCCGGATGAGCGATTAGTGGGTTTGCACGGGATTGGGTTGCGGTTCGGATTGTGCGGGCGCGCTCTGGGTGCGCGACAGCAGCAAGGTGAGCACGGCCGAGAGCACGAGCAGGCCGGCGACGAAATACAGGCCGCCCTCGAAGCTGCCGGTTCGTTCCTTGATCCAGCCGATCATCGCCGGCCCGACGAAGCCGCCGAGGTTGCCGATCGAGTTGATGGTGGCGATCCCCGCCGCGGCGGCCGAGCCCGACAGGAACATGGTCGGCATGCTCCACAGCGGCGGCTTCGACGAGGAGATGCCGATATTGACCAGGGTCAGCGCCGCGATCACGGCAACGAGCCCGGTCCACAGTCCGGCAAGCGCTAAACCTGCCGCCGCCATCAGGCAGGCCAGCACGACGTGCCAGGTGCGCTCGCCGGTGCGGTCGGAATGCCGCGCCCACAACACCATCGCGATCACCGCGATCGTCGCCGGCACCGCGTTGAGGAAGCCGACCTGGATCGACGACAGGCCGAACGCCTTGATGATCTGCGGCGCCCACACACCGAGCGTGTAGAGCCCGGCCGAGGTGCCGAAATAGACCAGCGCCAGCGCCAGCACGCGCGGATCGGCAAGACCCCGCCAGATGCTGTGGCTCGCGGTCGCGGCCTTGCCGTCGTTCTCCGCCTTCATGGTTTTCACCAGCCAGGCGCGCTCGTCGTCGGCGAGCCATCTGGCCTGCTCCGGCCGATCGGTGAGGAAGCCCAGTACCACCAAGCCGAGCAGCACGGCGGGCACCGCCTCCAGCACGAACAGCCATTGCCAGCCCTTGAAGCCGAGCATGCCGTCCATCTCCAGCAGCGCGCCGGAGACCGGCGAGCCGAGCACGGTCGAGAGCGGCGCCGCGGCCATGAACAGCGCGGTGACGGCGGCGCGCTGCCGCGCCGGGAACCAGTACGACAGATAGAGGATGATGCCGGGGAAGAAGCCGGCTTCGGCGGCGCCGAGCAGGAAGCGCAGCACGTAGAAGCTGGTCGCGCCCTGCACCAGCGCCATCGCCGCCGACACGATGCCCCAGGTGATCATCACCCGTGCGATCCAGATCCGCGCGCCGATCTTGTGCAGGATGATGTTGGAAGGCACCTCGAACAGGAAGTAGCCCCAGAAGAAGATACCGGCACCGAAGCGGTCGGCGACAGGCCGATGTCCTTGTTCATGGTCAGCGAAGCGAAGCCGATATTGACGCGGTCGATGAAGGCACGAAGTACAGCAGCATGATGAACGGCACGATGCGCAGTGAGATCTTGCGCAACACGCGCGTGCCAAGCTGGCTTTCCATGGGCTTCCTCAGGGTTCGTCTTGTTGTTAGGACGGCGCGTTTCGCCGCGCCACCGGGAAGCGTAGAAGGCCGCGCCCTTCCGCTTCAAGGTGCGCCGGTTTATACAAAAAAATGATATAATCCTGGTTCCGTCATTGCGAGGAGCGAAGCGACGAAGCAATCCACCGCTCCGCATATGCGGTGGCCATGGATTGCTTCGCTTCGCTCGCAATGACGGTGGATAGGTCCTGGAGTAAACACGTCTTGGAACTGCACCAGCTTCGCTGCTTCGTGGCGGCTGCCGAGGAACTGCATTTCGGCCGCGCCGCGCAGCGCCTGCAGATGATGCCGTCGGCGCTCGGCCGTCACATCAAGCTGCTGGAGGAGGACCTCGGCGTGCGGCTGTTCGCGCGCACCACGCGCGCGGTGTCGTTGACCGAGGACGGCGCCACCCTGCTGCGCGAGGGACGCGCGCTGCTCGGCCGCGCCGAGGCGATCGAGGATGGCTTTCGCCGCCGGCTGCGCAAGCCGCAGGCGCGGCGCTTCCGGATCGGCGCGATCGACAGCGCCGCGGCCGGCCTGCTGCCGCCGCTGCTGCGCGACGTCCGCGCTGCGCATCCCGACGTCGCCGTGCAGCTGCTTGAGGAGAAGACCATCCGGCTGCTGCCGAAGCTGCTCTCGGGCGCGCTCGATCTCGCGTTCGTCCGGCCCCCGGAACGGCCCGACCGGCGCATCGAATTTGTCCCGCTGCTGCAGGAGACCGCCGTGGTGGCGTTGTCGCACAAGCATGCGCTGGCGCGGCGCAAGCAGATCGTGCTGCCCGACATCGCCGATCAGCCCCTGATCGTGCCGGAGCGCCGCTCGCGGCCGCACAGCCACGATCTCACGACCAAACTGTTTGACGAGGCCGGGCTGACGCCGCGCATCCAGGAGATCGCCGACGAGAAGCAGACCATCGTCAACATGGTGGCCGCGCGGCTCGGCGTCGCTATCGTGCCGCGCTGGACCGCGCGGATGGCAATCCCGGGCGTGCGCTTCGTGCCACTCCGCCTGAAGCGCGGCAGCAGCGCCGGCCGCCTGCCGCTCGCCGCCGCCTGGCTGAAAGGCTCCCGCGACTCGGTCCGCGACCAGGTGATCGCGGTGCTGGAGGCGCGATTGAAGAGCTACGCGCGTGAGGCGTGACCATGCAAAGCGAGTGTCATATTAGCCTGCTAGCGATTCCGCCGCGGCTGCAAATGCACTTCCCGCGCCGGAGTAGCCCGGCGCTTTGCCGACAGTCTTTGACCGGAGGGACCATGCTACGCATTGCCACCTGTCTGACGCTTCTGATTTCCCTTCATGCGGCCGCGGCACAAGACAGGGCGCCGGGCGCCCCACCGCAACCGTATTTGGGCGGCTCCACAACGCCGCCGACCGATCTGCCGTCCGGGATCGGCAGTTATTGCATCTACGACAACCTCATCTACTCGATTGGCTCGCCCATCTGCGTCGGCAAGACGAGCTACGTATGTGCTCCTGCGACAAACGAAGCGGAGCTCAATCAGCGGGCGTATTGGTCAGCAAGACCAGCTGACCCAAAACTGACCGCGCCGGTGTGCCAGTAGACTGGCTCCCGTCTCCCACGCATCTTACCGGTGCGACGAGACAACCCGCAT
>NZ_LFLZ01000004.1 GCF_001189845.1 Bradyrhizobium tropiciagri
TTCGGCGCCCGTTGCGGGCAGGGCCGTCATGCGCATTAAACGGCAGAATGGACGGGTCGAGAAGCGCCGCGGTGGGTGCGAACCGCGGTCGTGAAATTTTCCCGGCACCGGCCGGGAGACGCTCCGCTGCGGTGCGGAGGTGGCCGCCCTAGACCTGCGGTCGACCCGCCAGCACCAGCACCTGAAAGGCCCGGATCATGCGCCAGTCCCGCCTCGTCTTGTACGCCCTCGCGTTGACCGGCCTCCTGGCCGGACCTTGTCCGCCTCGCGCCGAAGCCGCCGCCGCGCAGGCATCCTCGCTCGGCGTCAGCATCGACGATTTCAGCTATCTCGACACCTCGGGCGAGGTGATCGATCAGACCGCCGCGCATCAGAAGCGGCTCGATGCATTCATGGCCGCGCTGCGCGCTGATGTGGCCGCAGAGCCGCGCTATCGCCTGGTCCCGTCGGCGCGCCCGCAGGCGAGGCGCAGATCAAGGTGGTCGGCGGCGTGCAGAAGATGAGCACGCTGATCCAATGGGCCAAGGTCGCGGTGATCGACGTCGGCGCGAGCCGTGTCCTGTACGAAAAGCTCTACACGTTTCGGGGCGACAATGACGAGGCGTGGGACCACGCGCGGATGTTCGTGTCGCGCGAGGTGCGCGCTGCCCTTGCGGCCGCGCTGGCGCCGGCACAGGCCACGGCCGCAGCGCCGATCGGGCTTGCGGTGTTCGAGTTCGAGCTCGAGGATAATTCCGCGGCACCCGCGTCCGGTCTTGCCGGCTCCGATGCGGCCTATCTGGCCGATGTGACCAGCGGCGTGCGTGACCGGCTTGCGCAGTCGGGCCGCTATCGCCTGGTCGATACCACCGGCGCGACCGCGGAGCCTGTCAAGGCGCGCGCACTGCGCGACTGCAACGGCTGCGAGGCCGCGGTCGCGCAACAGCTCGGCGCCGATCAATCGCTGATCGGCGTGATCAGGCGGGTCAGCCGGACCGAATACACCGTCGGCTTCCAGGTGCGCGACGCCCGCAGCGGCGCAGTCGTCTCACGCGGCGATAGCGGGCTGCGGATGGGCGCCGACTATTCCTGGACCCGCGGCGCGATCCATCTGATCGGCGACCGCCTGCTCGAGGGTGGGGCGCAGCGCTAGCCCTGCCGGCGACAGCGTTCGGCGAACGGCAGACGGACTATAGCAAAGCGCGATAGCTGTTAGACACGTCGTCGTCTATCGCCGGGCCTGTGCGTGGGTTATCAACGCCGTCTGATCACCGCACAGGAGCCGCCGATGCGCTTGCCCGCCGTCCTTTTCGCTCTCACGCTCGCCGCGAGCCCCGTGGCAGCCGAGGAGTTGTCGGGCACGCTGCAGAAGATCAAGGAGACCAGGAAGGTCACGCTCGGCTTTCAGGAAGCGTCCGTTCCCTTCAGCTATCTCGACGACAACGCGCGCCCGATCGGCTTTGCGCTCGATATCTGCCTCAGGATCGTCGATGCCGTGAAGCAGGAGCTCGGCATGCCGGACATCGCGGTCGACTACCTTCCCGTCACCTCGTCGAACCGCATCCCCCTGATGGTCAACGGCACGATCGATCTGCACTGTTCGGCGACCACCAACAGCGCGGATCGCCAGAAGCAGGTGACCTTCACCAACACGCACTTCCTGAGCGCGACGCGTTTTGCCGCCAAGAAATCCCTCGGGATCAACACGATCGATGACCTCAAGGGGAAATCGGTCACTGCCGTTGCCGGCTCGGTGAACCTCACGCAGCTCGTCAAGGTCAATACCGAGCGCAAGCTCGGCATCAACGTTCTGCCGGCCAAGGACCAGGCCGAGGCCTTCCTGATGCTGGACACCGATCGCGCCCAGGCCTACGCGCTCGACGACGTCCAGCTCGCGGTCGCGATTGCGCGATCGAAGGAGCCGGCGCTCTACATGATCAGCGAGGAGGCGTTCTCGAAAGCGGAGCCGTTCGGCGTCATGCTGCGCCGGGAGGACGCGCCGTTCAAGGCGCTCGCCGACCGCGCCACGGCGGAGCTCTACAAGAGCCCCGAGATCGAGGTGATGTACAAGAAGTGGCTGGAAGCGCCGACCCCGCCGAAGGGCATCAATTACAACGTCCCGATGTCGCCGGCGCTGCGGAGTGCGTTCAAGAATCCGAGCTCGAGCTACGATCCTGATGTGTATGAGGTCGCGAAGTAGCGCGGAGTAGGATGGGTGGAGCGAAGCGATACCCATCATTCGGGCCGCGGGATGAGTGATGGGTTTCGCTCCGCTCTACCCATCCTGCGCACTGTGCGACGCGGGTGCAGCCTGGTTCTACGTTTGGCCAATGACGCGACCGGAAAACGGATCACCGCGCCAAGCCATCAATCCTTGGAACGGCTTTTCGTGCGCGCTGCGAAAAACGAAATAGCGTCTCATATACATCGGCGAATTTTCTCCTAAGCTTGCAGCGTTGTGATTGCTGATCAGGAGCAGGCCGTTGACCGCGCCATTTTCCCTCTCTCGACGTTCTGCGCTTGGCGTGCTCGCCGGAAGTCTGGTCGCTGGCGGTGTGCGCGCCCAAACAGGGGCGGGGGCGGGCGCCGATCTCGGCGGTGTCACGCTGCGCGTCGCGTATTACAAGGGCGGCTGGCGGCCGCTGCTGCAGGCAGCCGGCGAGGACAAGACGCCGTACAGGATCGAATGGAAGGAGCTCAACAATGGCGTGCTCCATATCGAGGCGCTGAACGGCGACGCGCTCGACATCGGATCAGGCAGCGAGATTCCGGCGATGTTCGCCGCGCGCCAGAATGCCAAGGTGCGCTTCATCGCCGTCACCCATGAGGATCTCAACATCCAGGTCACGGTGGCGGCGAAGGATGCGCCGATCCATTCGATCGCCGACCTCAAGGGAAAACGCGTCGGCTATGTGCGCGCGACGACGGCGCATTATTTCCTGGCCAAGCAGCTCGAGGAAGCAGGCTTTGCGTTCGGCGATATCGAGGCCATCAACCTGACACCGTCTGACGGTTACACGGCGTTCGCCTCCGGCAAGCTCGATGCCTGGGCGATCTACGGCTACAACGGGCAGCTCGCCATCGCCAAGCAGGGCGCGCGCCTGCTCAAGACCGGCGTCGGTTATCTCTCGGGCAATTTCCCGATCTACGCCAACCCCAGGGCGGTCGATGATCCGCTGCGCCACGCGGCGGTGAGCGACCTCTTGTTGCGGATCCAGCGCGCCTATGCGTTCGCCAACAAGAATTTTCCGGTCTATGCGGCCGCGCAGGTGGCGGAGACTCATCTGCCGTTGCAGGACATTCTCGACCAGTTCGCGCGCCGCAGCGACGACTTCTCGCTCGCCGGCGTGACGCCTGACGTGCCGAACACCCACCAGAAGGTCGCCGACACCTTCCTCAAGCTCGGCGTGCTCGACGCGCGCGCCGAGGTCGGAAAATTCTGGGACACGAGCTTCAACGACGCGATCGCCGCGGGCGCGGCCAGCCTCGCGCGGATCTGACGTTGGTCATGCGGATAGCCCATTTGGGCTAGGGATCGGCGCCTTGACGTCACGTCATTGACGCGCGGTTCCCGCAAGATCACTGCGCACTCCGTCTACCATGCTCTCAGGGGGGCGTGGAACTCGAAGATTTTACGGCCCCAGCGTGACGACTGGGGCCGCAGGAGGTGTTGTGTGCCTCTGGGGCAATGATTCAGAGCACGGCGACTGAACGGCACACGGCGGCGAATGTTCCAACCATCCGCGGCTGTGCCGTGCTGCCATGCAGGCCGAGAAGGTTGCAGGTCGCGCCGCGCTCGTATCATGATGACGTCGATCAATCCGATTAGAATTCGGGTCCGGTACCCGCCTTCAAAGGCCTCCGGGACCATATTCTGCGTGCCACTGATTTTCCCGGTTATGCCGATTGTTGTTCGGAGCTGAAATTGAATCACGACACATTGGCCAAGCTCACCATCACCATCATTGTCCTGGTCGCGCTTCTGGTGTGGCGCGTCGGCGACCAGAAGAAAGCGATTGCATGCGGCGCGAATTGCCCGACGGACGTGTCGGCGAACCGGAAACCCGCTCAATAGATGACAGCAGCTCCGATCAGCAGCGCGTTGCGAGACTGCGCCGATCCGGTCCGGCGCGTTCCGCCGACCCTGTCCCGCTTCACGCGTATCCGGTCAGCAATGGCGCAATGCTAGCGCTTTTCAGGCGGACCGCTCTTGTTGCCGGGCAGTCCCTTGATGTTTGACGGATCCTGCTCCCGGACATGCTGGTTTTGCGAGTTCGAACCCACGGTGCCCTGCTTTGCTGCCGGTCCGTTCTTGTTGCCCGGCGCGCCGCTGATCCCGGTTCCGGAATTTTGCGCACTGGGAGACGTCGCGGCATCCGTGGACCCTGCGGCGGTATCAGGGCGTCCCGGAGCCGTTGCGGCCGCGCCGGGTCTGTCCTGACTGCCGACATAGCCGGATTCGCCGGAGTTACGGGTCTTGGCGCCCTTGTCGGCCTCGTTTTGCAGGTTCTGGGCGGTCGCCTGTCCCGTGATCATCGGGCCGGTTGCCACGACACCGGCGATGAACAACGCGATTGTGCTGGTCCTCATGAGTTTCCTCCTTCGGGTTGCCAGAGACAACGCGCACGGCGATCATGATTTCCTCCGCGCGCGATAGTTTCGATGCGGTGGAACAGACAATTTCGACGAACGCGCGTGGCCACGGCGTGCCTCTATCGGCCATCGCGCGGCGCGTATATCGTCGCTGGGAAAACCAAGATCGGCCCGGCGCGCCGGGTAACGACGTTCTGCGAGGAAGCGATGTCCGACATGCTGCTGTTTTCGCCGATGACCATCCGCGGCGTCACGCTGAAGAACCGCATCGTGGTGCCGCCGATGCACCAGTATTCGGCAGAGAAGGGCTTTCCGACCGACTGGCATTTGATGAATGCCGGCAAATTCGCCGCCGGCGGCGCCGGTCTCGTGATCGTCGAATCGACCAAGGTCGAGCGCCGCGGCTGCGGCACCATCGGCGATCTCGGCATCTGGGACGACAAGTTCATCGCGCCGCTCAGCCGTGTCGCGGGCTTCATCAAGCAGCAGAACGCGGTCGCCGGCATCCAGCTCGGTCATTCCGGCCGCAAGGCGCGGGCGAGCCGCCCCTGGGAGGGCGACCGTCCGCTCGAACGCAGCGCCGAGATCGAGGATTGGGATGCCTGGACGCCGGTTGCGCCGAGCGCGATCGCCCATAGCGAGCGCTGGCCGGTGCCGCGGGCGCTGGAAACGCACGAGGTGAAGGACCTCGTCGCGGCCTGGGGGCAGGCGGCGCGGCGCGCGCACGAGGCCGGCTTCGAGGTGCTCGAATTGCACGGCGCCCACGGCTATCTCGTGCACGAATTCCTCTCCGGGCGCTCCAACCAGCGCAGCGACGAATATGGCGGCTCGGAAGCCAACCGGATGCGCTTCCTGATCGAGGTGACCGAGGCGGTGCGCGCGCACTGGCCGGATCACAAGCCGCTGTTCGTGCGGCTCTCGGTCGAGGACAATGCCGGCTGGGGTCCGGAGCAGAGCGCCCGGCTGGCGGCGATCCTGAAGCCCAGGGGTGTCGATGTGATCGACTGCTCGTCGGGCGGAATCAGCGAGATGGCGCCGATCCTCGGCAAGGAGATCAAATACAACTATCAGGTGCCGATGGCGGAATATGTCCGCGCCCATGCCGATATCATGACCATGGCGGTCGGCCTGATCATCCATGGTGACCAGGCCGAGCAGATCCTGCGTGATAAACAAGCAGATTTGATCGCGGTCGGCCGTGAAATCCTCAATAACCCCAACTGGCCGATGGATGCGGCATTGAAACTCGGGGTTGAAGGGCCATTTCGCAATGTTCCTCCGCAGTTTGGCTATTGGTTGGGCACCCGGGCCAAGCGCGGGTTCGGGACCCGGCCGTCGACCTGGCAGAACGGGTTGCGGGAGGCTGGGCCAGAGGCCGACCGGGAGCTGACTTGAGGCTGACTGGGGGCTGACTAAGTTGTTGATTTGGCGCTGACCGAGGCATCGTGACAGGACCGTAATGGTCCGGTGGCGGGGCGGCCTTGATCCGACCAAAAAGCCGTTGTGTGGTGCCCCGCGTCGGGGTGAGGTGGGCCGTATGTTGCGAAACGTTGCCGGCCGCTAGCGAAGGGATCACGGATAATGCGCAAACATGTTGGCTTCTTCCTCGGGACGGTTGCGGGAGCGTGTCTCACCCTGCTCGTGGCCTCGCCGCAGGGGGCGCATCTGTTCGCCGTCGCCAATGCCGCCGCGCATTCCGACAACACCTATTCGCAGCTCAATCTGTTCGGCGAGGTGTTCGAGAAGGTCAAGACCGACTACGTCGAGAAGCCCGAGGACTCCAAGCTCGTCGAGGGCGCGATCAACGGCATGATCTCCTCGCTCGATCCGCACTCCCGCTACATGAACGAGAAGGGCTGGGCGGAGATGCAGGAGACCACGCATGGCGAGTTCGGTGGGCTCGGCATCGAGGTCACGATGGAGGACGGCTTCGTCAAGGTGGTGGCGCCGATCGACGACACGCCGGCCTCGCGCGCCGGCATCATGTCGGGCGACGTGATCACCTCGATCGATGATGATTCGATCCAGGGCCTGACGCTCGACCAGGCCGTCAACAAGATGAAGGGCGCACCCAACAGCTCGATCCGGCTGAAGATCGTCCGCAAGGACGCCGACAAGCCGATCGAGGTGTCGATCACCCGCGAGATCATCCGCGTCCGCCCGGTGAAGTATCACGTCGAGGGCGGCGACATCGGCTATGTCCGCATCACCTCGTTCAACGAGCAGACCACCGAGGGCCTGCGCAAGGCGATCGGCGAGATCCAGAAGGAAATCCCGCAGGACAAGCTCGCCGGCTACGTCGTCGACCTCCGCAACAATCCGGGCGGCTTGCTCGACCAGGCGGTCTCGGTCACCTCGACGCTGATGCAGCGCGGCGAGGTGGTCTCGACCCGCGGCCGCAATCCGGAAGAGACCCAGCGTTTCACCGCCCATGGCGGCGACATGACCAAGGGCAAGCCGCTCGTCGTGCTGATCAATGGCGGTTCGGCCTCGGCCTCGGAGATCGTGGCCGGCGCGCTGCACGACCACAAGCGCGCGACGCTGATCGGCACCCGCTCGTTCGGCAAGGGCTCGGTGCAGACCATCATTCCGCTCGGCGCCGGCAATGGCGCGCTGGCGCTGACCACGGCGCGCTATTTCACGCCGTCAGGCCATTCGATCCAGGCGCTTGGCATCAAGCCCGACATCGAGGTGCTGCAGGACGTGCCGGACGAGTTCAAGACCCGCTCCGAGATCAAGGGCGAGGCGTCGATGCGCGGCCATCTCTCCGCCGAGGGCGCCGAGCAGACCGGCTCGCAATCCTACGTGCCGCCGGACGAGAAGAACGACAAGGCGCTGGCGGCAGCGTTCAACCAGCTGCGCGGCGTCACGGTGAATGCCGACGCCAAGAATGCCGACACCAAGGCCGCGCAGAAGCGGCCGGTGCCGAACTAGAGCTTGAGCCCCCCCCGTAGCCCGGATGGAGCCAACGGGTCGCGCGAACGCGCGCCCGATGACAGGCTCCGCGAAATCCGGGAGCGGTCCATCGGGGCTGCAAAGTCCCCGGATTGCGCTTCGCTTCATCCGGGCTACACCACGTCTCCCAAAAAGCTTACGCCGCGCCGGCGACAGGCTTGCGCCGGCGCGTGGCGCCCATGCCCGCAGCCGGGCCGCGGCGATGTTCCGCCAGCAGCTCGCGGATCTGGGCGGCCGGCTTCGGCGCGCTGAACAGATAGCCCTGCATCTCCGAACAGCCGAGCTCGCGCAGCAATTGCTGCTGCTGCGCGGTCTCGACGCCTTCCGCCGTCGTCGTCATGCTGCGCTCGGCCGCGATGTTGACGACGGCCTCGACGATGCCGGCCGAGCCTTGCGGGTCGGCGATGTCGGTGACGAAGCAGCGGTCGATCTTGATCTTGTCGAACGGGAAGCGCTTCAGATAGCTCAGCGACGAATAGCCGGTGCCGAAATCGTCGAGCGCGATCCGGATGCCGATGGCGCGGAGCTGGTGCAGTGCGGCCAGCGCGGTCTCATCGTCGCGGATCAGCACGGCCTCGGTGATCTCGAGCTCGAGCCGGCCGGCTGACAGGCCGGATGCTGCGAGCGCTGCGATCACCTTCAGCGCCAGCGTGCCGCTGCGGAACTGGACCGGCGAGACGTTGACCGCGAGCCTGATGTGATCGGGCCAGTTCACGGCCTCCTTGCAGGCCGTCATCAGCACCCATTCGCCGAGCTGGTTGATCAGGCCGGTCTCCTCGGCGATCGGCACGAACTCGGCCGGCGAGATCATGCCGCGCACGGGATGGCGCCAGCGCACCAGCGCCTCGCAGCCGGTGATCTCGTTGCTGCGCAGGTCGACGCAGGGCTGGTAATACACTTCGAGGCCGCTGCCCGCGGCGATGGTCCGCCGCAGCTCCATCTCGAGCTCGCGGCGGGCGCGGGCGTCGGCGTCCATCGCCGGCTCGAAGAAGCGCGCGACGCGCCGGCCGGCCGACTTCGCCGCATACATCGCCAGGTCGGCGTTCTTCATGATCTGGTCGAGATCGGTGCCGTCCTTCGGCGCCAGCGCGATGCCGATGCTGGCGTCGGTCGTGACCTGGTGGCCGAGGCATTGATAGGGCGAGCGGATCACCTCGTAGATGCGCGCGACGAGGTCGCTGACCTCGAGCTCGCTCTTCACGTCGGTCTGCACGATCGCGAATTCGTCGCCGCCGAGCCGCGCCACGAAATCGCCGTCGCCGATCACGCCGCTCAGCGTTCGCGCGACGATTTTGAGCAGTTCATCGCCGACCATTTGGCCGAGCGAGTCGTTGACGCCCTTGAACTCGTCGATGTCGATATAGAGCACCGCGAGCTGGCTGTCGGGCGTGACATGCGTCAGCTCGCGCTTGATCTCCTCGTGGAACAGCGCGCGGTTCGGCAAGTCGGTCAGCGCGTCGTAGTGGGCAAGATGCGTGATGCGCTCCTCAGTGCGGCGGCGCTCGGTGACGTCCTCATGGGTCGCAAGCCAGCCGCCGTCGGCCAGCGGCTCGTTGACGACCTGGATCGAGCGTCCGTCGGGCGTTGCGATCACCATGGTGTTGCGGACGCCGACGTCGCGCAGCACGAGGTTGACGTAGCGTTCGACGTCGCCCTGGAACGAGCCGGTCAGGTGGCGATGCACGATGACGTCGCGGAAGCTGCAGCCGGGCTGGATGACGTCGGCGGACAATCCGTACATCTCGATATAGCGCTTGTTGCAGATCACCAGCCGCTGCGCGGCATCGAACAGCAACAGCCCCTGCGTCATGTTGTTGACGGCGGTGTCGAGCCGGAGCTTCTCCAGCGTCAGGCGCTGCTGCTGGGCGCGATGCTGCTGCACCATCTTGCGCACCACCAGCGTCAGCAGGATCGCGATCGCCAGCACGGATGCGGCGGTCACCGCGATCAGCATGCCGATCTGCTCGCGCCAGTTGGCGAGCGCCGCTTCCGTGGTGGTCGTGGCGACCACGACGATCGGGAATTTGGTCAGCGCCCGCGACGACACCAGGCGGTCCTTGCCGTCGACCGGGCTGGTCAGCCGCGCGGTGCTCTGCGGCAGCTCGAACACCTGCTGCTGCTGGGCGGGACCGTTGCGGAAGTTCTTCCCGATCAGCTCCTCGACATGGGAATAGCGCGCCAGTAGCGTGCCGTCGCGATGGTGCATCGCGATCGCGGCGCCTTCGCCAAGTGCGACCGTGGAGAAGAATTTCTCGAAAGTCGCCGGCTCGATGCCGCGGCCGACCACGCCGAGGAATTCGCCGTGCGGGCCGGTGACCTTGCGGACGATGACGTTGGTCCAGCTGCCGTTGACGCGGCTGACCACCGGCGCGACCTGCATGTCGGGCGAGTAGGGGCTCGACTTGAAGATCTGGAAATAGCTGCGATCGGCGATGCTGACCTGCGGCAGCGGCCAGGCGCCCGAGCTGTTGATCAGCACGCCGTCGGCGTCGAACACGTTGAGGTTGCCGACATTGGACAGCGCATCCATCTTGGACTTCAGCATCGCATGGATGTCGGCGGACGACATCCGGCGTTTGTAGTTCTCAACCGTCGCGATCCCGTTGTCGTGCATGAACGCGATCAGGTCGCGCTGGACCACTTCGAGATCGTCGAGCTGCTGGTCGAAATGCCGCGCCAGCAGCAGCACGGTGTTCTCCAGCTCGCGCTCGCTGTTGTGCAGGGCGCGCTCGCGAAAATTCTCGGCCATCAGGGTGGCGCCGATCGCGATCGCGGCCATCAGCACGGCGCCGCCGAGGATCAGCCAGCGGATCGGACCGCTGCCGATCACCGAGGTGATGTTGAACGAGGCGCTGCCGTTTGGATTCATGTGTCGCTATCGCTTCCAGGCGTTTCACCCGGAAGTAGGTTTCGCGCACCTCCGGCCCCGCGAAAGTCGTATCCAAACGAAATGGAGCACCGGTTAGCGAGGTTGGTTAACGAATGGTTGCGGGCATTGGCGGTTGGACTGCGCTCGGCTCTGTCACCGTCATCCTGAGGTGCGAGCGGAGCGAGTCTCGAAGGATCGACGGCCAGCAGCCGGGCCATGCATCCTTCGAGACGCGCTTCGCGCTCCTCAGGATGACGGGGATAGAGACTCGTCCGGCCGACAGGTAGATCAGCTGAAGCTGTCAGTCCCGCGATGCGCGCCCGTTGCGATCAATCGCCGGCGCGATAGTGCCCGGACTTGCCGCCGATCTTCTCGATCAGATGAATGCCTTCGATGCGCACGCCGCGCTCGACCGCCTTGATCATGTCGTAGATCGTCAGGCACGCGACCGAAACCGCGGTCAGCGCCTCCATCTCGACGCCGGTCGGCCCGGTTACCTTGACGCTGGCGCGGACGATGCAGCCGGGCAGCTTGCGGTCGGTTACGATATCGATCGTGACCTTGGTCAGCGCCAGCGGATGGCAGAGCGGGATCAACTCCGAGGTCCGTTTCGCCGCCATGATGCCGGCGATCCGCGCGGTCGCCAGCACGTCGCCCTTCTTGGCTTGCCCCGACTCGATCAGCGCCAGCGTGGCCTTGCTCATCAGGACGCGGCCTTCGGCGACCGCGGTCCGTTCGGTCGCCGGCTTCGCCGAGACGTCGACCATGCGCGCGTCGCCCTTGGCGTCGATATGGGTGAGGGCGGTGCCGGAGCGGCCGGCTCGGTCTGGGTCTTCTTGGCTTTGGACTTCCGCGCCATCGCGTCAGCGCGTTGCGGTGGCGCGCGGCGAGGCCTGCCGCGTCAGCAGCGCGCGTGTCGCCGCAGTGACGTCCTGCTGGCGCATCAGGCTTTCGCCGACCAGGAAGGTCGACATCCCGACCCGCTCGAGGCGGGCGAGATCGTCAGGCGTGAAGATACCGCTCTCGCCGACCATCAGGCGGTCGCGCGGGATCAGCGGTGCCAGCGCCTCGCTGGTCGCGAGCGTGGTCTCGAAGGTGCGCAGATTGCGGTTGTTGACGCCGATCATCGGCGAGCGAAGTTTCAGCGCACGGTCGAGCTCGGTGCGGTCGTGGATCTCGATCAGCACGTCCATGCCATACGACAGCGCGGCGTCCTCGATCTCCTTCGCCGCCGCGTCATCGAGCGCGGCCATGATGATCAGGATGCAGTCGGCGCCATGGGCGCGCGCCTCCGCCACCTGGTAGGTGTCGAACATGAAGTCCTTGCGCAGCACCGGCAGGTTGGTCGCCGCGCGGGCCGCGACCATGAAGTCGAGATGGCCCTGGAACGAGGGCGCGTCCGTCAGCACTGACAGGCACGCCGCGCCGCCGGCCTCATAGGCCTTCGCGAGCACGGGCGGATCAAAATCGGCCCGGATCAGTCCCTTCGAGGGCGAGGCCTTCTTCACTTCCGCGATCAGCGCATAGTCGCCGCGTGCATGCTTGTCTTTGAGCGCGCGGACGAAGCCGCGCGGGGCCGAGGCCGATTTCGCCTGGGCCTCGACGTCAGCGAGCGGGCGCGCGCGCTTCGCAGCGGCGATCTCCCCGCGCTTGTAAGCCTCGATCTTGGTCAGGATGTCGGACATCTCTGTACTCTCAGCCGTTGGACACCGCGATCAGATGCTTGAGCCGCGCAGCGGCCGCGCCGCTGTCGAGCGACTGGGTGCCGATCGCAACCCCTTCCTTGAGATCCTTGGCGCGGCCGGCCACGATCAGCGCCGCGGCGGCGTTGAGCAGGGCGACGTCGCGATAGGCGCTCGGCTTGCCCTGGAGCACGCTGGAGAGCGCGATCGCATTGGCGTCGGCATCGCCGCCCTTCAGCGCCTCGCCGTCGACGCGGCCAAGGCCGGCCTCCTCGGGCGTCACCTCTGACGTCCTGATCTCGCCGTTCTCCAGCGTTGCGACGAAGGTCGGACCGGTGAGGGTGATCTCGTCGAGGCCATCGGAGCCGTGCACCACCCAGACCTTGTCCGAGCCGAGATTCTTCAGCACCTGCGCCAGCGGCTGCACCCACTGCCGCGAGAATACGCCGACCATCTGCCGCTTGACGCCGGCCGGATTCGACAGCGGTCCGAGCAGGTTGAAGATGGTGCGGGTGGCGAGCTCGACCCGGGTCGGGCCGACATTCTTCATCGCCGGATGATGCGCGGGCGCGAACATGAAGCCGATGCCGGCCTCCGCGACGCAGCGTCCGACCTGCGCCGGGGTCAGATCGAGCTTGACGCCCAGCGAGGCCAGGACGTCGGCAGCGCCCGAACGCGACGACAGCGCGCGGTTGCCGTGCTTGGCGACGGGCACGCCGGCGCCGGCCACGATGAACGCCGCGCAGGTCGAGACGTTGACCGAGCCGGAGCCGTCGCCGCCGGTGCCGACGATATCGACGGCCTCGGCCGGCGCCTTCACCGGCAGCATCTTGCCGCGCATCGCGGTGACGGCGCCGGTGATCTCCTCGACGGTCTCGCCGCGCACCCGCAGCGCCATCAACAGCCCGCCCATCTGCGAGGGCGTGGCTTCGCCCGACATCATGCTGTCGAAGGCGGACGCCGCTTCTTCACGCGTCAGCGTGGCGCCGGTAGCGACTTTTCCGATGATCGATTTCAGGTCGTCCATTCGCTGGCCCAGGGTCTGTCGTTGGAGCTTGATCTGCGGACAGCGCGCCGTCGCGCTGTCCGGATCATGCTCAATTATTTGCGCCTGTCACCTGTGCGAAGGCTGCCTGGTTGACGGTCACGCCGATGTCGGACTCGATCCTGCTGACATACTGTGCGACCTGCTCGTCGCTCATCGAGCGCCGCAGCGCCTCGGTGAGCTGCTTGGCTGCGTCGGAGGCGAAGTCGACCGGCGGCACCGTCACATTGGTGACGCGGAACACGACCCACTGGCTGCCGCCGGCGGTCGATGTCTGCCCGTCGCCATCCTTGGCGGTGCGGAACGCGGCGGCGATCACGCCGGCCGGCACGCCGGGCAGGGAGGCCTCGCGGTTGAAATTCGCGGCGGTCTCGACCTTGACGCCGGCAGCGGCCGCCTCGTCGGCGAGCTTGGCGCCGCTGTCGAGCTTCTGGACCATCTCGGTCGCCTTGGCGCGCAGCTTGGCGGAGATCTGGTCCTCGCGCCACTTCGCCTCGACCTGGTCGCGGACCTCGTCGAGGGTGCGCTCGCGCGACGGCGTGATGCCGAGCACGTCGTACCAGACATAGCCGTTGTTGAACTGGATCGGGTCGTTGTCGACGCCGACGTCGCTGTTGAAGGCCTGCGACACCACGTCGAGGCCGCGCGGGATGCTTGACGCGACCTGGCCGTTCGGCAGGCGGCCCGAGCGATCTACCGCGTCGATCGTGACGGCGTTCAGTTTCAGCTTCTGTGCCGCGTCGATCACGCTGGAACCGCCGCCGCGCTCGTCTTCCATCTTGTCGCGCAGCTCGGCGACCTTGGTGCGGGCGCGTTCGGACGCGATCTCGTTCTTCACCTGCTGCGCCATGCTTTCATAGGTCGGAGTCACGCCGGGTTCGATCTTGTCGACCTTGACCAGCGCGATGCCGAAGCGGCCCTGGACCGGCTGGCTGACTTCGCCCGAGGGGAGGGAGAAAGCGGCATCGCCGACGGCCGGATCGAGGATCGCCGACTTTGCGACCAGGCCGAGATTGACGTCGGCAGGATTGAGCTTGCGCTCCTTGGCGATGTCGTCGAACGAAGTGCCGGAGGCGATGCGTGCGCGGGCGGCCTGCGCCTCGCCGGCGTCCGGAAACACGATCTGCGAGACCTCACGCTTCTCGGGCGTGCTGAGCCGGTCCTTGCGCTCCTCGAAGAGCTTCTTGGCATCCTCGTCGGACACCGTTTCCCATTTGCCGATTTCCTCCGGCGTGATCGCGACGAAAGAGATCTTGCGGTATTCGGGCGCCCGGAACTGAACCTTGTGGTCCTCGAAATAGGCGGCGAGCGCCTCGGGCGAGGGCGGATCGATGGTGCCGGCCTGCGCGGCGCCGAGCGTGACGTAATCGATCGAGCGCTGCTCGTTCTGGAAACGGGTCAGCGCCTCGACCATCGATTTGGTCGGCTCGATCCCGGACGAGATGGTGCCGGCGATCTGCCGCCGCAGGCCGACGCGGCGCTGCTCGGCGATGTAGCGGCCCTCGGTGTAGCCGAAGTTGCGGATCACGGACTGGAAGCGCTGCGGATCGAACTGGCCATTGAGGCCCTTGAAGTTCGGATCGTTGTAGATCGTGCGCAGCACCTCGGCATCGGACTGGTTGAGGCCCATGCGGCGTGCTTCTTCATCGAGCGCGGCCTCGGCGAGCGTCTGCTGCAGCACCTGGCGATCAATCCCGAAGGCGTGGGCCTGGTCCGGCGTCAGTGGACGGCCGAACTGGCGGCCAAGCTGCTGCAGGCGGTCGGTATAGATCTGGCGGAACTGCTCGGCCGAAATCTCGGTCCCGCCAACCTTGGCGAAGGTCGACTGGCCAAACCCCTTGAAAATGTCGGCAATGCCCCAAATTCCGAAACTGACGATCAAAACGCCCATCACCACGGCCATAATCGTCTTGCCGAGCCAGTTTGATGAGGCTTTCCGCATTCCTCGAAGCATGGGTCCAACTTGTTTTACAGGAGGGGAACCGGGTCGTGCCCAAATGGGACCAAAAGTCGGGACTTTTTGTCCGGCAGCAGGGCGTCACCGAATTGAAAACGCTTATAAAGTGGCCGAAGCCCCCCCGCAACCATGGGTAACGGGGCGGATTGAAGCGGTCAGCAGGCACGAAGCCGCGCTCTGGAAGTCGCCGCCCGGCTCTGATAGCGCAGGGGACGCTTGAATGATGGGAAATCCGACATGACCGACGCCATCCGGCCGCTGATCGCCGGCAACTGGAAAATGAACGGCCTGAAATCCTCTTTTGCCGAGTTCGACGCGATGCTGGCCGGCGCCGGCGACGTCGCCGGGAAGGCCGATCTCCTGGTCTGTCCGCCGGCGACATTGGTCGGGGCCTTTGCCGACAAGGCGCGCGGCTCGAAGGTCGCCGTCGGCGCCCAGGACTGCCATCCGAAGGCTTCGGGCGCCCATACCGGCGACCTCTCGGCGGAGATGTTCAAGGATCTCGGCGCGGTCGCCATCATCGTCGGCCACTCCGAGCGGCGCGCCGACCATGGCGAGACCGACGCCTTGATTCGGCAGAAGGCGGAGGCCGTCTGGCGCGCCGGACTGACCGCGATCGTCTGCATCGGCGAGACGCGCGAGCAGCGCGACGCCCGCAAGACGCTCGATATCTGCGGCACCCAGCTTGCGGGCTCGCTGCCCGACGGCTCGACCGCGGCCAATCTGGTGGTGGCCTATGAGCCGGTCTGGGCGATCGGCACCGGCCTGACCCCGACAGCCGGGGATGTCGAGGAAGTTCACAGGTTTATCCGGGGACAGCTCACCGATCGCTTCAAGGGCGAGGGAAACAAGATCAGGATCCTCTATGGCGGCTCGGTGAAGCCGTCGAACGCCGCCGAGCTGATGGCCGTCGCCAATGTCAACGGCGCGCTGGTCGGCGGCGCCAGCCTGAAGGCGTCGGACTTCCTGGCGATCGCCGCGGGCTGCTAGGCAGCGTCGCCCAGTTTCACACCGTCACCCTGAGGAGCGCGCAACGCGCGCGTCTCGAAGGGTCGACGGCCCGGCTGGTGGCCGTGCATCCTTCGAGGCTCGCCCCGCGGCGCAAGTGCGCCGCAAGGCTTGCACCTCAGGATGACGGGATTGGCAGTTGCAAGTCAGGCCGCTGCCGCCCCAATCCGCTTCCAGTAGATCATCGTCCCGGTGAGGCCGCCATGCGGCTTCAGCGCGTAATCCGGGATGAGGCCGGTGAGCTGAAAGCCCAGCCGCTCGTAAAGCGGCCCGGCGCCTTCCTCTTCGGCGGTGTCGAGCACCAGCAGCGTGCGCCCATGCGTGATCGCAATCTGCTCGGCGGCACGCAGCAAGGCGGTCGCCACGCCGCGGTGGCGATGGGCGACGCGCGTCATCATTTTTGCGATTTCCGCGCGATGCGGCTGGTTCGGCGGCAGTTTCAATTGCAGCGTCACGGTGCCGATCAGATCATTGCCGTCGAACGCGCCGAGCACTACTCGCTCGCTGCGCGCCGCAGCGCCGAGCGAATCCTTCCAGAATGCATCAGCATCCTCCGGCGCCAGCGGATGCATGAAGCTCACCGAGCCGCCGCTGGCGACGGTCTCTATCAACAATTCGCCGAGCGCGCCGCGAATCCCGGGCGCGTCGGCGAGCGGCTTGATGGAAAACTGCGACATGCATCAGCTCCGGGCCAGGGCGACCACGTAGGTGCATCCGGCGTTGCTCTCATTGGCAAAGGTGGTTTCGCCGGCGGACCGAAGCCGAGGCAATCGCCGGCCGCTAGCACATTGCGTGCGCCGCCTTCGGTGATGACGAGGCTGCCGCTCAGCACCCAGACCAGCTGGCGGATATGGGCGTAGGACGAGGCGGGCAGGGTCACGGATTGCTTCGGCGGCAGCTCGACCCGCACCAGCTCGACCGGATGATCGGGACGGCTGAACACCTGGCGGCGCAGATAGCCGGTTTCCGGATCGCGCCAGAGCGGCTGCGTGGCGGCGCGCGACAGCTGCTCACCATGGCCCTCGGCGCGCAGCATCAGGCCGGCCAGTGTGAGGTCGAAGGCCGAAGCGAGGCGCACCAGCACGACCGCGGTGGGACTGACTTCGGCGCGCTCGATCTTGCTGATGGTTGCCTTCGAGACGCCGGCGCGTTCGGCAAGCTCGGCCAGCGACCAGCCCCGGCCGTCGCGTTCGAGCCTGATCCGTTGCGCCAGGCGTTGGCTCAGATCGTCCACTAAAGTATCCATACGTCAATTATAATAGAATGTAGCGGTTGCGATCAAGGCCCCGAGGAAGCGCGATCGGCATCGCTTGTGATGTCAGCCGATGCGACTATCTCGGGGGTGACAATGCCCGGTGCAATCGTGTAACAGGGCGCGACTTCACGAAAACCCGCAAAGCCGATAGCGCCGTTTGTCTGGCCGCTTGGCGGCTTGTGACGGAAGGCTTGCGATGCAGACTGTCGTTATCATCATTCATCTCATGATCGTCGCCGTCATGATCGGCGCCGTGTTGCTGCAGAAATCCGAAGGCGGCGGCCTCGGCATGGGCGGCGGCGCCGGCTTCATGTCGAGCCGCGGCACCGCGAATCTGCTGTCGCGGACCACCGCGATCCTCGCGGCCGGCTTTTTCCTGACCAGCCTGTTTCTGTCCTGGTACGCGGGCTACGACCGCAAGCCGAGCTCGATCATCGGCACCGGCGCACCGGCGCAGACCCAGCCGGCCGGCGGCGCGCCGCTGACGCCCCCGACCTCCGGCGGCATCCTCGATTCGCTGAAGAAGACCGACGAGCAGCAGGGCCAGCAGGCCCCGAGCGGCCCGCAGGCGCCTCGGTCGCAATAAAGCAGGGTGGCCATGCAGGATGCACCGCTGGCATCCTGCATCAGGAATACCCATCAATAGTCTGAAATCGCTCGTAATTTAACGTAACCCACAGCCCGGTGGTTTGTTTGCCGGGAACAGCCGATTCGTTTTGCGAATCGGTGGAGTCGGCTTAAAGGTAAAGTCCCATGGCGCGGTACATATTCATCACCGGCGGCGTGGTCTCCTCGCTCGGCAAGGGTCTGGCTTCAGCGGCGCTCGGCGCTTTGCTGCAGGCTAGGGGCTACAAGGTCCGCCTTCGTAAACTCGATCCCTATCTCAACCTCGATCCCGGAACGATGTCGCCGTATCAGCACGGCGAAGTGTTCGTGACCGACGACGGCGCCGAGACCGATCTCGATCTCGGCCATTACGAGCGTTTCACCGGTCGTCCGGCCACCAAGGCCGACAACATCACGACCGGGCGCATCTATCAGGACATCATCACCAAGGAGCGCCGCGGCGACTATCTCGGCGCCACCATCCAGGTGGTCCCGCACGTCACCAACGCGATCAAGGAATTCGTGCTGTCGGGCAATGACGAGTACGATTTCGTGCTGGTCGAGATCGGCGGCACGGTCGGCGACATCGAGGGCCTGCCGTTCTTCGAGGCGATCCGCCAGCTCAAGAACGAGCTGCCGCGCGATCACGCCGTCTACATTCATCTGACGCTTTTGCCGTACATTCCAAGTGCCGGCGAACTCAAGACAAAACCGACGCAGCACTCGGTGAAGGAGCTGCGCTCGATCGGCATCCAGCCGGACATCCTGCTGTGCCGCACCGACCGCGAAATCCCCAAGGAAGAGCGGCGCAAGCTCGGCCTGTTCTGTAACGTGCGCGAGAGCGCCGTGATCGAGGCGCGCGACGTCGACAACATCTACGCGGTGCCCGAGGCCTATCACGCCGCCGGCCTCGACGACGAGGTGCTGGCCGCGTTCGGCATCACGGCGAAGATTCCGCCGGCGCTGCAGAGCTGGCACGTGATCAACGAGCGCGTCCGCAATCCGGAAGGCGCCGTGACGATCGCGATCGTCGGCAAGTACACCGGCATGAAGGACGCCTACAAATCGCTGATCGAGGCGCTCTCGCATGGCGGCATCGCCAACAAGGTGAAGGTCAATCTCGACTGGATCGAGAGCGAGGTGTTCGAGAACGAGGACCCGGCGCCGTTCCTCGAGCACGTCAACGGCATCCTGGTGCCCGGCGGCTTCGGCCAGCGTGGCGCCGAGGGCAAGATCCGCGCGGCGCAGTTCGCGCGCGAGCGCGACGTGCCGTATTTCGGCATCTGCTTCGGCATGCAGATGGCTGTCATCGAGGCGGCGCGCAATCTGGTCGGCATCGAGAACGCCAATTCGACCGAATTCGGCCCGACGGAGGAGCCGCTGGTCGGCCTGATGACCGAATGGCTGCGCGGCAACGAGCTCGAGAAGCGCTCGCAGACCGGCGACCTCGGCGGCACGATGCGGCTCGGCGCCTATCCCGCGGCGCT
Organism: Bradyrhizobium tropiciagri; assembly: GCF_001189845.1. Classification (GTDB taxonomy): domain Bacteria; phylum Pseudomonadota; class Alphaproteobacteria; order Rhizobiales; family Xanthobacteraceae; genus Bradyrhizobium; species Bradyrhizobium tropiciagri. Next base: position 19,437 of record NZ_LFLZ01000004.1, read on the forward strand.
CAACCGCGGCAGCCGCGTCTCGCAGGTCTATGGCGGCGCGACCGAGATTTCCGAGCGGCACCGTCACCGCTACGAGGTCAACACCGCCTACAAGGATCGGCTCGAGCAGCACGGCCTGCGTTTCTCCGGCATGTCGCCCGACGGCGTGCTGCCCGAGATCGTCGAGTACGAGGACCATCCCTGGTTCATCGGTGTCCAGTTCCATCCCGAACTGAAGTCGCGGCCGTTCGAGCCGCATCCGCTGTTCGCGTCCTTCATCGAGGCGGCGGCGAAGCAGAGCCGCCTGATGTAACGGCGGTCAGCTGCGCCGTTACACGGCGCAGTCCTCGCTCGCCTGGCGTTCGTTCTTGATCGGTGAAACGTTGGTGCCGGCCGCCGGTGTGACGTCACGCGTCAGCAGCTTGTACTGCGGTCGCCGCGTCAGCCGGTAGACGGCGGCGGGCGGCACGTTGAGGATGGCGCGATCGACCAGCGTGGCGCGCAGGCCGAGCCGGTCGAGGATCGGCCGCCGTATCGGGCAGCGCATCCCATAGGTGAATTGGTAGAACGCGCCGCCGGGACGCATGTAGCTGAATGCGCCGCCGACGATCGAGATCACCTTGCGCGGCGACATGTTGAGCAGCGGCAGTCCGCTGACCACGGCGCCGACCGGCGCGCCGTCATACAGCCGTTCCGAGGCCAGCCGCGCGGCATCCATCCACAGCACGCGCGCGCCGGGAAAGCGCAGCTGCAACAGCCGCATGAAATCCGAGCCGTATTCGATCAGCGTCAGATCCTGCTGACGCACGCCGCGCTTCAGCAGCTGGTAGGTGAAGGCGCCCGTTCCAGGACCGAGCTCCAGCACCGGACCGGTGTTGGCGCTGATGTCGCGCGTGATCAGTTCGGCGAGCGCAGCACCCGAAGGCGCGATCGCGCCGACGCGGCCGGGGGCGGCCATCCATGCCGTGAAGAAAGAAAGGAGATCATGTGACATTGGGATTCCCAGCAAAGTGTCGCGGCGCTTCGACTCATCGGCGAAGCGTGACGCCTTGTTTGCGGGAGCTGCATTGCGAGAACATTGCGAGTTACGATGCGAAGGGTGCCGGCGGCAATGTAAGACGGAAGCACGCGCCGCCCTTCGGTCCGTCGAGCACGGAGACGTGACCGCCATGCAGCCTAGCGATCTCGCGTACCATGTTCAGACCAAGGCCGGCGCCGCGGTCAAGCGGTGCGAGCCGGTAGAACGGATCGAAGATCCGCGTGCGCTCATGCTTCGGAATGCCGTCGCCTTCGTCGGTCACATCGACCGTCGCGGCGCTGCCGACATGGATGGTGATGGTGCCGCGGCGGCCGCCATGCTGGATGGCGTTCTGCACGAGATTGGTCAGCGCACGCTCCAGCGCGGCGCGGTCGCCCAGCGTTTCGACGTGGTCGGCGGCGCTATCGAGCGACAATTCGTAACCGCCCGCAATCGCGAGCGGTGCGAGATCAGCGGCGACGCTGCGCGCGACCGCGACGAGATCGACGCGTCCAAAGGGATTGCGGCACTGGTCGAAGCGCTGAATGTCGAGCAGCTGCTCGGCGAGCGTCGCAAGCCGTGCGGAGTCCTCGAGGAGGCGGGTTTTCTCAGGGCCCGCGGGCAGCGACTCCAGCCGCGTGTTGAGGATCGCGATCGGGGTGCGCAATTCGTGGGCGGCGTCCGCGACGAAGCGCTGGTGGCGCGAATAGCCGTCATCGAGCCGCGTCAGCGCATCGTTGACGGCGGTCACCAGCGGCGCGACCTCGAGCGGCAGGTGGTCGGCCGACAGCCGGCTGCCGCGCTGGCGGAAATCGATCCGGCGCGCCTGATCGGCTGCGGTGTCGAGGCCGGCGAAAGCGCGCTTCACCACCATCGGCGTTGCGATGAACGTCGCGCACGCCATCAGGAGCAGGCCGGGCAGGGCAACGGCAAGGAACGCCAGCGTCGTGGCGAGTGCTGTCTTGACGCTCGACGTCGGCCCTTGCGTGGCTGTGAGCACCTGCACCGGGCCGGCGTCGGAATTGACGCGTTTCAGCCGCGCCGGCGGCTTGCGCGGATCGTCCTCGAACATCTGCCAGCCGAGCCTGGCCTGGCTGATCTGGTCGAGTGCATCACCGATCCGAGCAAATTCGGACGGCACTGCGCCTTCCGATAACGAATGGCCTTGCCGGTCGCGCACCAGGAACCAGAGGTCCGGCGTGGTCTCGCGAAGCTGCTTGAGTTCAGCCGTCGAGCGCAACACCAAATCGCCCTGCCCATCACGCGCGACCGCGTTCTGCACGATGGAAATGACGTGATCCTCATCGCGCGGGACGATCAGGAAGCCGGTGACGCACAATGCGCTGATCAGGCAAACGATCAGCATGGCAAGCAGCAGCGCCTGCAGCGCGACCAGCCGCCAGCTCAGTTGCGAGCGCAGGCAATAGTGATCGGCGGATTCGCTCATGACACCTGTTTGAGCAGGTAGCCGACGCCGCGGATGCTGTGGATCTCGACGCCGGCGTCGGTATCGGCCAGCTTGCGCCGCAGCCGCGACACATGGGCGTCGAGCGCGTTCGACTGGATCTCGTCCTCGAAATTGTACACGGCTTCCTCGAGGGTCGCGCGCAGCACGGTGCGGCCGAGGCGGCGCAGCAGCGTCTCCAGCACCAGAAGCTCGCGGCGCGGCAGGTCGAGCGGGCGGCCATTGACGCTGGCCTCGCGATGGCTGCAATCGAACGCCATGCGGCCGGCCTTGATGATCTCGAGCTGCAGGCCGGCGGGACGGCGCAGCACGGCACGCAGCCGCGCCAACAGCTCCTCGACCGCGAACGGCTTGGCCAGATAGTCGTCGGCGCCGCTGTCGAGCCCGGTGATGCGGTCGGCGAGGTCGCCGCGCGCGGTCAGCACGATGATCGGAACGCCGTCGGCCTTGGCGCGCAGCTTCGGGATCAGCGTGAGGCCGTCGCCGTCGGGAAGTTGGCGGTCGAGCAGCACTGCGCCGTGGACGTCGGCGGAAATCGCCTCCTCGGCCTCGGCGAGGCTCGGCACATGGTCGACCACCATGTCGTAGCCCTTCAGCGCCTGCGCCAACGCCGCCGCCATCTCGGCCTCGTCCTCAACCAGCAATATCCGCATGTGCTCTTGGATCCAGATCCCGAACGTCCGGTATTAGGGCAAGTAACATTGCAACAACATTGCGGTAATGGCCGCCCCATGCGAGCAGGGGTGCCATGTTGTGGCCCCCTCAAGACAGTCCGGAACCCGCTGGCTATAACGGCCCGCACAACAAATCGGGAGGACTGCCAATGATCTACGAGACCCGCGTCTATCGTTGCCTGCCGGGCCGGCTGCCGGCGCTGCTCAAGCGCTTCGAGACCATCACGCTGAAGCTGTGGGACAAGCACGGCATCAGGCAGGCCGGCTTCTTCACGACGCTGGTCGGTGAATCCAACCAGGACCTGACCTACCTGCTGGCCTGGGAATCGCTCGCCGAGCGCGAGAAGAAATGGACCGCGTTCACGACCGATCCGGAATGGATCGCCGGGCGCGCCAAGTCCGAGGAGGACGGCCAGATCGTTCTCACCATCGAAAACCAGCTTCTGGTGCCGACGTCGTTCTCAGCGGTCAAGTAGTGCGGGCTGCCATCGTTGCGAGCCAACGGGGCGCGCGAATGCGCGCCCGATGACAGGCTCCGCGAAGCAATCCATTGGCACCGCATATGCGCGCGTTGGATTGCTTCGTCGCTTCAGGGCAAACGTGATCGCGTACGCCATATGCGGCGGCCTGGTGGGCGAGGCGCGGTTGCGCGATTTCGGAATATTGGAAATATATCCCTGATTTGCCCGACGGGTCAAGCTGCCTTGTCGAACGCCGCTGGCCGCCAGCTCCTTTGCATGGGGTTGTTTTCGATATTTTGGCCGCTGGCGAAACGCCGCAGCGCTACTGTTGCGGGCAGCCTGAGGTCTGATCGCCCTGGGTCACCATCGGCTTGCCGTTGATGAAGACGCCGTGGCTGCCGGAGGTCGTCTTGCCGCCGCAATGCGTGCGGTCGCCCATGACCACCGCCGGCTTGCCGTTGATCAGGACATTGGGCACGCCTTCAACGAGCGGGCCGCCATTGCTGGTGGTGTCGCCGCTGCGCGCGGCGGGCTTGCCGTTGACCGTGACGCCGTTGGCGCCGCTGGTGACGACCCCGGGCTGGCTGCTGGCCTGGGCATAGGCGAGGCCCGGCATCGCCGAGGCGGCCGCGGCTACGATCACAAGCGAAGGGCGCATGTCGTTCCTCATGGGAATCTGTTCCGCGCCAGTCTATAGGGGCGGTTGGGGCAGGATTGTGATAGCACGGCGCACCCACGGCGTCAGCGCAACCCCCTCATCGTGCCGGATGGCTTGATCCCTCCGGCGCGGGATTGCATGGTCGCCGGCGAAAGGATGCAGCATTTTGACCAATCAGGTTTCCGCGCTAGCCGCCGCGCCGATCGTTGCCGTCGGATCGGCCAAATTTGGCAACGCCTTGCCCATCTCGATCATCGCCGGTCCCTGCCAGCTCGAGAGCCGCGCGCATGCGCTTGAAGTGGCGTCCGCGCTGAAGGAGATCGCGGCGCGGCTCAAGATCGGCCTGGTGTACAAGACCTCGTTCGACAAGGCGAACCGCACCAGCGCATCGGCCGCACGCGGCATCGGGCTGAAGCAGGCGCTGCCGATCTTCGCCGAGATTCGGTCGTCGCTCGGGTTGCCCGTGCTGACCGACGTGCATGAACCCGACCAGTGCGCCGAGGCGGCGCAGGCGGTCGACGTGCTGCAGATCCCGGCCTTCCTGTGCCGGCAGACCGATCTCTTGCTGGCGGCGGCGGCGACCGGCAAGGTCGTCAACGTCAAGAAGGGTCAGTTCCTGGCGCCGTGGGACATGGCGAATGTGGTCAGCAAGTTCACCGGCGCCGGCAATGCCAATGTGCTGGTCACCGAGCGCGGTGCGTCGTTCGGCTACAACACGCTGGTTTCCGACATGCGCGCGCTGCCGATCCTTGCGCGCACCACCGGCGCACCGGTGATCTTCGATGCCACCCATTCGGTGCAGCAGCCCGGCGGCAAGGGCACGTCCTCGGGCGGCGAACGCGAATTCGTGCCGGTGCTGGCGCGCGCGGCGGTCGCGGTCGGCGTCGCCGGCGTGTTCATCGAGACCCATCCCGATCCGGACCACGCGCCGTCCGACGGCCCCAACATGGTGCCGCTGCGCGACTTCGAATCCCTCGTCAAGCGGCTGATGCAGTTCGACGCGCTGGCCAAGACCGCAGCCTGACCGGGGTGACGACGACATGACCGCAACCAGCGGCATGCCGCCGGCCCTCAACGTCATCACGCTGGCGACCTTCGCGGCGAGCCTGTCGGTGCGCGCGCTCGATCCGGTGCTGCCGCATGTCGCGGATGATTTCGGCGTCAGCATCGCGACCGCGGCGAGCTTTGCCGCAGTGTTCGCGTTCACCTTTGCCGCGGTGCAGCCGGCGATCGGCGCCGCTGCCGACTTATTCGGCAAGGCGCGGCTGATGACGATTTGCCTCGGACTGCTCGGCGTCGCCAACATCCTCGGCGCGCTCTCGACCTCGTTCCCGATGCTGTTCGTGACCCGCATCCTCGCCGGCATCGGCTCCGGCGGCGTGTTTCCGGTGGCGCTGTCGCTGACCAGCGATCTGGTCGGCCCAGACAAGCGGCAGCTCGCGATCGGACGGACGCTGGCGGGCTCGATGACCGGCAATCTGCTCGGCGCGACCGCTTCGGGGCTGATCGGCGATCTGCTCGGCTGGCGCGGCGTGCTCGCAGTGCTCGGCAGCCTTGTGATCATCGTCGCGCTGGCGGTTGGGGCCGGCTTCCGCGGCGCTGCGCTGAACCGTCCGCCGCGCACCAGCCTGAAGGCGCTGCGCCACGGCTATCGCACCATCTTCACCAACCCGAACGCGCGGATCTGCTATTCGGCGGTTTTCATCGAAGGCTGCTGCGTGCTCGGGCTGTTTCCCTTCATCGCCTCGTTCCTGTTCGAACTCGGCGAGACCTCGCTGTCGATCGCGGGCATCGTGATCGCAGGCTTTGCGATCGGCGGGCTGCTCTACACGCTAACGGTGGCCCGCCTGCTGCCGCTGATCGGGGTGAGGGGCATGATGATCGTCGGTGCAACGCTGGTCGCGATTCAACTGGTCGGCGTCGCCTTCGGCCCGCACTGGAAATTGCAGATGGCGGGCTTGCTGGTGATGGGCCTCGGCTTCTACATGATCCACGGCTGCCTGCAGGTGTTCGCCAGCGAACTGTCGGTCGAAGCCCGCGCCACCGCGCTGTCGCTGCACTCGTTCTTCTTTTTCATGGGCCAGACCGTCGGCCCGATCGCCTACGGTTTTGGTCTTCAACACGCCGGCAAGACCGCGACGCTGGTCTCGGCCGCCGCCGTGATGGTCGTACTTGGCTTCATCTGTGCCCGATTCCTCAAGCAGCGTGCACCCGCTGACGCGCATGCCGGCTCCTGAGCGCGGCTGCGAGGAGCTGTCCGCGTCCCCGCAGCACCGTTCCGAAATGCGCGATCGCTAGGTCAGATGGAAGGCATCGTGCCCCATCGCCACATACTGCATTGCAGTCTCATGCAGCCAATCCGAACTGCTGTGCGAGACGTCGGAAGCAAGTTGCGCAAGCTGCTCTGCATGTGAAGGGCCTTCCAATGAGAACGGCTGGGGCGTGCCGGCTGCGGCGCCAGCGTTGTTGCCGCCATCGGCAAACACGAAGCTATCGGCGTGCGCCGATGTCGCGACATGACCGGCCGCAGGAGACGGGTCGGGCGTGAAGCTGACGCCGTGCGGAGAGCTGAAGTCGAAGCCGGGCGCATTGTCGGCCGACAGCAGCGGCGTGAAGGCACCGGTGGTCGGGTCGACCTGGCCGAACGCCTTCAGGCTGCCGACCGAGGCGTAGTAATCGTCGGGGTTCAGGCCGGTCGCGTGAAACGAGAAGACTTTGTCGGTGGCCGTATCGGTCAACGTGAACGTACCCGACTTGGCACCGGTTTCAATGACATCGTCGAGACCGGCCTTGGCGCCGACGCCCGCAATCGGCGTGAACGACACCGATTGGTGGGTCGTGCCGGGATTTTTGATGTCGATGATGGTCCCGTCGTCGCCGCTCGACAGCAACAGGTCGCCGTTCGGGGCGAGCTTCAACGAATCCGGATCGTTCTGCGGCACGACCTCGGTCTTGCCGGTCACGGTGTCCAGACCGGTAGCGCCAAATTCAAGAATGGGCTTGGTCGTCAACGCGCCAGACGGATGATCGCCGTTGAGGAGCTGGACCACGGTTGCATCGCCGGAATTGACGGGGTTGGTCTCGCTCAGGAACACCTTGTCGCCCTTGAACACCACGTCGTCATAGCCGCGGCTCGCACTCGAATCGGCGTAGCTGAGCGGCGCGGAGACCGCATGCGTCTCCGGATCGATCAAGGTGAGGGTGGGATTGCCGTCTTGATTCTGGAGTGCCCAGATATCACCGGTCGTGGGATTGTATTTCAGGCCATCGACCGATCCCGTGATCGAGTATGTGAATTCCACGTCGCCGTGCTTGTCGTATTGCACGATGGTGCTGGAGCCTCCGGCGCCGGTCGAATCGGCGCCATTGCCGTATTCGACAAAGGTCGAGCCGTGCGCGGTTGTGATGGAGTCGGGCTGGGACGCCCCGTCGGGCGGGGCCTGGAAGGTCTTGACCGCACTGATCTCGGGAAATGGCGCCGCGTTCTTGTCGGGGACGAACGCAACGCCGTGCGGCGAACCGAAGCTGAAGCCTGGTGCATTCTCGCTCGACACCAGTGCGGTGAAGACACCGGTGTTCTCGTCGACCTGGCCGAACGCCCCGAGCGAACCGACCGAGGCATAGTAGTCGTTGGGATTGAGGCCGCTCGCATGCACCGTCAGGACGTGGCCGTCCTTTGCGTCCGAAATGTAGAAGGTGCCCGACGTCGCGGTCGGCTTGATGACGTCGTCGAGACCGGCGCTCCCCACCGAGCCGGCGGGAATTCCCTGGATCGGAGTGAACGCGATGGCCTGGTGGGAAGTGCCCGGATTCTGGATATCGATGATCGCACCGTCGTCGCCGCTGGAGAAGATCAGATCGCCGTTCGCGGCGAGCTTCAGCGAATCCGGGTCGGCCTGCGGCACCACCACCATCTTGCCGGTCACGGTATCGTAACCCACGGCGCCGTCCAGCAGCACGGGAGTGGTGGTGAGCAGGTCGCCAGGCTTGGGGTTCGTGCCGTTCAGGAGCTTCACGATGGTCGGATCACCGTTGCCGGTCGGATTCGTGTAGCTGAGGAACACCTCGTTGCCCTTGAACACCACGTCATCATAGCCGCGCGAGGTCGACGGGTTGGCATAGTCGAAATGCGCAGTGACCGTCTGCGTGTTGGGATCGATCAGCGACAGCGACGAGCGGCCGTCCTGGTTCTGCAATGCCCAGACCATTCCGGTTTCGGGATTGTACTTCAGCCCATCGACCGATCCTGCGATCGAATAAGCGTGGACGAAGTGTCCCGCGCGATCGTACTGGATGATCGTGCTGTCGCCCGGCACGGCGCCGGTCGAGTCGACGCCATTGCCGTATTCGACGAACACGTACTTGTTCGCGATGGTGATCGAATCCAGTCCGGTCACCCCGTTCGGGGGAGCGGCAAATGTCGCGATCGAATCCACATGCGCCATCGGGCGCGCATTCTTGTCCGGAACGAAGATCAGGCCGTGCGCGGCGGAAAAGTTCGCTCCCGTGACCAGCGGCGTGAAGACGCCGGTCGTCGGATCGACCTGGCCGAACCCGCCGAGGCTCGCAACCGACGCGTAATAGTCGTTGGTGTTGAGGCCGCTCGCGTGAAACGAATAGACGTTCCCGGTCTTCGTATCGGTCAGGTAGAACGTGCCGGCCGTCGCGCCGGGCTTGATTACGTCATCGAGGCCGGAATTGCCGACGGAGCCGGCTGGAATGCCCTTGATCGTCGTGAACGCGATCGCCTGACTGGCCGTCCCGGGATGCTGGACATCGATGATGGTACCGTCGGCGCCGTCGGTGAAGATCAGGTCGCCGTCGGGGGCGAGCTTGAGTGAATCCGGATCGGACTGCGGGACCACTTCGGTGGCGCCCGTGACCGTGTTGAAGCCGGTCGCACCGTCGGCCAGAATGGTCGATGTCAGCAATGTCCCGCTCGGATGGTCGCCGTTGAGCAGTTCGACGAGCGTCGGATCGCCGGCTCCGTTCGGATTGGTGTAGCTCAGGAACACCTTGTCGCCCTTGAAGACGACGTCGTCATAGCCGCGCGTCGCGGATGGATCGGCGAAGCTCAACGGGCCGGTCACCTTGTGGGTAAGGGGATCGATCAGCGTGAGCGTGGAGTTTCCGTCCTGGTTCTGAAGCGCCCAGATCTCCCCGGTGTATGGATTGTACTTCAGACCATCGACCGATCCGGCGATCGTATAGCTGTGTTCGACTTTACCGTTCTTGTCATACTGCACGATCGTGCTTGAGCCGCCGGCGCCGGTCGAGTCTGCACCATTGCCGTATTCGACGAAGATCGTCCCGTTCGCAGTCGTAATGGAGTCCGGAGCTGTTGCGTCAACCGCCGTGCCCGACGCGAAAGTTTTCATTCCGCTGATCGTAACCATTTCGATGCTCCCTGAGGATGAGTTGAGGAGCGCAAAAAGACACCTGACCGACGACGCGTATGTGACGATTGGCCGCGCAAATTTTCTGGGGTTCGCGGAACATTTCGTGAGTCAGGAATCCTTGTTGTTGTTCAATCGCTTTCGCGCTGGCGCAAACCGCTACGCGGAACCTTGCCTCACAAGTTTCAAGAATATGCCGCAGTGTCGTACGAATTCATTTGGCGCGAGGCGGTCTTGCTAAAGCGGAGATCGCAAGTTCACCACTCTCGATGGCGGGATGGGCCTAACCCGGTATTGTCAGGAGATGGAGTTGGATTGCGTCGGTTCTCTGCGCGTCCGTTGGATGCAATCAATTTTCTGACGCTCCAGATCGCGAGATCAATCACCAGCAAAGCGTAAGAAAGCAAGCTGGCGAAACTGAACCAGAGTTCGAGACCATCGAGGCCTGAGGTGTGATCCTCATAGGTTCCGGCTTGCGTGAAGCATTCGTAGGGGTGTTTGCCGCTGTGTGCAGAACTGATCCGGCACCGCAAATCGTGACCAAGCCTATGGTGAGGTTCGCCAGGACCAAGGCGTTGCCACGGGCCAAGAATAGCGGAAGTGAGACAATGACGAGCGCGATACCGAGATGGCTGGCCGACAATCCTTCACCAAAGGTCATGCCTTGGCTTGAACATAGATCATTGTAGGCCTTGGCGGCGATCGGATAGGCATAGCGAACAATGGGGACAGAAAGGCCGTAGAACAGCAGCGGTGTCAACCGGAGCGGCACTTTGAGATTGCGCATTGAAGCCTGTTCTCTTGCCGACGCCATCCAACTACGTCGGCTTCGAAGGACAAGCGGGCGCGGCGAATGTGCCAGAGGCTGTATGGCCTCGTCCTCGATACGTCGCGACGGCCTTGATCGGACACCAGGGGCCCTCGGCAGGCCCCGGTCTGGAAGAAGACATCGATCGGGATGCTGCCGCGCGACCGGCCATAGAGCCTTAGCGTATCCTCCAGATCGGGCGTTCGCAGGCACCGGTTTCTGGAGCGAAGTGGAAATCGCGAGTCCCGCCAATAATCGACGGCATTTGCCCGATAGCTGACCTGCCCCCCGACTTGTTGTGCTGAGCGGCTTGCGTCATAGTCCAGGGGCATTGGACATTGTTGGCCTGGGCATAAGCAGGAATGGTTCGATTGACGTTTGCCAGCCAGGACGGATTTCGGAATATCGGAGAAGCAATTTTGTAGGCTTTCATTGATATTGCGAGGGAATATGGCGAGTTTTATCGCTGGTCGTTTCGCTCAAGCAGCCGTTTGGCTCGATTTGCGGTTCGATGATGCTGCGTTCGAGCTTGAATATCAGCGTGATCGTCAGGCGCGGACCGCTCGGTTCACCGCAAATGCAATAGCTTTTAGTGCATTGCTCTGGGGCGCATTCGGCGTCTGGGATTCGGCCACGAACACCAACTCGGTCGAACTGACGCGCTTCCGGTTCATGGTAGCCATCCCCATCTTGCTGGGCTTTTTCGCTCTAACATTCACGCCTGCGTTTCGCCGCTGGCCAAATCTTTGCCTGCTCTTTTTTGTCGCCGCGGCAAGCTTGCTTGCGATCAAACAGCTTCTCGAGTACGGCGAGGGAAATCCCTATTATCTGTCCTCAGGTTCGAGCGCGCTCAATTTCGCGTTGATCCTTGTCTTCTGTATTGGCTTGTTTCCGATAAGTGTCGGTTGGTCTTGTGCCGTTGGCGCGATAATCATTCTAGTCTACGGAGGAGGTGTTTCCGCATTCACGAAAATCGAGTTCGCCGAAGTTTCTTCTTACCTTTTCAACCTGACTCTTATTTTTCTGATCCTCATCTTTACGAGTTATGGGCGCGAGCGCTTCGCGCGTGAGGAGTTCGCCCGGCACATTCTGCAGGAGAAGGAGCGCAATAAGCTCTCTAGTTTCTTGTCCTCCTACATCCCCCTGAATTTGGTCGCTGATCAGGCTACTAGGAGTGCTGAAGCGTTTGGCGAAGTTACACTGCTGTTTTCGGACCTGGTTGGATTCACGACTCTGACAGAGCACCTTGCCCCCAAGCACGTCCTCGAAATCCTGGACATGATCTTTACAGAATTCGACGAAGCGGCTGACCAATATGGAGTCGAGAAGGTCAAGACAATCGGTGACGCCTACATGGCCATTGCCGGGAAATCAGCCAGCTCGGTAAACCACGCGAAGGCGATGGTCGAATTCGCCTTGCATACCATTGATATCGTGAGGCGCGTCGCAGAAAAGACCGGCTATCCGTTGCAAATTCGAGTTGGGATCCATACCGGATCTACGATCGGTGGCGTGATTGGGCGCCACAAGATGACCTACGACTATTGGGGACGCACTGTAAACTTAGCGAGCCGGCTTGAGTCGGTTAGCGAGCCGAACCGCGTGCACATATCTGAAGCGACGTATTGGCGGGTGAGAGATTTCTTTAGGTTCGAAGAGCGCCAGGCGGTTGAGGTTAGGGGCTTTGGATCGATGCGCAGCTTCTTCGTTGCTCCAAATGACGGATCTAGGAAAGACGGCGTCTTGTCCGACTAATTCAGTGCGAAGGTGGGTAGCGCCCAACCTAACCCCTGCCACGATAGGTCGCGACGCCCTGATCCGGAACCCAGAGGCCCTTCGGCGAGCGGCCGGTCTGGAAGAACACGTCGATCGGGATGCCGCCGCGTGGATACCAATAGCCGCCGATGCGCAGCCATTTCGGCTTGATCTCGTCCGAGATCCGCTTGCCGATCATGACCGTGCAATCCTCGTGGAAGGCGCCATGGTTGCGGAAGCTCGCGGCGAACAGTTTCAGCGATTTGGATTCCAAGAGCCAGCGGCCGGGCACATAGTCGATCACCAGATGCGCGAAATCCGGTTGGCCCGTTACCGGGCAGATCGAGGTGAATTCCGGCACCGTGAAGCGCACCAGATAATCGGTACCAGCCTGCGGGTTGGGCACGCGGTCGAGCTGCGCCTTTTCCGGCGCGTCGGGCCATTCCACCGCACGGCCGAGTTGCAGGCCGGGGGAGGTGGTTGATTTGGTGGATTTCTTTGCCATCAGGGGTCTCCGTGGCGTCCTCTTATCCAATGCGGGGGCGCCCGTCACCCGGCCTTTTCCCCCTCGATGCATTGCGGTAGAAGCACCGCCATCCGACCCCCTCACTGCCACAAGAGGTACTTCATGACTGACATCGTCGACATCATCGGCCGCGAAATCCTGGACAGCCGCGGCAACCCCACCGTCGAGGTCGATGTGGTGCTGGAGGATGGGTCGATCGGTCGCGCGGCGGTGCCGTCGGGCGCCTCCACCGGCGCCCATGAGGCGGTGGAACTCCGTGACGGCGACAAGTCGCGCTATCTCGGCAAGGGCGTCGAGAAGGCGGTTGCAGCCATCAACGGCGAGATCTTCGAGGCGCTCAGCGACCAGGCCGTCGAGGAGCAGGTCGCGATCGACCAGATCATGATCGAGCTCGACGGCACCCCGAACAAGAGCCGGCTTGGCGCCAACGCCATCCTCGGCGTTTCGCTGGCCTGCGCCAAGGCCGCCGCCGAATCCTTCGACATGCCGCTGTATCGCTATGTCGGCGGCACCTCGGCGCGGACGCTGCCGGTGCCGATGATGAACATCATCAATGGCGGCGTGCATGCCGACAACCCGATCGACTTCCAGGAATTCATGATCCTGCCGGTCGGCGCAACTTCGTTTGCCGAAGCACTGCGCTGCGGTTCGGAGATCTTTCACACGCTGCGCGGCGAATTGAAGAAGGCCGGTCACAACACCAATGTCGGCGATGAGGGCGGGTTCGCGCCGAACCTGCCGTCGGCCGACGCCGCGCTCGAGTTCGTCATGAACGCGATCGGCAAGGCCGGCTACAAGGCGGGCGATGACGTCGTGCTCGGCCTCGACTGCGCCTCCACCGAATTCTTCAAGGAAGGCTCCTACGTCTATGGCGGCGAGAACAAGACCCGTTCGCGCTCGGAGCAGGTGAAGTATCTCGCCGACCTCGTCGGCCGTTATCCGATCGTGACGATCGAGGACGGCATGTCGGAGGACGACATGGACGGCTGGAAGGAGCTGACGGATGCGATCGGCAACAAGTGCCAGCTGGTCGGTGACGATCTGTTCGTCACCAACGTCACTCGGCTTGCCGACGGCATCAAGCACGGTCGCGCCAACTCGATCCTGGTCAAGGTCAACCAGATCGGCACGCTGACCGAGACGCTGGCGGCGATCGAGATGGCCTACAAGGCCGGCTACACCGCCGTGATGTCGCACCGCTCCGGCGAGACCGAGGACTCCACGATCGCCGACCTCGCGGTCGCCACCAATTGCGGGCAGATCAAGACCGGCTCGCTGGCGCGCTCCGACCGTACCGCCAAGTACAACCAGCTGCTGCGGATCGAGCAGCAGCTCGGCACCCAGGCGAAATACGCCGGCAGGGCGGCCTTGAAGGCGCTGGCCTAGCGCCCCAATTGATCGGGACTGAATAAAACGCAAAAGGGGAGGTCGGGATGAGTGACGGCAAGAACGGTCTGCAACTGCGTTCGCTGCTCAAGAAGGATGGCGAACTGGAATTGTCGTTGGTGAATGTCCCGACCCCCGAGCCCGGTCCCGACGAGGTCGTGGTCCGGGTCGAGGCGACCCCGATCAATCCGTCCGACCTCGGGCTCTTGATCGGCCCGGCCGACATGTCGGCCGCCAAGGTCTCCGGCAGCAAGGAATTGCCCGTGGTGACCGCGCGCGTGCCGGAAGCGGCGTTGCCGGGTCTCGCCGCTCGGCTCGACGAGTCGATGCCGGTCGGCAATGAGGGCGCCGGCGTCGTGATCCGGACCGGCTCGTCGGACGCGGCGAAAGCGCTGATGGGCAAGACCGTCGCGATGATCGGTGGCGCGATGTATGCGCAATACCGCACGCTGCGTGTCAACGAATGCCTGCCGCTGCCCGAGGGCACCACGCCCGCGGAAGGCGCGTCCTGCTTCGTCAATCCGCTGACCGCGCTCGGCATGACCGAGACGATGCGTCGCGAGGGCCACAAGGCGCTGGTGCACACGGCGGCGGCGTCGAACCTCGGTCAGATGCTGAACAGGATCTGCCTCAAGGACGGCATCGGCCTCGTCAACATCGTGCGCAACAAGGAGCAGGCCGACATCCTGCACAAGATCGGCGCCAAGCATATCGTCGATTCCAGCGCGCCCGACTTCATGGACAAGCTCACCGGCGCACTGGTCGAGACCGGCGCGACCATCGCCTTCGATGCGATCGGCGGTGGCAAGCTCGCCGGCCAGATCCTGGTCGCGATGGAGACCGCGATCAACAAGACCGCCAAGGCCTACAGCCGCTACGGCTCGAATGTGCACAAGCAGGTCTATGTCTACGGCAGCCTCGACACCCGCTCGATCGAGTTGCCGCGCGGCTTCGGCATGGCCTGGGGCGTCGGCGGCTGGCTCTTGTTCCCGTTCCTGATGAAGATCGGTCCGGAGGCGGGCAACAAGCTACGCCAGCGGGTGGTTGCCGAGTTGAAGACCACCTTCGCCAGTCACTACACCAAGGTGGTGTCGTTGCAGGAAACCCTGCAGCTCGACAACATCGCCGTCTACGGCAAGCGCGCGACCGGCGAGAAATTCCTGATCAATCCGAACAAGGGCATGTAACGGAGCAAGCGTAGTCCGTATCCCGGATGAAGCGGAGCGCAATCCGGGATCAGTCCATCCGCAGTGAGAGTGGCTCCGGATTACGCTTCGCTGCATCCGGGCTACGGATGCTGCGAATGCCCGTTGCGCGTTACTCGCGCTCGAATGCCAGTGCCCTGGAGCGCTTATGACGTTCCAGGGCATGGCCGATCAGGACGTCCATCAGCTCGGATTGCGGCAGGCCGCTGGCCTCCCACAGCCGCGGATACATGCTGATGTTGGTGAAGCCGGGCAGGGTGTTCGCCTCGTTCACGAACGCCTGCTCGCCGTGCAGGAAGAAGTCGATGCGCGCCATGCCTTCGCAACCCAGCACGGCGAACGTCTTGATCGCGAGCTCCCTGATGCGATCGGCCACGGCAGGCGGGACGTCGGCGGGCACCTGAAGCAGGGCGCCATCCGCATCGAGATACTTCGCGTCGTAGGAGTAGAAGCCGTGCTTGTCGGACGGCACGATCTCGCCGAGCTGCGAGGCACGCACGCGGCCCTCCGCATCCTCGAGCACGGAGCACTCGACCTCCCGGATCGGCGCGATGCAGCGCTCGATCAGGATCTTGGTGTCGAAGCGGAACGCCAGTCTGCAGCCGGCCTCGAACTCCGCCGCGTTGCGTGCCTTCGACACGCCGACCGATGATCCCATGTTGGCCGGCTTGACGAACAGCTCCTGCGAGCCGAGGGCGCTGACCGCGTCATCATAGCTGACGGGGGCGGCGATCGACATCGCGACAAAGGGGACGATCGGCAATCCCGCCTCGCGCAGCAGGCGCTTGGCGACGTCCTTGTCCATTCCGGCCGCCGAGCCCATCACGCGCGAGCCGACATAGGCTACGTCGGACAGCTCCAGCGCACCCTGCACCGTGCCATCCTCGCCATTGGGGCCATGCAGGACCGGGAAGACGACATCGAACGCCGGCAATTCCGCCGGCGCCGCTGCCGGTCCCTGAAGCACCACGACGCGGCCCTGTCCGCCCGGCAGCAGCGCAAGTTGCGGCCCATGGTCCGGAATGGTCAGCGCGCCGCCACCCGCACCGGCGCCGTTTCCCGCATCGGCAACGATCCATCGGCCATCCCGGGTGATGCCGATCGCCGTGGCCTCATAGCGGTCCGGATCGAGCGAGCGAAGCACGTTCGCCGCCGACGCCCGCGAAACGTCATGTTCGGCCGATCGTCCGCCAAACAGGATTGCAACCCGTGTCTTGCGCTCTGTCATTGCCCGCTCTTCGGTCGGCTGGGATGGTGCGGGGAATCGCCACACAGTATGTTTCGAGGAACATGTCGACAATTGGCCTCCGGGTCGTGCCCGATGGGCTTTCTTTCCGGTGGCCCCCAACCCTCGAGGACCGTCTCAGTGCCGTTCGGTCAAATTTCGTGAACGCTGCGTTTCCGGAATTGGGCGATCCATGCACTTGCATCTTTCTGGCCGCGCCGGTAGGTGGGGTGCACGCGTTTCACGCGCAACCCGAGGGGAAATTGCTATGGCCTATAACATCGTCACCATCGTCGGCAGCATCCGCAAACAGAGCTTCTCGCTCAAGATTGCCAACGCGCTGGCCAAGCTCGCACCGGCATCGTTGAAGCTCGACGTGACGACCCTCGAGGGCATTTCCTTCTTCAACCAGGACCTCGAGGCCGC
This sequence comes from Bradyrhizobium tropiciagri, assembly GCF_001189845.1. Taxonomy (GTDB): domain Bacteria; phylum Pseudomonadota; class Alphaproteobacteria; order Rhizobiales; family Xanthobacteraceae; genus Bradyrhizobium; species Bradyrhizobium tropiciagri. The sequence continues at coordinate 36,419 of NZ_LFLZ01000004.1, forward strand.
CCCGCCGGCGGACTGGCTGGCCTTCCGCGAGAAGCTGCAGAACTCGAACGGCGTGCTGTTCGTGACCCCCGAATACAACCGTTCGATCCCGGGCGTGCTGAAGAACGCGATCGACGTCGCCTCGCGACCCTACGGCAAGAGCTCGTTTATCGGCAAGCCGATCGGCATCATCGGCAATTCGCCGGGGCCGCTCGGCGGCGTCAGCGCGGTGAAGCATCTGCAGAACATCCTGCCGGGCATTTCCGGTCCGATCCTCGGCCAGCCGGAAGCCTATCTCAACGGTGTCGGCGATGCCTTCGACGACAAGGGCGAGCTGACCAAGGAGTCGCTCAAGGGCGTGCTGCAGCAGTATCTCAGCGCCTTCGCGGCCTTCATCGAAAAGCAGAACGGCTGACCTTGTTTGACGCGTTTTCTTCACGCGAACCGGCATCCACTTCGCTCGAAAACGCTTTGGTTTAGCACTCCGTTAACCCCATGGCCGCATCTTCGCGGCCATGGTTTCCCGCACACGCCTCAAATCGATTCTGACCGGGCTCGCGCTCTACACGCTGGCGGCGCTGATGGTCGGCTATTTCGGCGTCAACGCCTATACCGGCAAATACGGTCTGAACGCGCGGCAGGAGCTCGACCAGGAAATCATCGCGCTGACCTCGGAGCTCGCGCGATTGAAGAAGGAGCGCGCCGAGGGCGAGCAGCGGGTGTCGCTGTTGCGGTCGGACCGGGTCGATCCCGACATGCTGGACGAGCGCGCGCGCTTCCAGCTCGACTACGCCAACCCGCGTGATCTGGTTCGGATCAACAAGTCGAACTGACGCGTTCTCAAATTTCAAAAACATTCGCGCGCTATCACAAAAGTGTCGCGGCACGCTGCAGTGCGGCATAGCAAAATTCCATTGAGCCAACGCAATCCTTCCAAGGCGATTTGAGTTGGGTTAGAGAGGTTTCTCCGACTTCTCTCACCCGGAATTGCCATGGCCGCACCCAAGAAAACCGTCGCAAAAGAATCAGGGCAGGAGAAGGCTGGTTCTCCCCCCGAATTCTCCAAGGAGCAGGAGTTCAAGGCACTACGGGACATGCTCCTGATCCGGCGCTTCGAGGAGAAGGCCGGTCAGCTCTACGGCATGGGTGCGATCGGTGGCTTCTGCCATCTCTATATCGGCCAGGAAGCCGTGGTGGTCGGCATGCAGATGGCGCTGAAGCAGGGCGACGAGGTCATAACGGGCTACCGCGACCACGGCCACATGCTGGCCTGCGACATGGAAGCCAAGGGGGTGATGGCCGAATTGACCGGACGCCGCGGCGGCTATTCCCGCGGCAAGGGCGGCTCCATGCACATGTTCAGCAAGGAGAAGCATTTCTACGGCGGTCACGGAATCGTGGGTGCACAGGTCTCGCTCGGCACCGGCCTTGCCTTCGCCAATCACTATCGCGGCAACGATAACGTCAGCGTGACCTATTTCGGCGACGGCGCGGCCAACCAGGGCCAGGTCTATGAAAGCTTCAACATGGCCGAACTGTGGAAGCTGCCGGTGATCTACGTGATCGAGAACAATCGCTACGCGATGGGCACCTCGGTGTCGCGCGCTTCGGCGCAGCAGGATTTCTCCAAGCGCGGCGCCTCCTTCAACATTCCCGGCAGGCAGGTCGACGGCATGGACGTGCGCGCGGTCAAGGCCGCCGCCGATGAGGCCACAGCATGGTGCCGCGGCGGCAATGGTCCGATGATCCTCGAGATGCAGACCTACCGCTACCGCGGCCACTCGATGTCCGATCCCGCGAAGTACCGTACGCGCGAGGAAGTCGAGAAGGTTCGTCACGACCAGGACCCGATCGAGCAGGTGCGCAACCGGCTGCTGGCATCGGGCGTGAGCGAGCAGGATCTGAAGGCGATCGACGCCGAGGTGCGCGAGATCGTCAACGAAGCCGCCGACTTCGCGCAGCACGATCCTGAGCCCGATCCGTCCGAGCTCTACACCGACATCTACCGCTGACCCCACCCCGCGCAGACGAATTTCAAGACCGATTTCGGGAGCCGATATGCCCATTCAAGTGCTGATGCCTGCGCTGTCGCCCACCATGGAGAAGGGCAACCTCGCCAAATGGCTGAAAAAGGAAGGCGAGACCATCAAGTCCGGTGACGTCATCGCCGAGATCGAGACCGACAAGGCGACGATGGAGGTCGAGGCAACCGACGAGGGCACGCTCGGCAAGATCCTGATTCCGGAAGGCACCGCCGATGTCGCGGTGAACACGCCGATCGCCACCATCCTGGCCGATGGCGAAAGCGCCGCCGATCTCGCCAAGGTGCCTGCGGCGCCGCAGCCGAAGGCCGCGGAGGCTCCTGCTGCCGAAGCCAGGGGAGATGCAAAGGCGGAAGCGCCGCAGCCGGCGGCTAAAGCGCCGGCCGCGCCGGTCAGCGAGGCGCTGCCCGATCCGGAAATTCCCGCGGGCACCGAGATGGTCACGCAGACCATCCGCGAGGCGCTGCGCGATGCGATGGCCGAGGAGATGCGCCGCGATGGCGACGTCTTCATCATGGGCGAGGAGGTTGCCGAGTATCAGGGCGCCTACAAGGTGACGCAGGGCCTGTTGCAGGAATTCGGCGCGCGGCGCGTGATCGATACGCCGATCACCGAGCACGGTTTTGCCGGCGTCGGCGTCGGTGCGGCGATGGCCGGGCTGAAGCCGATCGTCGAGTTCATGACCTGGAATTTCGCCATGCAGGCGATCGACCAGATCATCAATTCAGCCGCCAAGACGCTCTATATGTCCGGCGGCCAGATGGGCTGCTCGATCGTGTTCCGCGGCCCGAACGGCGCCGCCGCGCGCGTCGCGGCCCAGCACAGCCAGGACTACGCCGCCTGGTACTCGCAGATCCCGGGTCTCAAGGTGATCGCGCCGTATTCGGCCGCCGATTACAAGGGTCTGCTCAAGGCCGCGATCCGCGATCCCAATCCGGTGATCTTCCTCGAGAACGAGGTGCTGTACGGCCACACCGGCGAAGTGCCGAAACTGCCCGATTTCATCGTGCCGATCGGCAAAGCGCGGATCGCGCGAGCCGGCAAGGACGTCACCATCGTCTCCTGGGCGATGGGCATGTCGTATGCGCTGAAGGCCGCAGACGAGCTCGCCAAGGAAGGTATCGACGCCGAAGTGATCGATCTGCGCACCATCCGTCCGATGGACACCGAGACCATCATCAACTCGGTGAAGAAGACCGGCCGTGCGGTCACGGTGGAGGAGGGCTGGCAGCAGAGCGGCGTCGGCTCCGAGGTTGCCGCGCGCATCATGGAGCATGCGTTCGACTATCTGGATGCGCCGGTCACGCGCGTCTCCGGCAAGGATGTGCCGATGCCCTATGCCGCCAATCTCGAAAAGCTTGCCCTGCCTTCCGTCGCCGAGGTGGTCGCGGCCGCCAAGGCCGTGTCCTACCGGTAACGCCGATGGCCGGTCCCAAGGAGCAGCCGCTGCCGCCTGACGTGATGGGCCGCGACGACGCCGTCGAGGTGCTGCGCGCCTTTGTGGTCGACGGCGGCCTGTCGATCGCGTTCCAGCGCGCCTTCGAGGAGCCGGACATGTGGGGGCTGATGCTCGTCGACATCGCCCGCCACGCCGCGCGCGCCTATTCGCGCGAGAGCGAATACACCGAGGACGAGGCGCTCGCGCGCATCGTCGAGATGTTCGAAGCCGAAATCGCCCGGCCGACCGACATGGGCCAAACCAAACCGCGGTCGCAACAAGGTCACTGACAATGCCGATCAATATTCTCATGCCCGCGCTGTCGCCGACGATGGAAAAGGGCAACCTCGCCAAGTGGCTCAAGAAAGAGGGCGACAAGGTCAAGTCCGGCGACGTGATCGCGGAAATCGAGACCGACAAGGCGACGATGGAAGTCGAGGCGGTCGACGAGGGCACGATCGCCAAGATCCTGGTGCCCGAGGGCACGCAGGACGTGCCGGTCAACGACGTCATCGCGGTCATGGCCGGCGACGGCGAGGATGTGAAGGCGGCAGCCAGCGCCGGAGCCGGCGCTGCTCCGGCTGGCAAGCCCGCCGAAGCCCCCAAGCCCGCCGCGCAGGCAGCACCTGCCGCTGCCGCGCCTGCCGCTGCACCGACGCCGGCCGCAGCGCCGGCGCGAGAGCCTGCTGCGGCACCCGCCGCGCAAGCCAACGGCCATGCCCGCGTGTTTTCCTCGCCTTTGGCGCGCCGGTTGGCAAAGGAAGCCGGCATCGATCTTTCCCGCATCGCCGGCACCGGTCCGCATGGCCGCGTCATCGCGCGCGATGTCGACGACGCCAAGTCCGGCAAGGGGCTGAAGGCGCCGGCGGCTGCGCCCGCCGCGGCGGGGCCGAGCATCGCGCCGTCGATGTCGGACAAGCAGATCCTGGCGCTGTTCGAGCCGGGCTCTTACGAAGTCGTGCCGCATGACGGCATGCGCCGCACCATCGCGCAGCGTCTTACCGCCTCGGTGCAGAACGTCCCGCACTTCTACCTCACCATCGACTGCGACATCGGCAAGCTGCTCGCCGCACGCGAGGAGATCAACGCCGCCGCGCCGAAGGACAAGGAGAAGAAGCCGCTCTACAAGATCTCGGTCAACGACTTCGTCATCAAGGCGATGGCGGTCGCGCTGCAGAAGATCCCGAACTGCAACGTCAGCTGGACCGAGGGCGGCATGCTCAAGCACAAGCATTCCGACGTCGGCGTCGCGGTGGCGATGCCGGGCGGCCTGATCACGCCGATCATCCGCAAGGCCGAGACCAAGACGCTGTCGACCATCTCGAACGAGATGAAGGATTTTGCCGCCCGTGCCCGCGCCCGCAAGCTGAAGCCGGAGGAATACCAGGGCGGCACCACCGCGGTCTCCAACCTCGGCATGTACGGCATCAACCACTTCACCGCCGTGATCAATCCGCCGCACGCCTCGATCCTCGCGGTCGGCACCTCGGAGGAGCGCCCGGTGGTGCGCGGCGGCAAGATCGAGATCGCGAACATCATGAGCGTGACCTTGTCGTGCGATCACCGCGCGATCGACGGCGCGCTCGGCGCCGAGCTGATCGGCGCCTTCAAGCAGCTGATCGAAAACCCCGTGATGATGATGGTGTGACGGGCATCCGCCATGTACGCGATGTCAGGTCCGTACGTTCTGCTCGCCGCCATCGCCGTTGCGCTGCTCGTCGCGGTCAACCGCGACCTGATATCGACGTTCCAGTTCCGGTTGATGATGATCGGCGCCGGTGTGCTGGCGCTGGTGTGGACCATATTTCTCGGTGCGGTATGGCAGGAGTACCGATGAATGGCCGGCTTGGCCCGCACGCGCTGGCCCTGGATCTCGCTGCTGCTGTCGGCCGTGCTGGTGCTCAACCCGGTCGGGTTGGATTTCCTGCACTCCGCGTTCTTCGCCGGCGAACAGCTGGCGCGGAACATCGCCCAGCCGATCGTGCTGACGGCCCTGGCCATCATGGCTGTGGTGATCGGGCTCGAATGGCTGGTCAGGTCATTGATCGCAAGAAGCCGCGCGCGCGGCGTCACACGTTGAGTTGAACGGGAGCCGCCATGGCCGACACATCCTTTGACGTCATCATCATCGGCTCCGGCCCCGGCGGCTATGTGACCGCGATCCGCGCTGCGCAACTCGGCTTCAAGACCGCGATCGTGGAGAAGTCCTATCTCGGCGGCATCTGCCTGAACTGGGGCTGCATTCCGACCAAGGCGCTGCTGCGCTCGGCTGAGATCTATCACTACATGCAGCACGCCAAGGATTACGGGCTGTCGGCGGACAATGTCAGCTTCGATCCGAAGGCGGTCGTGCAGCGCTCGCGTGGCGTCTCGAAACGCCTCAATGACGGCGTCGGCTTCCTGATGAAGAAGAACAAGGTCACGGTGATCTGGGGCGACGCCACGATCGACGCGCCCGGCAAGATCACGGTGAAGAAGTCCGCGGTCGAGGCGCCGAAGGGCGCGAGCGGCGAGGGCACCTACCAGGCCAAGCACATCATCGTTGCGACCGGTGCACGGCCGCGCGTGCTGCCCGGGCTCGAGCCCGACAAGAAGCTGATCTGGACCTATTTCGAGGCGATGGTGCCGGAGCGGATGCCGAAATCGCTGCTGGTGGTCGGCTCCGGCGCGATCGGCATCGAGTTCGCTTCGTTCTTCCACACCATGGGCTCCGACGTCACCGTGGTTGAGGTGCTGCCGCAGATCCTCCCGGTCGAGGACGCCGAGATCGCCGGTCTTGCGCGAAAGCGCTTCGAGAAGATGGGCATCAAGATCATGTCCTCGACCAAGGTGACCAAGCTCGAGAAGAAGGCCGACAGCGTGGTCGCGACCATCGACGACGGCAAGGGCCAGCCGCAGACCAAGGAATTCGAGCGCGTGATCTCGGCGGTCGGCGTGGTCGGCAACATCGAGGGCCTCGGGCTGGAAAAGCTCGGCGTCAAGACCGACCGCGGCTGCATCGTGATCGACGGCCTCGGCAAGACCAACGTCCCCGGCATCTACGCGATCGGCGATGTCGCAGGTCCCCCGATGCTCGCGCACAAGGCCGAGCATGAGGGCGTGATCTGCATCGAGGCGATCAAGGGCCTGCATCCGCATCCGATGGACAAGCTGATGATCCCGGGCTGCACCTATTGCAACCCGCAGGTCGCCTCGGTTGGCCTGACGGAAGCCAAGGCCAAGGAAGGCGGCCGCGAAATCCGCGTCGGCCGCTTCCCGTTCGTCGGCAACGGCAAGGCGATCGCGCTCGGCGAGGACCAGGGCCTCGTCAAGGTGGTGTTCGACAAGAAGACCGGGCAGCTGCTCGGCGCGCACATGATCGGCGCCGAGGTGACCGAGCTGATCCAGGGCTATGTCGTGGCGATGAATCTGGAGACCACCGAAGAGGAGTTGATGCACACCGTGTTCCCGCATCCGACCCTGTCGGAAATGATGAAGGAAGCGGTGCTCGACGCCTACGGGCGCGTGCTGAATATCTGACTCCCGTCCCGTCATCCTGAGGAGCTTGCGTAGCAAGCGTCTCGAAGGATGCACGGCCCGGATCGAGCAGCGGGGCTCGTCGCCCTTCGAGACGCGCTTCGCGCTCCTCAGGGTGACGGGTCTGGCGGAGAAGACATCACGAAGAACAAGAAGGACAGAATCTCGTGAAAGACAACGACAACCTCACCATCGAACGCCCGACCTTCGTGACCCATCTCGAATGCGCGATGGAGGGCGATCATTACGCGGCCGACCAGGTGCACAATCTCTCCAAGGCCGGCAAGCCGCTCTTGGTGCGCTACGACCTCGCGGGGGTGAAGAAGGCGCTCACCAAGGATGCGCTGGCCGAGCGTCCGGCCGACCTGTGGCGTTACCGCGAGCTGCTGCCGGTGCGCAAGTGCCAGGACATCGTCAGTCTTGGAGAAGTCACGACGCCGCTGATCCGGTTGCCGAGGCTCGGCGCCAAGCTCGGCGGCGGTGAGATCATCGTCAAGGACGAGGGGCGGCTGCCGACCGGCTCGTTCAAGGCGCGCGGCCTCGTGATGGCGGTGTCGATGGGCAAGGCGCTCGGCATCAAGCACATGGCGATGCCGACCAACGGCAATGCGGGCGCGGCGCTCGCGGCCTACGCGACCTCCTGCGGCATCAAGACCACGATCTTCTGCCCGGCGGATACGCCGGAGGTGAATGTCAGCGAGATCGAGCTGCAGGGCGCCAGCGTCTATCGCGTCAACGGCTATATCGACGACTGCGGCAAGATCGTCGGCGAGGGCAAGGCAAAGGTCGGCTGGTTCGATACCTCGACCCTGAAGGAGCCGTACCGGATCGAGGGCAAGAAGACGATGGGCCTCGAGCTCGCCGAGCAGCTCGGCTGGGACGTGCCCGACGTGATCTTCTATCCGACCGGCGGCGGCACCGGCCTGATCGGCATGTGGAAGGCGTTCGACGAGCTCGAAAAGATCGGTTTCATCGGCTCGAAGCGTCCGCGGATGGTCGCGGTGCAGGCCTCCGGCTGCGCGCCGATGGTGCGCGCTTACGAGGCCGGCACCGAGCATGCGGCGCGCTGGGAGGACGCCCACACCATCGCCTCCGGCATCCGCGTGCCGCAGGCGATCGGCGACTTCCTCATCCTGCGCGCGGTGCGCGAGAGCAAGGGATTTGCGATCGCGGTCGATGACGACAAGATCAGCGCCGCGCTCAACGAGGTCGCGCGTGAGGAGGGGTTGTTGCTGTGCCCCGAAGGCGCTGCGACCTATGCGGCCTACAAGGAGAGCCTTGCCGATGGCAGCGTCTCGAAGGGTGACCGCGTGATGCTGTTCAACTGTGCCAGCGGCCTGAAATACCCGCTGCCGCCGGTGACCCGCGCGCTCGACCGGCACAAGCCGATCGACTTCTCGCAGTTCTAACCTGTTGTTGCAGTCGTCATTGCGAGCGCAGCGAAGCAATCCATCTCACCGCTTGCTGAACCATGGATTGCTTCGTCGCTTCGCTCCTCGCAATGACGGTATCATTTGATGGAGTGAATGATGCGTCGAATCCTGTGGGCTGTTTTGGCCGCGTTTGTGACGCTAGTCGGCGCTGCACACGCGGAAACCTGGCCCGCGCACCCGATCACCATCGTCGTGCCGTTCGCTGCCGGCGGTCCATCGGATGCCATGGCGCGCATTCTTGCCGAGCGGATGAAGCAGTCGCTCGGTGAGGTGGTCCTGATCGAGAACGTGACCGGTGCGGGCGGTTCGATCGGCGTCGGCCGCGCGGTGCGCGCGGCGCCGGACGGCTACACCGTCTCGTTCGGCCATCTCGGCACCCACGTCGCGAACGGCGCGATCTACAAGCTCGGCTACGACCTCGTCGAGGATCTCGAGCCGGTCGTGCTGCTGCCGAGCAATCCGATGATCATCGTCAGCAAGAACGACGTGCCGGCGAAGACGCTGAAGGAGTTGCTCGCGTGGTTGAAGTCGCGGCCGGCGCCGCCGACCGCAGGCACCGCCGGCGCCGGCAGCGGCAGCCATATCGCCGGGCTCTATTTCGAGAACGTCTCCGGCATCAAGCTGCAATACGTGCCGTATCGCGGCACCGGGCCGGCGCTGAACGACCTCGTCGCCGGCCAGATCGACATCATCGTCGATCAGACCTCGAACTCGATCAACCAGGTCCGTGCCGGCAACATCCGTGCCTATGCCGTCACCGATTCCAAGCGGGTCGCGAATGCGCCCGAAGTCCCGACGGTCGATGAGGCTGGCCTGCCCGGCTTCCACATGACGCTGTGGTCCGGCCTCTGGGTGCCGAAGGGCACGCCGCAGGAGATCGTGGCCAAGCTCAACACGGCTGCGATCCAGGCGCTGCGTGACCCCGCCGTGAAGAAGCAGCTCGAAAATCTCGGCTTGCAGATGCCGCCGCAAGACCAGCTGAAGCCGGAAGCACTCGGCGCCTGGCAGAAGGCGGAAATCGCGAAGTGGTGGCCGATGATCAAGGCCGCCAATGTGAAGGTCGAGTGAGGGCGGTCGATCTTCCGGAGCAGGAGGATTGCTCATGAAGAATCTTGCGCTTGCGTGGCTTGCGTCCAGCACCGCGTTTGCGGTCGCCTTTGTAGGCTGGATGGTGCCTTGGGCGCCCCCCCCCGGAAGGCGTGCATGTTTTGCACTGGGCCGATCATCTTCGCCTGTTCCTGATCGTCCTGGCCGCTGCGCTGGCGTGCCAATTCGTTTACGGCGGCCTGGTCTATTTCGTTCTGACCCGAACCGGGTTCTGGAGCATTTGGACCGTCATGGCCGCGTATCTGATTCCGGTCCTTATCATCGACCATTACGGAATCGACACTCCGGGAGAGGCGCGCGCGATCATTGCCTGGATCGCATTCGCCTGCCTTGTCGCAGGTGTGTCGTGGCTTTTTGCACGCAAGGAGGTTCGCGTATCGGCGGATATGCTTTAGCCGCGCAGCGGGACAGGCGTCACGCGTTGGAATCTCACTGCGCCGGCGCCGCGTTGGTCTCCTGCGTCACGACGTGCTCGCCGCTCCTTGCCACGACCGCCGTGCCGGCGTCCTCGAACCGCGCCTGATAGACGGCGAAATTCTCCACCACGCGCTGCACGTAGTTGCGCGTCTCCGAGATCGGAATCCGCTCCACCCAGTCGACCGGATCGACCTTTGGATCTCGCGGGTCGCCATAGGCCTTGATCCAGTCGCGGACACGGCCGCGGCCGGCGTTGTAGCCGGCAAACGTCATGATGTGGCAGCCGCGGTATTCCGCCAGCAGCGCACTCAATTCGGCCGCGCCCATCTGGGTGTTGTAGACCGGATCGGACACCATCCTGCTCCAATCGTAGCTGACGCCGAAACGCTTGGCGGTGTCGCGGCCGGCTTCGGGCGTCACCTGCATCAGGCCGACGGCGTTGGCCGCCGACTTGTCGCGCTGATCGAATGCGCTCTCGGTGCGCGCGATCGAGTAGGTCATGCTGCGTCCGATATCGGGCGCGATCGGGGTGTGCTTGGGGATGCCGATGACCGGGAAGGCGTAATGGTCGAAGGCAAAGCCCCGCGCGAGCGCGATCTTGCCGATCTGCAGCATCGCTCGGGCATCGTTGTGACGGCCGGTGAGTTCGCCGAGCGCCTCGAGCATCCCGACGTCGGTGCTTTCCTCAGCGAGGTCGGCTGCGAAGTAGAGCACGATGTCGGGCTCGCCGATCGCATAGAGCATGTCGGCGGCACGAACCCGTTCATCGGCCGCCATGCTGCCGGCGCCGGCGCCGGCGAGGGTGCGCGGAGCTCGACGCCACCATCGCGGCCGAGCTTGGCCAATGCCAACTGACCATAATAGGCGGTCGGATAGCGCGCGGCGGCCTGGTAGTCGGCGCGCATCGCCGCGGAGTTGCCGAGCGCCTCGGCAGCGCGGCCGCGCCAATAGGCGGCGCGCGCCAGCACGGTCGGGTTGGTCTGGCCTTCGTCGATGTGTGCGAAATGCGCCGCCGCGGTCTTGGCATCATCGAGATAGCGCAGCGCGATCCAGCCGCGCATGAAGTGCATGTCGGACCGGTAGTAGGGATTGTCCGGCGCCGCCGCGCCCCGGATCACGTCATAGGCCGCCTGGTACTCGCCCTGGTCGAGCAGCTTGCGGGAAAGGATGCGGCGCTCGCGCCACCATTGGTCGGTGTCCTGCTGCGCCATCGTCTCGGGCGCCGCCGCAATCGTCACGCGCGCCGCATCATCGATCCTGTTCTTCGCGAGCAGCCACTGGATGCGGCACAGCGTGTAGCCGAGGTCGCTGCGGGCGTCCGCCGGCACGTCGTTGAGTGTGTCCTCCGCCTTGCTGGATTGCCCGCGGACCGCGCCGCAGGCTTTCACGATCGCGAGCTCATCGCTGCCGAGGTGCTGGGCCGCACGCCTGGCGCCGGCGAGATCCTTGGCGCCGATCCGCCTGTCCATGCGCGCGCGATGGTCGTCGCGCGTCAGCAGGTCCTTGAATGCGTCGTAGGCGTCGCTCTCGGTACGGTCCAGCAGTTCCTCCGAGCGCCAGGCCTCGCGCACCAGCCGCGTGGCGCCGTCGCGGTCGCCCTCAGTGAGCAGCGTACGGGCGAGGGCGAACTTGCCCTTGGCGCTGATTGGCTGATCGAGGGTGAAGCCGTGCACTGTGGCCGGATCGCTGCGTTCCTGCCACATCCGCGCTTCGGCCCGTTTGCGGAGCAGCGTGACGCTCGGCCAATCCGGGTTGGCCGAGACGAACGCCGCATAGCGGCTGAACGGCGCATTCGACTCCGAATGGCGCAGCAGGTACCACTCGACGAGCTTGCGCCCGACCGGGTCGGTGATCTTCGCCTGGATATCGGTCGCGTCGTTGGTCTTGCCTCTGCGCGCGGCGAGGATTGCATCCCTGACGTTGGCAAGATCGCCCGACAATTGCGGCCCGGCAGGCTTCTCCGGTTCCGGCGCCTTGCTGGTCTCGGTCGATTTGGACGGAGCTGATCTGGCCTTTGCGGATTTGCGTTTGTCGGTGCCATGTCTGGCGTGCCGGCGCTTGCCGGAGCCGCTCTCGCGCGCAGCCTTGGAGTTAGCCTTGGCGCCATGCGCCTTCTTGTCACCGTGGCCGCTCTTGGCGCCGCTCTTGGCCTGATGCTGGTGATGCGGCTTGGCGGTCGCCTGGACTGGAAGCAGCGCGAGCGCGGCAGCTGTGGCGAAACACGCCAGCGGACGTAGGCACCGGTTCATTCCCTGGTCCCCCCTGAGAAACCACGAGGCACAAACAGAACGCGTCATACAGCGGCACAACCGCCGCAGATTATCACTACTCTCGATTCTCGAGTGTTAATGCTGCCGCAACTCAACAGGGAAACACGGCGAAATGTGGAATGTGACACGCGGAACCCGCGGGAACCGGGGTTTTACGGACAATCCCGAAGGAACGGTTCCGGGCCCGGGCCTATCGATCAGGGCTTCGCGGGCGCAACTTTCGGTGTCACCACCTGTCGTGAGACAGCTTTTGGGTTTCGCGCCTGCGGCTTCTGTTCCTGGTCGGCGGCCTTCGCCGTCTGCGCGGGGGTGGTCGAGATATTGATGTTGAGGAGCTTCCACTGCCGCGACGAGGACTCGTAGACGAGATCGAATTTGACCTGCTGTGGACTGGTCGGCACGTAGCCGGAGATGCGCAGGCGCCCCTCGGCGTCGATCTCCGGCGCAGCGGCGAGCTGCGGAGACAGCAGCATCACGCTGAACAGGGTCAAATTGCTTCGCCGCATTTCGGCGAAGACCAGCGCCAGATCGGCCGAGCTGTTACGGGCCTGGAAATCCTGTGACGCGAGGTCACGCAGGACACCGTAGTTGCCGGAGCGGTTGGCATCATTCAGCGTCAGCAGTGTCGCGCGCACCAGCAGCAGCGCCTGATCGAGCGGCACCTGGACCTTGGCCGGCGTGCGCTCAGCGGAAGCCTTGTCCGGCGCTGGCTTGATCGGCGCCGCCTGTTGCGTAGGAGCCGGAGCAGGCGGATCTGGCTGGGCGATGGTACCGGTTGGCATCATCGCAGCCACCACTAGCCCCGTGCCAAGCGCGGCGACGCCCGCGACCGGCCAGACCGAACCGAGCCTCACCATCCGACGCGCAGGCCGGCACGTGCACCCACAAGGCTTTGCGCGGTCGAATAGCCGACGCCGCCGGTGAGCTGGAAGTTGTCGTTGAGCCGGACCGCCCCGTTGATGGCAACGCCGTTCTGGCCCTGGAAGTTGCCATAGTTCATCGTGAAGGCAACGCGCTCGGTCGGCAGCACGGTCGGGACGCCGGCCATCGCAAACGCCATCGCGACGCCGGCGGTGGCCTTGGTGGTGCGGCTCGCAATATCATCGAGCCGCGTATTGACGCCGCTCAGCGCCTGTTCGACCTGTCCGCCAAGCGAGGCGACGCTGGCATCGACGTAGCTCTTGTTCGCTGCATCGCTTCCGCTGATCGGCGCCGCGACATTCTGGACCCTGTTGCCGCCGATGTTGACGGCGGCGCCTCTGGCGACCTGCAGGGCGCTGGTCACGTTGGCCGTGCCGATATTTGACATGGTTGCGTTGACGGTCGATGCATTCACCGTCGTGGCCGCGACCGTCGTCGCCTTGACGTTGGTTGCGTTGACGTCGGTTGCATTGACGGTGGTCGCGGCTACCGTGGCTGCGTTCATCGTCGTTGCGTTCACCGTCGTCGCGTTCAAGGTCGTCGCATTGACGAGCGGTGCCGCGATCAACGTGGTGGCCGTCAGCGTATCGGTCGCGATGTTGCCGTGATTGACGACGCCATTGAAGGTCGCAAGTCCGGCCACGTTGAGAGTGCCACCGATGCTGGCGTTGTTGGTTACGCTGAGTGAGTTGAGCGTGGCGAGCCCGGTCGTGCTCAGGGTGTCGGTGGAGATGTTGCCCGTGTTGCTGATGCCCGACGTGCTCAGCGTGCTGGCCAGCTTCACTCCGCCGTTAAACACCGCGGCACCGTTGAAAGTGGCCGTCGAGCCGGCCGCGAACGTGCTGTTGCCGTTGATGTTGCTCGCGCCGCCCAGTGTGGTGGTGCCGTCGATCGTCACATCTTTCACCGCGTGAACCGGATCTATGAGAGCCAGCGGTCCGCCAAAAAACGGATCGAATGGACTAGAGCAGTCGTCGCCCTGGACGACGAGGACGTCTTGCTCGCCTCCATCCACGAAAGAGCAGACCGCATGAATCGCTTGGGCGGGACGTGACCCCACCATCACACTGGTCGCACATAGCATTGTCGTGGCGGCTATCGCCGTCATCGTCTTTGATGGTTCCCTGTTCGCCATTCTGCGCGCAATATTTTTCTGTCTTTTGAATGCCATCGTTCCCATTCCGACCAAGCTTGTGCGCATCATGGTGGAGATGGACTGCAGATGACGCATCAACCGTTCGATTGAAATCGGATCGCATCTACGGATTCGCCTGCCAGGTGTTGCCTGATTGCACCCATCGTCGACACGCAACGGTTGCGGGCTGTGCTGCTCCGAACAATGCAAGGGCTGCTGCGCAAATGGACTCGCAACCGCCTTCGTCGTCGCGCTATAAGCCACGTGTAGGCGCGAATGCCCGCATGCTTGTTTTGAAAGTCATAAGAGCCACGCCGTGACGTCTGAAGCCGCAGTTCTTTCAGAGGTGATCGGCATCATTTACGACGCCTCATTGGATCCCGGCCTCTGGCCGCGTGCTCTTGAGAGGGCCTGCCTGTTCGTTGGCGGTTCCTCGGGAGCCCTGTTCTGGCATGATACCGCCACGGAGCGCACGGCGGTGCTCCATCTGTTCAACGAAGAGGCGCACTACACCAAGCTGTATCTAGAGACGTATTTGTCGCTCAATCCCTGCTTTCCAGCGGCGGCATTCTTCGACGTGGGCGAGGTGTACCGATCCAACGATATGGTCCCGTTCGACGAGATGGTTGAGACCCGCTTCTATGACGAATGGATGAAGCCGCAGAGGATGATCGACGCTCTCGGGGCGAACCTCGAAAAGGGAGCGACCAATTCTTCGATCGTCTCGGTCCGTCTGCATGATCAGGACGGCTTCGCCGATGCCGAAGTACAGCGCAAGTTCGCATTGGTGGTGCCACACTTCCAGCGGGCGGTTTCGATCGCCAGGTTGTTCGACACGGCGAGGGCGTCCAGCGCTGTCCTCACGGAAACGCTCGACACGATCGACTCCGCTGTGTTCCTTGTAGGCACCGGCGGAAGGATCGTTTTTGCCAACGACGCCGGCCGATCGGTGTTGGCGGAGAAGACGCTGCTCCGCGAGCGCAACGGCGGGCTGGCTGCGACGGACGCGGACGCCGACAGGCGGCTTCGTTATCTGTTCGGGGCGGCCGAGGTCGGCGATAGCATGCAAGGCGATCGGGCACAGGCAATCCCGCTGCTGCCGGATCCGCATGGCCGATGGTTTGCGCATGTGCTGCCACTGACGTCGGGCGACCGTCAACGTAGCGCAGCGGTTCATTCCGCGATCGCCGCCGTGTTCGTCCGCAGGAGCTCGCCGGCGTCGCCGCCACCGCTCGAGGCCCTGGCAAAGCTCTACAAGCTCACCGCGAGCGAGGTTCGCCTGCTCGATGCCATGATGAAGGCGAGCGGCGTGCGCGCGCTTGCCGAGTTGCTGGGATTGACGGAGGCGACGGTGAAGACGCATCTTCACAACGTGTTCCGCAAGACCGGCACATCGCGACAGAGTGAGCTGGTAAGGTTGCTCGCCGGATACGAACCGCCGCAGTGATCGAGCCGCCAGGATCAGATTCTGAACGGGGAAGACTCATGAATCGAAGTGCGGCAACAACCATCCTCGATGGCGGCCGCTATTTCGAAGGCCCGCGCTGGCATCAAGGACGGCTCTGGTTCGTCGACTGCATGGCGCGGACGCTGCTCAGCATCAGCACATCGGGCGAGTTGCAGGAGCATGCCGTCGTGACCGACGACACGCCCTGCGGTCTCGGCGTGCTGCCTAATGGCGACATCGTCGTGCTGACGATGTTCAAGAAGCGGCTGCTGCGGTTCTCCGATGGGGCGCTGTCGCTCTATGCCGACCTCTCCGACGTCGCGATCGGCACGATCGACGACATGATCATCGACGGGCAGGGACGTGCCTATGTCGGCGATCTCGGCTTCAATCTGCCGCCGCCGGAGGGGCGCGGCGCGGTCGGCCGGATCATCCTGGTGATGCCCGACGGCAGCGCCCGCGTCGTCGCCGACGGCTTGCGGTTTCCCAACGGCATTGCCGTCTCCTCCGACCACCGCCGGCTCGTCGTCGCGGAAATGGATGGCGCTGGTCTTGCCGATTACGACATCGGCGCGGACGGCGGGTTGAGTCTCCGGGGGCGGTTCGGTCGCGTCAACGATCCCGACGGCATCTGCCTCGATCGCGACGGGGCGGTCTGGGTCGCCTCGTTCACGGAGGACGCCTTCGTCCGGATCGACCGCAACGGCGCGGAGCTTGAGCGCATTGAACTCCCGGGCCGCCGCGCGCTCGCCTGTGCACTCGGCGGCGCGGACCGCAGGACGTTGTTCTGCCTCAGCGCGGAGACGTCCTACGAGGAGCTGCGGAAGAGCAAATCGGTGTCACGGATCGATATCATCGAGGTCGATACGCCGGGTGACGGCTATCCCTAGCCCGGGCGAGACTGCTTCTTCTTTTTCTTCTCTTTCTTTTTCAGGATATCGGCCTGGCTCCTGAAGGCGCGGGCAAGCGAGCGCATCTGGTTGGCCACGATGGCGTCAGCCGTCGTGGTTGCGACCCGTTCCGCGGTCTGCGCCTGCTTGCGAATTGCTTTGGCCATTTTCATGAAGGAGCAAATCGCGCTGCGTCGCCCTGGTTCCAGCACCCGCGACCGCATGTTGCGCGGTCTTGAGTTCTGTTCTTGTTTCGTTCATATTGGGTATCCCGGGAGAATGCCGCTATGGACGCCGAGCGAGACCGCGAAATCATCAGGCTCTGGAATGAGCTGCGCCGATTGCAGCGCGAGGGACGTCCGACGGAGTTGATGGTCCGCCGGATCGAGAAGGCGCTGGCAGCGAGGGAGCAGGAGGCGGCCTGAAGCTCCGGTTGACGCGCTGCTTCAGGCGAACCGTTACCTTGTTCGTCCGAAAACGGTTTACCTCCCGCCGTCCGGCCCCATCACCAGGTTCGGCAGCCAGGTTGATATCTCCGGGAAGAAGCACAGCATCAGCACTGCGAACATCATCAGCAGCACGAACGGCAGCGTGCCCCAGATCACCTCGCTCAGGGGGATGTCGGGCGCGACGTTGCGGATGACGAAGATGTTGAGGCCGACCGGCGGATGGATCAGGCCCATCTCCATCACGATGGTCATGACGACGCCGAACCAGATGATGTCGAACTCGGCGGCGCGGAGCGGCGGCAGGATGATCGGCGCGGTCATCAGGATGATCGAGACCGGCGGCAGGAAGAAGCCGAGCACGATCACCATCACGAGGATCGCAAATAGCAGCTCCCAGCGCGGCAAGTGCATCGCGACGATCGCTTCCGCGGCCGACTGCGAGATGTGCAGGTAGCTCATCACGTAGGAATAGAGCAGCGACATGCCGATGATCAGCATCAGCATGGTGGACTCGCGGATGGTCGATTTCAGGATCGGCGACAGGTCGCTCGGTTTCCACACGCTGTAGATCACGGCGATCAGCCCGAGCGCCAGCAGGCCGCCGAGGCCGGCGGTCTCTGACGGCGTGGCGTAGCCGCCATAGAGCGCGATCATCACGCCGGTCAGCAGCAGCACGAACGGGATCACGCGCGGCAGCGCGCTGAATCGCTCGGCCATGGTGAACTCGTCGCGCTGCAGGATCGCCGCGTCCTTGCCGGTCGCCTCATAGGCGGCCTTGGCCATCGCGTATTCCTTGCGGAAGCGGAACACGGCGTAGAAGCCGAACAACGACACCAGCAGCAGCCCGGGGCCGATGCCGGCGAGGAACAGCCGCCCGAGCGATTTCTCGGCCGCGACGGCGAACAGGATCATCGTGATCGAGGGCGGCAGCAGGATGCCGAGCGTGCCGCCGGCGGCGATGATGCCCGCGGCAAAGCCACCGGAATAGCCGCGCTTGCGCATCTCCGGAATGCCGGCCGACCCGATCGCCGAGCAGGTCGCAGGCGAAGAGCCGGCCATCGCCGCGAACAGGGCGCAGGCGAACACGTTGGCGACGCCGAGGCCGCCGGGCACGCGGTGCAGCCAGGCGTGCAGCGCCGAGTAGAGATCCTGGCCGGCGCGCGATTTACCGATCGCCGCGCCCTTCAGGATGAACAGCGGGATCGACAGCAGCGTGATCGAGGCCATCTCCTCGTAGACGTTCTGCGTCACCGTATCGAGCGAGGCCGCCGGCATGTAGATCGCCATGAACACGACCGCGACCGCACCGAGCGCGAATGCGATCGGCATGCCGGAGAACATCGCAAACAGGGTGGCAAGTCCGTAGGAGATGCCAATACCAAACACGGTCATCGGCGCGCGCCACCTGTCAGCGGAATGAGGATTTGCAAGAGCAGCTGCACGCAGAGCAGCGTCATGCCCAGCGCCATCAGCCCATAGGGGATGGCAAGCGGCGGCGACCACATCGAGTTGGACACCTGGCCGTCGACATAGGCTTCGTGCGCCAGGGTCCAGGATTTCCAGGCGAAGAAGGTGCAGAATGCGAAGCTCGCGACATCGACCAGCCACAGCCTGATGCCGTTGGCCCGGGCCGAGAGCAGGCCGACGAACGCCTCGATGCTGACATGGCCACGCTGGCTCTGGACATAGGCCGAGGTCATGAAGGTGGCGCCGACCAACAGGAACACCGCGGCCTCGTCCTGCCAGTAGTTCGGGCTGTGGAACAGGGCGCGGCCGAGCACGCTGTAGCTCAGGATCACGCAGGCCGCGATCAAGGCGAGGGCTGCGAACACGACGATGATGTTGTTGCAGACGGACAGCGCGCGCCCAAGCAGGGCCACAGGCGTATTGCCCGTGGCCATGCTCGAGGTTTCGGCCTGATCCGCGACCGGACCATGCATCATGCGGCGACGTCGCTTGCGAGCTTCAGCAGGTTGGCAGCGGTCGCCGTCTTGGCGCCGTAGTCCTTCCAGGCGGTGTCGCGCGCGATGTCGCGCCACTTGCCGACGGTGGCGGCATCGAGCGCGCTGACCTTGGCGCCGGCCTTCTCATAGACCTTGGCGACCTCGGCGTCGTCGTCCTGCGCGCCCTTGCGGCCGAACGCCTCGAGCTCGGCGCCGACCGCGAGGATGATGTCCTGCTGGTTCTTCGGCAGCTTGTCGAAGATCGCCTTCGACATCATCAGCGGCTCCAGCATGAACCAGTAGGAGGCGCCGGCGCCCGAGGTCAGCGACTTCGCGACCTCCTCGAGGCGGAACGAGATCAGGCTGGTGGAGGAGGTGATGCCGGCATCGCAGGCGCCGGTCTGCATCGCAGCGTAGATCTCGTTCGAGGGCACCGACAGCACGGCGGCGCCGGCGGTCTGCAGCACCATGTCCATCTCGCGTGAGCCGCCGCGCACCTTGAGGCCCTTGGCGTCCTCGGGCGCCACGATCGCCTTGGAGCGGCTGGCGACGCCGCCGGCCTGCCAGACCCAGGAGATCAAGAGAATGCCCTTGTCGGCGAGGAAGTCGGAGAGCGCCTTGCCGACCGGCTCCTTCTTCCAGCGCAGGCCCTGGTCGTAGGTCGTGACCAGACCCGGCATCAGGCCGATATTGGTCTCCGGCAATTCGCCGCCGGCATAGGGCATCGGATAGAGGCTGAGATCGAGCGCGCCCTTGCGCATCGCCGAGAACTGGGCGTTGGTCTTGATCAGCGACGAGTTCGGATAGACCTCGGCGGTGAGATCGCCGCCCGAGCGCTTGGCGACCTCGGCCGCGAACATCCGGCACAGCTGGTCGCGGAAGTCGCCCTTGTCGATCGTGCCGCCGGGGAATTGGTGCGAAATCTTCAGCGTGGTCGCGGCATGTGCGGTTCCGATGCCAAACCGCACGATCGCGGGTGCGGCGAGGGCGGAAGCGAGGACGTGGCGGCGTGTGAGCATGGTTGTTTCTCTGAGGGGCTTCTTGAGTGGCTGTTAGGTCGGCGCGGAGCTTCAGCTTAGCCGGTCTTCCCGTGAATTTTCTCTAGTCTGATAGTTCGAGCCGTCCTGATAGTGCGGGCCCATATGCGGCAGCAAGTCTTGCCGTTGCTGCGCTGCACACTGCCGCGCGATAGCGCTGCGCCGCCACTCAACCTCCGCGACCAGCCTTTCGGGCGGGTGCGGCGCTGCTTCAAGAATTTTTTATTGGAGGTAACAACGGGCGGCGCAAGTGCGTCGAGCAGAGAGCGGCAAGTCGTCGCGCTCACATCGGATCATACAAGGGATCATCATCATGACCACCAAGACCCGCCTCGGCCTTTCCGCCGCGCTGCTCTCGTTCAGCCTCGCGCTCGCGCCCGCCGCCTTCGCTCAGGACAAGATGGGCCACGACGATGCGATGAAGAAGGAAGGCACGATGTCCAAGGATGCCATGTCCAAGGACGCCATGAAGAAGGACGATGGCATGAAGAAAGACGACGCCATGAAGAAGGACGGCGGCGCGATGATGAAGAAAGACGACGGCATGAAGAAGAACTGACCGCCGCCGTCGCTCATCCTTCGCAGGCCCGCAATCGTGGCGGGCCTGCTTGGCTGCGCCTTAGCGCTTCTTCTTGCCGCGCTCCTTGCGCGCCGCATAGCGCGCGTCGCGCTTGGCCTTCTGCTCGGCGAGCAGCGCCTCCTCGCGGGCGGCTTCCTCTTCCTTCTCGCGCGCGATGCGGGCGGCCTCGGCAGCGGCGGCCTCTTCCTCGCGACGCTTCTGTTCGGCCTTCTCGGCCTCACGGGCTTCCTTGGCCTTGGTGCGGCGTTCGGCGATCGCCGCGCGCTCGTCGGCACGTGCCTTCACAGCGGGATCGTCAGCTCCAGGCTGGGCGCGAAATTTGTTGAGGAGGTTTTGCCGCGCCTGCAGGGCCGCCTTTTGGCGGTCGGCAAAACCCGGTTCCTTGAAGCCACTCATAGAGGAAGCCTTGCTGCTTTCTGTTCGGGTGATGGATGGGGTTGGGTTCGGCGCTTCAATAAGTGAACGGCGCAGAAATTGCCAGTGGCGAACGGAGGGCTGTGGAGCAAGGGAGATATGAGCGGACAGCAAATGGCCGATGGCGGAGGTTACGCACGCCTGGCCCGCCGGCGTGGTGAGTGGTTGGTCACCGAATCTACCGCGGAAGGCGCCGAAATCCTAGCCGCGCTGAAATTGCTCCCGCCGCCCGTCGCCTAAGGCCTTGGTAGCCAAACCCTTGGTACCCAAACCCTTAGTACCCAAGACCTTGGCGACCGTCTCGGCAGTCATGGCGTCCCGGTCCGAGGCACGCTGGACTTCCAGCCGGTCGCGCGCTTTCTCTGCAATCAGAAGGCTGATCAGCCGCAGCCTGCTGGCCTCGTCGACGGCTTCCGAGAGAAGCTGCCTGTAACGCTGATAATCGTAGCTCGCTTCCTGTTCGCTCATCGGCACGCCCCGCACACGCGCTCCACTTCAACGAGCATTTTTTCGCGAGTCGCGCGCGCTCGCAATGGAATTACGGGGCCGCCGGCCGCCGGCGCGCATTTCGTTGTGCGACTGTTGCAGAATTGATCGCACGCAACCGTGCAAACGGTCATGATGCACGCGTTGCAACCGGGAACCGAAACAAGGATGAGCGAACCCGAAGATGGAGGCAGCCGCCGGGGCGCGCTGATCGGACTGCTGGTGGCCGCGGTCATGCTCGCGGTCGGTCTTTGGCTTGCGCACAGCCTGACCACGGCGAGCAAGTTGCAGGACTGCGTGATGTCGGGCCGCTCCAACTGTAATGTGATCGAGCCGGCCCGCTGACCCGCCTTGCGGCAGTGCAATATCAGTCCCACATCCAACCCAAAGACTCGGGCTGAACTGTTTGGTCCCGGTTGTGATTCCGGTCACACGCGGACAGGCGGGCTGCCTCATTTCGTCCCAGAGATCGGCGGGAACCAAGGCCATGATATCCAAGCTGTGGTCCGTAAAGGGCGCGGCGCTGGCTGCCGCAGCCGCGGCGGGTGCCGTTTTAGTAGCGTATGCGTCCCTCACCCTGGCATCGCCCGAACAGGTGTCGAGCGCGGGGCTGGGCCCCGGATGGCAATGCAGCAGGGTGGCTTTCGTGCTGACCACCTGCACCCGGGCGGACGAGGCCGAGCGCGAGGCGAAGGTCGACGGCGAGGCCAAGGCGATCCCGGTACGGGCCAAGGACGATTGTCCGCCGGAGCTCTAGGTTTCGTTTGCTGGCGCGTCGTCGTAACGCGAACCGGTGCCAATTTCGCTCGGAAGGGCTCTGGACGGCCGGGCTGGGGCGTCGTGGGGCCGTATTTCAAGTCATTTCTTGGTGGCGTCACGCGGCTTGATGGAGAGGCCGAGGCGCATCGCCATCTTCTTGATTCGCTCCGGCGAACGGCCGGTCGCCTTCACGACCTCCTCCAGCGTCTTGGAGGAGCGTGCCAATTCCATCAGTCGTCGGTCCTCCTTGAACGACCACCGCGGCTTTCGGGCCATCTTGTTGGTATCCTTGTGCATTGCTGGGCAACAAAGCCGCCAGGCGGGGTCGCCTGACGGCTTTGCCGGTGTGGGCCCGGACCTTGGGGAAATGTCCGGTGGATAAGCAATACTGCTTCCGAATAAGGTCGCAATTGAAACCGGATCTTAACCTAACCCATCAAGGTTACTTGGATAGAGCGTGGCAGGAGGCCTTATGCGCAAGGTCGCCATTTTGAGTGCCGCAGCATTTTTACTGTCCGGTTGCTGGAACGACCCGGAGGTCACCGGATCGACCAACAGCTGCGCGGCCAATCTCTATAGTCAGTACAATCCCAAGGTCATGGATCAGTGCGTCAACACCTGCATCAAGTGTGACCATGGCAACGTCACGACCTGTACGACATCCTGTACGCTGAGGGGCGCGCGGTAACCGGCCTGAGCATGTGCCGCCGCGAACGGGGCCTCGAGCCATCACGGCAACGGGCCGCCTTGCGCGGCGCGAGGAAGGCCTTTATCGCGTCTCGGCAGCGGCGCCGTTGCCGCGCCGGAAACCGAGAGCGTGGAACAGAGCGCGGTGAGCGGGCCTTCCTATGTCGCGGTCGATTGGGGCACCAGCAGCTTCCGGCTCTGGCTGATGAACGCCGGCGGCCAGGTGTTCGGCGAACGTCGCAGCGACGAGGGCATGACGGCGGCCGCCAGGACCGGCTTTGCCTCCGTGCTGCAATCGCATCTCGACGCGCTGGGTGCGGCGGCCAATCTGCCAGTGATCATTTGCGGCATGGCCGGTGCGCGGCAGGGTTGGGTCGAGGCCGGCTATATCGACACGCCGGCGCATCTCTCCGACGTCCTCAAGGGCGCCGCCATGGTCGGCGGGCAGGCGCGGGACATTCGCATCCTGCCGGGGATTGCACAGCGCAAGGCCGCGGCTCCCGATGTGATGCGCGGCGAGGAAACCCAGTTGCTCGGCGCGCTCGGCCTGGACGTGTCGGGCGAGGCGCTCGTTTGCCTGCCAGGAACGCATTCCAAATGGGTGCACCTGCGCGGCGGCACAGTCGAACGCTTTGCGACCTTCATGACCGGCGAATTGTTCAGCGCGGTCGCGCGCGACACCATCCTGTCACACGCCATCGCGGGCGCGGATGAGGCTGTCGATGCCGATGCGTTTTGCTCGGCCGTCATGGAGGCGTTCGCTGCGCCAGCGTTATCGGCCAACCTGCTGTTTCGGGTGCGATCGCGGCAATTGCTGTTCGGCGGCAGCGCGCAGGCCGCGCGCGAGACGATCTCGGGCACGTTGATCGGCGCCGAACTGGCGGCCGGCCTTGCGGAGCGGGAGCAGGCAACGCCGGTGACGCTGATCGCGTCGGGCCGCCTGCAACGGCTCTATCGGATCGCGCTGCAACGCCTTTCGATTCCGCTCAACGTCATGGATGCCGAGGAGGCGGTTCGCCGTGGCCTCGCCGGCGCAGCGGCGGCGATCTGGGAGAATTGAGGGATCAACGCATGAGCATTCCGTTTCCGCCGATGAAGCGTCCGCTGGTCGCGATCCTGCGCGGCATCAAGCCGGACGAGGCCCTGGGCATCGTCAGTGCGCTCATCGAGGCTGGTATGACCGCGATCGAGATTCCGCTGAACTCGCCCGAGCCGTTCCGTTCGATCGAGATCGCGGTGAAGCGGGCGCCTGCCGATGTCCTGATCGGCGCCGGCACGGTGCTGTCAGCCGTTGACGTCGATCGTCTCCACGACGCCGGCGGGCGCCTCATGGTGTCGCCGAACGTCGATGTCGACGTGCTGAAGCGGGCCCGGGACTACGCGATGGTCACGATGCCTGGCGTGTTCTCGCCGACGGAAGCGCTGCTTGCCGCGCGTGCCGGTGCCTCGAGCCTGAAGTTCTTTCCGGCGAGCGTGCTCGGTGCCTCCGGCATCTCGGCGATCCGCGCCGTGCTGCCGGCGGATGCGATGATCGCCGCCGTCGGCGGCGTCTCGGACCAGAATTTCGCGGAATATGTGAAGGCCGGCATTCGTGCCTTCGGTCTCGGCAGCAGCCTCTACAAGCCGGGCATGACGGCGGAGGATGTTGCGGTCCGTGCGAAGATGACGATCGAGGCGTATGACAGGGCCGTGCAGGGCGCGAGCTAAGCCCGGTCCGTAACGGACTAATCGTCGCGCCTGCCGCCGTCGATCACCCTGAACAGCGGCGCCGCCTCGCGAGGGCTCTCGAGCAGCTCGTCGACCATGGCGATCGCAGCCGCGACGTATTTCTCGGTCGCGGCGTCCAGTGGCCGCTCGGCTTCGTCTGACAGCGCGAGCTTGGCGCCCTCGAGCAGTTTGCGGGTGCGGACGGCGGATTCGTCGCCGGCGGTGAGGGCGGCGCGGGCGATCGATCGCAGCACGAACAGCTCGCCCTCCAGCCGCAGCAGGCGGTCGTTCAGCTTGCTCAGCACAGTATTCAGGTTCCGCATGACGTCCTCTCCGGGCGTTGGACCTGTCTTCCATACACGGTCATTCCTGACGAAATTCTTGTGCCGGCCACCACCATTTGGTTCGTTGAACGATATCTGCGGCCCGGGCAGGCGCTGTCCGCCGGCGGAGCCATTGGTGGATCATCGCGGATAGCCCTAGTAGAGTGACTGCTGTCCGCCGCTCCGGCCGGACGCCAGGGGCGCCCCATTTCATTCAATCACGACGAAGGAACGCATATGAGGATTGCCGTCGAAACCATCGTTGCCGCGCCGATCGCGGATGTCTGGCGCGCCTACACCACACCCGACGACATCAAGCAATGGAATGCGGCCTCCGACGATTGGCACACCACCGCTGCGACCGTGGACCTGCGCGCCGGTGGCGCCTTCTCGTCGCGGATGGAGGCCAAGGACGGCAGCATGGGATTCGATTTCGCCGGCACCTACACCAGGGTCGAGGCACCGCGGCTGCTTGAATATTCGTTCGGCGATCGCACCGCGCAGGTTGCATTCACGCCCGAGGCCGGCGGCGTCAAGCTACAGGTCAGCTTCGACAGCGAGGATACCCATTCGGTCGAGCAGCAGCGCGGCGGATGGCAGGCGATCCTGGATAATTTCAAGCGCTACGTCGAGACAAAGCGAGCGTCCTGATCCGGCGACTGCAGGCGATGTGATCGATGGCGCAAAGGTGCGGGCTGCGACCAGGCGGAAGCGGATCGACCAGATGATCGCAGAATTGAGGGCAGGCGGGATTTGCATGGGAATGGCACATCGGCCGAGCAAGCGGGCGAGGTGAGAGCGCTCTCGGCGCGATCGCGATGGTGGTCAGGAGCAAATGCGATGCGCTTTGTCTTGGCACTTGGTCTGTTGGTCATGCTGTGCGCGTCCGCGGACGCCGCACCACGGCATCACCCTCATGCACGGCAACCCGCAACCGTTCGCGCGCCCGCGGATGCGACGCCACCGGCGCGCTTTGCTGTTCCTGGCTGGAGTGACGAAGCGACCCGCCAATGGCTCGACCGCGCGTCGGAGAATGCCGGCCGCGGCGGATAGTTCGATAGCCCGCGGCGCAAATTCAATCGTCGCCGTCGTCTTCAGTTCCGCGCGAGCTCGATGCCGAGCGGCCGCCATATCGCCGCGGGGCGGCGGTGGCCTGTCTCGTGCTCACGCCCTCGCTTTCGCGCAGTTCCTTCCGTATGCGCCGTGCGGTGCGCATCGCGCGCTTGATGTTTGCATCGTACGAGTCCTCGTCGAAGAACAGGACGATCTCGCAGCTTGGACATTGACGCGAGTAGCCGTTCTGCAGCCGCTTGGCGCGATCGCGAAAGACGTTCTTGCAGCGTGTGCAACGGATCTGGACGGAATCTTCCATGACGGCCCTGACGTATCGGCGAACGGCGCACGCGCTCACAATAGCTTTGCGAAGGCAATTCCGGATTAAGAAAAATCACGAGGCGAAGCGCGCCGCAAACCATCGCGGCAACCTGCAATGTCACGAACCGAATGCGTCGCGCAGCAGCAGGTGCTGCCGGAACTTTGTTCACGCACGGAGAACTACGGAAGTATTCGTGCGTTGAATGATAAGGAACAAGACGCGACTTCAGAGCAGACCGTGAACATCAAAAAGAAAAGGCCTCAGCGCGTGGGCCACGCCGAGGCCAAGTTGACACTTTGGTCGTGAGGCACCGTCACCAGCGCCTCGATGCTTAGCCTATCTTCGTTTCTCTGCAGCTAAATAGCCCATATGGGCCATGATGCCTGGCACAGAACGTGCAGACTTGGAGCCGTCAGGATTTTGCATCACCTTCCTGGGGCTAGGAGCAGCGCCGTCCGCCTATATTTCAAGCGGACGGCGCTGTGCATTTTGGCAGCCGGCACGCGGCTCAAGCCGCGATCAGTGATCCATCGGTCGAATCTCCAGGCTCTCGATTTTCACCGGCGGAATTGCCGGATCCTTGTCATCGAGCGGATGCAACGCGATCGTCGCATTCGTGCCGCCGGCGAGAACATTGTCGCCCGCGCCGCTGGCGTGCGCGTAACTGCCGGCGAGATCGTCGAGTCCGAGCCACGGCACCGGCGCCATCACCTTCCAGGTCAACGCGACGTCCTGATCGCCGATGAAAACACCAAGATTGGGAATGGCTGCGACGTAGCGGCGATCCGGTGCGCTCTCGACGTGCAGCACGCAGTCGAGATTGGTCACCGGGCCGAGGATGAAACCTGTATCGGGGCCGCCGCGGCATGCGAGCGTCCCGGCCTGTACCTGTTGTGCCTCGGCCGTCGTGATGGGCGCGGCGAGCGCTGCCACGCCGCAGATCGCACGCAGTACCCAATGACCCGTCGTACGCATGGTGCCGTACAACGCCGATGATGCGCAATCGCTCCACGATCCCCGCCGCGGCCTTCGCTTGTGGTTAAGAGAGTTTTAGAGCCGGGGTTGTGTTGCCGCCAACGGGAGGGCCTTTGCGGCGATCCGGCTGAGCTGGCGGACACATCCGCCAGGCAAAGTGCAGCCGACCACCACGCCGCAAAAATGCGCCGGCCACGACCACGCTGCTCGGTCTGAAAAAACTACGCCGCCGGGCTCGAAATGGATTGTCCCGGCGGCGCCCTGTTTCAATCTGGGCCCGCAATCCCAGTCATGGTCTGTCTGCAAGACGGGCGCCAAGGTTCGAATGCCCCGGAGTCTTACGGGGATTAGCGTCTGGCGACCGTCTGGTGCTGGCTGCTGACCTTCTTGTGCCCAGGCGGAGGTCCGATGGTGGCCCAGACCACCGCGGCAATCACCATCGCCGTGAGGATGGCGCCGGCCAAGGGCTGATCGTTGTCCATGCTCCGCGCCCGTTCAGATATGGTGCTCAAGCTTCCGCATCTCCTGCAGGCGAGCCAGGCAAAAATCCCGATACAATTCGTTGATGAAATCCCACATGACCGAATCCCCTTTGGTCCAGTAATGGGACGCTACGCCGGGTTTGTTTCCGGCCGGCTTCGTGGCTTCCTGAACATGGCTTCATAGGGAGGCGATACGGGCAGGAACCGAACGTATGAGCTCCTTGCCCCAGCCGCGGCCTGCCGCCTTCCGCGGCGGATGCGACCCTCAAACGCTGGCCGGCTCTCGCAACGGTGCGCCCGCGCTTGTCTCGCTCGCCGTGCGATGCCGGTAACTCATCAAGATGACCGCGATCACGGTCGCGCACATGAACGGGCCGACCGGCCACAACACGAGCGGGAAAACGTATCCCAGCGTGAACACGATGCCGACACCGATCCGAAAGACACGACGATTGGAGCGCGGCGCGATCCGCTCGTCCGTGTCCGCATTCATGAGAAAGACCAGCGCGATCGCCAGGATCGGCATATCGTAGATGGCGAAGTAAGGAGAAACGAGCGGCGTTGCCGCAAGCAAACTCGCGGCTTGCACCGCGAAGTTGACCTGGCGGCGCCACATGATCAGCACCCAAATCGCGCAGGCTGCCGCGATTGCGATGTGCAACGACATCGCCGATCCGTAGTCCAGGCCGGCAAACCGAAACAGGCCATAGTTGCTTTGCAATTTATACCATGGCAGCGCGCCGCTGAGGTGAAACTGCGTCGCCGCGTAAGTTGCCGCCTCACGAAATCCCTTGAAAGTATCCCAGCCGAAGATGACCCCCGTGAGCAGGATGAGGGTGGGCGCCACGAGGCTGGCCGTGACGACGACACGCCAGCGCTTGGTCGCGATCAGTACGAAAGGAAGCAGAACGCCGTATTGAGGCTTGAAGATGAGCAGCGCGAGCAGGAAGCCGCTCAGCAGCGGGCGCCTGTCCAACGTCAACGGGATGCGACCGAGCAGCGATGCCGCGAGCAGCGCACTTTGGCCGGCAATGAAATCAAAGAAGACAGGCGGCGCGGCGAGCGCAAGCAGCATTGCGGCGGAACGTGGCCGGATCGCATGAACGACGAGCAGCCAGCATAGCAGCTTGGCCGCGCTCCAAACCCAGAACGCGATCCAAAACGGCAGGAGCGCCAGCGGTGCCAGAACCAGGAAAAACACCGGCGGATAGAAAAACGGAACCGGCATCCGATCGTAAGGATACGTGGTGTGAGTGATCGGCTGCATCTGGACGAGCAGCTGATGCAGTTGCTGCCAGTCGTAGGCGGTCGCCGCGCGGCCCTCGATCGCCATCGTGCCCGCGCCCCAGAAACACGAAAAGTCGATCCCGGGATGGCTGCCGGCACTGACAAATATCAGCACTACGGCGAGGATCGTGAGGCACAACAGGACAGCGCAGGCTGCTGCTTGCGCCGGGTCGTCTCCCGCAGAAACATCCCAGCTCAGCATCTTTTTCGACGAACCGGTCATGATCAAGGCTGCTTCTGAAAAATAGAACTGTTCGCGCGACCGGAAGAAATCGATGTCGCCGTCCGGCATTGTTCAAAAATATTCAAACGCCACGCCAAGGTTTATCCCGGCAATCTGGGATGCAGCAACGATGTATTGTTCTTAACCTAACCGGCCGACGCCAGCTGCCCTGGTCCTGTCCCGGTCGTGATTTTACGGGACTACGGGTTGATGGCTCGCAACGGAGTGAAGCTCATTTCGGGACAGGCATTGGATGATCGGTGATTCTGACCGGGTGAGCCAAAAACCAATCGCGACCCACTGAGAAAACGGAGCTGGAAATGAACTGGCGATCCCGGCAGGATTCGAACCTGCAACCCGCGGAGTAGAAATCCGCTACTCTATCCAGTTGAGCTACGGGACCGTGGCCGCCTTGTAGCACCGCCATTATGAAAAATCCGCCTTTCCGCCAAGTCCGTCCGAACCGATTTCTGGGGGCGAGCGACAAAGGCGTGCAGGGGTCCCGCCCTGCGTTGACCTGACCAGTCCGCCGGGCCGGCCTGACACTGCCGCCGGGGCTTGTCGAAGGATGTCGGCAATGCGATCTGCGACGTTTTCGTCCGTTCATGTCCGCGCCTTCACTCCGTCACCTTTTCGCGCATTTTTAGCCCCAACGCGGCGGTCGACCGCGGGGCGTTCAGGAGCTCCATCATGATCGGATTGGTTCGTGCCGCCGCACTTTGCGCCGCGCTGGCGCTCGGCATGGTCAGCGCCCAGGCTGCGGACAAGGCCTTCAAACGCGACGATCTCGCCGATTCCGCGATCAAGCTGGAAGCCCAGATCAAGAGCGAGGCGGGCGCGGTCAACAAGTCGGCGGCGACCTTGCGCACCGATGCCGACGCCGCCTTCAAGCGCAACGATTTCCGCGGCGGGCTCACGATCCTCGGCCAGATCGCGGCGACCGCGCCCGAGGACGGCGCCAACTGGCTGCGGCTCGCCAAGACCGTCTTCCAGATCCGGTCGGCGAGCTCCAGCGAACAGACCTTCCTGATGGAACGCGCCTCCACCGCCGCCTACATCGCCTATCAGCGCGCCGGAAACGCGGGGGAGGAAGCCGACTCGCTGGCCGTGCTCGGCAAGGCGCTCGCCGAGCGCAAGCTGTGGCGACCGGCACTCGACGCGCTGCGGCTGTCGCTCGACCTGCGCGAGGTGGCCGATGTCAGAGGCCAGTATGAAAAGATGCGCGACGAGCACGGCTTCCGGCTGCTCGATTATACCGTCGATTCGGATGCGGCCTCGCCGCGAGCCTGCTTTCAGTTCTCGGAGGAACTGGCCAAGCGCGTCGACTTCGCGCCGTACCTGGCACTGGCCGGCACCGACAAGCCGGCCCTGTCGGCGGAAGGCCAGCAGCTCTGCGTCGACGGGCTGAAGCATGGCGAGCGCTACAACATCAATCTGCGCGCCGGTCTGCCGTCGAGCGTCAAGGAGACCCTGTCGAAATCGGCCGAGTTCAACATCTATGTCCGTGACCGCAAGCCGTTCGTGCGGTTCACGGGGCGGGCCTATGTGCTGCCGCGGACCGGCCAGCGCGGTATCCCGGTGGTTAGCGTCAACACGCCGGCAGTCACGGTCGACGTGTTCCGGATCGGCGACCGAAACCTGATCAACACGGTGATCGACAGCGACTTCCAGAGCACGCTTAGCCGCTACCAGCTGTCCGATCTCGGCGGCCAGCGCGGCGTCAAGGTGTGGTCCGGTGAGCTTGCGACCGCCACCACGCTGAACCAGGATGTGGTCACGGCATTTCCGGTCGACCAGGCGCTCGGCGACCTGCAGCCGGGTGTCTATGTGATGACCGCCGCGGCCAAGGGCCCGGGCACCGACGACGACGGGACCCTGGCGACGCAATGGTTCATCGTCTCGGACATGGGCCTGTCGGCCTTCTCCGGCAATGACGGTATCCACGTCTTCGTCAACTCGCTGGCCTCGACCGAACCGGTCGCCAACGCCGAAGTGAAGCTGGTCGCCCGCAACAACGAGATCCTCGCCACCCGCAAGACCGATGCGGCCGGCCACGTGCTGTTCGAGCAGGGGCTGGCCCGCGGCGAGGGCGGCCTGTCGCCGGCATTGCTCACGGTGATGGGTGAAAAGTCCGACTATGCCTTCCTGAGCCTGAAGACCAACGCGTTCGACCTCACCGACCGCGGCGTCGCCGGGCGCGCCATCCCGGCCGGCGCCGACGCCTTCGTCTACGCCGAGCGCGGCGTCTACCGCTCCAACGAGACCGTTTACCTGACCGCGCTGCTGCGCGACGGCCAGGGCAATGCCCTGACCGGGACCCCGCTGACGATGGTGATCGAGCGGCCGGATGGCGTTGAATTCCGCCGCGCCGTGCTGCCCGACCAGGGCGCCGGCGGCCGGATGCTGGCGGTGGCGCTGAACTCCGCCGTGCCGACCGGCACCTGGCGGGCCCGCGTCTTCACCGATCCCAAGGGCTCGTCGGTCGGCGAGACCACCTTCATGGTCGAGGATTACATCCCCGAGCGGATCGAATTCGACCTGACCAGCAAGGAGAAGGTGATCAAAGCTGAAGTTCCAGTGGAACTTCAGGTCTCGGGCCATTTCCTCTATGGCGCGCCGGCTTCGGGCCTGCAGCTCGAAGGCGACATGCTGGTGGCGCCCGCAGCAAACGGCCGGCCCGGCTATGCCGGCTACCAGTTCGGTGTCGATGACGAACAGACCGCGAGCAACGAGCGGACCCCGATCGAGGACCTGCCGGAGGCTGACGCCAATGGCGCAGCAAGCTTCCCGGTCAAGCTCGAGAAGGTGCCGGCCTCGACCCGGCCGCAGGAGGCCCAGATCTTCATCCGCATGGCGGAGAGCGGCGGCCGCTCGGTCGAGCGCAAGATCGTGCTGCCGGTGGCCCCCAGCGCCTCGCTGATCGGCGTCAAGCCGCTGTTCGGCGACAAGAGCGTGGCCGAGGGCGACAAGGCCGAGTTCGATGTCGTGTTCGTCGCGCCCGACGGCAAGCAGCTGCCGCGCAACGGACTGCGCTACGAGCTGCTGAAGCTGGAGTCGCGCTACCAGTGGTATCGGCAGAATTCGTCCTGGCAGTACGAGCCGGTCAAGTCGACCCGCCGCGTGTCCGATGGCGACGTCAACCTCGCCGCCGACAAGCCGATGCGCCTGACCTTCCAGCCGCAGCCGGGCCGTTATCGGCTCGACGTCAAGTCGACCGACGCCGACGGCCCGGTGACCTCGGTGCAGTTCGACGTCGGCTGGTATTCCGACGGCAGCGCCGACACGCCGGATCTGCTGGAAACCTCGATCGACAAGCCGGAATATGCCTCGGGCGACACCATGACGGTGTCGGTAAACGCACGCACCGCCGGCAAGCTCACGGTCTACGTGCTCGGCGATCGCTTGCTGACGACCCAGAGCGTCGACGTCAAGGAAGGCACCCAGCAGGTCAAGCTGCAGGTCGGCAAGGACTGGGGCACCGGCGCCTATGTGATGACGACGCTGCGCCGTCCGCTCGATGCCGCCGCCGGGCGTATGCCGGGCCGCGCGATCGGGCTGAAATGGTTCGGCATCGACAAGAAGACGCGCACGCTTGCCGTCGCGCTGTCGCCGCCCGCCTTGGTGCGGCCGGGCTCGACGCTGAAGATCCCGGTCAAGCTCGGCGGGCTCAATCCCGGCGAGGACGCCAAGGTGGTGCTGGCCGCGGTCGATGTCGGCATTCTCAATTTGACCAACTACAAGCCGCCCGCGCCGGATGACTACTATCTCGGCCAGCGCCGCCTGACCGCCGAGATCCGCGACCTCTACGGCCAGCTGATTGACGGCATGCAGGGCACAACCGGCCAGATCCGCAGCGGCGGTGATGCCGCCGGTGCCGAGCTGCAAGGCTCGCCGCCGACGCAGAAGCCGCTGGCGCTCTATTCCGGCATCGTCACGGTCGGCCCCGACGGCACCGCCGAAGTGAGCTTCGACATCCCCGAATTCGCCGGCACCGCGCGGGTGATGGCGGTGGCCTGGAGCGCCACCAAGCTCGGCCGCGCCAATGTCGACGTGACCGTGCGCGATCCGGTGGTGGTGACCGCGACCTTGCCGCGCTTCCTGCTCACCGGTGACAAGGGCACCATCAGCATGGATATCGACAATGTCGAAGGCGCCGCCGGCGACTATGCCATTAGCGTCAAGGCGAGCGGCCCGATCAAGGCCTCCGGCAATCCGACCACGACCGTGAAGCTCGCCGCCAAGCAGCGCAGCTCGCTGTCGCTCGGGCTCGAGGCAGGCGGAGCAGGCCGCGCCGATTTCGACGTCGACATCTCCGGGCCGAACGGGCTGACGCTGGCGCGGCACTATGCGCTCGACGTCAAACCGGCGACGCAAGTGCTGGCGCGTCGTTCGATCCGCACGCTGGCGAAGGGCGAGAGCCTGACGCTGACGTCGGACATGTTCTCCGACCTCGTGCCGGGCACCGGCAGCGTCTCGGTCTCGGCGAGCCTGTCGACCGCGCTCGATGCTGCAAGCATCCTGAAGGCGCTCGACCGCTATCCCTATGGCTGCTCCGAGCAGATCACGAGCCGCGCACTGCCGCTGCTCTATGTCAACGATCTCGCCGCCGGCGCCCATCTGGCGATGGACACTGCGGTCGACCAGCGCATCCGCGACGCGATCGAGCGGCTTCTCGCGCGACAAGGCTCCAATGGGTCGTTCGGCCTGTGGTCGGCGGGCGGCGACGACGCCTGGCTCGATGCGTATGTCACTGATTTCCTGACCCGGGCCCGTGAAAAGGGCTTTGCGGTGCCGGACGTGCTGTTCAAGAGCGCGCTCGACCGCGTCAGGAACTCGGTGGTCAATGCCAACGAGCCGGAGAAGGACGGCGGCCGCGACCTGGCCTACGGCCTCTACGTGCTCGCGCGCAATGGTGCGGCACCGATCGGTGATCTGCGCTATCTCGCCGACACCAAGCTGAACAATTTGGCGACGCCGATCTCCAAGGCGCAGCTCGCCGCGGCGCTGGCGCTGGTCGGCGACAGAGCGAGGGCCGAGCGGGTCTATGGTGCCGCGCTCGACGCGCTGAACCCGAAACCGGTGATCGAGTTCGGCCGGGTCGATTACGGCTCGGCGCTGCGTGATGCCGCAGCGTTGGTCTCGCTCGCGGGCGAGGGCAACGCACCGCGCACCACGCTGACGCAAGCCGTGCTGCGAGTCGAAGCGGCGCGCGGGCTGTCGCCCTACACCTCGACGCAGGAGAATGCGTGGATGGTGCTGGCGGCGCGCGCGCTCGCCAAGGAGACGCTTGCGCTCGACATCAACGGTCAGCCGGTCAAGACCGCGGTCTATCGCAGCTACAAGGCCGAGGAAATGACGGGGCAGCCGCTGAAGATCACCAACACCGGCGATGCGCCGGTGCAGGCGGTGGTCTCGGTGTCCGGCTCGCCGGTCACGCCGGAACCCGCGGCCTCCAACGGCTTCAAGATCGAGCGCAGCTATTTCACGCTCGACGGCAAGCCGGCCGATGTCACCAAGGCGAAACAGAACGACCGCTTCGCGGTTGTCCTGAAGGTGACGGAAGCCAAACCGGAGTTCGGGCACATCATGGTGGCGGACTACCTGCCGGCCGGACTCGAGATCGACAACCCGCACCTGGTGTCGTCGGGCGATTCCGGCACGCTCGAATGGATCGAGGATGGTGTCGAGCCGAAGAACACCGAGTTCCGCGATGACCACTTCACAGCGGCGATCGACCGCGGCGCCAACGACAAGTCGGTGTTCACGGTCGCCTATGTGGTGCGTGCAGTGTCGCCGGGCAAATACGTGCTGCCGCAGGCCTATGTCGAGGACATGTACAACCCCTCGCGCTATGGCCGCAGCGGCACCGGTGCGGTTGAGGTGAAGCCGGCGAAATGAGTGCAACGTTGAGGACAGCAGCGGAACGCGGATCGCGCTGGCGGCGGATCAAATCCGTCCTGACGATCGGCGCCGTCGCAGCGCTGGTCGCAGCCGGCGCAGCCTGGGTCGTCTCGCTCGGAGCGTTGCCGCTCACGCAGGCGCAGCAGGTCTCGACGACAGTCGTTGACCGCAACGGCAAGCTGTTGCGCGCCTATGCGATGGCGGATGGACGCTGGCGGCTGCCGGTCGATGCGAAGACGTCGGTCAATCCCGGCTATCTGAAGCTGTTGTTCGCGTATGAGGACAAGCGCTTCTACGAGCATCACGGCATCGATCCGCTGGCGCTGTCGCGCGCCGCATTCCAGCTGCTCACCAGCGGCCATATCGTCTCGGGCGGTTCGACCATCACGATGCAGCTGGCGCGGCTGATCGAGCCGCGGCACCAGCGTTCGATCTACGCAAAACTGCGGCAGATGGTGCGCGCGGTCGAGCTG
Organism: Bradyrhizobium tropiciagri; assembly: GCF_001189845.1. GTDB lineage: Bacteria > Pseudomonadota > Alphaproteobacteria > Rhizobiales > Xanthobacteraceae > Bradyrhizobium > Bradyrhizobium tropiciagri. The sequence continues at coordinate 72,115 of NZ_LFLZ01000004.1, forward strand.
GAGCAGCAGCTCTCGAAGGATCAGATCCTCGATCTCTACCTTGCGCTGGCGCCGTTCGGCGGCAATCTCGAGGGCTTGCGCGCCGCCTCGATCGCCTATTTCGGCAAGGAGCCGAAGCGGCTCTCGCTCGCCGAAGCCGCGCTCTTGGTGGCGCTGCCGCAATCGCCGGAGCGGCGGCGGCTCGACCGTTATCCGGACGCCGCCCATGCCGCGCGCGATCGTGTGCTCGCCCGCATGGTCGAGGACGGCGTGGTGTCGAAGGACGATGCCGCGCAGGCCACGGCGACGGCCGTGCCGAAGCTGCGCAAGCAGATCCCGATCCTGGCGCCGCATTCGTCCGATCAGGCGATCGCGACGATGAAAGATGCGCCCGTCATCAAGCTGACGCTGGACGCGACGCTGCAGCGGAACCTGGAGGCGCTGGCGCGCGATCGCGCCATCGCGCAGGGACCTGACGTCTCCGTCGCGATCGTCGTGGTCGACAATGAAACCGGCGACGTGCTCGCGCGTGTCGGCTCTGCGGATTATTTCGACGAACGGCGGGCAGGGCAGGTCGACATGACGCGCGCGGTTCGCTCGCCCGGCTCGACCTTGAAGCCTTTCATCTATGGGCTCGCTTTCGAGGATGGTTTTGTCCATCCCGACAGCCTGATCGAGGATCGGCCGATCCGCTTCGGCGCCTACGCGCCGGAAAATTTCGACATGACGTTCCAGGGCACGGTGCCGATCCGCAAGGCGCTGCAATTGTCGCTGAACGTGCCGGCGATCGCGCTGCTCGACCGGGTCGGCGCCAGCCGGCTGTCGTCGCGGCTGAAGCAGGCCGGCACCAGTCTCGTGCTGCCGAAGGACGAGGCGCCGGGCCTTGCGATGGGTCTCGGCGGTGTCGGCATCACGCTGCAGGATCTCGCCCAGCTCTATTCCGGCCTGGCGCGGCTCGGCGTCACCAGGCCGCTGCGCGAGATCATGCGGGAGAATGATGGCCGCGACACGATGCGACTGATGGATCAGGCCGCCGCCTGGCAGGTCGGCAATGTCCTGCTCGGCACGCCGCCACCGGAGAACGGCGTGCATAACCGGATCGCGTTCAAGACCGGCACCAGCTACGGCTATCGCGATGCCTGGTCGGTCGGGTTCGACGGCCGCATCACGATCGGCGTCTGGGTCGGCCGCCCGGACGGTGCGCCGGTGCCGGGTCTGGTCGGCCGCACGGCGGCGGCGCCGATCCTGTTCGACGCCTTTGCGCGCACCGGGAAAATCCCGGCGGCGTTGCCGAAGCCGCCACGGGGCGTGCTGGTTGCCTCCAACGCCAAACTGCCGCCGCCGCTGCGCCGCTTCAGGCCGCTCGGCGAGCTGGTTCGCAGCGGCAACGATCAGGCTCCGCACATCCAGTTCCCGCTGAATGGCTCACGCATCGATGTCGATCAATCCGAGGGCGGCCGCAATGCGCCGCTGCCGGTCAAGGTTGCCGGCGGTGTGCTGCCGCTGACGGTCCTCGTCAATGGTGTCTCAGCCGGGGACATCGACAGCCGTCGCCAGCGCCTGATCGACCCGCCCGGGCCGGGCTTCGCGCGGCTCACGGTCATCGACGCCACGGGTGCCGCGGATACCGTTGTGATCCGCGTGCAATGATCGCACGGGAAAGCGGAACGGCAGGGTTGGAAAGCGGAACAGCACGGTTGTTTGCGCTGCGGTTTCATCGTATGCGAAACCCATGGTGGACGGCCTCCAACCCCGGCGCTTCGGAGCAGGGCAACAGTTTGTAAAACCTGCGCATTCGAGCCGCAGGCTGTTCATGGCGTTCGAGTTCGCAACGGCCAGCCAATGGCGTTCGATCCTGTTCCTGACGCTGACCTGTCTGGTGCTGTTCCTGCCGGGCTTCTTCACCATCCCGCCGGTCGACCGCGACGAGGTGCGCTTTGCCCAGGCGACCAAGCAGATGGTCGAGAGCGGCGATTTCGTCGATATCCGCTTCCAGGACGACGTCCGCTACAAAAAGCCGGTCGGCATCTACTGGATGCAAGCGGCGGCGCTGAAGACGATCTCCGCGCTCGGGGTGCCGCGTGCCCAGGTCCGCATCTGGGTCTACCGCCTGCCGTCCCTGATCGGCGCCATCGGCGCCGTTTTGCTGACCTATTGGACGGCGCTCGCCTTCGTGACGCGACAGGGGGCGGTGCTGGCCGCCCTGATGATGGCAAGCTGCGTGCTGCTCGGCGTCGAAGCGCGGCTCGCCAAGACCGACGCCATGCTGCTGCTGACGGTCACCGCGGCGATGGGCGCGATGGCGCGCGTGTATCTATCCTGGCAGCGCGGTGAGGATCCGCCGCATCCATCATGGGGGCCGCCTGCGATCTTCTGGACGGCGCTGGCGGTCGGGATCCTGCTCAAGGGTCCGCTGATCCTGATGTTCGTCGGCCTTGCGATGGCCGCCCTTGCGATACTCGACCGCTCGGCGGCGTGGTTCTGGCGGATGCGTCCGGTCTGGGGCCTGATGTGGACCCTGGTGCTGGTGCTGCCGTGGTTCGTCCTGATCTTCCTGCGCGCCGGAGAGACCTTCTTTGCCGACTCGGTCGGTGGCGACATGTTGAGCAAGCTCGGCGCACAGGAATCCCACGGCGCGCCGCCCGGGCTCTATTTGCTGCTGTTCTGGATCACGTTCTGGCCCGGTGCGCCGCTGGCCGGCCTGGCGGCACCTGCGGTCTGGCGCGCGCGGCGCGAACCCGGCGCGCAGTTCCTGCTGGCCTGGCTGATCCCGTCCTGGATCGTGTTCGAGGCTGTTCTGACCAAGCTGCCGCATTATGTGCTGCCACTCTATCCCGCGATCGCGATCCTGACCGTGGGCGCGCTGGAGCGGCGTGTGCTGTCGCGCTCCCCCTGGCTGTTGCGCGGCGCCGCCTGGTGGTTCGCGATCCCCGCGTTCGGCGCTGTGCTGGTGATCGTCGGCGCCATCAAGGCGATCCATCAGCCGGTATTTCCGGCATGGCCGCTGTTTGCCGTCGCGATGGTGTTCGGTCTGATCGCGTGGTGGATGTTCGAGGACAGCCGCGCCGAGCGCTCGCTGCTCAACGCGGTGATCGCCGCGGCGCTGATGGCGGGCGCGACCTATGGCGTGGTGCTGCCGCGGCTCACCACCGTGTTTCCGAGTCAGGAGGTCGCGCGCGCCTTGCGCAACGTGACCTGCGTCGGCCCGAAGGCGGCGGCCGCCGGCTTCCACGAGCCGAGCCTCGTGTTCATGACCGATACCTCGACGCTGCTCACCGATGGATCGGGTGCCGCCGATTTCCTGGGGCAGGGCTCCTGCCGCTTCGCGCTGGTCGAACAGCGCTCGGAGCGCGCCTTCGTGCAGCGCGCCGAGGCGATCGGCCTGCGCTACAACGCGCCGGTACGGATCGAGGGTTACAACATCTCGCAGGGCAAGGCGGTCTCGATTGCGATCTTCCGTTCCGAAGGGACGGAGTGACATGCCGGCGCCGCCAGCCAACCCGGAATCCGCCAACTATTTCGGACGATTGCTGACGCTGGTCTGGCTGTCCCTCGCCCAGCTTGTGCGGGCACCGTCGCATTCGCGCCGGGCCGAGGCAGCGCGACGCTCCGCGCGCCACGTACTCTTGTTCGTCGTCATCGTCGGCGCCGTGATCATCACGCTGATGTATGCGGTCGATGTCGCCGAGATCAGCCTGATGCCGCCACGCGGCACGCCGAGCCTCTGGTGGGTGAAGATACTCACCGATTTCGGCAAGGACGAGTACGTGCTAAGTGCGCTGGGTGTGCTGCTGATTGTTGTCGCATTGACGGCGCCTGCGCTGCGCAGTGTGCCGCGCGCGACCTTGCTCGGCTTTGGCACGAGGCTGCAATACCTGTTCCTGTCGGTCGCGCTGTCGGTAGCAGTCGGTGAAGTGATCAAGTGGGTCGTCGGCCGCGGGCGGCCGTTCGTCGGCGGCAAGGCCAACGCCTTCAACTTCCAGCACTTCGCGGGCACCGAGGCTTATTCGAGCTTTCCGTCGGGACATTCGATCACGGCATTCGCGTTGGCGTTCGCCGTTTCGGCAGTTTGGCCGCGCGCACGGGGCGCGATGCTGGTCTACGCGCTGATCATCATCGCGACGCGGCTGGTGCTGCTGGCCCATCATCCGAGCGACGTGGTGGCCGGCGCGGCTGTCGGCGTGATCGGCGCAATGGCCGTGCGCTACTGGTTCGCCGCCCGCCGCCTTGGTTTCGCCATTGATCGCGATGGAACGGTCGTGGCCCTGCCGGGACCGTCGGAAGAGCGCCTCAAAAGGGTTGCGGGGAGCGCCTTCGCCCCATAAAAGCGGTCGCCCGGCGGCCGGATCGGGCGGGTTCCAGCCGCGAACCCCACATCAACCACGAGTGCCGAATTGCCTGTTTCCGACCAGACGCCGGTCGCCGTTTCCATCGTCGTGCCCGTGCGCAACGAGGCGGATAATATCGCGCCGCTGATCGCCGAGATCGCGGCGGCGCTCGACGGACGCTGGGTCTACGAAATCGTCTACGTCAATGACGGCTCGACCGACGCCACCGGCGAACGGCTGAGTGCGATCATGACGGAGCGGCGCAACCTCCGGCAACTCCGCCACGCGGTCTCCTCGGGGCAGTCGGCGGCCGTGCGAAGTGGCGTTCGCGCCGCGCGCGGTGCGATCGTGGCAACGCTCGACGGGGACGGCCAGAACGATCCGGCCTTCCTGCCCAACCTGATCGCGGCGATCGAGAGCGGCAATGGCCGCGTCGGCCTCGCCGCAGGCCAGCGCGTCGGCCGCAAGGACACCGGTTTCAAGAAGCTGCAATCGCGCATCGCCAATGCGGTGCGCGGCGTCATCCTGCGCGACGGCACCCGCGACACCGGCTGCGGCCTGAAGGCGTTTCCGCGCGAGGTGTTTCTGACCATGCCCTATTTCGACGGATTGCATCGTTTCCTTCCGGCACTGGTCCGCCGCGAGGGGCTGGCGATTGCCTATGTCGACGTCGTCGACGCCCGCGCCATTCCGGCGTGTCGAATTATGGATTCTTCGACCGGCTCTGGATCGGGATCATGGATCTGGCCGGCGTGTGGTGGCTGATCCGCCGCAAGAAGCCGACGCCGCTCGTCACGGAGGTGACGGACGTCACTGAAGTGACGGGCGTCACCGAGGTGAAGTGATGCTGATTCAGTACGGCCAGGCGCTGAGCGCCTATCTCTACGACGTGTTCATCGCCAAGTTCGACTTCTGGCTGGCGTTCGGACTCATCGCGCAATTGTTCTTCACTGCGCGCTTTCTCGTGCAGTGGATTTCCAGCGAGCGCGCCGGCCAGAGCGTGGTGCCGATTGCGTTCTGGTTCTTCTCGATGGGCGGCGGTCTGATGACGCTGGTCTACGGGCTCGCCAAACGCGAACCCGTTATCATCATCGGGCAGGGCCTCGCCACCCTGATCTACATCCGCAACATCATGCTGATCGTGAAGAACCGCGGCAGCGCGTCGAAGACGCTCGACAACTGACCCGCGCCGCGGTCCGTGCGACCAGCGGTATGCTGAGGCTCCCCTTTAGTTTCGACAGATTCCAGCATTCGGCTCGGCGCGACAGCAATGCGTCCGAATCCGAACGACGGTCAAACAATCGCCCCAAGGCGCATGGCATCTACGGCTTGTCGTGGGCGTGGCGGCATCCCGAGTCCATGCACTGAGGGATGAGGGCCGTCGATGACCAGCCGTGGCGAACCGACCAAAGCGGGTGGTTATCTGTCGCGCGCCAACGAGGTCGCATTGCTCGACGAGCCGCCGCTGACTGGCGAGTGCGGTTTGCCGGACCGGCGCGCCGTCAGTATCCGCTGGATGGCGGGAACGATTCTGATTGGCGCCGCGGCCGTCGCGCTGCTGTGTGGCGCGCTGCGCGGCGCATTTGGCTATCGCGCGCGATTCGCAGCATCGCCGGTCGTTTCGCTTCCGCGCTTCACAGGGCAGGTGGTCGACGAGGCGCGGCGCGGCGATCGCCTGGATCGGAGGCCCAGCCCACAAGGCAATTCTTCAGCACTCAAGATCGAGCAATTGAGCGATGCCGGCGCGGTCCGTCGATTTACCCGCGTGTCGGCGCGGCTGGCGGAGATCGATCCCGAACCGCAACAGGACCATCGTCGCGAGGCACCGGCGGACGGCAAGGACGAGCAGCGCGCGAGTTCGCAAGTGGTGTCGGAGTTACCGGCCATCATACGGGCAGGTCCGTCACGCCGTGCGCTGCCGGGCCGCACCAGCGCCTATGCGGCCGATGAAGACGCGCCACATTCGCTTGCTCCGATCGGTGACGCCGTCAACGTCACCAGCCTTCCGAAATCTCCGTCGGCGCCGCGTCACCATCGGCACGTCATCATCGCGAGAGCTGGTGACACGCTGTCGGCCATTCTGCGCGCGCTTGCCGCAGCTGCGAAAGATGCGCCTGCGATCCTTGCCGCTTTCCCGTCGCCCGGCGGTCAAGCGACGCTGTCCGGCGGCGAGAAAATCACGATCGTCGAGCAGAGCGGAGATACTGCTTCGTCACGCGGCCAAGTCGCGAAAGTGTCGATCGAACGGGCGGACTCCACCGTGGCGGCCGTCGGTCGCACCGATAGCGGCCAATACCAGGCGATCGCGCCGGAACAGCCGGACGTCGCCTTGCGGAGCGAGAGCTCGCTACGCGATTCGATCGACACGCACTCGGTGCCCGGTGAGACGCTGCGTGACGGCCTCAACGCGCTTGCGCGTTCCAATCACGTCGACGAGGGGATCGTCGCTGAACTGATGCGGCTGTGTGGCCGCGATTTCGACCTCGACGAGCCGCTCGGCGACAGCGATGCGGCCGAGATCATCTATGCTCCCAACGACATTGGCCAGCCGGAGCTGGTTTTCATCGACTTGGCGGCGGGCGGGCAGACGCGCCGCTATTATCGCTTCACGGCACCGGACGATGGCAGCTCCGACTTCTATGATGAGGACGGCCAGTCCATCACCAAGTTCCTGCTGCGCAAGCCGGTCGTCAGCGGGCGGCTCGGCGACGGTTTCGGCTGGCGCATTCATCCGATCCTTGGCGACCGCCGCTTCCATGAAGGCGTCGATTATGCCGCGCCCTATGGTTCGCCGATTGCGGCGGCAGGCGCCGGCGTCGTCGAGACCGAAGGGTTTGAACCCGGATACGGGAAATATATCCGCATGCGTCACGATCGCGGCTACGAGACCACCTATGCCCACATCGCGAGCGTCCCGTCCGGGCTGAAGGTCGGAGACCGTGTTCGTCAGGGCGAGACAATTGCCTATGTCGGATCGACAGGGCTCTCGACCGGACCGCATCTCTATTACGAGGTGCGGATCAACGGCCGCAATGTCGATCCGCTCCGGATGAAACTGTCAGGCGGCCGGGTGCTGCAAGGGGATCTCCTTGGCGCCTTCGACCGGCAGCGCGACAGCATCAACCAGCTCGCTGCCGCATCCGCATTTTCGCGGCCGCAGCGTGGCTCCGACCACCGGCCGCCGACGTAGCGCAGGCCGCAGCCCGGTTGATCAGAGCCGCCCGGGCGCCGGAAGCTCGGCTGCCTCCACCGCATTCCTGCGATCGGCCGAGGTCTCGCCGGCGGCGTCGAGCACGGGATAGGCGACCGAGCAGATGTGCGAATGGATGCGGCGAAGGTCGCGCAGCACGTCGAGATGCAGCGAAGTGGTCTCGATGGTCTCGGGCCGGCCTTCGCGCAGCCGCTCCAGATGGCGGTCGACGGCAGCGAGTTCCGCCGCGCGCAGTGCCGCCTTCTCGGTGAGCAGCTGGCGCGCCTCGTTGGCATCGCTCGACATGAACACGCCGAAGGCGATCCGCAGCGAGTCGATCGTGCGCTTATGGAACGCCGACAATTCCTCGGCGCCTTCGGCGGAGAATTGCAGGCGATGCTTGATCTTCTTGGTCGCAAGCTCGCTCAGGTTCTTGTCGATGATGTCGCCGATGTGCTCGAGATTGATCGCGAACGCGACGATCTCCATGGCGCGCTGACCCTCGCGCTCGTCCAGGCTGCCGCGGGTGAGTTTCGTCACGTAAAGCTTGATTGCCTCGTTCAGCCGGTCGACGATGTTATCCATCTTCGATACCTGGTCGACCAAAGCGCGATCGTTGGTCAGCATCGCCGCCATCACCTTGCGCAACATCGCCTCGGTGTGGTCGCCCATATGCAGCACCTCGCGCGCGGCATCGGCCAGCGCGAGCGAAGGCGTCTCCAGCGCGCTCTCGTCGAGATAGCGCGGCCGTGACGGATCGGTCTCCTGTGCCCGCTTGGGCAACAGGCGCTCGAGCAGACGCGCCATGTGGTCGAGAACGCCGATGAACAGCAGCGCGGTCGCAACGTTGAAGGCGATGTGGAACAGCGCGGTCGCCTTGGCGAGATCGGGCTGCCAGGCGTAGATGGTCTCCGTGATCGGGCGCAGGAACGGCGCCACCAGCAGGATGCCGACGACACGGTTGACCAAGTTCCCAACCGGCAGCCGGTAGCTCGCCGGATTGTCGCGCCGCGCGCCCTCCAGCAACGGATTGACGGCGCTGCCGAGGTTGGCGCCGAGCACCAGCGCGAACGCGGCATAGGGGGAGATGAACTGGGAATAGGCCAGCGACATCACGAGCAGCACGCTGGCGACGCTGGAATGGACCAGCCAGGTCACGACCGCTCCGATCAGGATGCAGAGCACGGGATCGCCGGTGATCGCGTTCAGGAACACGCGCACACCCGGGGCATTCTCGGCCGGCGCCATCGTATCGAGTAGGATATGCAGCGCGAGCAGCATCAGGCCGAGGCCGATCGAGACGCGGCCGAGATCCTTGATCCGCGAGCGCGGTCCGCTGCGGAATGCGACGAGGCCGGCGATGAACAGCACCGGCGCCACCGCCGCGACGTTGAATGACAGCACCTGCACGATCAGCGTGGTGCCGATATTGGCGCCAAGCATGATCGCAAGCGCGGGCACCAGGCTGACGATCTCCTCGGCGGCGAAGGAACTGGTGATGAGGGCGGTCGCGGTCGAGCTCTGGAGCAGGGCGGTCAGGCCGAGCCCGGCGCCAAGGGCGGTGAACCGGTTGCGCAGCGCTCTCGCCAGCAGCAGCCGCAAGTCGGGCCCGAAGGCTCGCAGGATCCCGCTATGGACCATGTGCAGGCCCCACAGCAGGAGCGCGACGCCCCCCATCAGATCAAGCAGAACAAGACTTCCCATACGTCGTGGATATCCCGGTAAATTCGAGTCGAAGGGTTCACGCTATAGAGCCAATTGACCCGCGATCAACCCCTTTGTTCCCGCTGGAACCGAAGCGAGGGAAGAGGTTGCAACGAAACAGGCCGGCCAATTGTGGCGGCCGGCTCCGGGACCGGGACAGCCCTAAACCACGTGCCGCTGCTTGGCTCAGATCGGACGGCGACCTGTCGAGCCCGGTAAACGAATCCTAGAGATGACCGTTCAATTGCGATTGGATCCGCTAGGCAGTTCCCAATCTTTCCCCGCTATGAAGGTGGAAACGAGAAGCTGTCCAGCAAGGCTTGGGGATCAGTATGTTTGTCAATCGCCGCAAGAGCGAACGCCGTGAGTGCCGGAGCGTCGCCAAAATTCAATTGGGCACAGGGTCGTTGCCGCGTGACTGCATGATCACCGACATCTCGGCCGGCGGCGTCAAGGTGATCGCCGAATATCTCGAGATACCGCCGGAATTCACCATCATCCTCTCGAGCGGCAGTCCGCGTCAGTGCCGCCTGGCCTGGCGGATCGGGCACGAGTTCGGCGCCCAGTTCGTCGACTGATTCGAGCACAGAGCCGGTGGTCGGCCCGGCACGCCGGCCCCGCTTCGGGGCCGGATGACGGCGAGATGATGGCATCCTTAACCGGAACTTAGGGTTAAGCTGTGAGCATCCCGGAACCTTCGCTGTTCCGAGTCTCGTTGATGTCTGAGAAACTACCCCGACCCCCTGGCCGCATGAACCGTCTCGCCGGCTCGGTATCCGCCGTGATCCTGCTGATCGGGCTGTCCGCCTGTCAGACCTCGGGTCCGTCCGACATCACCGGGTCACTGGGCGAAACGGCGGAGGCCACGCCGGCTCCCACCGATCCCCGGCGCGACATTGCGACCTATCACGAGCGCGTCCGTGCCAACCCGAAAGACACCGATGCCGCGCTGAAATACGCCCGGGCGCTCCGTGCCACCGGCCAGCGGGCCCAGGCGGTCGCCGTCATGGAGCAGGCGGTGCTGGCGCAGCCCAGCAACAAGGCGCTGCTCGCCGGCTACGGACGGGCGCTCGCCGACAACGGCAATTTCCAGCAGGCATTCGACGTGCTCGGGCGCGCCCACACGCCGGAAGATCCGGACTGGCGGATCCTGTCGGCGCAAGGCGCCGTGCTCGACCAGCTCGAGCGCCACGACGAGGCCCGCCAATATTATGCGAGCGCCCTCAAGATCGTGCCTGATGATGCCTCGGTGCTCTCCAATCTCGGCCTGTCCTACCTGCTGTCGAAAGATCTGCCGAAGGCCGAGGAGACGCTGCGCCGCGCCCGAGAGCGCGCACCTGGCGATATGCGGGTACGCACCAATCTCGCCGTCGTGGTCGGCCTGGAGGGCCGCCAGGCCGAGGCGGAAACCATCATGAAGGCCGATCTGCCGCCGGAGCAGGGCTCAGCCAATGTCGCCGCATTGAAGCGGCTGCTGGCGCGCAGGGACGCAAGCCGCACCGACGCGGACAAGATCCCGGTCGCGACCAGCCGTCGCGACTAGATCAGTCGACGTCTCAAGTCAGGCTAGCCCGCAGCGCGGCGTCCATCATTGCGGCGCGACTGCAGCTTCTTGAGGATCGGCGACAGGAATGATTCGCGGGTCTCGGCGAGGTCGGGGCGGCCGGTCAGGCGCTGCGCGATTTGCAGGAAGGTCCTGGTGGTGCGGTGACGCGCGGAGACTTCCGCGATCATCTGGCCGTTGTTGGCAGCTTCACCGAACAGCCTGCAATCGAACGGGATGGTCGCGATCGGCTGGCTCTCGATCGTCTTGGCGAAGTCCTTGACCTCGATCTCGGGCCGCTTCGACATGCCGACCTGGTTCAGGCAGTAGAGCGGCGGCCGGTCGTTCGGACGTGCGGCCTTGAGCAGGTTCATCATGTTCTTGGTATTGCGCATGTTGGCGAGGTCGGGTTCGGCAACGATCAGGATGTCGTCGGCGGCGACCAGCACGCGCTTGGTCCAGGCGGTCCACTGATGCGGGACGTCGAGCACGATGCAGGATGTGGTCATGCGCATCGTATCGAAGATGGCGTCGAAGGCTTCGGCGCCAAAATCGTAGACCTGATCGAGCGTGGCCGGGGCCGCCAGCAGGCTGAGATGGTCGCCGCATTTTGCGAGCAGGCGTTCCATGAAGGCACTGTCCGGACGTTCCGGCGCGAACACCGCGTTCGCGATGCCCTGTGTCGGATCCTGGTTGTAGTCGAGCCCGGCGGTGCCGAAGGCGAGGTCGAGATCGACAACGACCGAATCCAACCCGAGGTCGCGCGCGATGGTCCAGGCGACATTGTGGGCGATGGTCGAGGCGCCGACGCCGCCCTTGGCGCCCGCGACCGCGATCAGGCGACCGACCGAGACCGCTTCGGAGGACGAGAACAGACCGCAGATCGAGCGCACGATGTCGAGCACCTTGACCGGCCCGATCACGTAATCGTTGACGCCGCGCCGGACCAATTCGCGATACGGCGCAGTCTCGCCGGGCGCGCCGAGCACGACAACGCGGGTGCCGGGATCGCAGACCGTTGCGAGCTCATCGAGAGCGGCGAGCAAATCGGTGTCCGGCTCGGTCTCCAGCATGATGACATTGGGCGTCGGCGCCTTGTGATAGGCATCGATGGCCGCGGCGATGCCGCCCATGTGGACGGAGAGGTGAGCCTTGGCGAGCCGGCGGTCGTCGGCGGCGGCGCGCGCCGTTGTGGCGGTCGCGACGCTGGCGCAGAACGCCTGCACGGAAATCCGCGGCGCCGGCGCGATGTGGTCGTTGGTGTGCTGTGGCTCGTCTTGTTGTTCGGTCATTTCCCGGCGTCGCTCAGCTTGGCTCTATCGGCTTCAGGGTAGGTGGTCGCGGTCGTCTCACCCTTGCTGTATTTCTGGAACGCGATCGACCGGCGCGGAGTGTAGGATGCGGTCTCGGTCCGCGGCTGTTCGAGGTCGGACGGATTGGCGACCATCGCAGCCAGATTGCGCTGGGTGGCGCAGCCGAAATTGTCCCACTGCTTGTTCTCGTTGTAGCTCGGATTGTAGATCGAGGGACCAAGGTCGGCCGGCCACACGCCGCAGGGCCCGGCGACCGCGGCCATCTTCGGATAGCTGAGGCGGATGGTCGGCAGCGCGCGCGGATCGTCGAGGCGGTAGGAGCGCCTGGTGATGGCGTGGGCGGGCACACCCATCGACGCCAGGACGCCGCGGATTTCCTGATACACCGCCTGCGCCGAGCGCGCATTCGCGGTGTCGGCGGGCACGTCGACCGCGATCGCGCCGGTGCCTTCGCGGCGCCAGCTGCGGGCGAGCCCCATGACGTCGTCGCGCTGGGTTTCGGTGAGATTGCCACGGGCGCGGCCGACGAACACGACGATGGATTGTTCGCCCTCGGTGACCGCGATCGGATGCCGTTGCCGGTAGTCGTCGGGCACGGTGCCGGTAACGACATCGCCGGTCAGGTTGCAGCCGCCGAGCGCGATCGCCGTGGTGACGAGCGCGCCGAACAGCGACAACGTCCGCGCGTGACCTGCATGTGTGTTGCGTATCGTCATAGGATCCCCCAACCCCTTCAGGTCCGCGCCTCAGTCGATGATGAAGCCGAAATTGACCGGCGTGGCGCCGATCGGCTCGGCACGGGCGGCAACGCCGTAGATGCGATTGACGCGCGCCAGCAGTGCCGACTGCGCGTCGGAAGCCGGTGCGAAGCCGTCATCGGGACGCGACAATTCCTTCTGCGCAACCGCGCGCACCACGTAGGGCGTCACGATGACCATGAGCTCGGTCTCGTTGTTGACGAAGTCCTGGCTCCGGAACAGCTGTCCGAGCACCGGGATCTGATCGACGCCGGGCATGCCATTGATGGCCTGCTTGGTCTGCTCCTGGATCAATCCGGCCATCGCGATCGAGCCGCCGGAGGGCACTTCCAGCGTGGTGTCGGCGCGGCGGGTCTTGATCGAGGGAATCGTCGTGCCGCCCTGGCCGCCGGTCAGCGCGTTGTCCATCGAGACTTCGGAAACCTCGGTCATCACCTTCAGGCTGATGCGTCCCTCGGACAGCACCACCGGGGTGAAGTTGAGCGAGATGCCGAACTTCTTGAAGCTGACGGTCTGGACGCAATTGCCGATCGTGCCCGTGCTCGAGGTCTGGCAGGTCACGCCGGTCGGAATTGGAAACTCGCCGCCTGAGACGAAGGTCGCGGACTCGCCGGAGATCGCCGTGAGGTTCGGCTCGGCGAGCGTCTTGACCACGCCTGCGCTCTCCATCGCGCGCAGCGTCGCGGTGACGGTCGGCACGCCGAGCTTGTTCAGGGCCGCGCCGGTCAGCACGTTGCCGGTGAGCGGCCCGTTGTTGGCGGTGAAGGGGTTGGCGTTGTTGAAGACCACCGCGGCAGTGCCGTAGTTCATGTTGGCGGTGAGATCGACACCGAGCTGCTTGACGACGTCCCGCCGCACCTCGGCGACGGTGACCTTCAGCATCACCTGGTCGCGGCCGCGCACCACGATGGAGTTGACGACCTTGTCGGGGCTGCCGACGAGCTTGGCGGCGATGTCGCCGGCCTGCTGGGCCTCGACCGGGCTCGCCACCGTGCCGGTCAGCACCACGCTTTCGCCGACGCCCTCGATCTGGACGCCCGGCAGCATCTGCTTCAGCGCGGCGCGCATGCCGTTGAGGTCGCGCTTGATCGCGATGTCGTAGGAGGCGACCTGGTTGCCCTCGGCGTCGAAGAACACCACGTTGGTCTGGCCGACCGCCGCGCCGATGATGTAGGCGCGCTGGGCCGAGCGGATCACCGCGTTGGCGATCTTGGGATCGGCGACCAGAACGTCCTTGGCCTCGCGCGGCAGGTCGACCACGACCGACTTGCCGACGCCGAGCGACACGAACCGCGTCTTGGCGGCAATGCTGCTCGTCACCGCGACATCCGCGTTCTTGTCCGGATCGGTCGCGCTGGCGAGGGCAGGGATCAGCATCAGGGCGGTGACCGCCGAGATCGACAGCGAACGGACCAGGGTGGTCCGCATCGCCAGTTGTTTTGCAGCCGTTGTCATATCGAAGCCCCCATCACTTCTGTGTCGTCTGAGAGCTCGGGATGCCGAAACGCACCACCCTGATGCTCTCGCCCCGCTTCGGGGCATGATCGCTGGTCTCGTCGGTCTTCTCGTTGACGTCGGCGATGCTGCGCAGCGCCAGCGCCAGCGTGCCGCTCTGCCGCGCGCGCGCGAGCGTCTCGGCCTGTTCGGGCTTGAGCTCGAGGGTCACGGTCTTGCCGACGAGGGAGTTGTTGCCGTCCTTCTCCTTCGGCGCCTGGTCGATCGCCAGCACGCGAACATTGGACAGCAGGATTTCGGTGGTGATGATGTCGCGGCCGCCCTGCACCTGATCGGGATTCTTGTCGCGCCGCGACAGGATCACATCGACGCGATCGTTGGGCAGGATGAAGCCGCCGGCGCCGGTCTCCGGCGAGATTTCCGTGGAGATCGCGCGCATGCCGGAGGGCAGGATCGCGGCCATGAAGCCGCTGCCATTGGCCTTGACCAGTTTCTGGTCGCGGATCGGCTCGCCGACGATGAAGGGAGCCCGTGCGATCGAGCCGATGACGTCCTTCATGGCGTCGGCATTGGCGTCCTGGCGGATGAATGCGCTGCTGGCGGTCTCGGCCGGCCAGCGCTGCCATTGCACGTCTTCAGCCTTGACCGACTGACCAAGTCCGATGTCGGACTTCGCCACCAGCACCTCGACGGTCGGCAGTTGTACCACTGGCGGCGCGACCGGCGCCGGTTTGCGATCGCCGCTGCTCGCGAGATACATGGCCGCGAGGCCTGCGACGCCGGCGATGCCGAGGACCACGATGCGTGCCGTCTTCATGCGATTGTCTGAATGCCCTTAACGCCGGGCAGTCACGTCCCTACGGCACTGACAGCCCTTCCCGGAGCATCACTACGGCCGCAAAAGTATAAGGGAACTTGATGGAAGGTCCGGACAATTAAGGGATTGGTGGGGATGGTGAACGGCGAGTTATCGGCGTCAGTCGCATCTCCGCAGAATCCCGGAGATCGTACGCGCCCAACGTGTACGACGCTGCTCCCACACGGCGTCACGGCCGCTCGGCCGTGGTTAATGTCGTCTAACGCGCGAGGTCGCGTGGCAGGATCAGAGCGCGGCCTTCAACGCAGCAAATCCACGATCGAGATCGGCCTTGAGGTCGTCGAGATTTTCGAGCCCGATATGCAGCCGCAGCGTCGGCCCGCCCGGCGCCCATTTGGTCGCGGTGCGATAGTCGCTGCAGTCGAACGGGATGGCGAGGCTCTCGAAGCCGCCCCAGGAAAAGCCCATGCCGAACAGCTGGAGCGCGTCGAGCATCGCATCGACTGCGGCCTGTGGCACCGGCTTCAGCACGATGCTGAACAGTCCGGAGGCGCCGGTGAAGTCGCGTTTCCAGATCGCGTGCCCCGGATCGGTCTCGAGGGCAGGGTGCAGCACCCGATCGACCTCGGGCCGCGCGCCAAGCCAGCGCGCGATCTCGAGCCCGGAGCGATGGTGCTGCGCAAGCCGCACCGACAGCGTGCGGACCCCGCGCAGCGCGAGATAGACGTCGTCGGGACCGGCACAGACGCCGAGCAGGCGGATCGCCTCCTGAACCAGCGGCCAGGCCTTCGCATTGGCCGCGATGGTGCCGAACATGATGTCGGAGTGGCCGCCGATATACTTTGTGCCGGCCTGCATGCTGATGTCGACGCCCTGTTCGAGCGAGCGGTGATAGAGCGCGGTCGCCCAGGTGTTGTCGTCGATCACGAGGGCGCCGCGGGCATGCGCCACCGCCGATATCGCGCGGACATCCGGCATCTCGAAGGATTGCGAACCGGGCGCTTCGAGCAGCACCGCGCTTGTATTCGGCTTGAACAGCGTCTCGATGCCGGCGCCGATCAGCGGATCGAAATAGCTGGTCTCGATGCCGTAGCGCTTCAGCACGTTGTCGCAGAAATTGCGGGTTGGCCGATAGGCGTTGTCGCAGACCAGCAGGTGGTCGCCGGCCTTCAGCACGGCGAGCAGCGTGGTGCTGATCGCGGCCAGTCCCGACGGGGCGAGGCCGACGCCGGCGCATTGCGGGCCTTCCAGCGCCATCAGCACGTCCTGCAGCGCCCGCGTGGTCGGGCTGCCGTGGCGGCCATAGGTAAATTCGGCGCGATGGGCGTGCAGCGCCTCGGCGGTCGGATAGAGCACGGTCGAGCCGTGAAACACCGGCGGATTGACGAAGCCCTTCTGGGCCTTGGTGTCGCGGCCGGCCGTGACCAGGCGGGTCGCGGCGTCTTGCGGGCGGGAGGGCGTGGAGCCGTCGGAGGAGGTCATGGTTCGCTGCCGTTAGACTTTAGACTTTTTGCCGCAGCCGTACCGCGCCGGAAGACGGGGCCACGCCGGGAGTTGCTACTAACAAGAGGTAGAAGACATGCGTCAACCCCTTGACCCGGCTCGCCAGTCGCTATATGATGCGGCGCAACTACCCGTCGCCGCACGTTGAGGGGCCTGCCGCGACCTACGATCCGTTGCCTGACCGGTTTGCACGCCAAACTGCCGGTTCGATCAGCACTATTTGCTGCAGGGGATCATTGGGATGGCCCGTGAACGCGAGGCGATCACAAAGCAAACGTCCGACGGACGACCCTGAAAGGCCCGCCCATGAAACGCGTATCCCTGGCTGTCATACTTGCCGCTGCCGCCGCCCTGTCGGTCCAGGCGCCTCGGCGCAAACCCTCAAGACGGTCAAGGATCGGGGCCAGCTGTCCTGCGGCGTCAGCCAGGGCCTGCCCGGTTTTTCGGCACCCGACGACAAGGGGAACTGGACCGGGATCGACGTCGACGTGTGCCGGGCCATCGCCGCCGTGGTGCTCGACGACCCGACCAAGGTCAAGTTCGTGCCGCTGTCGGCCAAGGATCGCTTCACCGCGTTGCAGTCCGGCGAGATCGACGTGCTGTCGCGCAATACCACCTGGACGGTGTCGCGTGACACCTCGCTCGGCGCCAATTTCACCGGCGTGACCTATTATGACGGGCAGGGCTTCATGGTGAAGAAGTCGCTCAAGGTCAATTCGGCGCTCGAACTGAACAGCGCTTCGGTTTGCGTGCAGACCGGAACCACCACGGAGCAGAACCTCGCCGACTTCTTCAAGGGTAACAACATGAAGTATGAAGTGATCGCGTTCGGCAGCATCGACGAAGCGGTCAAGGCCTATGAATCCGGACGCTGCGACGTCTTCACCGACGACGCCTCCGGACTCTATGCCAGCCGTCTGAAGCTTGCGAACCCCGCCGATCACATCGTGCTCCCGGAAATCATTTCCAAGGAGCCACTGGGGCCGATGGTGCGCCACGGCGACGACCAGTGGTTCGATATCGTGAAGTGGACGCTGTTTGCGATGATCAATGCCGAGGAGCTCGGCATCACCCAGAAGAACGTCGACACGATGCTCAAATCCGACAAACCGGAGATGAAGCGGGTGCTCGGCACCGACGGCAATCTGGGCGAACAGCTCGGCCTCACCAAGGACTGGGTGGTGCGGATCGTGAAGGCGGTCGGCAACTACGGCGAGACCTTCGAGCGCAATGTCGGCACCGGCTCGCCGCTCGGCATCGCCCGTGGCGTCAACAACCTCTGGAACAAGGGCGGTATCCAATACGCGCCGCCGATCCGCTGATCGATCCCGGCCAACGGCTGCCGCGATGAGCATCGCGCCCCGCAAACCACCGTTGCAATTTGCCCTCAGGCTGAAGCGTGCGCTTGGCGGCAAGGCCGGCTGGAACGGGTTGGCCGCCCAGATTGCCTTCGCCGCGATCCTGGCCTGGATCGCCTATGAGATCGTGGCGAATGCGCGCATGAACCTGGAGACCCAGCACATTGCGTCGGGCTTCGGCTTTCTCAACTACAACGCAGGCTTTGACGTCAATCAGAGCCTGATCGCCTACAACAATTCCGACACCTACTGGCGGGTGTTCTTTGTCGGCCTGTTGAATACGATCCTGGTTTCGGTGATCGGCATCGTGTTTGCCACCGTGATCGGCTTCATCGTGGCGCTGTGTCGGTTGTCGCCCAATTTGCTGCTGGCGCGGATCGGCGGCCTCTATGTCGAGATCGTCAGGAATTTGCCGCTCCTGTTCCAGATCCTGTTCTGGTATCTCGCGGTGCTCGCGGCGCTGCCGGCGCCGCGGCAGAGCATTTCGATCTTCAATACGTTCTTCCTCAACAATCGCGGCCTGGTCGTGCCGCAGCCGGTCACCGAGCCGGGGCTCTATCCGTTCATCGCCGCGCTCGCGGTCGGCACCGTCTTGGCGCTGGGATTGCGGGGCTACGCGCGGCGTGCCCTGTTCCAGCGCGGACAGATGATCCGGATCTGGCCCTACGTGCTGGGTTGTCTCGTCGGTCTGCCGCTGGTCTCGATGCTGGTCTTCGGCGGCCCGTTGAAGTTCGAGCTGCCGCAGCTGAAGGGTTTCAACTTCGCTGGCGGCGCGCGGATCATCCCCGAATTCGTGGCGCTGACGGTCGCGTTGTCGACCTACACGGGGGCCTTCATCGCCGAGATCGTCCGCGCCGGCGTCATGTCGGTGCACAAGGGACAGATGGAGGCGGGCTCGTCGCTCGGCCTCAGCCGCGCCGCGACGCTGCGGCTGATCGTGGTGCCGCAGGCAATGCGCGTCATCGTGCCGCCGCTGACCAGCCAGTACCTCAATCTCACCAAGAATTCGTCGCTGGCGGTGGCCATTGGCTATCCGGATCTGGTCTCGGTATTCGCCGGCACCGCGGTGAGCCAGACCGGGCAGGCGATCGAGATCATCGCCATGACGATGGGCGTCTACCTGCTGCTCTCGCTGACGACGAGCGCGCTGATGAGCGTCTATGGCTGGCGCATCAACCGGAGCATGGCGGCATGACGGATCTCTCCGCCCCGTCCTTTGTCCGGCAGGACCTGGTCGCCGAGCGCGCGGCGCCGGCAAAGACCACCGGCCTCATCGGCTTCGTGCGCATGCGGTTGTTGAATTCGCCGGGCAACATCCTGCTCACGATCCTCGGGCTCTTGTTGGCCTGGTACATCGTGATCCCGGCCATCAAGTTCCTTCTGGTCGACGCGATCTGGACCGGCAAGGATCGCACCGCCTGCCTCGCAGACAAGGCGGGGCACGAGGTCGGCGCCTGCTGGCCCTATATTCAGGCCAAGCTGACGCAGTTGATCTACGGCTTCTATCCGGAAGCCCAGCGCTGGCGCGTCAATCTCACTTATGGGCTCGGCGCGGCGCTGTTGCTGCCGCTGCTGATGCCGCGCCTGCCGGCGAAGGCACTGAACTCCGGGCTGTTCTTCTTCGCGTTTCCTGTGGTGGCGTTTTTCCTGCTGCATGGCGGCGGCATCGCGGGCTTCGGCGTGAGCTGGACTGCCGGCCTGTTGCAGCTGTTCGAGCAGAGCATTGGCGGCGCCGGCGACCTGCTGGTCAACCTCAGCAAGAGTTCGGCGATCGGCCCGCTGCCGTGGGTGCTGGGCAAGCTGCTGGTCCTCGTCGGCTTGCTAATCCATTGGCTGATCTTTCCGCTGACCTGGCTGCGCGATCAGTTGCAGCTCTCGTCGGTGCCGGTCTGGGGCGATTTTCTCCTGACTGCCGTGATCGTCTCCGCCGTGCTGTTTGTGCTCGGCGGCGGCCTGCGCAGCGGCGGCAGGGCACTGATCGGCAGCCTGCTGACGTTTGCCGGGATCGCAGCGGGCATCAAGCTGATGGGGCTCGATCGCGGCGGCTTTCCGATCGTCGACACGCGGCTGTGGGGCGGCCTCCTGGTGACGCTGGTGATCGCGATCACCGGCATCGTCGCCTCGATGCCGATCGGGATTGCGCTCGCGCTCGGCCGCCGCTCGACCATCCCGCTGATCCGGATCTTCTCGATCGCCTTCATCGAATTCTGGCGCGGCGTGCCGCTGATCACGGTGCTGTTCTTCGCGACCTACATGCTGCCGCTGTTCGTGCCGGGCAATTTCGCCGTCGACGGCCTGCTGCGTGCGTTGATCGGCGTCGCGATCTTTACCGGCGCCTATATGGCGGAGGTGATCAGGGGCGGGCTCGCTGCGGTGGCGCGCGGGCAGGCGGAAGCCGCATCGGCGCTCGGCCTGTCCTGGTGGAAGACGACGTCGCTGATCGTGCTGCCGCAGGCGCTGCGCTACGTCATCCCCGGTATCGTCAACAGCTTCATCTCGCTGTTCAAGGATACTTCGCTGGTGTCGATCGTGGCGCTGTTCGATCTGTTGGGCTCGCTACGGGCGTCGTTCTCGGACCCGAACTGGTCGACGCCGACCACAGCCTTTACCGGCTTCGCCTTTGCCGGAATGATCTATTTCGTGTTCTGCTTTGGAATGTCGCGCTACTCGCTGTTTGTCGAAAATCGGCTCAACGCTCATCGCCGCCACTGAACAAGGTCACCATGTCCACAACCCCGATCGTCAACATTTCCACGCTCAACAAATGGTACGGCGACTTCCACGTGTTGCGCGACATCAACCTTGAGGTCGGCAAGGGCGAGCGAATCGTGATCTGCGGTCCGTCCGGTTCGGGCAAGTCGACCCTGATCCGCTGCATCAACGCGCTGGAGGAGTTCCAGGAGGGCGAGATCGTGGTCGACGGCATCGAGCTCGGACCGAACCTGCGCCGGGTCGATGAGGTGCGGCGCGAGGTCGGCATGGTGTTCCAGAGCTTCAACCTGTTCCCGCATCTCACCGTGCTCGACAATTGCACGCTGGCCCCGATCTGGGTGCGCAACATCCCGAAGAAGGATGCCGAGGCGACCGCGATGAAGTTCCTCGAGCGGGTCAAGATCCCGCATCAGGCCAACAAGTTCCCCGGCCAGATGTCGGGCGGTCAGCAGCAGCGCGTCGCGATCGCGCGCGCGCTGACCATGAACCCGAAGGTGATGCTGTTCGACGAGCCGACCTCGGCGCTCGACCCGGAAATGGTCAAGGAGGTGCTCGACACCATGGTCGACCTCGCCAGAGAAGGCATGACCATGCTGGTCGTGACCCACGAAATGGGCTTCGCCCGCGAGGTCGCCAACCGCGTCGTGTTCATGGACGCCGGCCAGATCATCGAGTCGAACACGCCGCAGGAATTCTTCGCCAACCCGCAGCATGCGCGGTCGAAGCTGTTCCTGAGCCAGATTCTGCGGTGACAGTTTCCGTCATTGCGAGCGGAGCGAAGCAATCCACATGTCCGCGTGGAGCGCATGGATTGCTTCGTCGCTATCGCTCCTCGCAATGACGCTTGTAGCGACGTTCGCAACTCACACGAACGGCAGCTCGATCTTGCTGCGCTTTTCCAGCCATTCCGGGACCGGCAGATTCTTCGAACGCATGAAGGCCGGGTTGAACAGCTTGGACTGATAGCGGTTGCCGGAATCGGCGAGGATGGTGACGATGGTCTTGCCGGGGCCGAGCTGCTTGGCAAGCTGGATCGCGCCGGCGATGTTGACGCCGGTCGAGCCGCCGAGGCACAGGCCTTCGTGCTCCAGCAGCTCATAGATGATGGTCACGGCGTCCTCGTCGGAGACCAGGAACGCGTCGTCGACATTCGCGGTCTCGATGACAGGCGTCTTGCGGCCGAGCCCGATGCCTTCCGTGATCGAGTCGCCGGGCGTCGATTTGACCTGGCCGTTCTTGAACAGTTCGTACATCGCAAAGCCGTGCGGATCGGCGCAGGCCGTGACGATGTCCTTGTTCTTTTCCTTCAGATAACGGCTGATGCCGGCGAGCGTGCCGCCGGTGCCGACCGAGCAGATGAAGCCGTCGACCTTGCCGTTGGTCTGCTGCCAGATCTCGGGCCCGGTCGAGTCGTAATGCGCCTTGGGATTGTCGAGGTTGTTCCACTGGTCGGCGAACAGGACGCCGTTCGGCTCGGTCTTGCGCAGCTGCTCGGCGAGGCGCTTGCCGAGATGCTGGTAATTGTTCGGATTGGAGTAGGGCAGCGCCGGCGCCTCGACAAGTTCGGCCCCGCATAGCCGCAGCATGTCCTTCTTTTCCTGGCTCTGCGTCTCCGGAATGACGATCAGGGTGCGGTAGCCGCGCGCACTCGCCACGACCGCAAGCCCGATGCCGGTATTGCCCGCGGTCGATTCGACCACCAGGCCGCCGGGCTTCAGATCGCCGCGCTTTTCGGCCTCCAGAATCATCCCCTTGCCGGCGCGATCCTTGACCGACTGGCCGGGATTCATGAATTCGGCCTTGCCGAGAATGGTGCAGCCGGTCAGTTCTGATGCACGCTTCAGCTTGATGAGGGGGGTGTTGCCGATCGCTTCAATGACGTCTTTGTTGAATGCCATGTCGGGGAATTTCTTTGCCGGTCTGTGTCTTGCTTGCCGCGAACCTAGTGTGCTGATCGAAAAAGGGAAGGGCTTTTGCACTGCGGCAAATGGCGGGTTCACCACGCATCACCGCATGCGCGTGGCCATCACGGGCATGCGGAGAACAACGTTTTTCGGCGGTCGGGACGTCCGGCAGAATCGTTCCGCTGCGGGCGGTTTTGCGTCAGCCGCCGCGAGGGCGTCGTTGTGCTGGCGCATCTTGCGGATTCGGCGCAACAGGGCCGAGAAATCCCCATGAAATCTTTGTTAGAATCGAGACTTCCGGCACCGGTCTGAAACGCGCGCAAATGCCGTAAAAATAGGGAAAAGCCCGCAATCAGGGTGGCCTCGAATCGCTTGCGATGCGACGTCGCGCATTCGTGACAGGGGCTGTCCGCCCTATTGTCCCAAGGGTAGGATGGGACAGCCAGGTTCCATTGAAAGCATTACCCCGTGTACGTCACCCAGACCACCGCTGAACGCGTCACTCGTGCGCCATGGGCGAAGTCTGGCTCCGGCGGAGAACGGGTGTGACCCAGCAAGCATCCGTGATGGTGCCTGGAGGCCGGTTCGGCCTCGCCGTCCGCGTGCGACGGCTGGCGGGACGCTCGCTCGTCGCGCTTGGGCTGGTCGCGGGCTCGGCCGGCTGCATCCTGACCCAGGACATCCCAGATCCGGCGCTCGACGTGCCGCAGGGCTACAAGGCCGCGCGGCTTGGCCGATCGGGCGACGCGCTTCCGACGCTCGACTGGTGGCGCGGCTTCCGCTCCAAGGAGCTGACGCAGCTGATGGAGGAGGCGCAGACCGTCAACCTCGACATCGCGGCTGCCGTGGCGCGCTTCCGCCAGGCCGACGCGCTGGCGCGGCAGGCCGGTGCGGCGCTGCTGCCGACCCTCAATCTCAATGGATCGGAGACCTACTCGCGCACCTCCGGCTCCAGCGCCAGCGGCCTCACCAATGGCGGACGCGAGGTGGTGAACTACAATGCCTCGCTCAGCGCCAGCTACCAGCTCGACTTCTGGGGCCAGAATCGCGACGCCGCGCAGGCGGCGGAGGAGACCGCCGTCGCCAACCGGTTCGACCGCGAGGTGGTGGCGCTGACCACGCTCACCAGCGTCGCCAACGCCTATTTCACGGTGCTCGCCACCCAGGACCGGTTGCGCACCGCGCAGCGCAACATCGCCAGCGCCGAGCGGATCCTCAACGCGATCAAGGACCGCTTCAAGGCCGGCACCGGCTCGGATCTCGACGTCGCGCAGCAGGAGAGCGTGCTGGCGAACCAGCGTGCGCTGGTGCCGCCGCTGCGGCAGACGCTCGACCAGAACAGCAACGCGCTCGCGGTGTTGGTGTCGCGGCCGCCGGAGAGCGTGCGCGTCGCCGGCGGCTCGCTCAACTCGGTTGCGATCCCGCGCGTCACGCCGGGGCTGCCGTCCGAATTGCTCACCCAGCGTCCCGATATCCGCCGGCAGGAGGCACAGCTCGCATCCGCCACCGCCAATGTCGGCAGCGCGCGGGCGCAGTTCTTCCCGAGCATCCAGCTGACCGGGACGGGCGGCTACCAGAGCCAGGCGCTGGTCTCTCTGTTCCAGCCGCACGCGGCGTTCTTCAACCTGGTCGGCAGCATGACGCAGCCGATCTTCGACGGCGGCCGGATCCTCGGCAATTTCGAAAACGCGAAGGCGAAGCAGGACGAACTGCTGCAGACCTATCGCAAGACGGTCGTGCAATCGTTCACCGATGTCGACAACGCGCTGGTCGCGATCCGCGAGACCACGCGGCGGCTGCAGTTGCAACGCGACGTGCTGTCGTCGTCGCGGCGCGCTTTCGACCTGGCCGAGCAGCAGCTCAAGGCCGGCACCGCCGACATCGTAACTGTGTTAAACACGCAGCTGACTCTGTTCCAGGCGGAAGATGCCTATTCGCAGGCCCAATTGGCCCGGCTTTTGGCGATCGTGAGCCTGTATCAGGCCTTGGGGGGCGGCTGGGAACCGAAGATGGAAAGACCGGTCGATGCTCTTTAAGCCCGACTCCAAGGAAAACGACAGGGACGACGAGAAAAGCACTGTGCCGCGCAAGCGGAGCATCCTCTCGCGCGTGCTCGGGCGCATGGTGTCGCTGCTCATCACGCTCGTGATCCTGGGCGGGCTCGGCTATCTCGGCTGGCTCGCCTTCCAGCCCAAGCCAAATGGAGGCGGCGGGCGCGGCGCGGGCGCGCGGCCCGATCTGCCGGTACCGGTGCTTGCGGCCACGCCACAGGTGCACGACGTGCCGGTCTATCTCGACGGGGTCGGCTCGGTGAAGGCGCTGAACACGGTCACCGTGCGCTCGCAGGTCGACGGCAAGCTGCTCAAGGTCAATTTCGTCGAGGGCCAGGACGTCAAGAAGGACGAGGTGCTCGGCGAGATCGATCCCGCGATCTACCAGGCGCAATACGATCAGGCGGTGGCCACGAAGGCCAAGGACGAAGCGCTGCTCGCCAATCAGAAGATCGACCTTGCCCGCTATGAGCAGCTCGCTGCCACCAACGCGGGCTCCAAGCAGCAGGCCGACACGCAGCGCGCGCTGGTCGCGCAGCAGCAGGCCATCATCAAGGCCGACCAGGCCCAGATCGATAATGCGCGCACCACGCTCGGCTATACCAAGATCGTTGCTCCGATCGCGGGGCGCGCCGGTCTGCGCCAGGTCGACCAGGGCAACATCATTCACGCCTCCGACACCACGGGGCTCGTGATCCTGACCCAGCTGCAGCCGATCGCGGTGTGGTTCAGCCTGCCGCAGCAGCAGATCATGCGGGTCAACGCCGCCGCCGCCAAAGGCCAGCTTGCGGTCGACGTGTTCGGCAATGACGGCGTCACCGTGATCGACACCGGCAAGCTCACCGGCATCGACAATCAGGTCGATCCGACCACCGGCACGCTGAAGCTGAAGGCCGAGCTCCCGAATGCCAGCTACCAGCTCTGGCCCGGGCAGTTCGTCAATGTGCGGCTCAAGGTCGAGACCCTGCCGCAGGCGATCGTGGTGCCGACCTCGGCCGTGCAGCGCGGTCCAGCCGGCACGTTCAGCTATGTGATCGGCGCCGATAACGTCGTCACCGCCAAGCCGGTCACGGTCACGCAGCAGAACGAGCATGAGGCCGTCATCGCCAGCGGGCTGACCACATCCGACCGCGTCGTCACGACCGGCTTTGCCAATCTCGCCGACGGCGCCAAGGTCATCGTCGGCAAGGACGACGGGCCACCGGCAGCCGATCTCGCGCCGCGCAAGCGCAGCCGCACTCCCGATGGCAAAACCGGGGGCCAGAGCAAGGACGGCAAGCAGGACGGACAGGGCAAGAGCGGCGAGCATAACGGCCGGCCCGAGCACAGCGAACGTGACCAGAAGGGGCAGACCGGACCGGCGCCTGCGCCGGCGGCAGGGGGCGAACAGCCGGGCGGCGCGCCGAAGGCGCAGCCATGACCGGCTCCCCGACCTCGTAATGTCCGACGTTAAAGCGAGAACGCAACCATGAGCGTCTCCGAACCGTTCATCCGCCGGCCGATCGCCACTTCGCTGCTCGGCATCGCCCTGATGATCGGCGGTGCGCTCGGCTATTGGGCACTGCCGGTCTCGGCGCTGCCGCAGGTCGACTTTCCGACCGTACAGGTGACGACGCAGCTGCCCGGTGCGAGCCCCGACGTGGTGGCCTCGCTGATCACGGCGCCGCTGGAGCGGCAGCTCGGGCAGATCCCGTCGCTGTCGTCGATGAACTCGACGAGCTCGTTCGGCGTCAGCCAGATCTCGCTGCAGTTCGACCTCAACCGCGACATCGACGGCGCCACGCAGGACGTGCAGGCCGCGATCAATGCCGCGGCCGGCATCCTGCCGAAGACGCTGCCGTACCCGCCGGTCTATGCCAAGGTGAACCCGGCGGACGCGCCGGTCATGACCCTGGCGCTGACCTCGGACACGATCTCGCTGCGGGCGATGAGCGATCTCGCCGACACCATCCTGGGCCAACGGCTGAGCCAGGTTTCCGGCGTCGGCCGGGTCTCGATCCTCGGCGGCCTCAAGCCGGCAGTGCGCGTGCAGGCCGACCTCGCCCGGCTTGCCGCCTATGGCATTGCGATGGAGGACCTGCGCAGCGCGATCGCCGGCGCCAACGTGTCGGGACCGAAGGGCTCGCTCGACGGCGCCCAGCAATCCTACACGATCGCCGCCAACGACCAGATCGCAGCGGCCGACGCCTACCGGCCGATCATCATCGCCTACCGCAATGGCTCGCCGGTCACGATCGGCGATGTCGCCCAGATCGTGGACGGGCTGGAGAACGACCGCACCGGCGGCTGGTACCAGGGCACACCGGCGGTCATCATCGATATCCAGCGTCAGCCCGGCGCCAACGTCATCGACGTCGTCAAGCAGATCCGCGGCGAAATCCCGCGGCTGCAGCGCTCGGTGCCGGCCGGCGTCAAGCTGACCATCGTCTCCGACCGCACGGTGACGATCCGCGCCTCGGTCCGCGACGTGCAGTTCACGCTGATCCTGAGCGTCGTGCTGGTGACCTTGGTGGTGCTGCTGTTCCTGCGGTCGCTGCGCGCGACCCTGATTGCCGGCGTCGCGCTGCCGCTGTCGCTGATCACGAGCTTCGGCATCATGTATTTCGCCGGCTTCAGCCTCGACAATCTGTCGCTGATGGCGCTGACCATCGGAACCGGTTTTGTGGTCGACGACGCCATCGTCATGATCGAGAACATCGTCCGCCACATGGAAGACGGCGAGACTGTCATGGAAGCCTCGCTCAAGGGCGCCAGCGAGATCGGCTTCACCGTGATCTCGCTGACGGTATCGCTGATCGCGGTGTTCATTCCGCTGTTGTTCATGTCCGGGCTGGTCGGCCGCATGTTCCGCGAATTCGCGCTGACTTTGACAATTGCGGTCGTGACCTCGGCAATCGTCTCGCTGACCCTGACGCCGATGATGTGCTCGCGGCTGCTCAAGGACATTCACGAGGAGATGGCGGTTCCGGGCCTCGCCGCGGTCAGCCGCTTCATCGACCGCATGGTGGAGTTCTACCATCGGACGCTGCTCTGGGTGCTGCAGCGCCAGCGCGCGACGCTGCTGGTGACGTTCGCGACCATCGCGCTGACGCTGATCATGTACGTGCTGGCGCCGAAGGGCTTCCTGCCGTTGCAGGACACCTCCTCGATCACGGCGGTGACCGAAGCCGGTCCCGACGTCTCGTTCGCCGAGATGCAGCGGCGGCAGAGCGCCGTCTCCGACATCATCAAGGCCGACCCCGACGTGGTCGGCGTGGTCTCGGTGATCGGCTCGGGTTCGGTCAATCCGACCACCAATGTCGGCCGCCTGGTGATGACCCTGAAGCCGCTCGACCAGCGGCGCGACGGCGTCGTCAACGTGATCGAGCGGCTGAAGCTGAAGATATCGTCGGTCCCCGGCATGACCGTCTACTTCCAGCCGGTGCAGGACGTGCAGATCTCGACCCAGTCCAGCCGCTCGCAATACCAGTACACGCTGACCGCGACCGATGCCGCCGAAGTCTCGCAATGGGCCCAGAAGCTGGTCGCCGAGATGCGGCGCGACCCGATCTTCCGCGACGTCTCCTCGGAGGCGCAGGATGGCGGCTTGCGCGCGGCGCTCGACATCAACCGACAGCGTGCCGGCCAGCTCGGCGTCAATCTGCAGGGCGTCACCGACACGCTGAACGACGCCTTCGCGCAGCGTCAGATCTCGACCATCTACGGCCAGGCCAACCAGTACCGCGTGGTGCTCGAGGCGCTGCCGATGTATCAGCGCGACCCGTCGATCCTCGACAAGCTCTATCTGCCCGGCGCGAACGGCGCGCAGGTGCCGCTGTCGGCGGTGGCGACGCTGGTCCGCACCACGGCGCCGCTCGCGATCTCGCACCAGGCGCAATTCCCGTCGGTCTCGCTCAGCTTCAACCTGGCGCCCGGGGAGGCGCTGGGCGACGCGGTCGTCGCCGTCAAGGCGATCGAGAGCAGGATCGGGATGCCCGGCAGCATCGTCGGCATCTATTCCGGCGACGCCGCCGAGTTTGCGCGCTCGCTTGCCGGGCAGCCCTGGCTGATCCTGGCCGCGATCATCACGATCTACATCGTGCTCGGCGTGCTCTACGAGAGCTACATCCATCCGATCACGATTCTCTCGACGCTGCCCTCGGCCGGCGTCGGCGCTATCCTCGCCTTGATGCTGTGCGGGCAGGACCTGTCGGTGATCGGCCTGATCGGCATCATTCTGTTGATGGGCATCGTCAAGAAGAACGCCATCATGATGATCGACTTCGCGCTGGAGGCCGAGCGGCATCAGGGCATGTCGTCCTATGACGCCATCGTGCAGGCCTGCCTGTTGCGGTTCCGGCCGATCATGATGACGACCCTGGCGGCGCTGTTCGGCGCGCTGCCGCTCGCGATCGAAAGCGGCACCGGCGCCGAGCTGCGCTTCCCGCTCGGTATCTCGATCATCGGCGGCCTGCTGCTGAGCCAGCTGCTGACGCTCTACACCACGCCCGTGATCTATCTCGCGCTCGACCGGCTCAACCGGCGGATCGAGCGGGCCGTGCCGGAGCCTGGTCCCAGCGGCCCGCCGATCGCGGGCGCCACC
Organism: Bradyrhizobium tropiciagri; assembly: GCF_001189845.1. Taxonomy (GTDB): domain Bacteria; phylum Pseudomonadota; class Alphaproteobacteria; order Rhizobiales; family Xanthobacteraceae; genus Bradyrhizobium; species Bradyrhizobium tropiciagri. The sequence goes on from NZ_LFLZ01000004.1 coordinate 101,312, forward strand.
GAGGGCATGCAGTGATCTCGATCTCGGAGCCCTTCATCCGCCGGCCGGTGGGCACCACCTTGCTGGGGATCGGGCTGTTCCTGGTCGGGATCGTCGCCTACCAGTTCCTGCCGGTGTCGTCGGTTCCGAACGTCGATTTCCCGACCATCCGGGTGTCGGCGTCCCGGCCCGGTGCCGATCCCTCCGTGATGGCTTCGACCGTTGCAGCGCCGCTGGAGCGCAAGCTCGGCACCATCTCGGGCGTCGACCAGATCACCTCGACGAGCTCGCTCGGCGTCACCAGCATCCAGGTGCAGTTCTCGATCGGCCGTGACATCGACCGCGCCGCGCGCGACGTGCAGGCGGCGATCAATGCTTCGCTCGCCGATCTGCCGAGCGACCTGCCGTCGCTGCCCAAGTTCCGCAAGGCCAATCCGGCTGCGGCGCCCGTGTTCGTGCTGGCGCTGACCTCGAAGACGATCTCGACCAGCGCGATGTACGATGTCGCCGACACCGTGCTGGCACAGCGCATCTCGCAGGTGCCGGGGGTCGGCGAGGTCACCGTCAGTGGCGCCGACCAGCCGGCAGTGCGCATCGCGCTCAATCCGGTGTCGCTGGCCAATGCCGGAATCTCGACCGACGACGTCCGGCTCGCGATCATCAATGCCAATCCGCTGGGTCCCGTCGGCATCTTCAACGGCGACCGGCTAGCCGAGACGCTATCGATCAACAAGCAGATGCGCACCGCGGCCGAGTTCCGCGACATCCTCATCAAGAGCTCGAACGGCAATTTCGTCCGCCTCTCCGACGTCGCCGAGGTCGAGGATTCCGTCCGCAACTCGCGCTCGATCGCCTGGTTCAACAAGCAGCCGGCGGTGCTGATCCAGATCACCAAGCAGGGCGACGCCAACGTCATCGACACCGTCGACAACGTTCGCCGGCTGCTGCCGGAACTGAGGAAGTGGATCCCGGCCGGCGTCGAGATCTCGACCCTGGTCGATCGCACCGGAACGATCCGCGCCAGCGTCGAGGATATGCAGTTCACGCTGCTGGCGACCGCCATGCTTGTGATGGTCGTGGTGTTCGTGTTCCTGCGCCGGGTGGTGCCGACGATCGCGGCCGGCGTCTCGGTGCCGCTGGCGCTGGCCGGCACCTGCGCCGGGATGTGGCTCGCCGGCTTCTCGATCGACAATCTGTCGCTGATGGCGCTCGCGATCTCGGTCGGCTTCGTGGTCGACGACGCCATCGTCATGATCGAGAACATGTACCGCAATCTCGAGCAGGGCATGGCGCCATATCCGGCCGCGGTCGAAGGCGCCAAGCAGATCGGCTTCACTGTGCTGTCGATCTCGCTGTCGCTGATCGCGGCCTTCACGCCGCTGATCTTCATGGACGGCATCGTCGGCCGGCTGCTGCGGGAGTTCTCGCTGACCCTGACGTTTGCCATCATCGTGTCGACCCTGGTGTCGGTGACGATCACGCCGATGATCTGCGCCCACTACATCAAGGAGGCGACCTCGGAGCACGCGACCTGGTACGACCGCGCCATCGAGGGCACGCTGTCGCGGGTCGTGGCATTCTATGCATCGACCCTGCGCATCGTGCTCGGCTATCCCTTCCTGACCCTGATCGTGTTCTTCGCCACCGTCGCCCTGACGGTGACGCTCTACATCAAGACGCCGAAGGGCTATTTCCCGACCGACGACAGCGGATTCGTGATCGGTTCGACACGGGCCTCGGCCGATATCTCGTTCCAGTCGATGCTCCAGCTGCAGCAGCGGCTCGCCGACATCGTGATGGCAGACCCCGCGGTCGCCGGCATTGGCTCGTCGGTCGGCTCCGGCGGCGGCCCGGGCGGCGCCACCTCCAACCGCGGCACCATGTTCATCAGCCTGAAGCCGCCGGAGGAGCGGGGAGGCATGTCGACCGCCCAGGTGATCGACCGGCTGCGCCGCAACCTGTTCATGGTGCCGGGCATCCGCCTGTTCATGTTCGCCGCGCAGGACATCCGCACCGGCGGCCGGCAGAGCGATTCCGACTATCAATACACGCTCGCCTCGACCGACCTCGATCTGTTGCAGAAATGGGCGCCGCTCGTCGCCAAGCGGATGGAGACGGTGGAGGGCATCACCGACGTGTCCTCCGACCGCGATCCCGGCGGCCTGCAGCTCAACCTCGTGATCGACCGCAAGATCGCCTCCAGCCTCGGCGTCCGGGTGCAGGATATCGACAACGCGCTGAACAACGCGTTCTCGCAGCGGCAGATCTCTTACATCTACACCCAGCGCAACCAGTACGTGGTGGTGCTCGAGATTGATCCGAAGTTCCAGAGCGATCCCTCGAACCTCGAGCGCATCTATGTCGCCGGCGCCAACGACGTGCAGGTGCCGCTGTCGGCGCTGGTGCGCTACGAGCGCGGACTGTCGGCGCTCGCGGTCTATCATTCCGGCGGCTTCCCCTCGACCACGGTGTCGTTCAACCTGTTGCCGGACGTGCCGCTGGAGGTCGCGACCACGAACATCCAGCAGGCGGTCGACGAGCTGCACATGCCGGAGGGCATCCGCGGCAGCTTCGACGGCAATGCCGGCGACTTCAACAAGACGAGCGGGCGGCAGCCGCTGTTGATCCTCGGCGCGCTGATCGCGATGTATATCGTGCTCGGCGTGCTCTATGAGAGCCTCGCGCATCCGATCACGATCATCTCGACACTGCCGTCGGCCGGCCTCGGCGCCCTGCTGGCGTTGCAGGTGACCAACACGCCGCTGACCGTGATCGCCTTCGTCGGCATCATCCTCCTGATCGGCATCGTCAAGAAGAACGGCATCATGATGGTCGACTTCGCGCTCGAGGCCGAACGGCACCAGGGCCTGTCGTCGCGGGACGCGATCTTCGAGGCCTGCCGGGCGCGCTTCCGCCCGATCCTGATGACGACGATGGCCGCGCTGTTTGCCGGCATCCCGCTGGTCATTGCGACCGGCCCGGGCACCGAGCTGCGGCGGCCGCTCGGCATCACCATCATCGGCGGCCTGTTCGTGTCGCAGATCCTGACGCTCTACACCACGCCGGTGATCTATCTCTTGATCGACCGGCTGCGTCAGCGCCGCGAGCCGTCAGGCGTGCACGCGCCGGCGGAATAGTTTGAATTGCGCCGTCGTGGGCGTATAGCGAAGCGATGTCCGAACCGACCGAAGTCAAATCCGACGTTATCGCCGAGATCGAGGATTGCGCGCGTTGCGGCAAGCCGCTGCCGCTCTGCATCTGCGACAGCGTCACACCGATCGAAAGCCGCATTCAGCTCCTGATCCTGATCCATCCGCAGGAGCAGGACAGGGCGCTCGGTACCGCGCGGCTGCTGGCGCAGCATTTCGAGAACGCCGTGGTGCGGATCGGATTGTCGTGGCCGAGCCTTGCCAAGGCGCTCGGCCGCCCGGTGCCCGACCCGTCGCGCTGGGCGGTGCTCTATCTCGCTCGGCCAAGGTCGAGGACCTCGAGACCGATGCCGAGATCGTCGCGATCAACCGCAAGGGCGAGCTCGAGCCGCATCAGCGCGCGATCCTGTCCGACATCGAGGGCATCGTGCTGCTCGATGGCACCTGGAGCCAGGCCAAGGCGCTGTGGTGGCGCAACGCCTGGATGCTGAAGTGCCAGCGGGTGATTCTCGGGCCGAAACGCCCCTCGCTGTACGGCAAGTTGCGCCGGGAACCGCGGCGCGACGGTTTGTCCACCATCGAGGCGGCCGCGATCCTGCTGGCCGGGCTGCAGAAGCGGCCCGATATCGCCGCAACGTTAACTGACAGTTTCGAGCGGATGCTGGCGAGATTCCGCGAAGTCCAGGCCAAAATGCCGGAATTGGCGCCAAAACCCAGGAAACGCGACTACCGGAGGCGCCGACGTTAGCTGTTGGGCTTGGTTGCCTATCGCAGAGAGGGCGTATATGAAGTGCGCCGCAAGGGGCCACGTGGCGGAGTGGTTACGCAACGGTCTGCAAAACCGTGTACACCAGTTCAATTCTGGTCGTGGCCTCCACTCATCTCATCAATGGCTTGCAGCCGACAAATGAGAAGCCGCATTAGCTCGCGGCGTACCAACCTTCAGGAAACGGAATCAGCGGCCACGGCGCCTGGTTGTCATTGGCAGCGCGCGGCGGCGGCTGAATGCGGGGCGAAGGTTGGGCCACGAAATCCTCCTGAGCAATAGGCGCGATGGCCGTACGCACGGCGTCCAGCAGCAGATCAAATTCGACTTCGCTCATCGCGCTCTCCGAGGTTCGAGAGCGCAATGGTCGCAAAACTGTCTTCGGTCCGGATTGAGCGATTCGTTCGAATTTTATGAAAAGAACGATGGCGCCCTGTTTGGTTAATAAATCGCTGATGACCCCTTCGGGAACCTAGGTCGGCACTGCCGCACCTCGTGTGAGACAAATCACATCTTGCGAAAAACTCTTCCCGGAATTCCCGGCAATATTCATAGCCGTCAAATATCGCAGGAATTTTAGGAAGACGTGACAGTGAAGGCAAGCAGACCGCGGTGTCGCCTATCGCGCGTTGCATCGATTCTCGGCCCTCGCTGACTTCGTTCGCCAGAGCCGGGCAGCGCCGCTCTACGCCCGATGCCTACCGCCCATGCGCGGCGGAAATTCCCGAGGTCGGTCACGAACGTGGTCAAGCCAGCCCGGCGAGGTCATCCGGCAGCATGGTCTTGAATTGTGTCAGCACCTGCCGCGCCTTTTTCGGCGGCAGCGTGATCGCGTGGCGTACTGCGGCCGCGATCAGCGTCATCGTCAGTGCTGAGAAGGTCGCGAGGGTGGCGGCCGGCACGCCGGGCGCAACCCGCCGGATTGCGTCGGACAGCAGGCCGGCGAGCACGGCCATGTCGTCGGCATCGAGCTTTTGCAGGGCGCGGTCGGCCTGCGTCGCCTGCCAGATGTCGCGCATGACAGGCTCGCGCATGAACATCTCGCAGTAGCTGTCGACGATCCGGCAAAGCGCCGGATGCAGGTCGCGCGGGGCCGTGACGGCAGCCAGATCGCGCCTGACACAATCGCGTCCGACGGCGTTGTGCCGTTCCGCCAGCGTGCCGATGATCGCGGCCTTGTCCGGGAAATATTGATAGAGCGAGCCGAATGCGACGCCGCTGCGTTCGACGATGTCGCTCATCCGAAAGGCCTCGCTGCCTTTCTCCGCCATGATCTCGGTCGCGCAGGCGAGGATGCGCTCGAACCGTTCGCGGCTGCGCTGCTGCGTCGGAGCAAGCCGCGCCAGCCCGGGCAGGGGGGCTTCCACGGGCGCGGCCTTTCGTCTCGCCACCTTCTGTCTCCTTCGAAATCGGGTTGACGTCTCTAATACGAGAGTTTATCGCATTTTGCAAACACGAGTATCTCTCGCATTCGGAGGTAGAGCGATGCGCAATATCCTGACCTCGGGCTTGCTGTGGTTTTCCGCGCTCGGCTGCGGCGTGCTTGCCGGGCTCTATTTTGCGTTCTCGACATTCGTGATGAGCGCGCTCGGCCGTGTCGACCAGGCGGCTGGCATCTCGGCGATGAACGCGATCAACGTCGACATCGTGCGTTCGCTGTTCATGCCGATCTTCCTCGGCACCACGCTGTCCTGCGCCCTGCTGGTCGTGCTCGGTGCGCTCAGATGGCAGGAGCCGGGCGCCGTTGCGATGATTTGCGGCGGCGGCCTCTATATCCTCGGGATGTTCGTCGTCACTGCCGTCTTCAACGTGCCGCTGAACGACCAGCTTGCGGCCACGGATCCCGCGAGCACGGCGGCCGCGCCGGTCTGGGCGCGCTATCTGACCGACTGGACCTTTTGGAACCACGTGCGGACCGTCGCTTCGCTCGCGGCGACCGCTCTGTTCATCGTCACGATCGCCGCGCGTTGATCGGAACGCAGAAGGCTCTGGCAGGGTGCTTCGCATTTTGTGCACGATCTGTACTCGTCCGGCACGATCGCCAAGGAGGTGCCGCCGCACAACGATGCGCGGCCGACAACCGCAACGTCTCGGTCGTCAACGAGACCGGATACGCCATCAAGTTTCTCGGCTTCACGAAGGCTGCGTCTGGAACATCAAGGTCGACTGGGCCAACTACAACGAGTCGGTGCTGGAAGAACGTCAACCTCTGCAAGCTCAACGTGCTGAGGCTGCGCTACGACCCCGGCACCAAGACCACCTCGTTCATTGCGGAATGACATCAAGGGGGCGGGGGCCCCGGCCGGGAATCACGGCGCGCGGCTGTAACGCCGCGTCATTGGTCCATCCCGGCCGCCCCGCGCCGAGAACGGGACAACCGGGACAGGCCTGCATTGCCCTGGGACGCCGGCAAACCCTTGCATTGCAGCGGTTTACCGTCTTGGGCTAAAGTTTCGCCGAAGCCCCATTTGGTTCTTTGCAAGCCCGAAAGGCTTTGTTATACGCTGCCCGCTCGCGAACACTTGTTCGCCTATTCCTCGGTAGCTCAGCGGTAGAGCATTCGACTGTTAATCGAATGGTCGCTGGTTCGAATCCAGCCCGGGGAGCCAGCTTTGCTGGCCCGGCAACATTGCCGTCGACAATCACAAGCACGTGGTCCGCAACACGCGAACCAAATACGTCGTCAAATCGACTCAATAACTGTCGACACTTCGTCGTGCCGGGTCTTGAGAGGTGATTTTGATGGCCATTAATCTGATCGACCTGTCGATGCCGCAGCCGACGCTTGTTCCGCATGATGCTCCCGTCATCAGCGACGATGAGTGTGTCCGCCGGCTCGCGAGGGCCGTCGAGGAGCATGATTCCGAGCATCTCGATGAAGTGGCCCGCCTGATCGGCCGGCTTGCGGTCACGATCGAATAGAACGCGCCCCGGAGCATCCCGTACACCAACGGCGTGTTGCGTTTTGGCGGAGCTTGTTCCAAAAGATGGCCCTGTTCTAGCTTCTCCAGCGGCAATGCCGCGACTTGCAGGGTCCCCGCCAATGACCGGTTTTTCGACCGCGCGCCAGTACATGGTCGATGGTCAGGTGCGTCCGAGCGACGTGACCGATGATCGCATTCTCGAAGCCATGCTGACCGTGCCGCGCGAAATATTCGTGCCGGCCAGCAAGCAGGCGCTTGCCTATCTCGATCTCGATCTCGATGTCGCCGAGGGCGGCGCGGCCAAGCGCTGCCTGATCACGCCGGCGCTGCTCGCCAGGATGCTGCAGGCCGCCGAGATCAAGGCCACCGACCGCGTCCTGGTCGTCGGCTGTGCAACCGGCTACGCCGCCGCGATCGTGGCGCGCTTTGCCGCGCAGGTCAGCGCCACCGAGAGCGATCCGGCGCTTGCCGCGAAAGCGACCGCAGCGTTGGCCCAGCTCGGGATCCAGAATGTGACCGTCAAGACCGGAGCTTCAGCGGACGGCGACGCCGCGGGTGCGCCATATGATGTCATCGTCCTCAATGGTGCGACCGAGATCCTCCCGACCGGGCTGTTTGGCCAGCTCAAGGAGGGAGGCCGGCTGGTCGGGGTGTTCGGCCTGACGCCGCCGCCGCGCGCCACCCTCGTGACGCACTCCCACGGGGATTTCGGACATCGCGAGCTGTTCGATGCCACCGCCCCGGTGCTGCCCGGACTGGAACGGCGTCCCGCCTTCGTCTTCTGACCGCTACCGCGCTGCGCCACCTGATAAAATCCCGTTCCGAATCAGAAGTGTGGCCCGTTTGCCCCAGGTGAAGAGTTTCCACCATGTTCCGTTGCGGGGTAGTTCCGTTGCCCTTAGCTGCGGACTAAGGTGAGGCGGGACTCACTTCGTCTGAAGCGACCGCCGGAACTGACTTGCGTGTGGAGACGGCGACTACAATGATTGGATTACCGGGGATGCGAGGGGTGAAGGCTATCACCGCGGCTGCGACTGCCGCCCTTCTGTTGGCGGAGCTGGGCCCCGTGCCCGCGCTCGCCGAAACTATCGAGTCCGCGCTGGTGCGGTCCTACCAGAACAATCCCCAGCTGAACGCACAACGTGCACAGGTGCGGTCGATCGACGAAAACGTTCCGCAGGCACTCTCGGGTTACCGTCCGAAGGTCTCGCTGACCGCAACGGCCGGCGGACAATACACCGATGAGCAGTTGGCGCCGGGAAGCCCGGCTTTGTCGGGTGTGAGCCGGCAGCGTACCGTTGGCATCACCGCCAGCCAGTCGCTGTTCAATGCGCAGAACGGGCCGAAGGTGCGCCAGGCTGAAAGCCAGGTGTCGTCGGCACGCGAAGGTTTGCGCGTGCTCGAGCAGTCGGTGCTGCTGAGCGCGGCCACGATCTATATGGACTATCTCCGCGACGCGGCAATCGTCGAGGTCCAGCGCAGCAACACGCGCGTGCTGGAACAGACGCTGAAGCAGACCCAGGACCGCTTCAACGTCGGCGAGGTGACGCGCACGGACGTTGCGCAGTCTGAGGCCCAGCTCGCGGCCGGCAGAACCCAGCAGCTCACCGCGGAATCGAATCTGACGACGACGCGATCGAACTACCGCCGCATCATCGGCGTCGAGCCGCAGAATCCCGCGCCGGGCTCGCCGGTCGACCGGTTCCTGCCGTCGTCGCTCTCGGCTGCTGTCGAACTCAGCCTGACCCAGAATCCGAACGTCACCGCCGCGATGTACGGCGTCGACGTCAACTTCCTGCAGACCAAGGTTGCCGAAGGCGCGCTGTTGCCGACGGTTGGGCTGCAGGCATCGGTCAGCCAGGGCTACGAAACGCAGTTGACCGTGTACCGCCTCTTCAACGCCTCGGTCGGCGTTCAACTGTCGCTGCCGATCTACCAGGGCGGCGCTGAGTACTCGCTGATCCGCCAGTCCAAGGAATCGCTGGCGCAGCAGCGCCTGGTGCTGGACCAGACCAGGGATCAGGCGCGTGCCAACGTCGTCACCGCCTGGGGTCAGCTGGTCGCCGGCAAGTCGCAGGTGGCATCGGCGCAGGCGCAGGTGACCGCGTCGGAAATCGCGCTGAACGGCGTGCGCGAAGAAGCCAAGGCCGGCCAGCGCACCACGCTCGACGTGCTCAATGCGCAGCAGGCGCTCGTCAACGCGCGCAATGCGCTCGTCACAGCGCAGCACGACCGCGTCGTCGCTTCCTACAATGTGCTGAACTATATCGGCCGCTTGTCGCCGCAGGTGATGGGCCTTTCGACCAACATCTATGATCCGAGCGTGCACTACCAGCAGGTTCGTGACAATTGGGCCGGCGTTCGCACACCCGACGGCCGCTAAACACCTTCACTTCATCATCGCTTGTCGCGCCATGTTTGTGGTTCTGAGTTAATCAGGACCACAAACGGGCGCGTTTGCTTGCAATCGATAATTGGCCTGACATACCGTTTTGTCGGGCAGCAAGGCGATTCGCGGCGAGCCGGCGTAGCGTGATGACAGGTGCGACGCCACCTGTGATCACGCTGCATTGGGCGACACGAAGCTTGCAGAAGGGCCTCGGGCGGGCGTGATCTGGGGACAAGTCGGGCGAGAGCAATGAAAATCTCCGCCCGCATCATCGGAACCGGCGAATCCTCTTGGGCTTGATGTAAAATAGTTTCGATGTGGAGTCGGAGATGACGCAACCTGCGAAGGTCCAAGAACCCTCGATGGAGGAGATCCTGGCGTCGATCCGTCGCATCATTGCCGACGACGAGGCAAAGCCGGGTGCGGCCGAGAAGCCGGCGGCTGCTGCTCCACCGCCGCCGAAGGCCGAGCCCGCGCCGCCACCGGCGGCCAAACCCGCGATGAAGAGCCCGCCGCCTGCAGCGCCTCAGGCTGCAAAGGCCGCGGCGCCGGCGCCGAAATCAACGCCGCCCGCGCCGGCAGCGGCCTCCAGCAACAGCCAGGACGACATCGATTCGCTGCTGGCCAGCCTCGACGAGGCGACGCCCGCGGCCGAGATCAGGCCGTCGCCGCAGCCGGAAGCCCAGCCCGAAGCCGACGTGTTCGAGCTCACCGACGACATGGCGCTGCCGGAGCCGGCCCCCGCGCCATCGTTCCGCAAAGTCGAGCCGCAGGACGACGTCGAATTCACCGAGGCCCGCACCCGGGTGCCTGCCCAGGAATCCGTTCGCGAGCCAGTCCGAGAACCGCCGGCGATCGAAACCGCGCCGATGCAGCAGATCATCTCGGGAACCACGATGCGGGCGGTCGAATCCGCCTTCAACTCGCTGGCCAACACCGTGCTGAGCAACAATGCTCGGACGTTGGAGGATCTGGTCAAGGAGATGCTGCGGCCGATGCTGAAGTCCTGGCTGGACGACAATCTGCCGGGCCTGGTCGAGCGGATCGTCAAGGCCGAGATCGAACGGGTATCCCGCGGTCGATAGCCCGGCCCCGCAGGGGCTTGGCAGCCCTCATTCCGTCCCCAAATGCCCAAAACGCCGTTTTGACGTGCCAGTCCGGTTGACTTGGTGCGGTCCGGCGGCTTTCTAGCCTTTCCCTATGGTCCATAGCGCATTGTCATGATCGAGAAAAACTACCAGCCCGCCGATATCGAGCACCGCATGGCCCGGATCTGGGAGGAGAGCGGTGCGTTCAAGGCCGGCCGGCCTGAGCGCAAGGACGCCGCGCCCTTCACGATCGTGATCCCGCCGCCGAACGTGACCGGCTCGCTGCACATGGGCCACGCGCTCAACAACACGCTGCAGGACATCCTGTGCCGCTTCGAGCGGATGCGCGGCCGCGACGTGCTGTGGCAGCCCGGCACCGACCATGCCGGCATCGCCACCCAGATGGTGGTCGAGCGCCAGCTGATGGAACGGCAGGAGCCGGGCCGGCGCGACATGGGCCGCGCCAAGTTCCTCGAACGGGTCTGGCAGTGGAAGGCCGAGAGCGGCGGCACCATCGTCAACCAGCTCAAGCGGCTCGGCGCATCCTGCGACTGGTCGCGCGAGCGCTTCACCATGGACGAGGGCCTGTCGCGCGCCGTCGTCAAGGTGTTCGTCGAGCTGCATCGCGATGGCCTGATCTACAAGGACAAGCGCCTGGTCAATTGGGACCCGAAGCTGCTCACCGCGATCTCCGATCTCGAAGTACAGCAGGTCGAGGTCAAGGGCCATCTCTGGTACCTGCGCTATCCGATCGAGGGCCGCAGCTTCAGCCCCGACGATCCGAAGTCGTTCATCGTGGTCGCGACCACGCGTCCCGAGACGATGCTCGGCGACACCGCGGTCGCGGTGCACCCGGACGACGAGCGCTATACCGACCTGGTCGGCCAGCACGTCATCCTGCCGCTGGTCGGCCGCAAGATTCCGATCGTCGCCGACGATTATTCCGATCCGGAGAAGGGCTCCGGCGCGGTCAAGGTGACGCCGGCGCACGACTTCAACGACTTCGAGATCGGCAAGCGCCACGGCCTGCCGCAGATCAGCGTGCTCGACCAGGAAGGTTGCCTCAGCCTGGTTGGCAACGAGGACTATCTGCGCGGCCTGCCGATGGGCTCCGATGAGTTCGCCGCCGAGTTCGACAAGATCGAACGCTTCGCCGCGCGCAAGAAGATCGTGGCGCGGCTGGAGGAGTTCGGCTTCCTCGAGCGGATCGAGCCCAACACCCACATGGTGCCGCATGGCGACCGCTCCGGCGTCGTGATCGAGCCGTATTTGACCGACCAGTGGTATGTCGACGCCAAGACGCTGGCGCAGCCGGCGATGGCGGCGGTGCGCTCGGGCGAAACCACGTTCGTGCCGAAGAACTGGGAAAAGACCTATTTCGAGTGGATGGAGAACATCCAGCCCTGGTGCATCTCGCGCCAGCTGTGGTGGGGCCATCAGATCCCGGCCTGGTACGGCCCGGACGGCAAGGTGTTCGTCGCCGAGACCGAGGAAGAGGCGGTCGGCAACGCGCTCGGCTATTACGTCGAGCAGGAGGTCATCACGCCGGAGCAGGGCCATGACATGGCCACCGACCCCGCCAAGCGCGAGGGCTTCATCACGCGCGATGAGGACGTGCTCGACACCTGGTTCTCGTCGGCGCTGTGGCCGTTCTCGACGCTGGGCTGGCCGGACGACACGCCGGAGGTCGCGCGCTACTACCCGACCAACACGCTTGTGACGGGCTTCGACATCATCTTCTTCTGGGTCGCCCGCATGATGATGATGGGCCTGCACTTCATGAAGCAGGCGCCGTTCTCGACCGTCTACATCCACCGCCTCGTCCGCGACGAGAAGGGCGCCAAGATGTCGAAGTCGAAGGGCAACGTCATCGATCCGCTCGGCGTGATCGACGAATACGGCGCCGACGCGCTGCGCTTCGCGCTGACCCGCGAGGCGGCGCAGGGCCATGACATCCGCCTGTCGCCGCATCTGGTCGAGACCAACCGCAACTTCGCGACCAAATTCTGGAACGCCTGCCGCTTCGCCGAGATGAACGAATGCGCCAAGCCGGACGGTTTCGATCCGAAGGCCGCCAGGGAAACCTTGAACCGCTGGATCGCGCACGAGACCTCGCGCGTCACCCGCGAGGTGACCGAGACCATCGAGGATCACCGCTTCAACGATGCCGCCGGCGCGATCTACCGCTTCGTCTGGAACGTGTTCTGCGACTGGTATCTCGAACTCGCCAAGCCGGTGCTGATGGGCGAGGAGGGCGCGGCCAAGGCCGAGACCCGCGCCATGATCGCCTGGGCGCGCGACGAGATCCTCAAGCTGCTGCACCCGTTCATGCCCTTCATCACCGAGGAGCTGTGGGCCGTGACGGCAAAGCGCAACGGCCTGCTGGTGCTGGCGTCCTGGCCGCGCAAGTCGGGCGTCACCGGCGAGCAGCTGGCGGCGATCGCGACCGCCGGTCCGGTGGTCGATCCGATCATTCCGCCGGTCATTGCCGCGCTCGACGCCGATGAGTTCAGCGATCCCGCCGCTGAGGCCGAGATCGGCTGGGTGGTCGATCTCGTCACCACGATGCGGTCGGTGAAGGCGGAGATGAATATCCCGCCGTCGACGCTGACGCCGCTGGTGATCGTGACGACATCTGACGAAACGCGCGATCGCGCGCAGCGCTGGAACGACACCATCAAGCGCCTTGCGCGATTGTCGGAGATCTCGTTCGCGGACGCCGCGCCGGAAGGCGCGATGCAGCTTCTGGTCCGCGGTGAAGTCGTCGCACTGCCGCTCAAGGGCGTGATCGATCTCGCGGCCGAACGGGCGCGGCTGGAGAAGGAACTCGGCAAGGCCGACGCCGACATCAAGCGGGTCGACGCCAAACTCTCCAACGAGAAGTTCGTCGCCAACGCGCCGGAAGAGCTCGTCGAGGAAGAGAAGGAAAAGCGCGCGGCGGCGCAGGAGCGCCGCGCCAAGATCCTCGAGGCGATCGAGCGGCTGAAGAAGGCATCATAGCGAGCAACGCTGTGACGCTCAAAACCGCTTGCTGAGGAATTTCGATCCCTTCAGGCCGTAGCGCCACGGCAGCTCGACGGCCTTGGTGATGCCGATCCGGATTCCGGTGACGATGTCGGGCGTCTCCAGCCGCGCATGGAGCGCAATCGGCGGACGGTCGAGCGGCAACTCGCTGTGGGCGATGGTGATGCCCATCGCCTCGCACAGCTTGCCCGGTCCCGAGCACAGCGCGCGCTCGTCTTCCAGTCCGCGCCGCCGGCGCATCGCGGCGAGCCCATGGGTTGGCTCGACCGCGCGGATCAGCACGGCGCTGGCCGAACCGGTTTCCTCGCAGACAAAATTGACGCACCAGTGGATGCCGTAGGAACGGTAGACATAGGAGAACCCCGGCGGGCCGAACATCACCTGATTGCGCGGGGTCGGGCCATTGAACGAGTGGGCCGCCGGCTCGGTGTGATGATAGGCCTCGACCTCGGTGATGATGCCGCCGACGCCATCGACCAGGAAGGTCGCACCGATCAGGTCGGGTGCGACCTCATGGACGCTTCGATCGAAGAAGGCGCGTTTCAGCGCCTTGCCGAGGCGCGGCGCGGTCGCACGGGTCGATCGGGGATTTTGAGCCATTTTGAGGTGGGAATCGGCATGGATCGGACTGCAACACTGCCAATATCTGGGCTGATCTGCTAGGGTCGCTGCGCGGGTTGCGAGCCGCGCCAACACCGATTAGCTATGGTTTCTCGCGACTTGCAGGCACCTATGGTCACCATCGTCGACACCATCTCCACCACTCAGCTCCGCCCGCGTCACCCCGAAAAGGTGAACCGGCCGGATGCCGTGTCGCCGCCGAAGCCGGACTGGATCCGGGTTCGCGCGCCCAACACGCGCGGCTATGCGGATACGCGTCGGATCGTGAAGGAGAACGGCCTCGTCACAGTGTGCGAGGAGGCGGGCTGCCCCAACATCGGTGAGTGCTGGGACAAGAAGCACGCCACCTTCATGATCATGGGCGACACCTGCACACGCGCCTGCGCGTTCTGCAACGTCAAGACCGGTATGCCCGGCGCGCTCGATGCCAATGAGCCCGAACACGTCGCCGAGGCGGTGTCCAAGCTGGGACTGGCCCACGTCGTCATCACCTCGGTCGATCGCGACGATCTCGCCGATGGCGGCGCCGAGCATTTCGCGCAGGTGATCCGCGCCATCCGCGCGCGCTGCCCGACCACCACGATCGAGATCCTGACGCCGGACTTCCTGCGCAAGGACGGCGCGCTCGAGCGCGTGGTCGCAGCCAAGCCCGACGTCTTCAACCACAATCTGGAAACCGTGCCCTCGCGCTACCTGACGGTCCGTCCCGGCGCTCGTTACTTCCATTCGATCCGGCTGCTGCAGCGGGTCAAGGAGATGGACCCGACCATCTTCACCAAGTCGGGTATCATGGTCGGCCTCGGCGAGGAGCGGCACGAGGTGCTGCAGGTGATGGACGATCTGCGCTCGGCCGAGGTCGATTTCCTGACCATCGGCCAGTATCTGCAACCGACGCGCAAGCATCACGCCGTGATGCGCTACGTGACCCCTGACGAATTCGCGGGATACGAGCGCGTTGCTTATACCAAGGGTTTTCTGATGGTGTCGGCGAGTCCGCTGACGCGCTCGTCGCATCATGCCGGCGAGGATTTTGCGAAACTGCAGGCGGCACGCACGGCACGCGGCCGCTAGATTTTGATAGAGAGCGGGAAGCCGGCGTCATCCTGCGCCGTTGCCGGATCGAGCCTGATCGAGCCTCGACCGAACCTTGACCGAACCTTGGACGGGACCAATGCAGCGCGTTCTGGTGATGGGATCGTCGGGATCCGGCAAGTCGACCTTTGCGCGGCGGCTGTCCGCCCTGACAGGCATCCCGACCGTGTCGATCGACGCGCTGTTCTGGAAGCCGGGTTGGGTCGAGTCCGACAAGGACGAATTCAACCGCCGCATGACCGCAGCGGCGCGCGAGCCGCGCTGGATCATGGATGGGAACTACACCAAGAGTGGTGCAGGTGAGTTGCGCAGAGAACTCTCCGATACGATCATCTGGTTCGACCTGCCGCGATCGACCTGCATGCTCGGAATCCTCGGCCGCATTGCCGCGAGCTATGGCCAGGTGCGGCCGGAGATGGCGGAAGGCTGCCCGGAGAAGATCGATCTGGAATTCTTCCGCTACGTCTGGACCTATCGCCGCCAGCAACGGCCGAACCTGATCGAATATTTTTCAGGATTGCGTGCCGATCAATCGCTGGTCTGCTTTACCAACCGGGGGCAGGCCGACGACTATCTGAACAACCTCGCACTCCCGCCAAACCGTGCGAGTATCCACTGATGCCACGATTCTCCAGCAAGCGGCGGGTCCGCCACACCGCGCCTCAAATGTTCGACCTAGTCGCCGACGTCGAGCGCTATCCGGAGTTCGTGCCGCTGTGCCAGGCGCTCAAGATCCGTCAGCGGACGCCGAAGGACGACGGCACCGAGGTGGTGGTGGCCGACATGACGGTCTCCTTCAAGCTGGTGCGGGAAACCTTCACCAGCAAGGTGACGCTCGACCGGCCCAATCTGAAGATCCTGGTCGAATATCTGCGCGGCCCGTTCAGCAATCTGGAGAACCGCTGGAGCTTCGAGCCGAAGTCGGAGACCGAATGCGATGTCGGCTTCTTCCTGAACTACGAATTCAAGAGCCGGATGCTGGCGATGCTGATGGGCTCGATGTTCGATGCCGCCTTCGGGCGGTTTGCCTACGCGTTCGAGAAGCGCGCCGACCAAGTCTACGGCAGGCCGGCGATCTCGACCTAGCGAAGCCGTCTTCCTCCCGAAACGCAAATGCCCGGCACAAGGCCGGGCATGACGTATGACGTGTATGCGCGTTCGCCGCCGCTAAGGGCAGGAACGCCGCACGCCGCCGGAGGCGATGTAGGTGCCGGAAGCCGGGTCGTAGGAGCGGAAACGCTGCGAGCAATAGGCGTCGTTGTTGGCCTTCGCCTGGCTCGCCGCAATCGCGCCGCCGATGATCGCGCCGGCCGCAAGCCCGCCAATGACCGCAGCGCCGTTTCCGCCACCGTGGTGGTGGTGGTGATATCCGCCACGATAGCCGTACCCACCCCGATGGCCGTAGCGCGGCCCGCCATGCCAGTGACGATACTGCACATGCTCGACGGAGGTAGGCTGGTCCTGCAAGCGGGCGGCGGGCGCGAGCGGTGCGGCGAGCGAGGGGATAACAGTCGACAGCGTCATGGCGCCAGCGGTGATTGCGGCCACGACCACAGTTCCCAACTTCATCATTTTCTCCTTGTTGTGGGATTTTGCTGTTCGAAGAACAGTTGCAACAGCAGAGTTGGATCAGGAGAAACGGCGAGGCGACGTCAACGTTCCACCCGAGGTGGGCGGCACTGGGTCGCAGTTGACTCGAATGTATCGCCGGCCATCGCTCGTGCGACTTGACTTGGGCGGGCCTAACCGCGCGGCGGGCGCCGACGTTTCGCGGCGTGGCTGCGCGGCGAACGGGCAACCCGGGGCCGCAACCGGCTGGTAGCCTCACGGCGCGGCTTTGCAGCCTGCGGCGGGCGCGCGAGCTCCATCAACATGCGCAGCGCCTCGACCACCGAGCGTTGCCGCACCGTGCTGCGGCCGATCGCGCCGAAGCGCTGCTCGCGATGCAGGATGCGGCCGTCGCGCGCGGCGACGGCGAAATGCACGAGGCCCACCGGCTTGCCCGGGGTCGCACCGCCAGGGCCCGCGATGCCGGTGATCGAGACCGCGAGGTCGACACCGGCCTTCTCCAGCGCGCCGATTGCCATCGCGGTCGCGGTCTCCTTGCTGACCGCGCCGAACGTCTCAAGCGTCGCCGCCTTGACGCCGAGCATCACCCGCTTGGCCTCGTTCGAATAGGTGACGAAGCCGCGGTCGATGACGTCGGACGAGCCGGGGATATCGGTGAGCGCGCCCGCGACCAGGCCGCCAGTGCAGGATTCGGCGGTCGCGATGGTCAGCTTGCGCATCCGGCACAGGTCGAGCAGCGAGCGGGAGAGGGCACGAGCGTCGCTGCCGCCCATGTCAGGCACTCCAGCTCTTGTCGTCCCAGGGAAGGCGGATCGTCGCGCTCGCGGTCGCCGCGATGCCTTCCTCGCGGCCGGTGAAGCCGAGCCGCTCGCTGGTGGTGGCCTTGACCGCCACGCGCGAGATGTGAACGCCGGAGATCTCCGCGATCTTCGCCCGCATGGTGTCGCGCAGCGGACCGATCTTCGGCCGCTCGCAGATCATGGTCACTTCGAGATTGGCGATCCGTCCGCCGCGCGCGGTGACGCGCTCGACGGCATATTTCAGGAACTGGTCGGAGGACGCGCCCTTCCACTTGGCATCGCTCGGCGGGAAGTGCGAGCCGATGTCGCCATCGGCCAGCGCGCCGAGGATGGCGTCGACCAGCGCATGCAGTCCGACATCGCCGTCGGAATGGGCCAGGAATCCCTTGGTGTGCGGCACGCGCACGCCGCAGATCATGACATGGTCGCCGTCACCAAAGGCATGCACGTCGTAGCCGGTGCCGGTCCTGATATCGCCGAGCTGGCTTGCGAGCCGCGCTTCCTCGCGCACGAAGTCTTCGGGTGTGGTGAGTTTCATGTTGGCAGCATCGCCTTCAAACGTCGCAACGGTCAATCCCGCCCATTCAGCAAGCGCGGCATCATCGGTGAAATCGCTGCGGCCCTCGCGCGCAGCGCGACGATGCGCCTCCAATATTACGTCGAAACGAAACGCCTGTGGCGTCTGCGCGATCCGCAGGCGCGCGCGCACCGGCGTCGCCTCGACGTCGCCGGTATCGCCGGTGAGCTTGATCGTGTCGGTGACGGGAATCACGGGGATCGCTGCACCGGTCCGGCCAGCCGCGGCGATTGCGCGCGAGATCACGGCTGCGGTGACGAAGGGGCGCGCGGCATCGTGGATCAGCACGATGTCCGGCTTGTCGCCGGCGAGCGCCTCGAGGCCGGCATGGACCGAGGCCTGCCGCGTCGCGCCGCCGGACGTTGGCGATTGATGGCGCAGGCCTGCGACCGCTTCATCGAACAGCGCGGCATCGTCAGGATTGACCACCGGCTGCACCGCAAACACGTCGGGGTGTCCGGAGAACGCCTCCATGGCGCGGAAGATCACCGTCTGTCCGCCGATCGTCCGGTATTGCTTCGGACCGCCTGCGCCGGCGCGCAGTCCACGGCCGGCTGCGACAAGGATGGCTGCGGTACGCTCAGGCTTCGGCATTTTGAACCAGTGACAGACGAATCGGGGATGAGGGGGACGGCGGGGATCGCCCGCCGCGCACAGCCCTTAGCATGACCGCTGCGCAAAAACAGAGCGTTTGCGATGACTGTGGGAAAAGCAGATTTTGTTGCGGTGCACTTGCGTCGGTGGTAGGAATGTCTAAACCGTAGGCATGAGCCTTGACTGCACAAGAATTGTGCGCAGAATGGACCAGGTCAGCTGCAATGGCGTTGCTGACAGAACGACGAGACGGCTGTGACCGGCGTGCAAAGTACTCCTCGTAACCCGTTGAAGATAGGCGATATTGCTGTCGCCAACCGGGTTCTTCTCGCGCCCATGTCCGGGATCACCGACGCGCCGTTCCGGCGACTCGCGGCCACTTTGGGGGCCGGCCTGGTGGTCTCCGAGATGACCGCCAGCGACGATCTGGTGAATGGCAAGCCGATGTCGAGGCTGCGTTGCGAGGCGGCCGGGATCGGGCCGCATGTGGTCCAACTTGCCGGCTGCGAGACCCACTGGATGGCGGAGGGCGCACGGATTGCCGAGGGCGCCGGCGCGACGTCATCGATATCAACATGGGCTGTCCGGCGCGCCACGTGACCGGGGGGCAGTCCGGGTCGGCGCTGATGCGCGACCTCGACCACGCGGTCACGCTGATCGAGGCGACGCTCTCGGCGGTCAAGGTGCCGGTGACGCTGAAGATGCGGCTCGGCTGGGACGATCGCTCGCTCAATTCGCCCGAACTGGCGCGCCGCGCTGAGGCGGCTGGCGTGCAGATGATCACCGTGCATGGCCGCACCCGCTGCCAGTTCTACAAGGGCGACGCGAACTGGAACGCGGTGCGCGCGGTCAAGGACGCCGTCACGATCCCGGTCGTGGTCAACGGCGACATCACCTCATTCGACAAGGCGGTCGATGCGCTTCAGATGTCGGGCGCCGACGCCGTCATGATCGGTCGCGGCGCGCAGGGCCAGCCCTGGCTGCCCGGCCAGATCGGCCGCCGCCTCGAGACCGGGGTCGCCGAAGCCGCCCCGTCGCTCGCCGAGCAGCTCAAGCATGTTCGCGCGCTCTATGACGAGGTCTGCAGCCATTATGGCCTGCGGATCGGCCTCAAGCATGCGCGCAAGCATCTCGGCTGGGCGCTGGAGACCGCCGCGGCCTATAGCTGCGCACCGGCGGCAACATTGAAGACCTGGCGGCAGGCGATCCTGACCTCGGAGGAGCCGTCCAGCGTGCATCGCGCGCTCGAGGACGCCTACGACGATTTTGCCTGGAGTGCTGCCGCATGACGTCAGCCATGGAATTCCGCCGGCCCGTACCGACCGACGGTGAGGCCATCCTCAATGCGCTGCCCAACCCGGTGCTGCTGGTCGCACCCGACGGGCGGATCGTCGATGCCAACATCGCCGCCGAATCCTTCTTCGAGATCTCGACCCAGTTCCTGCGCCGGCAGTCGCTGAAGGAATTGGTGCCGTTCGGCAGCCCGCTGCTCGCGCTGATCGAGCAGGTGCGGGCGAGCGGCTCGCCGGTCAACGAGTACAAGGTCGATCTCGGCACGCCGCGGATCGGCGGCGATCGCCAGGTCGACCTGCACGTCGCGCCGCTGACCGAACGGCCCGGGCATATCGTGGTGATGCTGCAGGAGCGCACCATCGCCGACAAGATGGACCGCCAGCTCACCCATCGCAGCGCGGCGCGCTCGGTGATCGCGCTGGCCGCGATGCTCGCGCACGAGATCAAGAACCCGCTGTCCGGCATCCGCGGCGCCGCGCAACTGCTGGAGCAGCAGGCGTCCTCCGAGGACCGGCTGCTGACGCGGCTGATCTGCGACGAGGCAGACCGTATCGTGACGCTGGTTGACCGCATGGAGGTGTTCGGCGACGACCGTCCGGTGGCGCGCGGTCCGGTCAACATCCATTCTGTGCTCGACCACGTGAAGCGGCTGGCGCAGTCCGGCTTTGCCCGCAACGTCCGTTTCATCGAGGACTACGATCCGTCGCTGCCGCCGGTGCTCGCCAACCAGGACCAGCTGATCCAGGTGTTCCTCAACCTCGTGAAGAACGCGGCCGAAGCGGTCGCCGATCTCGGCACCGATGCGGAGATCCATCTCACCACGCGTTCCGGCCGGGCGTGCGGCTGTCGGTGCCCGGCAAGAAATCGCGGGTCTCGCTGCCGCTGGAATTCTGCGTCAAGGACAATGGCTCAGGCGTGCCGGAAGACCTGCTGCCGAACCTGTTCGATCCCTTCGTCACCACGAAGCAGACCGGCAGCGGGCTCGGCCTCGCGCTGGTCGCCAAGATCGTCGGCGATCACGGCGGCATCATCGAATGCGAGTCGCAGCCGCGCAAAACGACGTTCCGCGTGCTGATGCCGATGTACAGCGCCGCCAAGCAACACGACCATAGCAACCGCGATGACGTTCCGGGTACGTCCTCGCCTGCCTCTCAGGATGCACGATGAGGAACACCAATGCCTGCAGGTAGCATACTTGTCGCTGACGACGACACAGCCATCCGGACCGTCCTGAACCAGGCGCTGTCCCGCGCCGGCTACGAGGTGCGCCTGACCGGCAACGCCGCCACGCTGTGGCGCTGGGTCAGCCAGGGCGAGGGCGACCTCGTCATCACCGACGTGGTGATGCCTGACGAGAACGCGTTCGATCTGTTGCCGCGGATCAAGAAGATGCGGCCGAACCTGCCGGTCATCGTGATGAGCGCGCAGAACACTTTCATGACCGCGATCCGCGCCTCCGAGCGCGGCGCCTACGAATATCTGCCGAAGCCGTTCGACCTGAAGGAGCTCATCACCATCGTCGGCCGCGCCCTGGCCGAGCCGAAGGAGCGGGTCTCAAGTCCCGCCGATGACGGCGAGTTCGACTCGATCCCGCTGGTCGGCCGCTCGCCGGCAATGCAGGAAATCTACCGCGTGCTGGCGCGGCTGATGCAGACCGATCTCACCGTGATGATCTCGGGTGAGTCCGGCACCGGCAAGGAGCTGGTTGCCCGCGCGCTGCACGACTACGGCCGGCGCCGCAACGGCCCGTTCGTCGCGGTCAACATGGCGGCGATCCCGCGCGACCTGATCGAGTCGGAATTGTTCGGCCACGAGCGCGGTGCGTTCACCGGCGCCAACACCCGCGCCTCCGGCCGCTTCGAGCAGGCCGAGGGCGGCACGCTGTTCCTCGACGAGATCGGCGATATGCCGATGGAGGCGCAGACCCGTCTGCTCCGCGTGCTGCAGCAGGGCGAATACACCACCGTCGGCGGCCGCACCCCGATCAAGACCGACGTGCGCATCGTCGCGGCCTCCAACAAGGACCTGCGCATCCTGATCCAGCAGGGCCTGTTCCGCGAGGATCTGTTCTTCCGTCTCAACGTGGTGCCGCTGCGGCTGCCGCCGCTGCGCGAGCGCATCGAGGATCTGCCCGACCTGATCCGGCACTTCTTCTCGCTCGCCGAGAAGGACGGTCTGCCGCCGAAGAAGCTCGACGCCCAGGCGCTGGAGCGGCTCAAGCAGCACCGCTGGCCGGGCAACGTCCGCGAGCTGGAAAACCTCGCCCGGCGGCTCGCCGCGCTCTATCCGCAGGACGTCATCACCTCCTCGGTGATCGATGGCGAACTGGCGCCGCCGGCGGTCACGTCGGGCAGCACCGCGACCGTCGGCGTCGACAATCTCGGCGGCGCGGTCGAGGCCTATCTGTCCTCGCACTTCTCCGGCTTCCCGAACGGAGTGCCGCCGCCGGGCCTCTACCACCGGATCCTCAAGGAGATCGAGATCCCGCTGTTGACCGCCGCGCTGGCGGCAACCCGCGGCAACCAGATCCGGGCCGCCGATCTGCTCGGCCTGAACCGCAATACGCTGCGCAAGAAGATCCGCGACCTGGATATCCAAGTCTACCGGAGCGGCGGGTAGGGCGTGTTCGATCCAAGCGGGTGCCGTTCGCGTAAAGAAAACGCGCTGGAACAAAGGGCTAGAGCTTCGGTTCTGACTTGATCAGACCCGAAGCTCCAGCGAATCCGGGCGGTGCAGTCACCGTTATTGAGTAGTCACAAATGGTTTTGAGGACACGGCGCCGCACTGCGGTTTGCGCCGCGGAAATGTCGCAATTCGGCAACATTGTGATATGATTGCATCAGTTCGCAATTCCCGCGGGCGATCGCACTCAGCTCAATTGCCGGTATGACCAGCGCAGAGACAACCGCTTCAACGTTACACGCGCCGCCGGCCGAGCCCCATGCAGAGGCGCGGGGCTTTCCGCTGCGCCGCTGGCTGGCGCCGTTCGCCGTGGCCATCGCGCTGCTCTCCGCCTTCCTGACCTTCGTGGTCCTGACCGGCCTGACCCCGATCGAGCCGACCTCCGAGGTGGTCCGCTCCTTCCTGATGATCAACGCCGGCACGATCCTGCTGCTGGTCGGGATCATCGTCCGGGAAGTCTGGCAGATGGTGCAGGCGAGGCGGCGGGGCCGGGCGGCGGCACGGCTGCACGTCCAGATCGTCGGCCTGTTCTCGGTGATCGCGGTGCTGCCCGCCGTGCTGGTGTCGATCGTCGCCAACGTCACCATCGAGCGCGGCCTCGACCGGCTGTTCTCGGGCCCCACCAAGCAGGTGATCCAGAACTCGCTGACGATCGCTAGCGCTTACATGCAGGAGCACGCCCAGCTCATCAACGGCGACACGCTGGCGATGGCCAATGACCTCGCCCATGCGCGGCCGCTCTATGACCAGGACCGCATGACGTTCCTGCAGCTGATGACAGCCGGCGCCGAGTCACGCAACCTGCCGGTCGCGGTGCTGATGGACAAGGATGGCAAGATCGTCGCCAGCGCCGAAACCGGAGTTCGCCTGAACTACGAGGCGCCGCCGCCCGACATCCTGAAGGACATCAACGAGACCGAGCCGAAGATCTCGGTGTTCCCGGAAAATTACGTCGCCTCCGTGGTCCGGCTGCGGGCCTATGACGACATGTTCCTGTACGTCGCGCGGCTGCTCGATCCGGCGGTCGTGGCCCAGCTCAAGCAGACCCAGACCAGCGCCGCCGAATATGCCCAGCTCGAGACCCGAAGGCTCGGTATCCAGGTCGCGTTCGCGCTGATGTTCGCGGTGATCGCGCTGACCATCCTGATGGCCTCGGTGCTGATCGGGCTGAACTTCGCCAACGGGCTGGTGTCGCCGATCCGCCAGCTGATGGGCGCGGCGAGCGAGGTCTCGACCGGCAACCTCAACGTCCAGGTGCCGGTCCACAAATCGGCCAGCGACCTCGCGCTGCTCGGCGAGATCTTCAACAAGATGACGCAGGAGCTGCGCACCCAGCGCAACGAGCTGGTCGACGCCAGCGAGACCATCGACAGCCGCCGCCGCTTCATCGAAGCGGTGCTGTCGTCGGCCTCTGCCGGCATCATCGGGGTCGACGCGTCGGGCACTATCGGCGTACTCAACCGCTCGGCGGAAAAGCTGATCGGGCACGCCGAGTCCGAGACGCTCGGCCATCCGCTCTCTGACGTGCTGCCCGAGCTCGATGAGATGATGAAGACCGCGCGCGAGGGCACGCAGCGCCTAGTGCAGGGGCAGGTCACGATCCTGCGCGACGGCCATGAGCGCAATCTGTCGGTTCGCGTCTCGGGCGAGCAGACCAGCCAGTCGCGCGACAACTACATCATCACGCTCGACGACATCACCGAATTGGTCTCCGCGCAGCGCACCTCGGCCTGGGGCGACGTCGCCCGCCGCATCGCGCACGAGATCAAGAACCCGCTGACCCCGATCCAGCTCTCGGCCGAGCGAATCCGCCGCAAGTTCGGCAAGACCATCACCGAAGAGAAGGACAAGTCGATCTTCGAGCAGTGCACCGACACCATCGTGCGCCAGGTCGACGACATCAGGCGCATGGTCGACGAGTTCTCGCGCTTTGCGCGGATGCCGAAGCCCGTGATGGAAGGCGAGGACGTCGCCGACGTGGTGCGCCAGGCGGTGTTCCTGATGAAGGTCGCGCATCCCGATCTCGCCATCGAGGCCGACATCAAGCAGTCGCCGCTGCCGGCGCAGTTCGACCGCCGGCTGATCTCGCAGGCGCTGACCAATATCATCAAGAATGCGACCGAGGCGATCGAGCAGGTGCCGCCCGAGGAGCTCGGCAAGGGCCGCATCGACGTCGTGGCGCAGCGCGAGAACGACGACATCCTGATCGACGTCGTCGACAACGGCATCGGCCTGCCCAAAGTCGCGCGCGCGCGGCTGCTCGAGCCCTATGTCACGACGCGGGCGAAGGGCACCGGCCTCGGACTTGCGATCGTCGGCCGCGTTCTGGAGGACCATGGCGGCCGCATCGAGCTCAAGGACGCATCAGATTTCCGCGAGGGCCAGCGCGGTGCCTGGATGCGGCTGCGCTTTTCCGTCACCGGCCAGGCGGCCAAGCCGGAGAACAAGCCCGAGAGCAAGGACCAAAAGCCGGACGTGAAACCGGAATCGAACGACCCCGACAGTGAAAAAAATCCGCCGGAAGAGCCGACCAACGGCCCGGCCCAGACGACCAACAATGAACCAAAAATCCAAGAAGCAAATAACCAAGAGCCAAATGCGCAAGAGCCAAGAAGCCAAGAGCCAAAAATCAAAGCCGCGACGGGCGACTGACAAGGCAGGTGTAACCCATGGCAAGTGACATTCTGATTGTCGACGACGAAGCTGACATTCGTGACCTCGTCGCGGGTATCCTGGACGATGAGGGGTTCTCCACGCGCACCGCGCGCGACAGCGATTCGGCGCTGGCCGAAATCGCGAACCGCCGCCCGAACCTGATCTTCCTCGACATCTGGCTGCAGGGCTCCAAGCTCGACGGCCTGCAACTGCTCGAGCAGATCAAGAAGGACAATGCCGATCTGCCGGTCGTGATGATCTCCGGCCACGGCAACATCGAGACCGCGGTCGCCGCGATCAAGCGCGGCGCCTACGACTTCATCGAGAAGCCGTTCAAGTCGGACCGGCTGATCCTGGTCGCGACCCGTGCGCTCGAGACCTCGCGGCTGAAGCGCGAGGTGAAGGAGCTCAAGCAACTGGCGCCCGCAGCGAGCGTGCTGACCGGCCGCTCGGCCTGCATGAACCAGCTGCGCCAGACCATCGACCGCGCCGCCAAGGCCAACAGCCGTATCCTGATCGTAGGTCCCTCGGGTGCCGGCAAGGAGCTCGCCGCGCGCACGCTGCACCATGCGTCGGGTCGCGCTGAAGGGCCGTTCGTGGTGATCAATGCGGCCGCGATCACGCCGGAGCGCATGGAGATCGAGCTGTTCGGCATCGAGGGATCGAACGGCGAGCAGCAGCGCAAGGCCGGTGCGCTCGAGGAAGCGCATGGCGGCACGCTGTTCATCGACGAGATCGCGGACATGCCGCGCGAGACCCAGAACAAGATCCTGCGCGTGCTGGTCGATCAGACCTTCCAGCGCCAGGGCGGCACCAGCAAGGTGCATGTCGACGTCCGCATCATTTCCTCGACCGCGCGCAATCTCGAGGAGGAGATCGCCGGCGGGCGTTTCCGCGAGGACCTCTATCACCGCCTCTCGGTGGTGCCGATCCGGGTGCCGCCGCTGTCGGAGCGCCGCGAGGACATCCCCGAGCTGATCGACTATTTCATGGACCAGATCTCGGCGGCCACCGGCCTGCCGAAACGTCAGATCGGACAGGACGCGATGGCCGTGCTGCAGTCCCATGTCTGGCCGGGCAACGTCCGTCAGCTGCGCAACAACGTGGAGCGGGTGATGATCCTGGCCGGCGGCGGCCCGGAGGCGATCATCACCGCCGACATGCTGCCGCAGGACGTCGGCTCCATGGTGCCGGCGATGCCGACCTCCAACAATGGCGAGCACATCATGGGCCTGCCGCTGCGCGAGGCGCGTGAGGTGTTCGAGCGCGACTATCTGATCGCCCAGATCAGCCGCTTCTCCGGCAACATCTCGCGCACCGCGGAGTTCGTCGGCATGGAGCGTTCGGCGCTGCATCGCAAGCTGAAGGCGCTCGGGGTCGGCTGACCCCGCGCACCGGGCCGGCGACTGGAATGCGGGCGACTTGGCGTTAAGCCCCGGCGATCACCCGCCGGGGTGGCAGGACCAGGGTCAGGGCCTGGTAGGCGGGCGAGCGAGGCGAGGGTGAGGCCGGTACAACCGGGGGATTTATCCACTCTCCACGAGAATATTCGTCTCTTTCCTCGCTCTTTCTTAGAATTGCCACCGTGTTCCTACCGACTGCACCGCGAACCGGCTTGCCTAAAAACCGCGCGTGGCCTCTAATCCTACCGCTACGCCTGCCAGAGGGGGATCTCAGGGCAGGTGGGCAGCCGGGGGAGGCTCCGTCAGAGAGCCGCAACCGGTTCAATAAAAAGAAGCACAAGCTTGCGGGACAAAAACAATGGCGGCAGACCGCGCACAAAATCTACAAGACACCTTCCTTAATCACGTTCGTAAAACCAAGACGCCACTGACGATATTTCTGGTCAACGGAGTAAAGCTGCAGGGCATTGTCACATGGTTCGACAATTTCTGTTTGCTGCTGCGGCGCGACGGTCACTCGCAGCTTGTCTACAAGCATGCGATCTCGACCATCATGCCCGGAGCCCCGATTCAGCTGTTCGAAGGTGGTGAGGACGCACCGGCTTGAGAGTGAACTGATTGGAACCCTTCGATCGTGAAGGGGGCGCCGACCGGACCAAGTCTAGGCCCGGGTCGGCGGGGAACGGCAGCAGCGGGCGGGTGATCGTCATCGGCCCGTATCTGCGCGTGCGTCGTGGCGACGGCGACGCGCAAACGGAGTCCTCTGTCCGCGACTATGAAGCGCGGATCGAGGAGGCCGCCGGCCTTGCCGGAGCGATCGACCTCACCGTGGTGGAATCCGTCGTCGCGCCGATCAGCCAGATCCGGCCCGCGACCTATCTCGGTAAGGGCAAGGTCGAGGAGATCAACGGCCTCGTCGCCAGCAACCATGTCGAGCTCGTGGTGATGGACTGCGCGCTGTCGCCGATCCAGCAGCGCAACCTCGAGAAGGCCTGGAGCACCAAGGTGCTCGACCGCACCGGCCTGATCCTGGAAATCTTCGGCCGCCGCGCCAAGACCAAGGAAGGCGCGCTGCAGGTCGAGCTCGCCCATCTCAACTACCAGCGCAGCCGCCTGGTGCGGTCCTGGACCCATCTCGAGCGCCAGCGCGGCGGCTTCGGCTTCATGGGCGGCCCCGGCGAAACCCAGATCGAGGCCGACCGCCGCCTGATCTCCGAGCGCATCACCAAGCTCGAAGGCGAATTGAAGAAGGTGCAGGCGACGCGGCGGCTGCATCGTGCCGGCCGCCAGCGCGTGCCGTACCGCGTGGTGGCGCTGGTCGGCTACACCAATGCCGGCAAATCGACGCTGTTCAACCGCCTGACCCGGGCCGACGTGCAGGCCGCCGACATGCTGTTCGCGACGCTCGACCCGACGCTCCGCGCGCTCAACCTGCCGCATGGCGGCAAGGCGATGCTGTCGGACACGGTCGGTTTCATCTCCAATCTGCCGACCCAGCTGGTGGCCGCGTTCCGCGCCACGCTGGAGGAGGTGCTGGAAGCCGACATCATTCTGCATGTCCGCGACATCTCGCATGAGGATGCGGAGGCGCAGGAGCGCGACGTCGAGGGCGTGCTGCGCCAGCTCGGCATCGATCCCGACGCCGACGGCGGCCAGCGCATCATCGAGGTCTGGAACAAGATCGACCGCTTCGATCCCGAGGAGCGGGACAATCTGCGCAACATCGCGGCGCGTCGGCCGCCGGAGCGGCCCTGCTTCCTGGTTTCGGCTGTATCCGGCGAAGGGATCGACGCACTGCTGTCGGCGATCGAGGATCGCCTGGCGGCCAAGCGCATGACGCTGCAGCTTTCGATCGACGCCTCTGACGGCGCCGGCATCAGCTGGCTGCATCGCAATGCCGAGGTCCTGAACAAGGAGCTCCATGGCGAGCGCTTCGACATGACGGTGCGGGTCGACGAGACCAAGCGCGACATCGTGGTGAGCCGGTTCGCCGCCGTGCCGCACGTGGCGTGAGTCTCCTGCGCCGCGCGCCGTAATCCACCGAAACATGACGGCGCCGTGACGCGGCCTCGCTCCGGCACACCTGCGACCCGCCGCCGCACTTTCCGTTTGAAATCTCCGCCGCCTTGGTTCATTGCGCTGCAGGACGCAAAGGCGAGGGCGATCGATGCAAGACTCCGAAACCATGACCAAAGAGACGCTCAGCCCGAACGGGGACCTTGCCCATGTGCGGGCACCCGAGATCGTCGATGCCCTGAACGCCCGCGAGCCGGCGGATGCCGCCGCGCTGCTGCGATCGCTGCCCGCCGAAAAGGCGATCGAGGTGCTCGACCTGCCCGGGCTCGACAACACCTGCGAGATCCTGGCCGAGCTGCCGCAGGACACCGCGGTGTCGCTGCTCTCAGGCGTCTCCGACGACCGCGCCGCCGACATTTTCAAGGAACTGGTCGAGCCGCTGCGCACCACGCTGCTGAACGGCCTCAATCCCGATACCCGCAACGTCATCTCGGGGCTCTTGGCCTATCCCGAGCGCAGCGCCGGCAGCATCATGACGACAGAGTTCGTCAGCGTGCCCTCGAATTGGACCATCGCCGAGGTCCTGCATCACATCCGGATGGTCGAGCGCACCCGCGAGACCGTGTACTCGATTTTCGTGATCGACCCGGTCAAGAAGACCTTGATCCAGGCCGTGCCGCTGCGCCGCCTGATCTCGGCCGATCCGCACGCCAATGTGCTGACCGCGGCGCCTGCGCGAAAGCCGCTGATGATCGCGCCCGAGGCCGACCGCATGGAGGCGGCGCGGCTGATCTCGCGCTACGACCTGCTTGCGGTCGCGGTCGTCGACGGTCCCGGCCACATCCTCGGCATCGTCACGGTGGACGACGTCATCGACGCCATCGTCGAGGAATCGACCGAGGACGCCCAGAAGTTCGGCGGCATGGAAGCGATCGACGAGCCATACTTGCGGATCGGTTTCGGCGAGATGATCAAGAAGCGCGCCGGCTGGCTGTGTGCGCTGTTCCTCTCGGAAATGCTGACCGCGACTGCGATGCAGTCGTACCAGAGCGAGCTTGAGAAGGCGATCGTGCTGACGCTGTTCATCCCGCTGATCATGAGCTCCGGCGGCAACTCCGGCTCGCAGGCGACTTCGCTGCTGATCCGCTCGCTGGCGCTGCATGAGGTGCGGCTGCGCGACTGGTGGCGTGTCGCGGTTCGCGAACTGCCGACCGGCATCGTGCTCGGCGCCATCCTCGGCTTGATCGGCATAATCAGGATCACGCTCTGGCAGACGCTCGGCCTGTTCGACTACGGCCCGCATTGGGTGCTGGTGGCCGCGACCGTCGGCGCTGCGCTGGTCGGCATCGTCACCTTCGGCTCGCTGTGCGGCTCGATGCTGCCGTTCATCCTCAAGCGCATTGGCTTCGATCCAGCCAGCGCCTCCGCGCCGTTCGTCGCGACGCTGGTCGACGTGACCGGCCTCGTGATCTATTTCGGTGTTGCCGCGGTTATATTGCGCGGGACGTTGTTGTGAGGCGAGGGGGCTGCATTTTTTGACGCAGCTCCGTCGACATGCTCAACGTCGTCCCTGCGGAAGCAATGCGGAAGCAGGGACCCATAACCACCGGCCCTCATTGTTGAGCACGGTGTGAGTTCAGCTGCGACGGCGCCTGGTTCTGGAATTGCGCGGGACAGGTTCCGTCATCCAATCGACAGATCACGCGGTGTGGGTCCCTGCTTTCGTAGGGACGACGGCAGATTTCGCCTCGTTCCACAGCGCGTCCATCTCCTCGAGCGACGCCCCCTCCAGCGAACGCCCCTTCGCCGCCAGCGCCTTCTCGATATACGCGAACCTCCGCTCGAACTTGGCGTTAGTCGCGCGCAGCGCGGTTTCCGGATCGGCGTCGACGTGGCGGGCGAGATTGACCAGCGCGAACATCAGGTCGCCGGTCTCCTCCGCGATTTCTTGCCTGTCGTTGCGGTCGAGCGCGGCCTCGATCTCGTCGGCCTCCTCGCGGATCTTGGCGAGCACCGCGCGCGGGTCGTTCCAGTCGAAGCCGACGGTGGAGGCCTTGCGCTGCAATTCCATCGCGCGCGTCAGGGCAGGCAGGCCCGCCTTTACGCTTGCGAGCAAGGATTTGTGCGCAGTGTCCTCCGGCGGACGGCGCGCCGCGCGCTCGGCCTTCTCCTCGGCCTTGATGCGCTCCCAGGCGCTCTTGACGCCGGCGGGCTGAATGTTGCCGTCCTTGTCGGCAAAGACATGCGGATGACGGCGGATCATCTTCCTCGTGATCGCCTCGACCACATCGCCGAACGCAAACGCGTTCTGCTCCTCCGCCATCCTGGCGTGATAGACCACCTGCAGCAGCAGATCGCCGAGCTCCTCGCGCAGATCGTCGAGGTCACCGCGCGTGATCGCGTCCGCGACCTCATAGGCCTCCTCGATCGTGTAGGGGGCGATGGTCCCGAAGTTCTGAATGAGATCCCATGGGCAGCCGGTCACCGGCGTGCGCAGCGCGGCCATGATCTCGATCAGGCGGGAAATGTCGCGGGAAGGGGTCATGGGACACCGGACTGTGAAGGGTAGACGCGTTATGCCAAATCGGCCCAGCCGATCCCAGAAAAACGCGCCGGAATCACGGCGCTGTCCACCGATTGGCCACAGGCGCCGTCAGATGCTAAATCGCGTTCCATGACCGATCAGAACACTTCCGACACCGCGCTGGTGCTGTTTTCCGGTGGCCAGGATTCCACCACCTGCCTGGCCTGGGCCTTGTCGCGGTTTGCGCGCGTCGAGATGCTCGGCTTTTCCTACGGCCAGCGCCACGCCGTCGAACTCGATTGCCGCGACCGGCTGCTGGCCGGGATCAAGCAGATGCGGCCCGATTGGGCGGCGAAGCTCGGCGACAGCCACACGCTTGATATCCCGACCCTGTCTGATATCTCGGACACCGCGCTGACCCGCGACGTCGCCATCGAAATGGGCGCGGACGGCTTGCCGAACACCTTCGTGCCCGGCCGCAACCTCGTGTTCCTCACCTTCGCCGCGGCGCTGGCGTACCGGCGCGGCATCCGCCACATCATCGGCGGCATGTGCGAGACCGATTATTCCGGCTATCCGGATTGCCGCGACGAAACCATCAACGCGCTGCAGTCGGCGCTCAACCTCGGCATGGCCAAGGACTTCGAGCTGCACACCCCGCTGATGTGGCTCGACAAGGCCGCGACCTGGCGGCTCGCGCACGAGCTGGGCGGGGCAGGGCTGGTCGATCTGATCCGCGAGCACTCGCACACCTGCTATCTCGGCGAACGCGGCGCGCAGCACGATTGGGGCTATGGCTGCGGCGAATGCCCGGCCTGCAGCCTGCGCGCCAAGGGCTGGCGGGAATATGTCGCGCAGGCCGGTGGCGACAATCATTGAGTTGCCTGACGGCGCGGCCCCCTCAGCGATCGCATCCAACGCTGCGTCGCAGGCGGCGCTCTGCCAAAATATCGAAAACAACCCCATGCAAAGTAGCCGTCGGCGGTCGACGTCCGACAGGGCCCCCTTGACACGTCGGGCAAATCAGCCGTACTTTTCCATTATTCCGAAATCGAGCAGCTCGTTGACCGGGCGGCGCAGTGCGTTGCGGCCTCTCGGCTCAAGCACTGCTAGTACTCATCACCTGCATGCGCACACGCGGGTGATGACAGCGCCTTGAATCGCGAACTCACCTATCCGTCGTCCCGGCGTAGGCCGGGACCCATTACCACGAATGGTCATTGTTGAGAGGCGGTGGAACGACGAGTCGCGTTCACACAATATCCGCCGCAGAGTATGGGTCCCGGCCTTCGCCGGGACGACGGAGAGAGCCACACGCATGGCATTCGAACGCTACTCGAAATCCGCCGCCGTCAGTACGATCGGTTGGCCGTGCGGGGTGCGGTCGGCGGCGTGATCCCAGGCGTCGCGATAGCGATGCAACGTTTCGTGTGTCGTGACGCCCTTGGCGGCGACGAGGTGCTCGAGCGTCGCCAGCCAATGCTGGTAGTAGGTCTCGCCGGTGTCGGGATCGCCGGCGGCCTGCGCGCGCTTGATCTGATCGGCAAGCGCAGCCGCCCATTCGGGCCAGGTGAATACGCCACGGTCATGCAGCGTCAGTGCCATGGCGAACGCCTGCGCCTCCCAGGGCGCGCGGAACACTGGACCGTCCTGATCGCGCGGAATGCTGGACACGGCGCTGGTCGCGCGCGCAGCGGCTCCGGCATCCATCAGATGGCCTCCAGATACGGCTCGAACGCGTCGATCGAAACCTTGATGGTCGGATCGGAGTCCGGTCCCCACAATTCGCGTCCGTCGAACACGACGGTGTACAGCCATTGCGGATGCTCGCCGGCGTCGTTCGCCGCGGTATCGGGGAAAACGTGACAGCCATGATCGCGCTCGACCACGCCGACATGACCACGCACGTAGCGCGGCAGCCGGGTGTGCGTGGCCGGATGGACGTTCTTCGCCCGCACCCGGTCGCCGGCCTTGAATTTCGCAGCAGCCGGCGCGGTGCGGCCGAACTTGCCGCGCACCATGATGCGTTCGATATCGGCGGTCGAGAATTTGCCGTGCTTGAGCGCTTTCGCCGGCGCGACGGAATGTCCGGCAGCGACGTCGTCCTTCGAGATATAGCCCTTGTCGAGCAGCAGGGCCTCGAGCCCGAGCAGCCATTTCCGGTAATAGGAGCTCGACAGATAGACCTGCGGGGGCAGGGTCTCGCGATAGAAGCGCGAGGCATCGATGTTGAACGCGCCGGCCGCGCCCATTGCGCGGACCATGGCGAGCACGCGCGATTCCCATTCCTGATGGAACATCGGCTCGTTCGGCTCGGGCTCGACCTTGCCGAAGCCGTCCATGCCGCCCATGTCGTGGACGCCGTTCATGACGGCGCTCCCGGGGCTTTCGGGAAGCCGGTGCCGATCATGGAATCGCGCGTCACGAGCTCGGCGAGTTGCTCCTCGCTCCAGCCCTCGGTGCCTGCGGGCCGCATCGGCAGCACCAGGAAGCGCGTCTCAGCCGTGGAGTCCCAGACCCGGATTTCCGTCTCCTTCGGCAGGCTGACGCCGAAATCGGCGAGCACGCCGCGCGGATCCTTGACGGCGCGCGAACGGTACGGCGAGGCCTTGTACCAGACCGGCGGCAGCCCGAGCATTTCCCAGGGGTAACAGGAGCAGAGTGTGCAGACGACCATGTTGTGGCGGCCAGGCGTGTTCTCGATCGCGACCAGATGGTCGCCGACCCGGCTGACATGGCCGAGGGTGCCGACCGCCTTGCTGGCGTCCTCGAGCAGCGCCTGCTTGAAGGCGGGATCGGTCCAGGCCTTGGCGACCACTCGGGCGCCGTTATGCGGGCCGATCTTGGTCTCGTAGGCCTGCACGATGGCGTCGAGCGCAGCAGCCTCGACATAGCCTTTCTCGGTCAGGATCGATTCCAGCGCGCGGACGCGCAGCTCGGTCTCCGACAGTTCGGAATGGTCGTGATCGTGGTGGTGGTGATCATGTTCGCTCATGCCCAGAGAATAGGCGAAACCGCCATGCTATGTCGAGGCAAGCCGTACACAACAATGCGAGCTGGGAGGTATGCGTGGTTGACTATGTGACGATCGAGAAAGGCCTCGGGCCGGAGGGGCGCATCGCCGTGGTGCGGTTCGACCGCGGCGACGGTATCAACGCGCTGTCGCCGGAGGCGCTGCGGCAGCTGACCGACGCGGCGCGCAGCTTCGAGGACGACGGCGAGACCTCGGTGGTGGTGCTGACCGGCGGCGCCAGATCGTTCAGCGCCGGCTTCGACCTCAAGGATGCCGAAGGGCGTTCGCGCGCGACCATGGACATGGGCACGCTGCGCCGGCACCTGAAGCTCGGGCCGCGGCTGACGCGCGCCTGGCAGGACATGGAGCAGGTCACGATCGGCGCCATCGAGGGGTTTTGCGTCGGCGGCGGCGTTGCGCTCGCGGTCGCGCTGGATTTCCGCGTCATGGCGCGCGATGCCCACATGCGGGTGCCGGAGATCGCGCTCGGCATGAACATGAGCTGGCAGAGCGTGCCGCGCATGCTGCATTTGATGGGGCCGGCGCGCACCAAGCAGGCCGTCATCCTGGCCGACGACCGGATCTCGGCCGAGCAAGCCTACGAATGGGGCTTGGTGGAGCAGGTGGCTGATCCCGGCAAATCCTTTGAGGCCGCGATGGCGCTCGCGGCCAAGGTTGCCGCGCAGCCGCCGATCTCGGTCGCGATGACCAAGCTGACGGTCAACCGGCTGGCGCATGCGCTCGACGATCTCGCCAGCCACATGGATCTCGACCAGTTCGCATTGGCGAGCCTGACCGAGGATCACAAGGAAGGCGTCGCGGCCTTCCTCGGACGGCGCAAGCCACGCTTCAGGGGGCGCTAACACGGATTATGGCCGTGAGGGGTAGCCCATCCATACATCCAAATAGCCACCCGCCGCTCCTTGCTTTCGTGTCTTCCCGATCGCTTAATCGACGAAATCTGCACGAACGGCGCGGCTGTTCGTCGGAGGCAATTGGCTTGCGCGTGAGCGCGCTCTCGCGATCGGAATGCACGTATGACGTCTGACTGCCGCCCCGAGCCCGACTTTTGCCAAGCTTCCGTCGCGTGCAGAGACGATCGCGACGGCGCATTGGGTGCGAGTCGGGGAACAGCGTCACGCAGTCTGAGCTCCTTCGATGAAACCGTCGAGCTGAGACCCGGGATGATCACGCCCGTTCTCGAGAATGACGGCTTAAATGACGGCTTGGAGGTCCTGGCATTCACGCTCGATGCGGAGCCGGACATCATTGGCGCCATGGATGTCGGCCTGAACGAGGAGGAACGCCGGCGCGCCGAGCGGCTGAGACTGGAGCGGGACCGCCGCCGCTTTGTTGTTGGACGCGGCCAGTTGCGCCGGGTCCTCGCTTCCAAGCTGGGAATTTCGCCGTCCGACGTCGAACTGGAATACGGACCGCTTGGCAAACCCTATTTGTCGCACCGCATGCCCGCGCGCAATCTGCGCTTCAGCTTCTCCCGATCCGGCGCTGTGGCAGTCGTGGCCCTCTCGACCGGGCAAGAGGTCGGCGTGGACATCGAGGCGGTACTCCCTGTGCCCGAAGCGGACGAGATCGCAGCGCTCTGTTTTTCCGCATCCGAGGGCAGGTCCTACGCCACCCTTGGCACGGAAGACCGGCTGGAGGGCTTCTTCCGGCGTTGGACGCAGATGGAAGCTATCTCCAAGGCCTTGGGGTGCGGCTTGGGACAGTCCATGTCCTGGAATGAAAGGGATTGGGTCGTCCGAAGGTTCATACCTCGAAGTGGGTATATCGGGAGCGTGGTCATCCCGAACGGGCATTCGCGCGATGTCACTATGCATTGAACGAGCAGGCTCATCGAAGTCCATTAGACTGCACGGGGGCTCATACGCGCCGCACTTCGCTCCCGCACATGGCGGTCGCAGACGAGAACACGGGCCAGCCCCATGTCAGCGCAGTTGATACAGTTTTCCGAGCTCCTCGCAGCCCTCGCGGTCAGGGACATCAGGCTCTGGGTGGAGGGCGACCGGCTGCGGTGCAACGCGCCGGCTGGCGCACTCACGTCAGAGCTTCGCGACCAGTTGCAGGACCGGAAAAGCGAGATCATCGCGTTTCTGAACATGGCCACGGCGGCCACGCGACAGCCTGCAATCATTCCCCTGCAGTCCGGCGGAACACGTACGCCGATTTACGCCGTCCCCGGGCATGTCGGGGCGCCGTTCACATTCTCGGACCTGTCGAAGCATCTAGGCGGCGATCAGCCATTCTACGCACTGCAACCCACCGGCTACGATGGGCAGAGCGAGCCGATGGACCGCGTCGAAGATATCGCCGAGTATTTCGCCCGCCAGATCGTCGAGTATCAGCCCAGCGGTCCGTACATCATCGCCGGATATTGCTCCGGCGCGCCAACTGCTTTCGAACTCGCGAAAATCCTTGGGCGCCGCGGAGCGGAGGTCCCATGCATCGCGCTCTTTGGCCCTCTTCACCCGACCACCTATCAGGAACTGCCGCGTCTGCTTTATTTCTCCGCCAGGAACAGACGCGAAGCAATTCAGCGCGAGATGGCGAAGCGTCCGACGTTCGGCGCTCGTCTGCAATATTTCGGCAGCCGTCTCCGCGTTCTCGTGAGCTTCGTTCGGAAGGGCAAGGAGCCGATCGCGACAGATCTGGTGCTGGCGAGCAGAGTCCGGCTCAAATCCACGGCGATCACCGCGTTTCGGCAGTACGTTCCCGCTCCGTATTCGGGGCGGGTCTGCATATTCCTTCCGAACAAGGCCTGGCTGCGATCGGGGGCGGGGCCGCGCCGATGGCTTCGTGCGGTGCCTCATGCCGAATTCTATTTCGGGCCCGAGGGCTGTCACGCGGACTCCATGCTGGAAGAACCTGACGTGTCCGCGATCGCAGCGCTTTATCGCCAGGCGACCCAGGAACTGAGCGACTGACGCAATTTCACTGATGCAATTTGATTATTGATTGCTTGATGGAGCGTGGTTCATGAATGAAGTCCTGCCCATTGTGGAGGAGGGCGTAGCGCTTCCCCTTCTGAACAGTGCCGATCATCAAACGCTGGTTGTCGCGTACAACGCCACGGCGGCAAGCTACCCGTCGGACCGGACGATCATCGATCTGTTTCGCGACCGGGTGACGCGTAGCCCGGACGCTGAAGCGATCCGCTTCGGCGATGTCATGCTGACGTACCAGCAGCTCGACGGACGCTCCAATCAGATGGCCGGGCATTTGAGCGCGATGGGCGTAGGGCCGGGTCGGATTGCCGTGGTGTTCATGGAGCACTCCATTGAGGTCGTCGTCGCGATCCTGGGCGTCCTGAAATCCGGCGCAGCCTATGTGCCGGTGGACGCGGCAACGCCGAAGGGGCGCATCGCAACGATCCTGACGGATATTGCCAACGGAACCGACGGGCGGTCGCCGGTC
The DNA here is from genome assembly GCF_001189845.1 of Bradyrhizobium tropiciagri. Classification (GTDB taxonomy): domain Bacteria; phylum Pseudomonadota; class Alphaproteobacteria; order Rhizobiales; family Xanthobacteraceae; genus Bradyrhizobium; species Bradyrhizobium tropiciagri. The sequence continues at coordinate 138,902 of NZ_LFLZ01000004.1, forward strand.
GTGATCACGCAGCGCGCCTGGAATCCGCCATTTCGCCCGATCTTGCCGAGATTGTCGTGCTCGAGGCCGACTTCGCTGCGATTGCGAGTCAACCGGACTCTGCCCGGCCGTCCGCTGCCACGCCGGACGGCACCGCCTACATCATCTTCACCTCTGGCTCGACCGGCACACCCAAAGGCGTCGAGATCACGCACCGGAGCCTGGTGAACTACATCTGGTGGGCCGCCCAGGTCTACAGTTCGGGCGAACGTCTGGCCTGGCCTCTGTTCTCATCTCTCGCTTTCGACCTGACCGTCACGACGCTTTTCACGCCCCTCATCACCGGAGGCCGCATCGTGGTCTATCTCGGTGATCCCGGCGTGCAGAGTATGGTCGTACTCAAGGTCATCGACGACAATGCCGTCGACATCATGAAGCTGACGCCGGCGCATCTGGCGATGATACGCGACCGCAATCTTGAAACCACACGCCTGCGGAAATTCATCGTGGGCGGTGAGGACTTCAAGACCGAACTGGCCCGCGACATCACGAAGGCCATCCCGCATCCGGTCGAGATCTACAACGAATACGGACCAACCGAAGGCACGGTAGGCTGCATGATTCACCGTTTCGACATCGACCGGGATCAAGCGGGCTCGGTCCCGATCGGCGTTCCGGCCGCCAATGCCGGAATCTACGTCCTCAGCGAAGCATATCAGCCGACCGGTCCCGGCATCATCGGTGAGATGTTCATTGCCGGCGACGGCCTTGCGAGGGGCTATTTCAATCGGCCTGACCTGACCGACGACCGTTTCCGCACGGCGATCGATCCCCGAGACGGGTTCACGAAGCTGCGGCTCTACAAGACGGGCGATCTTGCCCGCTGGAGTCCGGAAGGACGCCTCGAATTTCTCGGCCGCGCAGATCATCAGGTGAAGGTCGGTGGTGCGCGTATCGAGCTCGGCGAGATCGAAGCGCGGCTCCTCAAGCACCCGCAGGTGCAGGAATGCGCGGTCGCCGTCATCGAGCCGTCCGCGGCCGGAGGCGGCATGGCACGACTTGCGGCCTACTATGTTTCGCCAGACGCTCTGGCCGTTGCGGACCTGCGCGCCCACCTGGCCGAAGAGCTGTTGGAGGCGATGATTCCGACGCACTATGTTCGCCTTGAGCGGATGCCGCTCACCTCCAACGGCAAGGTCGACCGCACCGCGCTGCCCGAGCCGACGGCGGAAAACATCCGGCCAGCGCAGGAATTCACCGCTCCCGCGACGGAGACCGAAAAGACGCTGGCCGGGTTGTGGTGCGATCTGCTGAAGGTCAAGTCGATCGGACGTCGCGACAACTTCTTCGAGCTGGGCGGCGAGTCGCTGCTGGTGGTGCGGGCGGTGGCGCGGATGCGAAAGGTCTTCGGCGTCGACGTGCAGATTCGCAACCTGTTCGAGCGCCCGACACTGTCCGAACTGGCGGAAGTGATCGACGGGATGCGCTGGGTGGCCCATTCCGAAGCCGCTTCTGCATCGGAGGGACCGAGAGAGGAAATCGAACTGTAGCGTGGCGGCACGCTCCCGATCCGGACGGAAACATTTGCGTTGGACTGATGGCAGAGCGCACGAACATGATGGACAAAGCTTTGGGAGCGGCGCGAGGACCGGGGCTGCCTTGGACGGCGGCGGAGTATGAGCTGCTGCGGGATCAGGTCCGCCGGTTCGTCGAGGAGGAGATCAAGCCCTGCGCGGATAGCTGGGAAGAGCAGGGGTTCATTCCCCGACCGGTCCTGCGCCGCATGGGCGAACTCGGTTTCTTCGGTATCCGTTACCCAAGCGGGTATGGCGGTGCCGAGATGGACGCGGTCGCGTCGACGGTTTTCGCCGAGGAGCTTGGGCGCTCGACGTATGGGGGAGTCGCCGATGCGATGCTGGTCCAGGCCGAGATGGCGTCCGTGTATGTCTTTCATGACGGGACCAGAGCCCAGCGGGCCCGCTGGATGCCGGGCATCATCCGCGGCGAGGTGATCACCGCGGTTGCCATCACCGAACCGGATGCCGGCTCGGACGTGAAGGCCATCCGCACGCGCGCGCTCCGGGAGGGCGACACCTACATCCTCGACGGCACCAAGCTCTACATCACGAACGGTGTCCACGCGGATCTCTACTGCGTCGCGGCCAAGACCAATCCCTCGGCAGGAAGCAACGGGATCACGATGTTTCTTGTCGAGAAAGGCACGCCCGGCTTCGGCGTCGGCCGTGTGCTGGACAAGCAGGGCTGGCGCTCCTCCGACACGGCGGAACTCGTCTTCGACGGTTGCCGGGTGCCCGCCGAGAACGTGCTCGGCGCGGAGGGGCAGGGCTTCTACTCCATCATGCGCAACTTCCAGAACGAGCGCCTTGTCCTCGCCGCCATGGCGATCGGAATGGCCGAGGCGGCGATCGATATGACCCTCGCCCATGTGAAAGTTCGCCGCGCCTTCGGCGGCGTCCTGTGGGACTTGCAAGCGATCCGTCAACGCCTCGCGATGCTCGCCGCGAAGGTCGAGGCAAACCGCGAGTTTCTCTATGCCACCGCGTGGCGCATGGCGGCGGACGACGATTGCATCCGTGAGATCTCGATGCTGAAAGCGATCTGCGCCGAACTCGTCAACGAGGTCGCGTATGCCTGCGTCCAGTTCCACGGCGCCATGGGCGTCATGCGCGAGAGCCCGATCGAGCGCATCGCGCGTGACGCGCGCGTCCTGCCCATTGCCGGCGGCGCAACCGAGGTGATGCTGGAGGTGGTCGCCTCGATGTCGTGAGCTGTATGCGGCCGTCGGGTCGCGGAGGGCGTCCAGCAGCGACGCCTGGTCCAGTGCGGCATCACCCCAGGTGTAGTTTCGGGCCGGGCTGGAGTCTCGGTGCCAGAAAACCCTTGATATTCTAACTGGAATTTCTCGCTGCATTCGAGTCCGCTCTGGTTCCATACGAGTCGGCAGGCCGAAATTCGCGGTTGGACCGGAGTCCCGCAAAGCCCCATTGGAATCTATTCATCGGAAACGTGATCCGATAGCCAGAGCGTTTGCGCTGCGGTGCAACAAGTGCCGGCCGGAGTTCTGATATCTCCAAGCGCTGCTTTGGAACGTCACCCTGCTCATTAAAGTCGTGAGGCGCGGATTCGGTCGATTGTATGCTTCACGGCTGAACGCCAACTAAACGAAAGATGATCGACGCTTCCAGGAAGCCCCTTAAGCAGCAACGTGCCGCTATCCAAGCCGCGGGGATGTGCCAATTCCTCAATGGATCCCAGATATTCTGCTAGTCGCATCAACCGCCCTGGATCGCAATCTCTGATCGGCGAATACAGCGCCGAACGAGCTTCCAAGCGCTTCCGAGGCTGAAAGGAGTACATCGACGCCCAGAAACGGCTGACTTCGATTTGCCTTTCGCTTCCGAGGACCGCTGGGACCAATCTTATGTCTTGCCCGCAAGCACTGCACTTCAACAGATGGTGCATGCTCCGCCACCACAAGGGGTTGCCGCAGGGACAACGGTCGATCAAGCGTTCTCCAGACGTGGGATCACAACTAATCACTCGTATTGACCACAACGCGCGCAGGAAGGGCACTTCGCCTTTTGTTACTTGACCCGGAGCAATCCGGCGTTTGCCGCGCTCGAGTGCTGACCATGGGATTGGCTGATCGAAGAACGTCGTTATCGCGGGATCGACTTCGGAATGCATCATCGCGCGGATGATCGCGGTCCCGCATCCAGTGACACATCCTAAGGCTATGGCATGTTCAACCCGCGTGGCGAGTGCGGCAAACTCTCTCGAATCTCTTCCTACTATCTGCGAAGTGAGTTCCGAAGTGGAGACGTCGTTTGCGTCGCATAGCCTGGACACCCAGCTCAGTAGGGACTCCCCATGAGCAGCAGGGAAAATTGCAGAAAGGCGAAGAAAGCTCGCCACACTTTTAGCGCCAAATCATCGCGCCTTTGCCCTTTGGCGCCGTGGGCAACTTGGGCTTCGCAAATCGCCTTTGTTCTACTTCCTTTCGCACTTCCTGTATTTCGGTGAGGGTAGGCGCATCATCGCGCTTAAATGGATTGAATTTGAGCGGCGAGTCCCGCGCCATCTGGAGGCGCCATGTTTCGGCAAAATCGTCACGCGTGACGGTATATGGGGAATTGCGTCTCTTTTCCTTACGCTCCCTAACAACAGTAAGAAGGGTCTCACGGACCAGCGCAACGATTCCTCCAGGAGAACCCCAGGAGCCTGCCCAGAAACATTTGGCCCAATCGTCTGTTGCCAGTATCAGCTTGATTCCGAGCTGATCTAGGAGTGAACGCAGCTCTTGCTGAATAACTAGCAAGAAATCGTGGACTTTGCCCAAGTCCGCTCCGCGAGTGTATGCAAGCGGAGCGAGATCTACAAACTCCGCAAAATGTCCGACCATGTGCAGAAGCTGCCCCGCCAGTGCAGAAGTCCCCGTCCGGCCTGACAAGATGATTGGCGCAACTCCAGATGCAATAATTGCCGCCAAGACGTCGAGAGTCTCCTCGGTTAGCAAATGGGCATTGTCGACGGCAAGCAACGCCGGCTTGCGTTCGTGCCTCTCAATCCGTTTGCAAAGGTATTCGGCCAGCCGGGGCACATTGCCGAGCCCGATTATTGGCGTACCCAGCGCGCGACACAGTAGCAATCCCAAAGCGCTCGCGTTGGTGGGTGACCTGCATTCTGTACGACAGGTCCATCCAGCAATGGGCGAAACATAGTTGCTCCGGATATCACCACTGATGAGGTTCAGCACCCTAGTCTTGCCTAACAGTGGTTCGGCTTCCATAACCAGCATCTGCGCGGGTTGCAGCGGACTTCGATAGACGAGTGCGTGAGCGCGTTTGACCACAGCGCATTGATCTGGCAGATCGACGTGGATGCGCGTTATCGTTTCGCGCAACTGCGCTTCAATCGTGTTGCTCGCCGGTTTGGATGCGTCAGTACTCATCGTCGTTCACGCTGGAATCGTTGGTTGGGCTAAAATTGCGAGGATAATCTTGAGTTTCGGGTTGAACGGTATCGGGCCAGTCGTCCATCAGCCGAGCGCGCGCGGCTGCTGGGTCCGATGCCAAGTCGGCCTCAGGCAGAAGATTGGAATGTGGAGCCTCATGATGAGGGGGGACCGGCTCGTCCTGCAGCGGAAATGGCGTGGCACCGTGGGACGTCATTAGCTGACCGAGTCGAGCTACCTGACCGACCGTCCTTGTAGTTGCTCTACGCTTCATGACCTTCTCAACCGCGCGCCGAGTAACCTCCACGTAGGTATCTGCCAATAGTTGCTCCGTAAGCTTCTGGCGCTTCTTTTTCGCCTTCATTGCAGCGTTATGGATGATTTCGTGAACATCCATTGATTTGCCCGGAGCATAGCCTCGGTAGAGACAGTCGATCTCGGGCCGCTTCCGCCATCCGCCGGTCTTTGGGTGGGGATCGTGGATGATAACGTTGGTGATATCGTCGGGGCGCATCCGCATCTCTACCTGCGGATTGCCTTTTTTATGTGCGTGGTGATCGGACCTGATTTTTTGAACGGCGGGTCCGTTGTATGGAACACCCTTCCATACAACGCCTTCCCTCGTTGCCGTTCCCAAAATGCTCACGCGGAGTTCGCGATCGAGCTCTTCTTCTGAACTGGCAGTATCGGTCGACCAGCCTGGATGCGTCTTCTGATAATGCCGCCATGCATCGCGAGCCGAGTGTGTGCGTGTCCGCGCAACGTGGTTCGCATACCGATTGCAGACCCAGAGAATAAACCGACGATCGAGCTCGTCTATAGCCAACAGTTCGCCTGGGGTAGCTCGTTTCTCCGGGCGCACTAAGACATTGCGGCCGATCGCTCCAGGCAGTTTTGAGAAGAAGTCCGTTTCGACGACACCGAAGAACCGCTCAATGTGCGGTCGCCTCTTCGGTTTTTCCTTCTCAGCAGCCTCAATCTCAATCCCGAATTTGCCTGAGGCCCTTACAACGTCACGGGCGAGGTTTGCCTTGCCATGATCAAGCGAGATTATCTTGGGGAAGCCGCCTGCTAACCAATCCTGCGCTCCATGGTGACTATAGCTTGGTTTGTCTCTGCAGATATGGGCGTACGCGCGCATGATATCTGCTTCGCTTGGGCCACCAACCGACCAGGCGTAGCCAGCGGGCCAACTTGTTGTGGTGTCTATGCCGGCGATTAGCCACAAGCGAGGAATCCGAATTCCCGCAAGCTCACTTAGAAATTCCGCTTGAGCTGGATATGTGTTCTCAAGGTCGATCAAGTGCCAATCGAACTCGACCCTCGTAAAGGGCTCTTTTGGAATCGGAAGCTTGCCCACGATGTCGTAGGTCTGGCGAGCGATTTTGCGTCCGAGCGTTGCTTCGCAAAGATCCATGCCCGGAAGTGACGAAATCAGATTGTCAACTGCTGTGCGACCGATGTAGGGCAGTTGATCTTCGGAGGACCGCGATGCGTTCTTGGCGTCTATACTTTGGTTCACCCTGAGAACTGTGCCCGAAACGCTCTCAAATTCTCTGGTCGCGAAATCGGTCTCGATGACATCCAATGCAGCCCGCTGCACCGGTTTGTCGGTGCGCGCTGGATGATGGGCAATCGTTCGACCGTCGACCAATTGGCTTGCCGGAATCACGTCCAGATGAGCAACCCGCTTCAGGGTTTTCGCGACCGTCTTCCAGCTCGGTTGCTTTCCGAGGGGGATACCTTCGTCTTGAGCAAGGTTTGCGATCAGTTCGGCGAGATCTCTCGGCGGATGGTGCGGCTCGGACTTTCCACCTTCCTCACTCGGGCCGGTTATGTGCAACTTGGGAAGCCCTTCCGACTGGCGTCGGCGAAACTCTTCTCTGATCAGGGGAATAAAAGTCCTATTGTCCCAAACATGCGCCTGAGGTTTCCCAAGGCGTTCATTGCTAATCATTCCCTTCGCCGCCGCTTCGTGCGCACGCGACGGGCACACACGAATTCCGCGATCGAGGCGCACAAGGATTCGTTCGGAAAATTCGGTACGTAAGCGCCAAGCAGAACGGTTGATTGGTGTAGCGCCGTCTTCCGGTTCGAAGCAAAATAATCCCGTAGTAGCGCGCCTTTTGTAAAAGAACACGGCATCCCAAAATTGATACCGTTCTCCGATTTTCATTGGGAATGGAGGATTGTCATCGGCATTAGCTCCGGGATCTCCGGGCCAATCCTCATACAGGCCGGGTAGGGGAACGGCGTCTGTCAGACGCTGAGATAGATTGTTCATCATGGCTGCGACCGTGTATGAACCAAGATCAATGCTGCCGAGACGCACGGTCGACCCGTGGTTGATCGGACCCAAATGAAGATCAATTGTGATCGTTCCGTCGGCGTGGAGAGCGAGGGCGCGACGCGGATCGCCGGTCCCCAGGATTGTGATCACGTCGCCGAGAAGCATGGGGCCGTGGGCCAGCGCGGAAAGAACTGCGTTCCGCGCATTGGCATCAACACGGACGCGCCTCGCTCGCCAAATTTCGTCGACGCAGTCAGCGAGAGGTAGACGATACAAATCCTCGCTTGTTACCGTTTCAAACAGGAGCCCCTTCTGCGCGTAGGCGCGAGCGATCGCGCCAAACTTATCTGCCAGCCAAGGAGCATAGGCGAATCCGGTTACGCCCTTCACGCCGAGACGAACAAATCCGCTAGGTCGCTCGACCAGAAAATCCGTGACGTGGTCGACGATCCGTCCGTCGACTTCAAATCGAATAATCTCCGGCTGCGAAACCGCCGATAGGGCGCGACGTACAAGGCGCTCAAACCATAAGGTGCGGCGCTCGTTCTCACCCTCCCAAGTGATTTGTGTATCGCCAAAGACCGGACTGATGCCTTTCTTGGTCCAAAACAACTTCATCAGTTCGCGAACAGGCCCTCCGTCGGCCATCGTGGCGATGCCAATCGTTTTGACTGGGGCATTCCAGTTGGTTGCGGCGTCTCGATTTCGTCTGCCCACGCCAGCGCCCTCTCTAGTGGCAGCCGCTAAGGACTTCGCTGGCTCAGGTCATCGCGGCCTGAGCTTGGGTTAGGGCGATCACTCGCCGTTGCGCAAAAGGACCGGAACTGCGAATTAGGGGAGCTCCCGACGCTGGATTGCCAGCAAACGGCGTACCGAGTGTCAGGGGAAGTGGATGGGTGGAGTGGAGCGGGTTCCCCTTGCACATCAGCAAGGCAGTCCTTGCGAAACATCCTTCAGCCCAGACGACCTCTGCCATTGGCTTGATCCTCACAGCTAGGATTCGGCGCCCTTTGGAGGCGCCTAAGAACGTGCGCGACCTTGGTCGATCCGCGGTGTTCCCGACCGACCAAGTCGGGTCAAGTTTAGCGTGTGGAGGGAAGGCTGGATAGGGGGTAATTTCCAAAAAACAATAAATTATTTCAAGGATTTGCTGTCGCTTTTTCAAGGATTCGTTTAACGAAGCGGGCGCCCTTCAAGGATTCGATTGTCGGCAGGAGAGTGCTGAATTTCAGGAGCTTTGTCCGATCGAATCCATCCTTTAAGGATTCGATGATCGGCCGTGACCGTAGCCTTGTCTTTTCCCAATGCACTATCGTTGGGAACTCTTGGCTTAAGCTCGACCACAGCACGTGCTGAGCCGGCATCTCCCGCGCCACGCATCGACGTCCCGCGGTTTGGGGCATAAAAACGCGGTCGCGAACAGCTATGGTAATAAAATACCTAAGAGATGAGTTGCGTGCTCAGGGGGGGGTCCTTGAATCATGATTCGCCCTATCTTTGTGCTTACCCGATCGAAGGTAGGGCTCAGAGTAGTGCTTCGGGATCTACGTCTACAAAAGCATCCAGCGTTCGATCGTAACGCCGACACCGAGCAATCGGTATGTCCGTTTCAACATATTCTCTGACAATGTGAGCATTCGCAAAGCCTAGGGGAGTGAGCACCGGCGTGCCGCGCGCATGGTCAACGCAGGCTGTGACAAGGCAACCGTAGTCGCTGAACAGCTGACCTTCGGCGCCGCAGCTTGAGCAGGTGCACACCGACGCTGCCTCGGCCAGTGCAACTGCTTCGTCGATCGCATGTTCGACTTCTTGAGGAAGTCCTACTTTGGCGGTCCAATAAATCTCTAGCCGTCCCCATTTCTCGCTGATCTGAACGAAGCGTACGGGATAATCTGCCGCGGCGTTCGAGACCCGATCCACGAGCTTGATTACGATACGGCGCCAGCCTGGCCCGCACTTGGGAAAACCGGGGGCGAACGGAGCGCCATGGAAGCTGCGAACGAACAGTTTCTGATGACTTCGGATAAGCGCTTGCTCCCAGCTTATGAGTTCGACCATGGCAATGGCTTTTCACTAGGTGGGAAAGGGTATCCCGAGGGAGGGGGTGACACGATCGGCCGCGTTGGAAACAACCGAGTTCGTATTCAGCGGCTTGGAAACATTAGTCGCGATCAATCCGCGGCAGATCAGCGCGCAGGCTGTCGGCATCGGATCTCTCAACCCAACCTTCGCGCCCAACGTTCGAATTGCCATACGGCGACGTCGAGCCAGAGCAGACACGACACTCTCGATCACAGGCGCCGGAACGGGGTGGTCACGATATCGCCAGATCCGGCGGCAGTTGGCTGCGCGGGGCTCGGCATCGATTATCGAACTGTCGATCTCGATCAAACGTATCCCACTTCCTTGAAGGGCAATCAGTAGCAGCCCTTGGGTATCGATATCTCGGTAGGGTCGCTTGTCGATAATGTCGTAGGCGACGCGACCATCGTTCCTGTCCGCCACAATCATCCGAACCGGAACTTCGTCGCCATCGAGCGCGAGAGATTCCATGAAGCTGATTGACCGAACGGAGGGGTCGAGCGAGAGCTGAATGCGGAGATCGTGCAATGAAGGAGAGCGGCTAGAAGTGATCGCTGCTTCGAGTGCACGCTGATTGGCTAACAGTTTGCTGTTGAACCTACCGCCCGTGGAGTTGGTCCGCGCAGGGAGATTCCGAGCGCGATGGGATTTCACTCCATTGGGTGGCAGCTCCTTGCGCCCCATCGGTTCCATTTCCTCGGCAAATCCAACAACAGATAGGCCCGGAATACCTCGAGGCCCGCAGCAACACTAAGCAGTCAGTTAGGTTTAGTCAATAGATAGCGAGCTATCTAGCTATCTATGATTAAGGCTATCGTGTTGTTGATACAGGAGAAGTTTGCTCGGCCTGAGGCCGCATGGGGGCGGGCGACGTGATGCCAATTTTCAGTCTTTCGACTCGGGCGCAGGAATGGTATTCAGCGGACAGATAGTCGGCTATCTAGGGACCCGAGCTGTCCAGGAGAGAATTGGTGCGAAAGCCCCGGGAAGATGCCTCTAGTGTCCGCAAAAGAGCTGACGGACGCAGTCAGCTTCTAATTTATCTGCTGCCAGACATAATTCGGGAGCTTAAAGTTGCAGCCCTTTCGCAAGATAAGCCAGCCTACGAGCTCGCCGAGAAGGCGATCGTGCAATACCTGAAGAAGGTCAAGCGCAGGAGTAAATCATAAGCGCCCGCGGGGCTGCAGAGCTGGATTTCGCTCGACTAGGTGGTCGACTGGATTGGTGCCGTCTGGCCGAGCTGGTGCAATCGCGGCTTTGCAAATAGAGCCACCTTTTATGACCGTCGCGTGCTATCTTCATAAATGAAGCCGGCTGCAGCTGACCTATTCCCGCTTTCCGCCGAGGAAAGTAAGAGCGTAGTACCGTCCCTAATCCAGGTCGCGAGCCGCGAATTTGACTTCGTTTCGAGTTCAATTTCTGGCGCTGGAGTGAGCGGTGCGGTCACGAAGTCCGTTTGAAAATGGTGCGCCTGACAAAAGTGAGGTGGTCTTTCTAGAAGACGGAAGACCTGCTGAGTTGCCTGGATTTGATCCATTCTTCGGCGGTTGGATCGCGCAGCTCAGGAAACAGAATAAGTCTCATTCAACAATCTCTACATACGCGCCAGCGCTTTCTCGTTGCATCGCGACGATCCAATCAAACTGCATTTTCGAGGTGAACGTGCAGACAATATCGTCTGTCGATCGCTTAGTTCTTGAGCAAATGCAGCAAACTATGATTGAAGACGGCGCGCCCGATCCAACTATCAGGTTGCGAATAGCTGCGCTTCGTTCGTTCGCGAAATTTCTTGTTCAGCATGGTCACGCTGTGTGCGGAGCCTTGCTGGCGAGTCGCTTCCCTCGAATTGCACCCCGATCGATGCACACCCCTGGAGAGGAGGACTGCAACAGTCTGATACGCTGTGAAGAATCGGAAGACGAGACGTGGGAGCATGTGAGGAACAGAGCGATTTTGCGATTGATTTCAGTCGATGGCTTAACCATCGCCGAGACATTGGCAATCGATCGTGAGCATTTGCGCCTCGTCGATTGCACCCTGAATATTGTCAGTGGGAGGTGTCCTCGTGTTATTGTGATTGAGGCCGACGTCGCCGAGGACATTGTAGCCTACTTGGAAGTTTGCCCTCACGAAATTGAAAATGGATCAGCCCTGTTCGTCGGATCGCGCGGCGAGCGGTTGACCGCGAGAGTCATTCAGTTGGCCGCCAGGGATCTACGCAACCAACTCGGGCTACACAATGAGACAACTCCACGCGCACTAAGAAGAAGCCGGGTCTTACAGTTGCGAGCGAGCGGCGTACCTGTACAAGAGATAATGCAACGGCTTGGCATCTCGGCTTCGGCGATCGGCGCAATACTAGAGGAAGCTCCCCTCAGTCCTCTGGAATTGCAGCAGGCCATTCTCAAAGTTGAATCAATTTGGAACCGGATTCGCCGGTTGCAGACGGACACCAATGGGGCGCAATGGAAAGCGCAGAAGCCAGAGCTCAAACGGAAAAGTCGCAAACCGACTAAGACGTAAGATCGTGCCAAAGTGAGCATTCTCCATCGAACTGGCTCCGCTACAAGTGCCGAGCCGTGAAGATCGTCGCGGGCCAAAGGTGGACACCGATGACCGATAGTCGGGAAATCGCGTCATCAGCCACGTACAATTTCCGAACTAAGGGCACCCTATCGCCAGGGCGTCGGACTAACCTCGTGCTGACGACGTTCATTGGTAGTTGCTACTGATCAGGTCGATGTTGAGGCTTCTTCGGTTGTTTGCGTTCCAAGCCGGTAGACCCGATTCCACGTGCGGGCCCATTTGCGGTTGCGGTCAAGCCAGATCAATGGCGAGGTGCGAATTGTCGCGGTGTCATAGAGCTGCGGATGCCCGGTGACGCGTCCCAACAATACGACGACCCTTGGCCAAGGATCTCGTTCGCGCTTGAACCGCAACACAGTCGTGCGCCAGCACTCGAGCAGAGGGGCGCAGGAGAGTTCGGGCGACGACGGTTCTCCGCCCTTCAGATAAGATTCGAAGTCGCGCTTCAACTTCGCCGCGGCATCACGATCCTCTGGGGGCATGTGGAAAGTCCCAATCATTTGTCCGACTTGGCGCTAACCCGCTACGTCGGACCGGCTTCCGAGTCGGTAGAGAAGATGCTTGGTTCTCGCCCATTTTTCATTGCGGTCGAGCCATATCAGTATTGTCATCGTAACCAGAACTTCGTCGGTTAGCCCGGGACGTTTGGCGACATGGCCACTGAGCGACATGGTGTCCTTGAACAACACCGAGGATGCTGTCTCGATTCTTTCGTACACAAGGTTCACACACCACCGCTCTAGGAGAGGGGCGCTTGCAAGCTCAACCGGTCTGGGTCCTTGGCCCTTGAGATAGCGCTCGACATCCAGTCTAAGCACTCGGTCGAAATGGTCCTGTACAAGCGACATTCAGTGCCTCACCGCAGTGGCATTGCGCGCCTCAATGGTGGCTGCAACGATTTTCTGCAGCTTGCGGATGCTGAATCCGGACCGTTCCCAGGACCGGGCAATTAGGTCGAGCTCATCATAGGCAAGTGGCCAAATGAATGCCTGGTCGCCGTTCTCGATCGCGAGATCCTGCAATACGTTGGCTGCAAGGAGCGGCAGATCACTCACCCGAGGCGCTGGGATCTTGATGATACGGAAGCGATCCCGCAACGGGGCGGGCAGGGCATCGATCGAGTTTGCAGTCGCGATATAGGAGATAAAGGACAGGTCTAGCTCGACATCGAGTGAGACGTCGCGGTACCTCGCCGCGGTCTCGCTCTCGAGGAACGGCAAAAGGGCGTCCCATAGTCGGCCGTTGTGCGATGACGTGCCAGCTTTCTCAATCTCGTCGACCATCAGAATTGGGTTGGCGATGCGCATCTGATGGATAGCGCGCACAGGTGCTGATGGTGTGGTGTTACTCCATCCTTTCGGACTGCCGCCGAACATGTTGTCAGAGGCGCTGGCCCCGTCATAGCGGTAGACGCCGATCCCGAGCAGATCACCGATCCTGCGCACGAGGCGCGACTTGCCAACGCCGGCAGGCCCGGTCAGAAGCAGAGGTTTGAGCCGTACTGGTTCACCGTTGCCCAGGTTGCGCAGTACGAGATCGATTGCGGTGGTGGCGTGCGGATACTCGGTCATCAACGTGGCGCGCACCCTGCCAAGGTCGCGCGCTACGACCAGCGGAAGCCTCAGATCGAGGAGGTCCTTGAAGCTAGACTGCCTATCAAGAGCGGATGCCTTGTCCTTGGGCATGACGACAAGCCCGGGCTCCGTGGGCTCATCTTGCTGCTCTCCCTTGTTCTGTTCCCGCGAGGCTGGCGGCTCATGTGAGGAGGCGTCCTGATCCCGCGTCTCGAGATAGGCGATGTAAAAGATGCTCCGCGGTTCGTCCTTGAAATCGCCCCTTGCCGCACGCCACCAGATGCCGAGGCGCCGAAGCGCCAGAGGTTTACATACATTGACGATGGGCGAGTCCCATAGGTGCTCAATGGCGTAAGCCAATTGCGGCAACACAACTTCGAAGGTTTTCTGCTTACCGGGATCGGCCGCGAGCATGAGCGCCGCGAGCGCCTCCTCGCCGCGGCCAACCGCGAACAAGCCGTCGGCGAGCTTCTCGCAGGCCTGCTTGCTGCGTTCCTTCCTGCCCGACCAGAAATCGGCCGCAACTTGATCGCGAAGACCTTCGCTCTCGCCAATGCGCGCCCAGAACAGCAGTGCCGCCGGGGGCCAGCCAGACAGACACAGAAGCTCGACCGGCAAAGGCATCAATACCGAATCGCTTGTTACGTCCTGAGCCATTACTCAGTTCCTCGATGCGCGCAGGCTTGGCTGCGTATGATCGCCTTGGTGTAGTACGGCGAGGAGGCCGCGAGGCGTCGCCGAAAAGCCGCATCACAATTTGCTCAGATCGTTCGGTACCTTGCCGAACGAGCAGATGATTTTGGCGTCCCGAAAATCTCCCGTCGCCGGATCACCCGTCCGGCTGAACGCAAGCGCGCCGACGTAGCCGGGCTTGTGCGAATACGCCTTGGCGCGCATCACTGCCGAATTCGGGTTGAAGCACTCGACAGCCTCGCCAGGGAGGATGCCGTTGCAGGTGGCGACGAAGGGCAGGGCGACGTAGTAGGTGACCTCGGACATTCCAGGACCTCCCAAAAAAGCCTAAAGTCGTTCCAGGATTTCGCAGATGGCGTCCTGCTCATCGTCTTCGAGAAGACTGAAAGGGTTACCTTCGCGCGCGGCGAATGACTGGTAGTCGCCAGTCTGCCCGTCGGGCGCCCGCGCTTCCTGCACGTATTTCATCCCGAAATTGCGTTTGAACGCCTGGATCGTCCAACCATCGACCGTGAACTCGCCGACGCCATGGTACAAAAGTTTCCAGCCATCCTGTGGAGAGACGACCTGTGGGCGTGCAGACCCGCTTGCGATACGCCGCAAGATGTCCACCACCTCCGCAACATCGACTTGGCCCGGCGGCGGCGGCGGAAACTGCCGCGCTGCTGGTAGATGACGACGCGCCTTGGCCAGGATCTCCGCGATCTCCGGCAGGAGCGGACCTTGGTCTTCTGCCTCGTACCACACCCGGCGATGAAGCTCGGACAGCGCGTCTAGAGAATCGTGGAATGCGTCATCTGCGATCCGTCGACGGCGCCAGTCGCGCCAGAGCCTATCGATCGCGTCGAGCCAGGCCGCCGCCCATTTGCCGGCCACAGGTCGGCGCCACGCAACGACGAGGTGAGGTCCGTTCCATTCTGGCGGCGCGGCCGCGCGAAGCCGCGCTTCCAGCTCGATCCGGTCAGGCTCGTTCATGGCCCAGGTGCGGGCATCCCGTATTTCGATCTCGACGTGAGGCCCCATAAAATATCGGAGCGCTTGCTGATCCCACCTTTGCTCCTGAAGGATCGTAGCCGCGGCCGCTGGAATGCCCGCGGACTCCAGAGCGGCGAGGACCGCCTTCCACTGCGCGTGGTCGGTTACCAGTCCCATCGAGTGACGATTGCTATTCTCCAGCGCATCCGTACTCATTTTGAGCTCTTGTCTTTCGGCAGTCGTAAGCAGGGCGGACGCGTCCTCAGCTCCCGGTCGTAAAGTCGGCCTATTGCTTCGATACTTTCGATCAAGCGGTCGACCACACCGGCGCTGAAGAACAAGCGCCTTACCCGACCCCACTAGAGTTCGACGGATCAGACTTCACGACCTCGTCTGAAGCCTTCGCCAGCAACGCCCATACCGATTGCGCCCGAGCGTGTCCGTGTACGAGGCAACGAACTGTGCGAGGTGGAGTGCCGGCTATGGGATTGTTCGTTTCGCTCGCCACGATCTGATAGTCCGAGATCTCTGTCAGGTCAGAAATGTTCGCTATTCGCATCGCAGCGATCGTACGCCGCATCGGTTCGTATCCGCCCGGTATGAGATCGACCGTTATCACCAGCATCCTTCATCTCCTACGAATGAGAAGCCATTTTCTCGCGCACGCACCGGATGCGCTTGGCGCCGTCGAAGATTCGGTACTAACCCGTTCCCATACGCGGGGTAGGGCTCTTGAGCCGCGTTGACGGAACAATGGAATTGCATCCGATGCCGCCTCTCGTTTCGAGTGCTCGCAGTGCGGCGTCCTTCCCAACCTTAGATTTCAATGACGAAGTTCGGATTGAAGTGCGGGTTGTCCCAGGCGTGCTGCTGCGGCAGCCATGGCCCGTAACCCTTTGCGTTCGACACTACGCGCGTCACGCCGATCACGGTGTCCTCAGACTCATGAGTGTGTCCGTAGATCCAGAGATCGGCGGGTCTCAAAGGGCCGCGTCCATCATCGTCGGACGCAGGTCGCATCAAGGCCGTCAGGTCGCTGCGGTATGCGGCGTCGAGTACCTCTTCCTCGGAGAGGCGCGAGCCGGGATAATGAGGCGCCACTCGATAAGCGCGGCTCGGTATCGGTGCGTGATGGGTAACCACCACCAATGGCCCGCTTCGCGGCTTACGCATCTCGATATCGAGAAAGGTACGCGTTTGTATGTGGCGGCCCAACGCGTGGTGAGGCCGAAACCGCTGCTTATGATGCGCCATCCTGATCTTCCGAAAATCGTTCATCCGATCAGCCGCGACTCTCATCGCGCGGTATGGGTCGCCAAACATGTCAAAATCCGTCCAGGCTGTGCCGCCTGCGAAGGTCACCTCGCCAAGCTTGATCCAGCGATCCTGCAACACGAATACCTTGGTTCCTTCCGCGGCGGCCATCGCCTTTTGGACGGTCCCGTCGATGTCGGTTCCGTAGGCCTCGTGATTGCCCGGGACATAGATCACTGGATTGTGCGGGACGCGCTCGAGTAGCCATTTCACGCCCCGCTCCATACGCGGGATAAGGTCGCCGGCGACCACCAGGACGTCGAATTGCGGGCGCGCTTCACCAGCCGGCAGGTCCCAGCCACGTGTCAGTTCAACGTGCAGATCTGACAGGATCCACAGACGCACGGCTAAAGCTCCTTCTTGTTGCGTCTCTTTGAGAGAAATCCTCCGTTTTGAGCAGCGGATCCTCATCCGGAACTTCGTCCCGCTTAAGCAGGTCGCGCCAGCCTCGCCGCACTCGGAGGAGACATGGGCCGCAGCGTGCGCGCCAGTCGGTGGAAGGATGAGGTCGGAGGCAGCCCCAACCAGTACGACACTCGAAGCTCGAACGACACTTGTCATCATACGGCCTCAGCACGACTTCCATTAAATAGAACAAAGCAGGAACATAAAGCCAAGTCAATAGCTAGATAGCTCGATAGCTAGATATCGAGCTATCTAGATATCTGAATCCGCTCGGCTCACGAGCTCATGTCATCGGAGAAAAGCGCAGTATCTTCTTGGCATCGCGGTAACAGTGGTCAGATGTCTCGCAGCCAGGCGATCAGTCTGCTGTTTACTTCGTCGGGCCGTTCCTGCTGGGTCCAGTGGCCGCAACCGGGTAGCAAATCCATACCGCGCAAATCGGGCAGGGCGTCCTTCATCAGCGGAAGTATGTTTCCAAGCATGGTGAGGACAAGGTCGCGATCGCCGCCGATGTAGAGTGCGGGCTGTTCGATCGTTTTGCCCTCGAAAGTGCGGAGAAAGGCATAGTCCCGATCGTGGTTGCGATAGCGATTGAGGGGGCCACGGAAACCCGAGCGTTCGAACTCACCGACGTAGTAGTCCAGATCGGCCGTGCTGAGCCAGGAGATGTCGCCGGAAGGGTCTTCCACCCGGTCGAACAGCTTCTCGCCCAGGAGCTTGTCGGTCGGCCAAGTGCCGTTCGGCGCTTCGCCGCTCCGGGCGTAGTAGAAGCGCCGGAGGCTGCTGGGGACATCCGGCTCGAGCTCCTGTTCGGCGATTCCTTCCTGGGCGAGGTAGTGCTGGTAGAAGAACCGTCCCTTGCTGGTGTAGAGGTAGTCGATAACGTCATTGAGCGACCGTCGTGGCGTTCCAGTGAAGGGCACCGATAATCCCGCGACTGCACGGACCTTGTCCGGATGTACAAGCGCCGTCGTCCAGGCGATCGGCGCGCCCCAGTCGTGTCCGATGACCACGGCCGGGCGGCCTCCATTGATAGCAGTGATGAGTTCGGCAACGTCGCCGCTGAGCGCCTCGAGCGTGTAGGCGTCGACAGGAAGCGGCTTATCCGATCCGCCGTATCCGCGAACATCGATGGCGCAAGCCGTGTACCCGGCCTGCGCAACCGGGTCCATCTGGTGCCGCCACGAGTACCAGGACTCGGGAAAGCCGTGCACGAAGACTACCAGCGGTCCCTTGCCCTGCATGGCAACCCGCAACGTCACGTTGCTCAACGAAACTGTTCTGAATTCGGGCATGTCGCTCTCCGGCTGAGGGGCGCGCTGCACGGCGCATCTGCTTGGTGCTTGGTCGAGGTGATTGTGCCGGCGAAGTTCATGTAAAGGGGTCCCCGGCCTTGGGCCGGGGACCTCAGGGCCTCATCGAGTCCCGGGAGTATTAGGTGATCGATCTTCCCCTGAATTAGACCGCGGATCAGACCGCGGTGACCCCTCCGTCAACCGCCAGGATCTGTCCGTTGATGCGCTTGCCGGCGCCGGGGCGACTCATCCCAAAAGGTCGAATGCCTTTTTTAAGCTCTCCATGATCTAGCGTCCCTTGAACACCGCAGCGCGGCGCTCCACGAAGGACTGGATGCCTTCCATCATGTCCTGGCTGCTAAAAACGCGATCCTTGACCGTCGGAATGTAGTCGATTGCGGCACGCTCGCCCGCCTCGATGTATTTCAGCGCGGCTTCCTTGGTCACCTGGATCCCGAGCGGGGCATTTTTCGCAATCGTCTGCGCAATCTCCATGGCGCGTTCGATCTGCTTGCCGGGCGGGACGACCTCCTGCACGAAGCCGATCTTGTGGGCGCGCTCCGCATTGAATTCGTCGCAGAGGAAGAGGTGGTACATCGCATCGCCCCAGCCGGCGCGGGTGAGATAGCGGAAATGGGCGCCGCCGAGCGGGGCAATACCTCGTTTGGATTCCATCTGGCAGAACCGGCTGTCGGAAGCCGCGACTACGATATCGCCGGCGAGCATGATCTCGATGCCAATGGTGTAGACGATGCCTTGCACGGCCGTGACGATCGGCTTGCGACAACGTCCCTTGAGCGCGAACGCGTCGATATTGTCGGGCTTTTCCTCGATCGTTTCAGCCTTCGGGCCGAAGAATTTCGGCATGTCGAGTCCGGCCGTGAAGTCGCTACCCTCGGAGCAGATCACACCCGCCCAAAAGTCCTCGGTGCGGTCCAGCAGGGTGATGGCGTCGGAGATCTCCGACATCATCTGCGGGCTAAACGAATTCTTCTTGGTCGGGTTGTCGATGATGATCTTGAAAACATGGCCGTGTACTTCGGTGCGAATCCGGCCAGCCTGCGGCTTCTCGTCGCTCATCTCGTTCCTCCACGTGGTGGACCGCCCATGCAGGACGAAGTCCAAAAATGCGCCGCAGCCGCGGTCGCCTCTATCGCCGCCACATGACAGCGAGCGCGAAGTGCAGGCCACAACATTCTTGTCGCTAGGCTATTCAGATTTGAATGCCAGTTGTCGCCCGTCGTCGGTGATGCCGCGGTCGCGTGCGCGACGTGCGCATCCGCGATGCAATCATCGATGCTGCCCTCAGACTTGGTCGGCGATGATACATGTCTCTGGCGTCACCAGCGGGGCAAAGACACGCTTGGGCTTGGCGATCATGATCGACGCAATCTTCGGGTTGCATGAACATGCGTCGCCATACACGGCGTGCGCCCATTCGACAGGGCGTTGCGCCCCACGGGATTGAACGTAAATGGCGATCCGCTCGTCGATCTCGCGGGTCGGTTTGTGCCGGAATCAACAGGTCTGTCCAAGGCCAGCTCCCGTCAGATGGTTGGGGCTTGCGAGCCGCGCATCGGCTACCCGGGATGCAATGAATTCGAGTTCAGTTGTGGTGATCGGGGAGAGGCCGGCAATCCCGTGAAGGAAGCACTTGACGTTCTGCATGACACGCATCATCCTGAAATCTGAATGATGTCGATCATGCAGATGGCGGGCCGAATCCAATCGCATCGCCGCTTTACGTCGATAATCGTGCAACCCGACGCCGCATCCGCCGAGGGGCTGAAGGCACATTCACAGGGAGTGGAAAATGGCTGCCGAACTTCGGACGACCTGGTGTGCCAGCGAGGACGGCGGTTGCCAGGATGTCAGTCCCGAAACCTGCGCCGGGGAGGCTGCCCCAGTCTTGTTGCCGCGGGTGCGGATGACCGAGGCGAATTGGGACCTCTTCAGATTGTTCTTCGCGGTGGCAAGCACCGGGAGCGTCAACCGTGCGGCGCGCGAGCTTGGGATGAGCCAGCCGACATTGAGCCGGCGATTGAAGGAATTGGAGCGTTACATCGGCGCGCCGCTGTTCTTCCGCGTCTCCTCCGGCGTCAAGCTGACGGAGGAAGGCGAGGCGTTACGCCGGTCGGCGGAAGGCATGGTGCGGTCGTTCGAATCCTTCCATCGCGATCTTTCCCTCCGCGTGGGCGACAGGTCGTGTGCGGTGAAGATTTCCGCGACCGAGGGATTGACCAAGCATTGGCTGCTACGTCGCGTCAGGAAGCTGCATGCGCTCAACAGCCACATCCGGCTGGAAATCAACTCGACCGTTCAGCAGCAGAATCTGGCTGCCAGCGATCTCGATTTCGTCATCCGGATGGGACATCCGGGCGACGACGAATTGATTGGCCGGCGCGTGGCGACGGCGTCTTTCGGCATCTTTGCATCGGAGGTCTATCTCGCGAGGCATCCCGCACCTCAATCGTTCGCCGAACTGAGTGAACACGAGATTATCGGCTGTCCGACCGATTTTGCGGCGCTTCGGGGCGAACGGACCGGAGAATTGGAGCTGCTTACCCGGTTCAAGGCGGCCGGTGACACAAGGGGCTGGCTGCGCACGATGCCGATCGCCAACCACTTTGCGGCCACGGTCGAAGGATTGGGTCTGGCGTTTCTCGCTGTTCCATTCGCCCTGGCTGAAGGACTGGTTCGGGTATTGCCGCATGAATCCTCCACCATGGACGTCTGGCTGCTGCGCCGGCGCGAAACCGACCTCAGGAAGATGACGCGGCAGGTGCGCCGTTTCCTCGAGGCCGAATTCAACGATTCCCGGGCGTGGTTCATGGGCCATCAGGGGCTGCGCACGCCGCTGCAGCGGACCGCCTGAGCGCCGTCGCCTTTGCTCGTCCCGGAGTGATTGTCGGCAATCGCGGGCGGCGCATGCCCGGTCGTGCGGATGATGGCTTGTGCCCAATTCAGTGATGAATAGCCGCGACAGCAGATTGGCGGTACCTCATCGTGGCGGCGTCGCTTACGTATGATGGCGCTGATGCGTACTGGTTCATTACCAGGACGCTGCAGCTAACGGGTGAGCTGGCGAGCAGAGGCATCACCACAGACGGGCCCATCTGAGCTGCTGGCTGCGTTCGGCCGCTACTTCCCAAAGAGTGCTGACTGGATCGCTATGCACCATGACAAGGACAACGGAAGCGAGACTTGTGCGCGGATTGTCGCGCTTGCGTCGCGGCATATCCGCAAGCATGGCGTCGACAGCTTGCGCGTGGTAGACCTCATGCGGGCGGCGGGGCTGACCCATGGCGGCTTCTACTACCATTTCGACTCGCGCAAAGACCTGATCGACCGTGCCTTCGCGCATGCTGTCGGCGAATCGGTCGGGCAATGGCGATCCATTTCTGCGCGTGCGGAAGCAGGCAGAGCCTTTGCGGATATCGTCGCCTTCTATTTGAACGAGGGCCAACGCCTAGACGTGGGGGCTGGATGCGCGCTGCCTGCGCTCGGCGCCGAAGCGTCACGGGCAGGCGCGGCCGCGCGCAACACCTTCACGGCCGGACTGCGGGAGATGGTCATGCTCATCGTACAAGGCTCGACATCGCGCGCCATGTCGCGTTGCGAGGCGATGGCCGCCCTGTCGCTGATGGTTGGATCGGTGCTGCTGGCGCGCGCTGCCGATGACGAGTGTCTGGCCGGCGAAATCCTGAGTGCGGGACGCGCCATGGCCGACGCCGCCGCAGCGACCTCGTTGTCTCCCCGTTCGCAAGGCGCGAGACGTTCAGGCCGATCGACATGAATGCCGCTCTATCGACCGGCAATCGACCGCACCTCGAAAGGAGAGTTACAAGATGAACAGCGTTCTGAAAGCATTCGATCTGACAGGAAAGAATGCATTGATCACCGGCGGATCCCGTGGGCTCGGCCTGCAAGTCGCGGAGGCGCTTGGAGATCAGGGTGCGCGCCTGGTGATCTCCTCGCGCAAGGCCGCCGATCTCGAAGCGGCGGTCAAGCATCTGCGCGACCGCGGCATCACGGTCGACTGGATCGCTGCGGATAATGCAAAGGACGATGACATCGTCCGCCTGGCCGACGAGACGATCGCCAAGCTCGGACGCATCGATGTCCTCGTCAACAATGCAGGTGCGACCTGGGGCGCACCGGCGGAGGATCATCCCATCGACGCCTGGGACAAGGTGATGAACCTGAACATCCGCTCGCTGTTCGTGCTGTCCCAGCAGATCGGCAAGAAGTCGATGATCCCGAACAGGTATGGCCGCATCGTCAACCTGGCTTCAATCGCCGGGCTTCGCGGCAATCGCGGCCTGACCCAGACGATCGCCTACAACACCAGCAAGGGCGCGGTGGTCAATTTCACCCGTGCGCTCGCCGGCGACTGGGGCAAGTACGGCATCACCGTGAATGCGCTGGCGCCGGGGTTTTTCCCATCGAAGATGACGCATGGGACTATCAAGACGGTCGGCATCGAGAAGCTGGTCGAAGGCGTGCCGCTCAGGCGAATCGGCGATGACGAGGATCTGAAGGGCGCGGCGCTGCTGTTTGCGAGCGACGCCGGTAAGCACATCACGGGGCAGATCCTCGCCGTCGACGGCGGCATCACCGCTGTTTGACAACTCAGCCGATGGCAGTCGTCCGGCGCTAGTTGCCGGACGATTGTCGCGCCGCGGCCTGCTCGAGGATGGTCTTGCGCGCCGCCAGCAGCAACTTGTCCGACAACGCCTCGTCGCCGACTGCGCGGGAGAGCGTGACAGCGCCGACCACAGCGCACATCACGGACATGGCAAACTCGCCGGCATGGTCGTCGTCGAGCAGCTTGCAGAGGGTGTCGACCCACGCTTCGGCATGCCGGGTCATGATATCGCGCGATCGTTGGTCGGCACGGGCGACGTCGCCGGCGAGGGCGGCGAACGCGCAGCCGGAGCTCGGATCATCGCGATGGATCCGGCTGAGATAGTTGTTGAGAAACGACTTCAGCGTGCGCGGACCCTTGGTGCTGCCGGCACGGACTGCGGACGCCTCGCCGTCGGTCAGCGCCTGGTCGAGCGCCTGTGCGACCAGATCCTCGCGCGATTCGAAATGCCCGTAGAAGCCGCCATGGGTCAGCTTGGCGGACTTCATCAATTCGCCGATACTTATTCCGGCGAACCCGAGCTCGCGCAGCTGCAGCGATGCCGCATCAAGTATCCGCTGACGGCTCTTCGCCTTGTCGGCCTTCGAATGTCCCACGATGCCAGCTCCAGTGAAATTGCCCTTGACGATGTCGATGTTGCTCGTCATCTTGCCATGTGGATGACAATCATCATGCAGATAGTCTGCCAGCAAGATACGAGTGTCACCCCGGATTTCAAGGGTTTTCGCCAACGGCACGGGTGCCGGGGTTCGCGTCAGCGGGCCCGAACGATCGCTGTGGGAGGCCGCTGCAACGAGCATTGAATCCGACCTGCCCGGCCAGGAGACGTTCGTTTCGCCAGTGGAAGAACCGCGCAATTTGCAACCATCATGGTCAAGAAAATGCCAGGTATCGACGTGAAGGAATATGCCGCGCTCAGGGGCAAGGAGGTCGGGGTGTCGCGCTGGTTCGAGATCGATCAGTCGCGCATCGACAAGTTCGCCGATGTAACAGAGGATTGGCAGTTCATCCATATCGATCCGAACAAGGCGGCAGAGTCGCCGTTCGGCGGCACCGTCGCCCATGGCTTCCTGACCCTTTCGATGCTGGCGGCGATGGCCTATGACGGGCTGCCGGCGATCGAGGGCCGCGTGATGGGCGTCAACTACGGTTTTGACAAGATCCGGTTCGTGACGCCGGTGCGCTCGGGAAGCCGGGTGCGGGCGCGCTTCAAGCTGCTCGAAGTCACACCGCGCGGCCCCAAGGAGATCATGACCAAGTCTGAGGTCTCGGTCGAGATCGAGGGAGCGGAAAAGCCCGCAATCGTCGCCGAATGGCTCGGCATGTACTATTTCGCCGAGCCGGTGGCCGCCTGACATCAGCGGCCGCATGATGAAGCGCCGCGGTCCTTGCGGGCCGCGGCGTTGTCTCTGGAATGTGCAGGCGAGGTGACCGATTGGCGGCCTGCCACCCGATGTCCTTCAGAACGCCTCCGCCGGAACGTCGATGATGCTCTTGCCGCCGGCCGAGATGCGGCGGAGCAGGAGCGCCGTCTCCGGCAGGATTCGCTCGAGGAAGAACGTTCCGGTCGACAGCTTTGCGGCCAGGTAGTCCGAGGTATCGCCGGCGGCGATCTTCTCCTGGGCGGTTACGAGCATCATGGCCCACATGTACCCGATCGCGAGCAGCCCGAGCAGGTGCATGTAGTCAGTCGAGCCGGCGATCGCGTCATTCGGGTTCTTCATCGCAAACGTCATAAGCGTCCCGGTCGCCTTCTTCAGGTCGGAGACCGCATCACGCAAGGCGACGACGGCGGTCGCTATGCCGTCCCGGCCGCTATTGTCCTCGATGAAGCGGTCGATCTCCGCAAGCAGGGCCTGGATAGCGCGGCCATTGTTGCGCTGCAGCTTGCGTCCGACAAGATCGAGCGCCTGGATGCCGTTGGCCCCCTCGTAGAGCATGGTGATCCGGGCATCGCGGACGAACTGCTCGGCACCGGTCTCCACGATATAGCCATGACCGCCGAACATCTGCTGGGCCGAAACGGCATTGGCAAAACCGCGGTCGCTGAGCACGCCTTTGATGACCGGGGTGATCAACCCCATGTAGTCGTCATTGGCTTCCTTCAGCGCCGCATCGTCGCTGCGGTGCGCGACGTCGTTGCGCAGGGCGGTGAACATCACCAGCGCACGGGCGCCCTCGTTGAAGGCGCGGATGCCCTGCAGCGTGCGGCGCACGTCCGGGTGCACAATGATGGGATCGGCGGGCTTGTCCGGGTACGCGGCGGCGCCGATCGCGCGGCCCTGCAGGCGCTCCTTGGCGTAGTTGGCGGCATTCTGATAGGCGATCTCCGCCTGCGCGGTGGCTTGCATTCCGACGCCAAGGCGCGCCTCGTTCATCATCACGAACATCGCCTCCATGCCCTTGTTCTCGCGGCCGACCAGCCAGCCCGTCGCGCCCTCATAGTTGAGTACGCAAGTCGGATTGCCGTGAATGCCCATCTTGTGCTCGAGCGAGCCGCAGCTCACCGCGTTCTTCGCGCCAAGCGAGCCGTCCGCGTTCACCAGCCGCTTCGGCACCACAAACAGGGACACTCCCTTGATGCCGGCGGGCGCGCCTTCGACGCGCGCCAGCACGAGATGAACGATGTTCTCGGTCATGTCGTGCTCTCCGCCGGAGATGAAGATCTTCGTGCCCGTGATGCTGTAGCTGCCGTCGGCCTGCCTGACCGCCTTGCTGCGCATCAGGCCGAGGTCGGTACCGCAATGCGGCTCCGTCAGGTTCATCGTTCCGGTCCATTGCCCCGACAGCATGTTGGGGATGTACGTCCGCTTCTGCTCCTCGGTGCCGTGCACCAGCAGGGCGGCGACCGCGCCCCGGGTCAGTCCGGCGAACATTTCGAGCGCCATATTGGCCGAGGAGAATATCTCGCCGACGACGCAAGACAGCGCCGTCGGCAGGCCTTGTCCGCCGTACTCAGCCGGTGCCGTCAGGCCGATCCAGCCGCCTGCGCCGAGCTCCGCATAGGCCTCGCGAAATCCTGCCGGGGTGGTGACGCTGGCATCCGGACTGCGTACGCAGCCGTCGAGATCGCCGCGGGCGTCAAGGGGTGCATGACCTCTTCGCCGAGCCGCGCGGCCTCCGACAGGATGGCATTGCGGACATCGCGCGACGCGTCGGAGAAACCAGGCAGGTTGTCGAACCGGTCGATCTTGAGGACATCGTCCAGGAGGAAATGCATGTCTCTGACTGGGGCGCGATAGATGGTCATCGGTCGATCCTGCCTGCTGTTGGTGGTGCGAGTGAGGTTGCGGGTTGAGGTCGATGTACCTCGCAACGCGCGCCTCTCACCAATTCTCCTTTGAATAGCCGTTCGTCACATTTTGGCCTACCGCGCCCGGAGTGACGGGCCCAACGTGCGGTGGTGACAAGGCGCCGATAAAGGCTCCGAGGGGGAAACATCATGGACAGATTGATCGCAGCTTCCGCTGAGCTGCAGCTGAATTCGCTCGCCGACGTCGTGCGCAGGCACGCCGAGCTGACGCCGGAGAGGGTGGCTATCACGTTCGAGGGCCGGCATACCACCTATCGCGAACTCAACCGCCGGTCCGACCGGGTGGCCAACGGTCTTTCCGCCCTTGGCGTCGAAGCGTCCGATCGCATCGCAATTCTCGACAAGAACACTGACCGCTTCTTTGAGATATGGCTCGGTCTCTCGAAGTTGAACGCGGTGATCGTGCCAATCAACGCGCGTCTGGCCGCACCCGAAATCGAGTATGTAATCAACGATGCCGGGGTGAAGGTGCTGTTCATCGGCGAGCCCTTTGTCGAGCTCGTCGACAGCATTCGCGGCCGCCTCACCAGTGTGAAGAGGATCATCGTCATCAACCAGGAATACGAGGCCTGGCGCGAGAGCTTTCCCTCAGCAGAGGTTCGACTGCAGACCTCGGCCGATGACGTCACCATGCAGCTTTACACTAGCGGCACCACCGGACACCCGAAAGGCGTCCAGCTTGCCAACTGCAATGTGCTCGAAGGGATGTCCAGCACGCTGCAGGCCTGGGGCAATTGGACGGCGGCAGACACGGCGCTGGTGGCGATGCCGTTATTCCATATCGCCGGTTGCGGGCTCGGAATGCTGAGCTTGGTCGGCGGCCTGCGCATCATGATGGTGCGCGAGTTCGTGCCAGCGCAGGTGATCGCACTGATCGAGCAGGAGCGCATCACGGTCGCCTTCCTGGTGCCGGCAATGCTCTTGTTCCTGCTTGACGACCCGAGCATGGCCAAGGCGGATATGAGCTCGCTGCGGCGAATTGTCTACGGCGCCTCGCCGATACCGGCCAAGCTTCTGCGGCGGGCGATCGAGCGCTTCGGCGCGACCGGATTCGTGCAGATCTATGGCCTCACGGAGACTTCTGGCGGCATCACCGTTCTTATGCCGGAGGACCATGTCGATCCTGAGCACCCGCGCATGAAGTCCTGCGGCCGTCCGATGGGGGGCGTCGAGCTGCGCATCGTCGATGTCAACGGTCAGGCGATGCCGCAAGGCGAGGTCGGCGAGATCGTCTGTCGTACCGCAAAGAACATGAAGGGTTATTGGAATCGCGACCAGGATACTGCGCGTACGCTACGCGGCGGATGGCTCTACACGGGCGATGCAGGCTATGTCGATGACGAGGGCTATCTCTACATCCATGACCGCGTCAAGGACATGATCGTGTCAGGTGGCGAGAACGTCTATCCAGCCGAGGTCGAGAGCGCGATGTTCGGGCATCCGTCCGTTGCCGACGTCGCCGTGATAGGTGTGCCCGACGAGCGCTGGGGCGAGGCGGTCAAAGCGTTGGTTGTGCTCAAGCCGGGCGCGAGTGAGGACGCCGCGAATATACTGGCTTACACGCGCGAACGTCTTGCCGGCTTCAAAACGCCGAAATCGATCGAATTCATCGATGTTCTGCCGCGTAATCCGTCTGGCAAGATCTTGAAGCGAAAGCTCCGCGAGAAATACTGGCAGGGCTACGAGCGGCGCGTGAACTAGCACGCTGCACAGCTCCTATTCAGCCCTGAATAGGCGCTCGACAGATGAACGCTGGCTGAGGGGGCGCGGCCGCACTACCAACACTGTCAACGTGCGCGCGGTGCGTCTCGCCCTCGCGCTGCGCCGAAGAGAGGCCAGAGGACCCAAGATGAGAGATGCCGTCATCGTTTCGACCGCGCGGACGCCGATCGGTAAGGCCTACCGCGGCGCCTTCAACGACGTTCCGAGCCCAACGCTTGCGGCGCACGCGATCCGTGAGGCGGTAAAGCGCGCCAGCGTTGCGCCGGAGGAGGTCGACGACTGCATCATGGGCTCCGCGATCCAGCAGGGCTACCAGGGCATGATCGGTCGCAACTCGGCTCTGCGCGCCGGTCTGCCGGTCAGTGTTCCCGGCCTGTCGCTCGACCGGCAATGCGCATCCGGGCTGATGTCGATTGCGACTGCGGCAAAGCAGGTGGTGGTTGACCGGATGGATGTGGTGGTGGCCGGAGGCGTCGAGTCGATCTCGCTGGTCCAGCAGCCGCGCGCCTGGTTCGAGCAGGACCCCGAATTGCTGGCGATGCACGAGCACGCCTTCATGGCGATGATCGATACCGCCGAGGTGGTGGCGCGCCGCTACGGCATCTCGCGCGAGGTGCAGGATGAGTACTCGCTGGAATCGCAGAAGCGGACCGCCGCAGCGCAGGCCGCCGGCCGCTTTGATGCCGAGATCATTCCCGTCACCGCGAAGATGAAGCTGACCAACAAGGAGACCGGCGCGGTCAGCTATCAGGAAGTGACCCTCACCAGGGACGAAGGCAATCGCCCGGACACCACAGGGGAGGGGCTTGCGTTGCTGAAACCGGTCAAGGGGCCGGATGCCTTCATCACCGCCGGCAATGCCAGCCAGCTTTCGGACGGCGCCTCGGCTTGCGTGGTCATGGAAGCGAAGGTGGCGCAGGCGCGCCGACTGAAGCCGCTCGGCCGCTACATGGGCATGGCGGTCGCGGGCACCGAGCCGGACGAGATGGGGATCGGGCCGGTCTTCGCCGTGCCGAAGCTGTTGAAGCGGTTCGGGCTCAAGGTCGACGACGTCGGGCTGTGGGAACTCAACGAGGCGTTTGCCGTGCAGGTGATCTACTGCCGCGACAAGCTCGGCATTCCCTCCGATCGGCTCAACGTCGATGGCGGCGGCATCTCCATCGGCCATCCCTACGGGATGACCGGTGCGCGTCTGGTCGGCCACGCGCTGATTGAAGGCAAGCGGCGCGGCGTCAAGCATGTCGTGGTGACGATGTGTGTCGGAGGCGGCATGGGCGCCGCAGGCCTGTTCGAAGTGCTATGAGCGGGGAGCGAAGCATGAGCGATAGTATTGGCACGGCGGTGGTCACGGGTGCTTCGTCCGGGATTGGTGTGGCCTATGCCGAGCAGTTGGCCCGGCGCGGTCATGACCTGGTCCTCGTGGCGCGGCGCAAGGACCGGCTCGACGCGCTGGCGGCACGGCTGTCGAAGGTGGCCTCGCGCAAGGTCGAGGTCCTCGTCACTGACCTGGCCAAGCCGGAGGGCATCCGCTCGGTCGAGACGTTGCTGTCGGAGCGCGACGACATCGATCTCCTGGTTAACAATGCCGGCCTTGGCGCGCTCGGGCCGGCCGCGGCTGCGAATGCCGACGCGGTCGAAAGCCTGGTGCTGGTCAACGTCCTCGCGCTGACCCGGCTGTCGCTGGCGGCGGTGCGCAATTTCCAGAAGCGCAACCGGGGAACGCTGATCAACATCGCCTCGGTGATCGCTCTGGGGCCGGCGCCGGGTGCTGCGGCGTATAGCGGGTCGAAGGCCTATGTCCTCAACTTCTCGCGCTCGCTGGAGATGGAATGCGCCAACACCGCCGTGTCGGTGCAAACCATCCTGCCCGGGCCAGTGCACAGCGAGTTCTTCGAGCAGTCCGGCGTCACCAAGCCGATGTTCCCCGAGCATCTCTACATGACCGCGGACCAACTGGTCGCAACCTCGCTGAAGGGGCTTGAGCTCAAAGAAAGCGTCTGCTTCCCGACACTACCGGAGCTGGATCAGTGGGGCGAATACGAGAGCGCGCGCAAGAAATTCGCAAAATCCATTGTCACTACCGGCATTCCGGCGCAGCGCTACGCCTGAGGACATCATGACCAGTTCTGTTACCATCCAGAGCCATGACGGCGTCGCTGTTCTCCTCGTCGATAGTCCCCCGGTCAACGCGCTTGGTATCGCGGTTCGGTATGGGCTGCGTGATGGCATGCGCGAGATCCTGGACAATCCGGCCTACGGGGCCGTGGTCGTTGCCTGCGCCGGCCGCACCTTTGTCAGCGGTGCCGATATCAGGGAATTCGACCTCGAGATGTCGGGGCCGGGCCTCGACGAGATCAATGCGCTGTTCGAGAACCGGTCCAAGCCGGTGGTCGCCGCGATACATGGCGTTGCGCTCGGCGGCGGGCTTGAGATCGCGATGGGCTGCCATTTCAGGATTGCCACCCGTGAGGCAAAGCTCGGCCAGCCCGAGGTGAAGCTCGGACTCATTCCCGGCGGCGGTGGCACGCAGCGCCTGCCTCGCGCGATCGGCCCGGTGCGGGCGGTCGAACTGATCGTGTCAGGCGATCCGATCGACGGTACCGAGGCGCTGAAGCTTGGACTGATCGATGAGATCTTCGAGGGTGATCCGGTCACAGCTGGGGTCGCCTTCGCGCACAAGGTCCTGACCGAGCGCCGTCCGTTCCGGTCACTCCGCGGCGACGATTCCAAATTGGTGCCCGTCCGCGCTGATCGCAGCCTCCTGACCGAGGCCGCCGCGAAAGCCATGAAGCGCAACCGTGCTCTGGATGCACCGCAAGCTTGCGCGGAAGCGGTCGGCTGGTGCCTTGATGCTGCATTCGATGAGGCGGTCCGGCGCGAGTGGGAGCTGTTCGCCAGGCTGAAGGATGGCGCGCAGTCGAAGGCGCTGCGCCATGTTTTCTTCGCCGAGCGCAACAGCAGCAAGATTACTGGCGTCGCGGCCGACGTTCGCCCGCGCAAGGTGAACTCCGTTGCGGTGATCGGGGCGGGAACGATGGGCGGCGGCATCGCCATGTCGTTCGCCAACGCCGGCATCCCTGTGAAGCTCGTCGAGGTGGCCCAGGACGCGCTCGATCGCGGCTTGTCCACGGTCCGAAAGAACTATGAATCGACGGCCGCGCGCGGCGGCATGTCCATGGATGATGCCGCCCGTCGCGCCGCCCTGATCACCGGGGCGATCGGGCTCGAGCAGGTCGCCGATGCCGATCTCGTCGTCGAGGCGTTGTTCGAGACCATGCAGATCAAGAAGGATGTCTTCGAGAGGCTCGACAAGCTTGCCAAGCCCGGCGCGATCCTGGCGACCAACACCTCCTTCCTCGACGTCAATGCCATCGCCGCGATGACCAAGCGGCCGTACGACGTGGTCGGGATGCACTTCTTCAGCCCGGCGAACATCATGAAGCTGTGCGAGATCGTGCGCGGGGCGCAGACCGCGCCGGACGTGCTGGCGACGGCGGCTGCCGTCGCACGTCGTATCGCCAAAGTGCCGGTCGTCGTCGGCGTCTGCCATGGCTTTGTAGGCAACCGGATGCTGCTCGTCCGCATCGCGCAGGCGCGCAAGATGCTGCTCGAAGGCGCGTTGCCGCAACAGGTCGATGCGGTCGCCACGAAGTTCGGCATGATGGGGCCGTTTGCGATGAGCGATCTGGCGGGCCTCGATATCGG
This sequence comes from Bradyrhizobium tropiciagri, assembly GCF_001189845.1. Classification (GTDB taxonomy): domain Bacteria; phylum Pseudomonadota; class Alphaproteobacteria; order Rhizobiales; family Xanthobacteraceae; genus Bradyrhizobium; species Bradyrhizobium tropiciagri. The sequence goes on from NZ_LFLZ01000004.1 coordinate 170,458, forward strand.
CTGGCGCTCGCGCAAGGATTCCGGCGAGACATCGCCGATCGAGGACGCGCTCTGTGAGGGCGGCCGCTTCGGGCAGAAGACCGGCGCGGGCTACTACCGCTACGAGCGGGGCTCGCGCTCGCCGACCCCCGATCCGGAGGTGGACGCGCTGATCCTCGATACCAGCCGCCGCCTCAACATCACCCGCCGCGACATCAGCGACACGGAAATCCACGAGCGGCTGATCTATCCGATGATCAACGAGGGCGCGCGGATTCTCGACGAGGGGATCGCGGAGCGCGCAGGCGACATCGATGTCGTCTGGCTCTATGGCTATGGCTGGCCGGCGCAGACTGGCGGTCCGATGTTCATCGCTGACCAGACGGGGCTTGCCATCGTCGCCGAGCGCCTCCGCTATATGGCCGGTCTCGACATGGACGAGACGCTGCGTCCCGCCCCGCTCATGGAGCGGCTCGCGATGGCGGGCGGCACCTTCGCATCGTTAAAGTAGCCACGTGGGAAGACGTAGGCATCACGCAGGAAGAATGATTCAAGATGGTCTATGTAATTGCGACGCTGACGGTGAAACCGGAAATGAAGGCTGAGCTGTTCGCCGCAGCCAACGACGCCATCGCCGGTACAAGGCAGGAGAAGGGTAATGTCTCCTATGAGCTCTTCGAAAGCACCACCGATCCGAACAAGCTCGTGTTCGTCGAGGAGTGGGAGTCGGCGGAATACCTGCCGCTGCACTCGAAGACCGATCACATGCGCGCATTCGGCCGCGTCGCCGTCAAATGCTTTGCTGCGCCGGTGCAGGTCCAAATCATCACCCCGGAGAAGGTCGAGAAGCGGTAATCCGCACGGCCGCGATACATCCAGCAAGGAGCAAGTCCCGTGAAGACACGCATCACCGAACTGTTCGGCATCGAGCATCCCATCATCCAGGGCGGCATGCATTACGTCGGTTTTGCCGAATTGGCCGCCGCCGTGGCCAATGCAGGCGGGCTCGGCCTGATCACATCGCTAACCCAGCCGTCGCCGGACCATCTGGCGGCTGAAATCAGCAAGTGCCGCGAGATGACCGACAAGCCGTTCGGCGTGAATCTCACGTTTCTGCCGGCAGTCAAGCCGCCGGATTATCCCGGCTATGTCCGTGCCGTCATTGAAGGCGGAATCAAGATCGTCGAGACCGCAGGCAACAATCCCCAGAAGTGGCTTCCTGCGCTGAAGGAAGCTGGAATCAAGGTCATCCACAAGTGTACCTCCGTCCGGCATGCGCTGAAGGCCGAAGCGATCGGAGTCGACGCGCTGAGCATCGATGGTTTCGAGTGCGGTGGGCACCCCGGCGAAGATGATGTTCCAAACTTCATTTTGCTACCCCGCGCGGCAGATGAACTCAAGATTCCGTTCGTGGCATCCGGCGGAATGGCAGATGGCCGGAGCCTGGTCGGCGCAATCGCGATGGGTGCTGACGGCATCAACATGGGAACGCGCTTCATCGCCACCAAGGAAGCCCCCGTCCACCCGCGTGTGAAGGAAGCGATCCTTGCCGCCACCGAGTTGGACACGCGTCTGATCATGCGGCCCTTGCGCAATACCGAGCGTGTTCTCAAGAACGCTGGCGTCGAGCGCTTGTTGCAAAAGGAGCGCGATCTGGGTGGGGCGATAACCTTCGCTGACGTCGCTCCCGAGGTCGCTGGGGTGTACCCGAGGGTCATGAAAGAGGGCGATATGGACGCCGGCGGCTGGAGCTGCGGGATGGTGGTCGGACTCATCAACGACATTCCGACCGTCAAAGAGCTGCTTGACCGTATCATGGTTGAGGCAGAGGGGATCATTCGTCGGCGTCTCGGTCAAACGCTCGGAGCCGCTGCCTGAGCTGACGGGTTCATTCGGGTTGACTTTGAAAGAAACACCCCAACTGGTAGGGATTGAAGAACTTGCTCAAGATCAGCGACAGAGGGCATGTCAGAACAATCGCTCTGAATCGCCCGGAGAAAAAGAACGCGCTTAGTGAGGCCCTTGCGTGGGCCGTTGTTCGTGCGGTGGACGACGCTGCTCAGGATGACGATGTTTGGATCGTTGCCATTACAGGATCGGGCGACTCGTTCTGCTCGGGGCTTGACCTTTCCGAACCCGAGCGATTCTCACCTTTCTCGCCGCAGAACGCTCAGCTGGACGACCTTGGTTGGGTAGGCCACTTCCTGCTTTCAATCCGAAAGCGATGCGACAAGCCCGTTGTGGGTGGGATAAATGGCGTCGCGGTGGGAGCCGGGCTTGGCCTTGCAATGGCGACCGATGTGCGGCTTGTGAGCCGAAGTGCTCGCCTCATGGCAGGGTATACCCGCATTGGTGGCTCGCCCGATGCGGGACTAACGATCACGCTTCCGCAGGCAATGGGGTACGAACGCGCGATGCGGTTCATGGCGGAGAACCGCAGCTTGACGGGCGAGGAGGCCGTCACTTGGGGGTTGGCGGGCGAAGTGATCGACGAGGATAAGTTCGCGGCCCGCCTGGAAGCCTATTGCGACGAGCTCGGCGCCTGGTCACCGATCACCCTGCGTCTATTGAAGCGAGGTCTGGTCAGTGCTTGCGGTGCAGTCGACATGGAGCATCAGCTTCGCTTCGAAGTTGCAAACATTCGCCGCGCCTTCGCAAGCCAGGACGCCCAAGAGGCCCGGCGTGCGTTCGCCGAGAAACGAGTGCCTAGATTCGCCGGAAAATGATGCTCGCGATTTGAGAGGAAGACATGCGCGTAGTTCAAATCTCATCATTCGGGGAGCCGGCTGAGGTAGCCAAACTTGTGGAGCTACCAGATCCGGGCCTCCCCGGGCTGGACGAGGCATTGGTACAGGTCGAATATTCGCCGATAAATCCGGCCGATTTGCTGCAGATCCGAGGGCTCTACGGCGTACGACCGAAACTGCCGGCCATCGTTGGAAGCGAAGCCGTCGGATGCGTCGTCGCGCTTGGGGCTCGCGTAAAGCACATGGCACTGGGCGATCGAGTTCTACTGCCGTTTGGAAGAGCTGCGTGGCAGGAGACTGTTCTTGTCCCGGCGAAAGACCTCTTCGTGGTGCCTCTAGAAGGAGATCCTAAGCAGCTGTGTATGCTCGCTGTGAATCCACCGACCGCCGCATTGATGTTGAAGAGCTTTGTGCCCCTGTCCCGGGGCGACTGGATCATACAAAATGCCGGTAACTCCGGAGTCGGTCGAGCGATTGCAGCTTTCGCGCGCGAATGGGGTCTTCGTCTTGTCAGCGTCGTCAGGCGAGAGTCGCTGGTCAGTGAATTGAAAGAGACGGGCAGTGAGATTGTTTTGATCGAGGGGCGGGATCTTGCGGCTCGCGTCGCAGAGACGACGAATAGAGCGCAAATTAAGCTTGGGCTAGACGCGCTTGCAGGCGAAGCTGGATTTTCACTCGCGACGACGCTCGCGCCCGGCGCTACAATGGTTGTGTACGCGGCGCTCAGCGGCAAACCTTCGTCGGTCAATCCGCTGAGCATTGTTTTTCGAAGCCTAACTGTGCGGGGTTTTTGGCTGGGAGACGACAGCTTCAATGGCTCACCGGCCTATCAGGAGGCGCTTCGCGCAGGCGCAGATCTTGTGGAGAGCGGAAAGCTACAGGTGCCGATTGCCGCGACCTATCCATTGGGTCGTATCAATGAGGCAATTAAGCACGCCCAATCAGGTGGCAAGGTACTGTTGGAGCTTGGTGGGCGATAGATAGGTGTTGGCCGTTTCTGCTTAGGACCGGCAAGCCGAAGCGTCAATGAAACCAAGCACAAGAGGAAATTGCTAACCGATGGGTAGGTGCGGCTACACGGTAGAAGCTGCCGAGTTCTACGGTGGATACGGGCGAGACCGTTCTGCCAACAAGTGGAGAGCCGGTTCGCGAAAGGCTTGACTATCGTCGCCGGTGACCGAGTCCAACTTCATCTTAAAACGGCATGGGATTGTGGCTAACAATCTGCCGTTCAATCGTCGAAGCGCATGGCGGACGCCTGTGGGTCAGCGCGTGTGAGCCGCGCGAGGTTCTCTTTCAGTTTGCGAGTCCTGTCTGGCGTCATGATCAACCGAATCTGTGTTTCATGGCGGACGGCAGTCAGGCCGGTGCTAATCCGCTCCGCTCCCATATTGAGTTGGGGATAGGCGGGCCGAAACGTCTGGTTGGGGAACGGCGGATCAGCCGTTATAGTTGCCCGCTGCTACGCGCAGAATATCCGAGCGATGAAGGCCGATGTCGGCCAATTCGCGATCGCTGAATTGGGATAGCTCGGCGATATTGCGCCGACGGTTCCCGAACGCCTTGATCATGTGGATGAGCGAAAGCAACATTGGTAAGTCTCCTTTTCGGTCGATTCAGCTCTCGAAAAATGCGGTTTTCCAACGCATCCAGCTTAAAGACGATCGTGATCAGCGGTTCAATTGGACGCCGGTGGTCGTCGGACGCACCGAAGGGGAACGGAACGATACAAAAATTTATGACACTCTGGTCGTGACCGCGCACCGACGATGTTCTCGGCCATCAATGCCACCGCTGATGCGACATCGAGCTGGAACGAAAACGCCGCCGCCATGCGCAAGGTCGCGGCGCTCGTGCGACGCGGTTGAGCCTAACGCCTGCCGTGCTGGTCTTGATCGTAGGCCTGCAGTATGCGGACAAAATCGGCCATGCTGGATTGATCCCGACCTTCGGTCACAGCCGCAACCTGAACATCGGACGCGGGCTGGCTCCGTTGCCAAAACTGGATTAGGAGATCGGCGATGTTTCTCATGGCGTACTCTCCGCAGCCAACTGTGACGGTAGACACCAATTACTGGAGCGGCGACGCGGGCTCGATCGGGAGAAAGGTCGGCGGGCGCTACGCCGCCGGCCTTTTCCTGCAACTGCCGGCTCGCAGGCCGGTTCCGTTGCGCTTCACTCCGCATTCATGGATAGCAGCGAGTACCTGATGGAGCCATTGCGCGCGGGTATCAAGCGATCGGACCAAGGAACGCTCGGGCTAGTGCATCGGTATAAATCGACTAGACGTTGGTTTAGTCCCAGGTCACCTGGCATGCTCGGCCGCGCCAACCGGGCGACAGAGCGCCGCAACGAACCGCTTTGTCGCATAGGCCTCCTGCCGCCAATCCGCGCTCTTAAGCCAAGGTCCAAATCAGACTCGCATTCCGACGCCGCGATAGGCACTTGCATTTGGTTGGTGGCGAAGGAAGGGAGTGCTATCGTGAGATTTGCGGCCGTCAGCGGCGGCGCGACCCAGTTGTCGATCACCGCGCCGCCGTAGGCGTTGTTTGGCTTCTCCGCTCCCAGCAGGTTGCGCGGCGTATGGCAGGCGCCGCAGTGGCTCAAGCCCTGCGCGAGGTAGCGCCGCGATTCCACTCCGCACTCCTGGTGACATCCGGTTCGAAGCGCCCGAGCCGGAAAACAGCAGCTTCCATCCCACCTGCAGGTAGCGGATGTTGAACGGAAATGGGATGCCGTTCGGCTGCCGCGTCGCATAGACTGGAGTTCTGGTCATGAAGTAGGCGTAGAGAGTGTGTACGTCATCATCGGAGAACTTGGCGAAATGGTCGTAGTAGAACACCGGAAGGAGATGCGAGCTGTCACGTGAAACGCCCTTCTGCATCGCGCGCGCGAAGGCCGCTTTCGACCAGGTGCCGATGCCGGTCTCCGGATCGGGCGTGATGTTGGTCGAATAGATCACGCCAAACGGGGTTTCCATTCCGTAGCCGCCGGCGAACCTCTCTCCACCGTTCCGCGTGTGACAGGCTGCGCAATAGCCGCCGCCCGCACGAGTTCGCCCCTTCGCGACCAATTCCGGCGCAAAGCTTGCCGACGCGGAAGGGACGACCGGGACAAGGGCCGGTCGCCACGCCAACGCGCCAAATCCGCAAGCCCGAGACATCCGAGTGCAACGGTCGCGATAAGCAGCTTCCTGAACACGACGACGTCCTAAAGCCACCCTTGCGGTTAGGGCGCGCGCGCAATTCGCCAATAGGCGATCAACGCAACGACGAGCGCAAGGAGCGTCCATATGATGGCGTCGATGCCCGGCAACATGCTCAATCCGTGCGGATGCACATGTGGCACGAGTGATTCATGAGCTTGAGCCGGCATGCTGAATGCGGGCAGAAGCAGTGCGATGATTCGTTTCATCAGATCACCTGATCTGACATGTTTGGCGACGAGCTTCGACGCAGTGTCTCGGTCTCGCCTTTTGCGGAGTTCTCGACTACCACCTCGCTGATCTGAATGATCGGCGTCACATCAGTGAAGACGCATGCGGCGAGGACGGTGTGCGCTGGACTCTCCGGACTCATAAACGCGAAGAGGTCGGTGAGATCGGCCGCAGGCTCGCTGATCGATCGCGGGCCGTCAACGTGATCGGACATCGTCAGCCTCCATCATCGGCTTTAAGTCTGCGATCCATCGCAGTGCGCGCAGCCCAGGCATGAAGCAGTATTCACCGCCGCGGACGGAAACGAAGCTCGGCAGCCCTTGCAGACGACGCCGAACCGGAACCTTGGGAATGGTGAAGACACCCTCGCCATCGTTGTTGCCGATGAGCGGATCCTGCTCGGTTCCATGACTGATGAAGTTGCCGTCAGTGACCCACTGCGACTGCACAAACTCGAACTGCCGTTGCAGGTGCGCACCGATCAGGAGGAACACACCGCCCCGCTCGGCGCCGTCGTCTTCCAGCACGCCGTCAGGCAGTGGCGATCCATAATTGGTGCCACGACGTAGAAAGTGATGGAGATTGGTGGCGACGACGTCGTCTTTCAGGGCATCGCGCGGATTGACGCGACGGATGTGCGCGCTGAACGGGCACTTCAATCCCTTCTTATCATCTGCATATCTGAAATTATTGTTGCGGTTCGCATCACCTCCAAGCGAGGGATCGTCGTGGTCGGGCGTCAGCACCAATGGCGCACCGCTGCGCCATCGACCTACCATTTTGGCGGCGAGCAGTTCCTCTTCCTCGGGTGAGGATGCTTGCGCGCGCAGGTATTTGCGAAACGCCGCGACATCCATGTAGAATTTGCGGATGGCGACGAAGGTGCCGTTGCGACGCAGCTCCAGAGGAATCGGGACGTTGGCCGTTTCCCCGCGCTCGTCGGGATAGCCCATGACGAACTCGCCGGGCTTGATTGATGGTTCTTCTCTGGTGGTTGCCGCTGGACCGCTTCCTTCAACGTGAGGATTGTGCAGTCCATCCTTGAAGCCGAATGGGTTGCGTCCTTCCGGCAGTTCGCCAAATGCCATGCGATACACAACCGCAATTTGCGGGAGGTCGTGATGACTCTTGCGCGCGATCTCCAAGACTTCCTGCAGGTCTTGATTGCCTTTTGCGTATATCGCCAAGGCGACGTGCACGTCGGGTGTGCCGAACGGATATTCCCAGTTGGCCGGCGCATTGGCACCGAAATCATGCAGGATCGCGGCGCGCGCCGCCATGCCCTGTCGGAATTCGATCGGAAAACTGTCCAAGGACGCTTGTGGCACGCCCAACGCCTTGAGCCCCTCGAACGTGAACGCAATGCCCAACCAGCCGAGCGCTGATGGCGCCCACCATTCGTCAGCGGGAGCGATATGAGGAAGGACCCGGCGCAGCATTTCCCGTCCTTGCTCGGCGTTGCCTATGCGTAGAACGACGTATTCTCCGCAGTATGGTTTGGGACGCGGTCGCAGAACGGTTGCCTGAATGTCGCTCGTTTCGAGCGCCGGCGCGCGCATCGAAAGAGTCTCGCCGGCGGATTCCTTAATGGACAACATGCGAGCATCCTTTCAGGAGTCCGGTCCATTGCGGACCGGACTCTGAGCGAATGATGAGCGTCGGCTATTGAATCTTGTCGAGGAACTCTTCAGCGGCCTTGCCGATGCGCTTCAGGCGCTGGATGTCCCTCACGGTGAGATCCGGATGGGCGACGTACCAGCCGACCGCCGGGATCTGGTATTTGGCAATCCAGTCCTTTACCTCGGGGTTGCGAATGCCTGGCCAGCCTTCGCATGCCGAGAAGAGGACGTCCAGGCCGTCGGGAATCGTCGCCGCGAAGTCGCCGATGTAGGGGTCCCACTCGCCGTCGTAGGCAGTGGCGAAGAGCAACTTCGTGTCGTTGTCCAGAAAGACGAAGCGCATATCATGGACGGTGCCGACCCTGTCCGTGTCGCTGAAGTCGCCGTTGCGCAATTCCAGCAGCGCGCGCAACCGCTCGGCTCCGCCCGGCGCGAATGGGACGATGAAGAGCAGCTCAGAAACCTTGCCCTGACGGCTGCCGACCCGGCCAGCGCTTGACATCCGGGTCGCAGGCTCGCGCCGTGATGATCCCGACTTCAGCTCACGGATTAGGGTCTCCAATGCGGTTTTGCCCACCTCTGGGCCAGTCGCATAGAGCTCGCGCACCCTCGCGATCTTTTTCTCGACCGCCTGATCCGATTCCGGCCTTGTCGGTGTTTGCGTTGTCATGTCGGTATTCTCCGTTCGGTTTAGATGCTCGGTTGCCGTCACGGTTGCCTTCTCGCTTTGACGTGACCAACAGCTAGATGATGATCGTCAGTCAAATATTTGACCCACGTGTGCCATTGTCGCGAGTAAAGGCCGGCAAACCGCGCCAAATTGTTGCGAAGGAGAGGGCGGAAGAAGCAGACACGCTCGATCAGACAAGACAAACCGGCAGCTGGCATTTTTCAGGCGATGCGCTACGAGCGAGAGAGGCGCGCCCACGGCGCACGTTAGGATTGGCGAACCGAACTCAGTTCGGTGGACGGATGCCGGAGGCTGATGGATGGCACCGCATTCGCTGAATACTCGGACGGCGAATCCGGCGAATTTTAAGTCTTGTGGGAGGACGAATGCCGACTTTGTGGATGTCGGAAGCGCGGGTCGTCTGGTTGGTCAATAGAACCGCCCGAACGTCCGCCAACAGGGATGCGAAGCCCTGCCTCCACCACCGTTTTGCGATAGCGCAGAAGTCCTTTAGAAACACGGTCTTCGAACCGTCGGAAGAAAACTGGCGGTGGAACATCACGGTGGAGCGCCGGGCTGATCTAGGTTGCGATCAATGCGACGTTGATCAACGGGAATCCGGCGTCGAATTCACGCGGTGATCGAGTCGATGCAAATGCTGAAGATCCCGGTGCGTATCGCCGAAACTCTGTACGTCAGTAGGTCTTAAGGATCGTCGGCCCACTGGCATCCGCGTGCTTCTTTGCCCGAGCAGGATTTCTCTCAATTGCTTGATTACGGGGGCTCAAGTGCCTCGAGTTTCGCGGCTACTTGCGGATCCGGAATACCTTCGCGGCCACCTGATCAGCCATAGCGTTCGGCAATATAGTCGATAAAGGCGCGCAGCTTCGGTGTCACGCGCCGGCTCTGCAGCCAGACGAGATGATGCGGTCGTGACAGTGTCTTGTAGTCAGACAGCACTCTTACAAGGCGGCCGCTATCCAGATCGTCGTTTACGAATTCAAGACGGAGCATCGCGAGTCCCGCGCCGGACAGAGCGGCGTGCCGAATTCCAAATGCATTGTTGATTTGTAGCCGGCTCTTCACCTCTACGTAGATTTCCCCCTCAGGACCATAGAAAGTCCATCCGGGACCATCCATCCAGCCAGAGAATGCCATGCAGTCGTGTTGTTGCAAATCAGTTGGATGTTTGGGAACTCCGTTCGCCGCAAGATAATCGGGCGACGCGCACACGAGTTGCCTGAAGGGCGATAACGATCGTGCGATCATGGTTGAATGGTTGAGAGCTCCGACGCGGATTGCGACGTCGACGCTCCCTTCGAACAGGTCTGCCATGCCGTCACTCAGGAGCAACTCGACCGAGACCTCCGGATAGAGCTGCATGAATTTCACTATCGCCGGCGTCAGGCCGTAGGCGCCGAAAGCGGCGGGAGCTGCGACGCGAAGCTTTCCGCGGGGTGTGCGAAGAGTCTCCTCGGCCAAAGCATCTCCTGCTTCGGCTTCCTCAAGCAGATGACGGCAGTGGTCAAGACAGTTGCGTCCCAACTCCGTTAACTGCTGACGACGGGTGGAGCGATTGATCAAAGACGATCCGAGGCGGGCTTCGAGGAAGCGAATGTGCTTTCCGATCATTGTCGGCGACAACCGCAGTTCCTTGGCGGCTGTCGTGAACGATCCCGTATCGGCGACCCTGACGAAGACGGCCATGCTGCTCAGGCGATCCATGGATTAAGAACCATCGGTGTCTAATTAAACAACTGCGCGCCGGTTTATACACCAGGGGTAATTGCTAGATTTGCCGCGATCAAGTCCGAGGCCGCCGCTGACTTCGGCTCTGGCCCTCAAGGCTGAGTCTCAGGGGAGGGAGCGGGTCGCTTTCATGAATAGAACCGAGAGGATTTAAGATGCCGAACTCTAGCCATCGGTCCAAAGCCGGCGAGCATCGCGCGGCGGCGGAAACCCAAGGCAAACTTCCGAGCGTCAGGGCAGCTTTGCTGGCGATCGCGAGCCTTGCTCTCCCTCATGCGTCCACGCTGGCGGCCGCAGCCGACGGTGGCAAGGTCCTGGTCATCTTGTCGAGCGCAAATCAACTCCAGCTGCGGGACGGCAAGCAATACCGGACGGGCTTCTATCTCGACGAACTGTCTCTTCCACTGCGAAAGATCATCGACGCCGGATTCACGCCGGTCTTCGCGAACCCGAAGGGCAATGCCGTCGACTTCGACCCGGTCTCCAACGACAAGATGTTCTTCGGTGGCAGCGAACAGGTCCGTGACGAAAATGTGAAGTTCGTTGAAAACATCAGGGAGCTTCAGCATCCGAGAACCTTGGCAGAAATCGCCAAGGAGGGGACGTCGGGCTATGTCGGCATCTTCATTCCTGGCGGCCACGCGCCAATGGAAGACCTCTCGCATGACAAGGTGCTGGGCGGCATCCTGGCGAGCTTCCATGCGGCCGGAAGGCCGACCGGCGTGATCTGTCACGGGCCGACGGCCTTGCTCTCTGCCGTCAGCGATCCCGAAGCCTTCCGCAAGGCCATCATCGCCAACGATTTCACTGCCACCCAGAAGATCGCGGCAAACTGGCCCTATGCCGGCTATCGCCTCACGGTCTTCTCGTCAGGCGAGGAGCACGCGATCGAGGGAGATGGACGGCAGCTGGGAGGCTCGGTGCTGTTCTATGCAGCGGACGCCCTGGCTCAGGCTGGCGCACATGTCGACCGGTTGGCCGCCTGGAATGTCAACGTGCTCGAGGATCGCGAACTGGTCAGCGGCCAGCAGCCGTTCTCCTCCGAAGCGTTCGGGGACGTATTCGTGGCAAAACTGAAGAGCTCCAAGTCGCTCTGACATCCGAGTTGGCGGCTTTCGAAAGTCCTGCAATGTGATCGGGGCGAGAAGGGGGATCGTGCGGCGTCTTCGCAGCTCGATCCCGCCTTCGCCACGACCTGCATAAAGGTTCGTAAAGACCCAAGCCGCAGAGCCAACTCCAGACGGTACAACCATCATGATCTCCGTAAAGCGGTCGGATGGAAGGCAATCAGCTTCCGTCCACGCATGGAAGCAAAGGTATCTGTCATAACGAGGCGTCTCCATGAAGCGATTATTTCTGGCCTGGATGGCTGTTCACCTGCTGGTCTCGCCTGCCTGGGCCACGCACTACGCAGACAAGCTGATTGTCATCGACTGCGGCGAGGGACATGCAGACGACAAGTCGCTCTGGTCGCCCGGAGAGAATGCTGGCCAGCCATTTGACATGGCCAACAACTGCTACCTGGTTCGGCATGAGAAGGGCTGGTTGCTCTGGGACACCGGTTTGCCGGACACAGCTGCCGATCAGCCCGGTGGCCTCCGTGTCGAGGCGATCAGAACGACCTGGAAGCGCAAGCAGAAGCTGCTCGTCACGCTCAACGCGCTTGGTCTCAAGCCCTCCGACATCGACCTGATTGGGTTGTCGCATCTCCACCCTGATCACGTCGGAAACGTGGCGCTGTTTCCTCAAGCCACGTTTTTGATCCAGACCGCGGAATACAATAATCCCGTCCCGCTTCTCGGCCTGCCATTTCTGCCGGGCCAGTCGGTCAAGAAGATCGACGGTGATTACGATGTGTTCGGCGACGGCAGCGTTCAGATCCTCGCAACGCCAGGCCATACCCTGGGTCACCAATCGCTGCTTGTGCGTTTGAAGAGCACTGGCACGGTCATTCTCAGCGGTGACGTCGTCCACTCTGAAGAGTCTTGGAACAGGCAATGGATTCCGGCGAGAAACGTCAGCATTGAGATGACCCGTTCATCGCGCGCGAAGATCGCAAGATTGCTTCTGACCGAGCACGCGCAGCTCTGGATCAATCATGATGTGCAGCAGAGCGCACAGCAGAGGAAGGCGCCGGACTTCTACGAATGACAAGGGAGACGGCAGACAATTCCCTTGGGGGGCGACCACTCCGCGCAACGAGCGGTTGCGCTCTCCCGTGAACTTGGCTGATGAGGCGAAAGTGAAATTGCCAGATTTGGCCAACGCGAGTGGACCTGTTCATGGCGACGTCCCACGAGAGAAGAGCCGGACGCGAGCTGCCGATCCCAATTTCATGGCGTCGCTCGCTCGTGGCCCTGCCGTCATCGAGGCATTCACGGCCAGGCTGGCTGCCTACACGCCGAAGACAATCACCACTGCGGCTGCCTTGCGAGAGGAGCTGCTACGTGATCGACGAGGACCTGGAGATGGACCTTCGCACGATCGCAGTGCCGATCTTCGATCAAACGGGTGCAGCGATCGCTGCTGCTGAGATCAATTGGATCGCTTCATCGCCCGGTCGATCGTTCTGACCATCGTGGTGCCGGCCGGACGGAGCGCGGCGGATCCTGCGCCGCCTCAGCGGACTAATTTGTGCCGCACCGGCGGCGCGTTGCTCGGCCTTGGTCATTGGGAAGGTGAGAAGAAAGGACGATCCGTCCTTGCCGCAAGACGTATGAATGCGGCCGCCCAGACGGTTGGCCAACTCGCTGATGATGGTTAGCCCCCGACCGCGCCGAACGGCTTCAGGTGCCGAGCCATTATCAGAAACCCTGCACTTAGCCACGTTGTCAGCAAAACTTAGTTCCACTCGCACTGCCGGACACCTACCGTCAAACCGCGCGTGTCGGGCCACATTGGTCAGTAGCTCGGACACAATGAGTCCAAGCTTCCAGGCGCGTTCTTTCTCAAGCGGCAGATCGTCCCCTGAAAACATCAAGCGAATTGTCAAGGGCGCCAGTCGGCATTTCGTGATCGAGACACAGAGCTGCTGAAGGTATCGCGCGGCATTGGCGAGACGCCCTCGACTTGGCGTGCGCAATGCGCCGTGAACGTCGGCGTATTCATGCAGGAGGTCCACGACGTCGAGGAGGGCGACCTTGACCGCAACGTTATCAGAGTCAATCGCTTTCGCCGAAACCGCGCAGATTGCAGACGTGAAGTCGTTATTTATCCTGTGATTCAATTCGCGAAGAAGCAAGGATTCATCGGGATACATTCCGTACTCCTATATGTCTTTTTCTCGCTCAAGCCGTAGCTAGGCGCTGGGCTAGTGCTGCATCTGCAAATTCATCAACTCGGAATGCGCCATCATATTCTCATTCAGATTGGCCATGATCACGAGCGAGCCCGCGAGAACCAGGAAGACGATGAGTACGCCGAAGGCGAGCGCCAGCACATTATTGCTGCTGTCGGGTCCAGTCGTGATGTGAAGGAAGAACACCAGGTGCACTCCCATCTGAGCGATTGCGAGGACGGCAAGCCCGGCCGGCACGCCGGGCGCCCAGATTACCGAGGTGTTTGCCACCCAGAAGGACGTGACCGTCAGGATCACTGCGAGCAGCAAGCCGATCGTGTACACAAGGAAGCCGGAAGAAGCTCCTTGCTCCGAGGCCGGGATCGTCGGCCTGTCTCCCGGTGCAACATCCCAACGCATTTCAGTCATGGAAGCACTCCCATTAGATAGACAATGGTGAAAATCAGAACCCAGATGATGTCGAGCGCGTGCCAGAACAGGGAGAAGCAATGCAGGCGGCGGACCACGACGTCCTGAAAACCTCTCAGTGACAGCTGAACCATCATGAGAACCAGCCATGCAAGTCCGACCGTCACGTGCAGCCCGTGACTGCCGACCAGCGTAAAGAATGCGGACAGAAATGCGCTGCGTTGGGGCGTCGCTCCCAACGCAATCATGCCCTGGAATTCGCGAAGCTCGAGGGCAAGAAATGCCGCTCCCAGGAGGAATGTCACTGCAGCGCCAAGGAAGGTGGCGAAATATCGCCGCGAGTTGATGGCTAAGGACATCATCCCGCAGGCGTAGCTGGAGAGTAGAAGCAGGGCGGTCTCAATAGCGACGTTCCGCTGGTCAAACAGCTGAACACCGGTCATACCGCCCGCAGTCGCTTTTGCGAGCACGGCATAGCTCGCAAACAGCGCCGAGAACATCACGATGTCGCTCAGGAGGAATATCCAGAATCCAAAGCCGGCGATGATTCGCTTGGATGCGGGACCCGCTTCACTTGCGCTCAGCAGTTCGCCGTGGCGAACAGCGTCCATCTCGACTGCGACGTTCATAGCGATACCTCCACCGGGTGCGCCCGGTTGAACAGATCGATCTGCTCTGCGGAGATCTCGACCTCGGCCTGGGCGCGGAACATGAACGCAAGCAACGTCACGGCCGCGCCTAGCAGTCCCAGGCCGGCAATCCACCAGATGTGCCAGATCAGCGCGAAGCCGGTGACGACCGAGAAGAACGCGGTAATAAAACCGGTCGGACTGTTCTTGGGCACCTCGATTGGCGCGTACTCGCGCTGCCGGACGGGCAGGTCTTGCCTCGCGAGCACGCGCTGCTTCTGTGCCCAGAAGGCATCGATCTCATGTACCCGCGGCTGGACTGCGAAATTCCAGGCCGGCGGCGGCGATGCGGTGGCCCATTCCAGGGTGCGGCCATTCCATGGGTCGCCGGTCGTATCGCGAAGATTCTCACGGTTGCGGATGGACACCACAAGTTGCCCGATCTGACAGGCAATTCCGGCCAGAATGATCACTGCGCCCGCCTCCGCGATCCACAACCATGGCTGCCAGGCGAGCACATCGGAATGCTGGAGGCGGCGGGGCATGCCCATCAGTCCCGTTACGTAAAGCGGCATGAAAGCGAGATGGAAGCCGATGAACCAGCACCAGAACGCCGCCTTGCCCCAGCTCTCATCCAGCTTGAAGCCGAATGCCTTGGGAAACCAGTAATTGTAGCCGGCAAACGCCCCGAACAGCACGCCCGGGATGATGACGTGATGGAAATGGGCCACAAGGAACAGAGTGTTGTGGACCTGCCAGTCGACGGGGGGCAAGGCCAGCAGCACGCCGGTCAGGCCGCCGAATACGAATGTCACTATGAAGCCGATGGTCCACAAAACCGGGACCGTGAACCGGACTCGGCCTCCGTACATCGTGAACATCCAATTGAAGACTTTGACGCCGGTCGGCACCCCGATGATCATGCTTGTGATGCCGAAGAAGGCGTTGATGTTCGCGCTGGCGCCCATCGTGAAGAAATGATGGAGCCAGACCGTGTAGGAGAGCACGCAGATCGCCATGGTGGCGAGCACCATCGAGCGATAGCCGAATAGAGGCTTTTCGGAGAACGTGGCGGCCACCTCGGAATAGATGCCAAATGCCGGCAGAACCAGGATGTAGACTTCGGGATGGCCCCAGACCCAGAACAGGTTCACATACATCATCACGTTGCCGCCGGCGTCCACGGTAAAGAAGTGAAAGCCGAGGTAGCGATCGAGCAGCAACATTGCGAAAAGCGCGGTGAGCACCGGGAACGCCGCCACCATCAGCAGGTTCGAAGCAAGCGCCGTCCAGCAGAAAACCGGCATGCGCATATAGCCCATGCCCGGGGCCCGCATCTTCAAAATCGTAGTGACGAAGTTGACGCCGCTCAACAGGGTTCCGATGCCGGAGAGTTGCAGCGACCAGAGATAGTAGTCGACCCCGACACCGGGCGAGAACTGCAACTCGCTGAGCGGCGGATAGGCGAACCAGCCGGTCTTTGCGAACTCGCCGATGCCGAGTGATACGTTGATGAGGAGCACGCCGGACGCGGTAAGCCAGAAGCTTATCGAATTCATCGTGGGGAACGCGACATCGCGGGCGCCGAGTTGCAGCGGCACGACGAAGTTCATCAATCCGATCACAAGCGGCATGGCCACGAAGAAGATCATGATCGTGCCGTGCGCCGAGAAAATCTGGTCGAAATGCTCGGGCGGCAAGTACCCTTGTCCTCCGCCGGATGCGATTGCCTGCTGCGTGCGCATCATGATTGCGTCCGCGAAACCGCGCAGCAGCATGACCAGCGCCAACACGATATACATGACGCCGACGCGCTTGTGGTCGACGGAGGTGATCCACTCGCGCCAGAGATAGGGAACGTAACCCTTGAGCGTGACCAACGAAAGGATGGAGACGATGGCGACGACCATGCCGCCTACCGTGCCCATGATGATCGGCTGATCGAAGGGAACAGCGCTCCAGTCCAGTTTGCCGAGTAGAGTCATTTTTCTGCCCTCATCGAATTGGGGTAGCTTTGGCACAACGCATCGTCGGACCGCATTGAAGACATCCGGATGTTGTCAAACAGGCCAGGCGCGACCGAATGAAAGGTGAATGGCGTCACGGCGGCGCTCGGCCTGGCGAGATCGGCATAGCTCTTCGAATCCAGAGCGAGACCGGCGCTGCGGGTCGACGCGACCCACTGCGCAAAGCGTTCGGGCGGCAACGCGTCGACGTTGAAGTGCATATCGGCGAAGCCGTCGCCGCTGAAATTGGCCGACATGCCGCGATACGTTCCCGGAAAATCGGCCTGGAAGTTGAGCCGGGTCACCATCCCGGCCATGGTGTAGATCTGGCCGGCGAGCTGCGGGACGAAGAAGCTGTTCATGACGCCCGATGAGGTCAGCTCGAAGCTCACCGGGGTGCCGGCCGGTATCGGCAGTTGATTGACGCTCGCGACACCCAGCTCCGGATAGATGAACAGCCATTTCCAGTCGAGTGAGATGGCTTGGACCTTGATGGGCTTCGTCGAAGAGGCAATCGGCTTGGGCGGATCGAGATCGTATGCACCAACCCAGGCCACAGTGCCGGTGAGCAATACGGTCATCAGCGGGATCGACCAGACAAGCATCTCGATGCGGCCGGAATAAACGAAATCCGGCCGATAGCGCGCCCGTTCATTCGATGCACGGAACCAGAAGGCAACGCCAAGCGTCGCAATGACCACCGGGATCACGATCGCCAGCATGATGCCGGTCGCGTTGAACAGAATCTGCCGCTCGGCAAAGGCGATGGGTCCCTTCGGATCGAGCACGCCTTCACTGCAGCCACCGAGCATCGAGGCACTAATCAGGACAACAGCAAGCAAACCGTATCGCATGTCAGACCTCGTGCCTGCTGAGAGTGATGAGGCTGCTCGCACCCAAGGCAGCGCTTGGCAGGGCCTCGGCATGTACCCGTCCGCCGCTGCGGTCAGCGTGCGGGGCAGGGGTGCGCGGGAATGAACCACCACCGTGGTCGAACAGGAGCGCCGCAAACAGTGCGAACAAATAGAAAATGGAAAACAGGAACAGCCTGTGAGCAGCGCGGCGATCGGCTCCGTTCTTGTTCAGCTGGTGTGCGAGCAGCAGAAAGCCCACGCTGCAGACCGCGACGATCACGCCATAGAGCGCGCCAGCAAACCCGAGCGCCCAGGGCAGTTCCGACGCGAGAACAAGGAGGCCGCTGTAGACCAGGATCTGCCGCGTCGTCGCAGTTCGTCCCGCAACAACCGGCAGCATGGGAACGCCGGCACGGGCATAATCATCAGTGCGATTGAGCGCGAGAGCCCAGAAGTGGGGCGGTGTCCAAAGGAAGATAATGAGGAAAAGCGCAAGCGGCTCGAGCCCGACGTGTCCGGCCGCCGCGGCCCATCCGATCATGGGCGGCAGCGCGCCGGCTGCACCGCCGATAACGATGTTCTGGGATGTGGTCCGTTTCAGCCAGGCCGTGTACACGACGACATAGAACAGGATCGTACCGGCCAACAGCGCGGCAGCTGCGAGGTTCGTTGCCCAGGCGAGAGCTGCGACCGCGGTAACGGCAAGGACGGTTCCAAAGACAAGCGCCTCAACTTTCGAGACCTTGCCGCGGGGAATGGGCCGCATCGCGGTGCGAGCCATGACTGGGTCGATATCAGCGTCGTACCACATGTTCAGTGCGCCGGCGGCTCCGGCGCCGGCTGCGATTGCCAGAATTGCAATAAGGCCAGGAAGCGGACCGAGGCGGGTCGGCGCAACCATCAATCCGACGAACGCGGTGAACAGCGCGAGCGCCATGACCCGCGGCTTCATCAATGTGATGAAGTAGGGGAGTCGCGCCATCAAACTGGGTCGTGAGGTCAACGAAAGACGCGATAGCGGAATCGCGGTGGTGTTCATGGTGGTTGATTCCTCAAGCCAAGGAATTGTTTGTGCTCACTAGCTCGCCGTCGCAAGGGTCTAGCGGCTTCTCTGATAGCTAACCTGACTGAAGCTAGAAGTGTGAGTGAAGAATGCCCAATCCCGACGAATCGTCGCTAATTCATTAAAGGCTGAGGCCCGATACCCGAACCGTCGTCGCAAAGCGCCGCGCCCGCATTTTGCTGTTGCTGAATTCGGGCATTGCGGCATCAACGATCGGCGCGCGCTCAACGATCACTGAGCGCCTGCAATTCGGTCCGGCCTTCCTCGCTGAAGGCCCGCAACGGATGGACGGCGTGGCCGTTCATCAGTTCGCGAAAGTCGGAAAAGGTCTTGTTGGGTGTGAAATGCGTGTCGATGATCATATGAGCGACCGCCTCCCCCTTTTCGATCACGCTGCAGCTCGATACGACACGCATCCGGCTGATCAGCGCGTGCACGCTCACCAGTGCCGAGACCTCCGCGTCATCATGGACGAGCGCGTCCGCGTAAAGCTCCGATGCTTCGTTGATGAACTGCTTGTACAGCTTTTGCCGTCGGGCCTTTTCTCCCAACAGCCGCCTGGCGCGATCCTGATGGTGCTGGGTGGGCCAGGCCGACGCGAACGAAGTCAGTCCGCCGATTGCGGAGCCGGACAATGCTGCCAAGGCGGGGAGGTAGACGCTATTCATGGGTAGGCAGCCGCCCGGGTTCGTTGCGGCATACTGGCTCACGAGAAACCGTTATTTTGCAGTGCGCGAGCTTGTCCGGTTGGGGGACTGCACTGAGTGGATCTGGCTTCACCGTGATCAGGAACATTGCGAAGCACAGGGCTCCCATGACGAACGTGACCACGGTCAAGATGTCTTTCATAAAGACCCCGATTGCATCTTCTGCTTCGCTGATAGTTCGGTATCGTAGTTGCCTTCTCGCAACCTGCCGACGTTGGCTGTATTTGACGCATACGGGCGGCCATCGCGAATTGCGCGGAATTGCTGCGAAGGCGATCCGCGTATTTCGGATGGTGCAAGATCAAGGGACGGCTGGCATTTCTCAGCCATTGAGGTACGATTTTCTGCAGGGCGGAGAGGGGCCCGCGCATGCAACCTGGCCGACGCCGGAGTCTGACAGATGGTGCCGCATTCGCAGAACGTCGCGTACTCCGACGGTGGCTCCCAGGTCTTGTGGAAAGACAGCGAATGCGTGTTTTACCGCGGCTGGCGGCTCGACGATGAGGGCAAGCGGCACGCCGTGCTGCTCGTTGCTCCTGCCGCCGACCACCCGTCTCGTTCGACCCTCGATCACTTCAGTCACGAATACGAGCTGAGGGACGAACTCGACGGCACGTGGGCAGTGCGGCCATTAGAGCTCGTGCGCGAAGCCAATCGAACCGTGCTGGTGCTCGATGATGCGGGCGGCAAGCCGCTCGAGATGTTGCTCGGCGTACCCATGGATATCGGGCGCTTCTTGCGCCTCGGCGGCGCTATTGCCTCGGCCCTGGGTAAGCTTCACCAACGCGGGCTCCTCCACAAGGATATCAAGCCAGCCAATATCCTTCTCGATGAGACAACCGGCGAGGTGAGGCTGACCGGCTTCGGCATCGCCTCGCGCCTTTCGCGTGAACGCCAGTCGCCTCACCCTCCCGAGATGATCGCTGGCACGCTGTCCTACATGGCACCAGAACAGACGGGACGGATGAACCGGTCCATCGATTCCCGGAGCGACATCTACGCCCTTGGCGTCACCTTCTATCAAATGCTCACCGGTGCTTTGCCGTTTGCCGCAGCCGATCCCATGGAATGGGTGCACTGCCATCTCGCCAGGCGGCCGGCGCCGCCTGCCGAGCGGCTGAAAGAAATTCCTGGCGCCGTCTCGGCCATCGTTATGAAGCTGCTCGAGAAGAGGGCCGAAGATCGATATCAGACTGCCGCCGGCCTCGAAAGGGACCTTCGCCGCTGCCGGACCGAATGGGAGGCGGAGCGCCGGATCGACGACTTTCCACTCGGCCAATCCGACATGTCCGACCGGTTGCTGATCCCCGAGAAACTCTATGGGCGACAACGCGAGGTCGACACCTTGCTCGCCGCCTTCGATCGCGTCGTCAACAATGGAGTCCCGGAATTGGTCCTGGTCTCAGGCTATTCCGGCATTGGCAAGTCCTCGCTCGTCAATGAGCTGCAGCCGGTGCTGGTGCCGCCGCGCGGCCTTTTCGCTTCCGGAAAGTTCGATCAGTACAAACGCGACATTCCATACTCGACGTTGGCACAGGCGCTTCAGAGCCTGGTCCGGCCGGTGCTCGGTATGAGCGACGCCGACCTTGCGCCATGGCGCGACGCCTTGCAGGAGACCCTGGGACCTAACGCAGGGCTGATGGTGGATCTCGTTCCTGAACTGAAGCTCCTCCTTGGAGAGGTGCCGCCGGTCGTTGAGCTTCCGCCGCAGGACGCGCAACGACGCTTCCAGATGGTGCTTCGGCAGTTCATCGGTGTCTTCGCTCGGCCGGAACATCCTCTGGCGCTGTTCCTCGATGATCTGCAATGGCTCGACGCGGCGACGCTCGACCTTCTGGATGACCTCTTGAGCCGGTCTGAGCTTCGCAATCTTTTCCTCATCGGTGCCTTCCGCGACAACGAAGTCACCGCGGCGCATCCGCTCATGCGCAAGCTGGAGGCGATCCGGACGACCGGAAGGGTGCAGGACATAAAGCTCGCTCCGCTGACGACCGAAGATTTGGGCGAACTCGTCGCGGACTCGCTCCGCTGCGACGCGGCACACGCCGCCCCGCTGGCCGGGCTGGTGCACGCGAAGACCGATGGGAACCCGTTCTTCGTGATCCAATTTCTTCACGCCCTTGCTGGCGAAGGTCTTGTGGCCTTCGATCACGAGCAGGTTCGATGGTCTTGGGACCTCGAAGGCATCCATGCCAAACGGTACACGGAGAACGTCGTCGAGCTCTTGGCCGGGAAGCTGACGAGGTTGTCGGTGGGCGCGCAGGACGCGTTGCAGCAGCTTGCTTGCCTGGGCAATGTCGCCGACGTCGCAATGCTTTCGATCGTTATGGGAGCGCCCGAGGAAGAGGTGCACACGGCTCTGTGGGAGGCTCGGCACCAACAATTGATCGACCGCGTCGATCGCTCCTACAGATTCATTCACGACCGCGTGCAGGAAGCCGCATATGCGTTGATCCCGGAAAGGTCGCGCGCCCTTGCGCATTTGACAATCGGCCGGCTGCTGCTGGCGCAAACACCACCGGAAAAGCGTGACGAGACAATCTTCGAGATCGTCAACCAACTGAACCGCGGCGTGCCGCTGATCACGTCACAGGCCGAACGCGAGCAGCTCGCGGAGCTGAACCTGGCCGCGGGCAAACGCGCCATGGCGTCTTCGGCCTACGCCTCTGCGCTGACCTATCTTTCCGCCGGCGCGGCGCTGTTGCCGGAGGCCGCTTGGCAGCGGCGGCAGGAGCTGGCCTTTGCGTTGCAGCTGCACCAGGTCGACTGCGAGGTCTTTGGGGGCGCGCTACGGGCCGCCGAGCAGCGGCTGGCGGCGCTGGCGACGCGCACCGTCGACAACGTTCAACGATGCATCGTGGCACAGCGGCGCGTGGATCTGTACGTAATCCTTGGGGCGGCCGAGAGGGTGGTGCCGGTTGCCCTGGAATGCTTGCGGCATGTGGGCATCGATTGGTCGGCGCATCCCACTGAGGCGGAAGCGCGCCGCGAGTACGAGCGCATCTGGGTACTGCTCGGAGATCGCACGATCGAGGATCTTGTTGACCTGCCGCTGATCCAGGATCCGCAAGCCCGGGCGACGCTCGAGCTGCTCACCAGCCTGTTTCTACCAGCACTGTACACCGACCCGAACTTGCTCGCACTCAGCGCCTGCACTGCCGTCAATCTCAGCCTAGAGCACGGCAATAGTGACGGATCACTGGTGAACTACGTGGCAACGGCGATGTTCGCCGGCCCCCGCTTCGGCCACTACGTTGAAGGCTATCGATTTGTAAAGATGGCTTGTGATCTAGTCGAACGTCGCGGATTGACCCGCTTTGGGGCCCGAACCTATACATGCTTCGCGATTGTGGTCCCATGGACCCGACCGCTCAGAGAGGGCATCGATCCGTCACGTCGCGCCTTCCAGATGGCGAAAGATCACGGCGACCCGGCATATGCCTCACTCGCCTCCCGGGGTCTCAGCACCATTCTTCTTGCATCGGGCAATCCACTCGAGCAATTCGAGCGCGAAGCCGAGGACGCATTGGCATTCGTGCAGAGGTACGGATTTTTCCTTGACCGACTTTCCGCGCCTATCGCGCTCGCCCGGACGCTGCGCGGAAGAACCATGAAGTTCGGCTCCCTCGACGATGGTGGATTCACGGAGCGCTCCTTCGAGGAGCGCATCACGGGTCAACCCTCTCGCGTCTTTTTGGAGGGTTTCTACTGGATCCGGAAGCTCCAGGCGCGGTTCTTCGCCGGCGATTATGCATCAGCAATGGAGGCAGCGGAGAAGGTGGAGACATGGTACGCGACCTCGCCGGCGCTGTCTCTCTTTCCCGCCGAAAAGGGGGAATGCCATCTTTATGCTGGCCTGACCCGCGCCGCACGGTGCGAACCCCTGGGTCCCGACCCATACGCCAAGCATCGAGAAGCGCTTGCAGGGCACGAGCAACAGCTTCGGGCCTGGACGGTGAATTGTCCGCAGAACTCCGAGGACCGAGCAGCGCTGCTCGGCGCCGAGATTGCCCGTGTCGAGGGACGCCTTCTCGATGCGATGAACTTTTACGAGCGCGCTATCGCCTCCGCACGCGCCAACGGCTTTGTTCACAACGAGGCGCTTGCCTGCGAATTGGCTTCCCGCTTTTACGCGGCCCGTGGTTTCGAGAAGATCGCGAATACCTACCTGCAGGATGCGCGATCTTGCTATCTGCGTTGGGGGGCTGACGGAAAGGTACGGCAACTCGATCAGCTCCATCCACGGCTGAAGCAGGACGAGCGCGCGCCGAGTGCAGTGGACACGATCGAGGCACCTGTCGAAAAGCTCGATCTCGCGACCGTGATCAAAATGTCGCAAGCCGTTTCCGGCGAGATGGTTCTGGAAAAACTCATCGGCAAACTCATGCGCACAGCAATCGAGCAAGCCGGCGCCGAGCGAGGGCTGCTGATTACATCGAAAAGTGGAGATCTGTACATAGATGCGGAAGCGGCCACCCGCGGAAAGGATGTGATCGTGCAGTTGCGAGAGGGCGCTTACACTCCAGCCACGCTGCCGGAGGCGCTCGTTCGTTACGCAATGCGCACTCAAGAGACCGTGATTCTCGATGATGCATCGTCTCAGAATCCATTCACTACCGATCCCTACATCGCTCAGCATCGCGCCCGGTCTATTCTCTGTTTGCCACTGACCAATCAGGGAAAACTGATTGGCATTCTCTATCTCGAAAACAATTTGACGCCGCACGTTTTCACGCCTGATCGCGTCACGCTGCTGGAGGTGCTTGCATCACAAGCAGCAATTTCGCTGGAAAATTCGCGGCTCTATCACGACCTCGCGGATCGCGAAGGGAAGATTCGGCGTTTGGTCGATGCAAACATCATCGGGATTTTCGTTAGGGATCGCGAAGGGCGGATTGTTGAAGCCAATGACGCGTTTCTACGTATCGTAGGATATGACCGTGAGGACCTGGGTCGCCTGCATTGGACCGAACTGAGTACGCAGGAATGGCGCGAGCGCGACGAGATCACGCGGGCGCAACTGTACTCAACAGGGATCGTTCAGCCCTTCGAGAAGGAGTATGTTCGGAAGGACGGCAGCCGCGTTCCCGTGCTTATTGGCGCTGCGCTTTTCAAACAAGGCGGGGACGAGGGCGTCGCATTTGTCCTCGATCTGACCGAGCGCAAGCGGGCAGAGGAGGCGCTGCGTGACAGCGAGCGAAGTTTGCGGTCGGCAATTGACGGAATACCTGGTCTAGTTGCGGTTCTGGCCCCGAATGGTGAGCTCGAAGCCGTCAATCGCCAAATCCTTGAGTATGGCGGACAGTCGCTGGAGGAGTTGAGGAATTGGGCAACAAACGGGACGATACATCCCG
Source organism: Bradyrhizobium tropiciagri (assembly GCF_001189845.1). GTDB lineage: Bacteria > Pseudomonadota > Alphaproteobacteria > Rhizobiales > Xanthobacteraceae > Bradyrhizobium > Bradyrhizobium tropiciagri. Next base: position 194,977 of record NZ_LFLZ01000004.1, read on the forward strand.
ACGATTTTCCCCATGTTTCCGAAGTGTTCACAAAATCGATCGCCGCCGGGATTCCGTACCATATCGAACAACGCATTCGACGTTTCGACGGGGAATATCGATGGTTTGACAACCGCGGCGTCCCAATTTGCGATGACTCTGGACGTATTATCCGCTGGTACGTTCTCCTGACGGATATCGAGGATCGCACGCAAGCGTTGGCGCGGGTGCAGCAGATGCAATTGGACTTCGCTCACATGAACCGCGTGAGCATGATGGGAGAACTGGCTGCCTCGCTGTCCCACGAAATTCTGCATCCGATCGGAGCCGCCCGCATCAATGCTTGGGCGGGGATGCGATTTTTGGAAACGATCCCGCCGAATTTGGATGAGGCCAGGGAAGCGTTCGCCTGTATTGAGAGGGATACGGACCGCGCCACTGATATCGTCGGACGGATCCGAAGCCAGATCAAGAAAGCACCTCCGCGAAAAGAGCTTTTTGACATCAATTACGCCGTCAACGAGGTGATTGTCATGGTGCGAAGCGCAATCGCCGAGAGTGGGGTCTCGGTCAGTACTCGCCTGATGGCTGGACTGGTTCCCGTTCAGGGCGATCGTGTTCAACTGCAGCAAGTACTGGTGAACTTGATCCTGAATGCGGTCGAAGCGATGAGCTCAGTTGAGGGCAGGCGAGAATTGTCGATCAGAACCGAGCAAGACGAAACCGACGGCATCCTCGTCGGAGTACACGATTCAGGGCCCGGCATTGATCCAGTAGAGTTCGATCGAGTTTTCGATCCGTTTTATACTACCAAGTCCAGCGGACTCGGGATGGGGCTGTCGATTTGCCAGACCATCATAAGCGGTCATGGCGGCCGACTGTGGATAAGCGCCAATGAGCCTCGGGGGGCTGTATTTCAGTTCACACTGCCGACAACCCATGAGAGCTCAGAAACCCAAAAAGATTCATGAATCGTCTTCGATCGGCGTTGCGGATTGTAGAGCCGAGCGCAAGCATCTCTCGAGGCAGTCTACATCCACTGGCTTGCTGAGGTAGCAAACGACCCCGTCCTTTAGGGACCGATCCCTGATGATGTCATCGGGGTAAGCGGTAACGAGAATCGTCGGGATCGCGTACCCTGTTTCGACCAAATGCCTGTGCAGCTCAACTCCAGTCATCCCAGGCATGTGAACGTCGGCGATCAAGCACGCGGCTTCAGACAAGAGATGCGATGCGAGAAAATCAGCTGCTGACGGGAACGTTTCGACAGTGTAGCCCAGCAACGTTACGAGTTTTCGCATTGCCTCGCGAAAGGGCGTGTCATCATCGACGATAGGTATCAATCTGCGGTTCAACATCGCGGCTTCCAGGCACTTCCACCATGCTGGCGAGGCAACACTTCGCGCAGCCTGCTTGGTTGCAAGTGTCAGGGACATTCGCCAATAACGCAATGCCGGTGCCCCTAAGCCGTGGCTTAGGCCCTTGGGCTATCCACTTAGGTAAAGATGCTGTTCATCCCAACTGATTGAGCGTAAAATAGTATCTCCGTTGGGACGAATGAGCCCCTGTAACGCGGGACACGGCAATGGGCGAGGCAAATCCTAATGTCTTGGTCATCGATGATGATTCCGAGTTTCGAAATGCGGTCGCGCGAGTGCTGCGGACAGTCGGCCTGCATGCCCGGGAGTTTTCGTCAGTTGCCGATTTCCTCGAGGCCGATCTACCGGATGGACCCACTTGCCTGATACTCGACGTGCGGATGCCTGGGCGAAGCGGCCTTGAGCTTCAGCGCGACCTTGCCGCCGCGAACAGGCAGGTGCCGATCATCTTCATTACAGCGCATGCCGACGTGCCGATGACGGTACAAGCGATGAAGGGTGGTGCGATAGAGTTCCTTACAAAGCCGTTCCGTGGTCAGGATCTGCTTGACGCTGTCGAGGCCGGCCTCGCTCGCGATCGTGCCCATCGGGAGAATGAAAGGATATTGGCTGCGCTCAGGGAGCGCTTCGATAAGCTCAGCCCACGCGAACGTGAAATCATGCTCCAAGTCCTGGCCGGTCGCGTAAACAAACAAATTGCCCACGATATCGGGCTCGCCAAATCCACAGTGAAGGTGCATCGTAGCAACCTGATGCGAAAGCTGAAGGCGCGTTCGCTTGCCGAGCTCGGACGGATGGCGAACATCCTGAATATAAGACCGCAGCAGCCATAGAGCCTCTAAGCCGGGCTCGAGGCCATCCTGTTCCGGTGCATTCGCGCGAGCGCGCGATCCATGCGCGCAAAGTCCCGTCTACGGCGTTTGCGACAGCGCTGATCGTCCGCCGTTACGTACTCATCCGGCTAACGGATGCGGTCTCGCGCCCGCGTTGTTCCTAAGTCACGGCTTAGCATGGGCCAGCCACAAGCGGACCTCACAGGACCCTGCGCGCAATTGAGCGCGGCACGCCAAACCGTCAAATTACGTTTCAAGAAACGGCGAATCCCCACACGCGAGGTTGCAATGCCCGCATTTGTCGGACTGCTCGGCGCATCCCGAACTCAATAGGAGCGAACATGGGTGAGGTTCTTCGATTTATTCCAAAATTGGGACTTAACGTAAGACGCGCCGTTCACCGTCAGGATATGGACAAGGCAATCGTCGAGAAGCGAACTGAATCCGCCGATGTCCCACCAACCAAAGTTTCCTTTGGACCGTTCTGTCTGCTCCCGACGCAGTTTCTCCTGCTGGAGGGCGACAAGGTGGTGCCTCTCGGAAGCCGTGCCCTGGAGCTCCTAATTGCTTTGCTTGAGCGCCGCGGTGAGCTTGTCAGCAAGCGAGACTTGACTGCTTGCGTTTGGCCTAATCTTTCCGTCGCCCCCTCCAACCTCACGGTCCACATGACTGCGCTGCGACGCGCGCTGCGCGACGGCCGGGACGGACATCGGTTCATCGTCAACATCCCCGGACGTGGCTACCGCTTCGTCGCCTCGGTCGATGTGTCTGGGCACGGAAACTGAACGCGAGTGGCGAGAGGCATTGCCGTGGTTGCGACAACAGCAGAGCAGCCGTTCACTATAGCGAAGATTCCGATCGGCTCCTGGAGCTTCGCCATCCGCGTCTGGCTGGCCATGATCCTGGCCTTGTTCGTGAGTTTTTGGCTGCAGCTTGAGGCGCCGCACACGGCGGCGGTCACCGTTGCAATTCTTGCCCAGCCGACCCGCGGTCAAGCGCTTGACAAGGCAGCCTTTCGATTGCTCGCCACTGTCGTGGGCGTGACAGCGTCAATCGCGATCACTGGCCTCTTCTCGCAGGCGAGGGATCTGATCCTCGCGGCGTTTGCCGTGTGGATTGGTGTTAGCGTCTTTGCGGCGAAGCTCTTAGACGGCTACCGGGCCTATGCCGCGGTGCTGTCCGGCTACACGGTCGCGTTTATTGCGACACAGCAGATAGACACCCCGCAGCACGTGTTTGAATCCGGCATGGCGCGCGGCGCCGCGATCGCGGTCGGCATTCTGTCGATCGCGGTGGTCAATACGTTGATGTTTGCTCCCGACCGTCAACCGCGGCTCGTAGCGCAGCTCGTGGCGACCCATCGCCGCGTTCGCGAGTATGCGACTGCGGCCCTCCGCGGCGAACCGGCCGAATCGACCACCTTCCTGGCGCTACTCCGGGACATCGTGACGCTCCGTCCCGAAATAGCGAGTGTGGCTCTCGAATCGAGCAGCGGCCCCGTTACGAGGGAAGCCGCCCGCAGCGTGGCTGTTGGTCTCGTCGCTGAACTGCTGGCGGCTCGGGTCTTCAACAATGGTCGTGTGCATGGACGCGACGTCGAGACCGAAGCCTCGGCACGGAGCGAGTTGCTTCGCCGGGACGAGGAGGTTCGACAAGATCTGCTGGCCCTGAGGTCAGCCAATTGGCCGGCGCGATTGTGGCGCGCGCCCTTGTATCGATCCTATCGATTTGCGGCCGAAAGCGGTGTCCGCGCCGCCCTATGGGTTGCAATTGCCGCGATTTTCTACGTTTGGGCCGGATGGCCTGCGGCGAGCGTTTCGCTGTCTTCCGTGATGGTGATTGTCGCATTTGGGGCTACAACACCGAACCCGCGCGGCCTCACCGCCCTCGCGCTCGTTTTTACGCCGATCATAGTTGTCCTGACCGGCATACTCGAGTTCTTCATCCTCGATGGCACCGACGCCTTCCCGCTGCTGGCCATCGGCCTTGCTCCTTTTGCGATCGGCGCAGCACTCCTCATGACCTCCAAAAACCTTCTGTGGTCATCGTTTGGTCACCTCAATCTAATTTTCACCGTGCTCATCCTCGCGCCGAGCAATCCGCAGACCTACAATCCGCAGGCCTTCCTCTTTGCCTCGTTCTTCATCATTGCGGCAGAGGGGCTGCTGCTCGCGGCACAGACGTTGATCCCTCCCGTCTCCGACGAGAAACGCAGGATGCGGCTACTCGCGGAGGCTCGAAGCGACCTGCAGGAGCCGGCCGGCAAGAACGGTGAAGCTGCGGAGGAAGCAGCGTTCCGGGATGCCTCGCGGATCGGGCAATTTCTCGCTGTTGGAGGAGCGCAGGACAGTCGCGCCCTTGCGGAAATGCTCTCTTGCTTCGACCAATCGACAATACTCCGGATTTGCGATGCGAAGCTGATGCAGGTCGCCGATGGGCCACTGGCACCACTGGCGGACGAAGCGCGCGCAGCGATCGTCGAACGAGATACAGCCACCCTACGGGCCATTGCGCGCGAGCTGCGAGAAACGGCCCCACAGAAAGACTCGATCGAAGCAGACGTTGCTGCGTGTCTTGTCCTGACGAGCAACATCGTTGACCGGAGCAGGGGCGTCGATTCCCCTCGGGAGGCAAGCTGATGGCGCACACCTTTCCAGAGCTGGCTATCGGAGGCGTCCTGTTGCCGCCGTTTCTAACCTATTTGGCGATGGCTCTCGTCGTCATCATTGTCCTGCGACCGCTTTTGCATGTCGTCGGCTTTGCGAAGATGTTCAGTCACGCCTCAGTCGCAGAGCTGAGTCTTTACGTAACAATTCTTGGCTTATTGATGCTGCTTTTCTAGAGGCGATGAACGGGGCAAGGCCTATTCCGCTTTCGAGAACGAGGCCGACGGCAAGGCGTTCGTGGAACGCGGCCGCGGAGATCGCCACCAGTTCCGGTTCATCGTCGCACCCGAGGATGCAACCGAGATGACTGACCTTCGCGGCTTCACCCGCGACCTCATGCGCCAGATGGAATTGGATCTCGCCACCCGCCTCGACTGGATCGCGGTCGACCATCACGACACCGGCCATCCTCACACCCACGTCATCGTCCGAGCGGATCACGTTTGATCCCGCCTGGAATTGCGCCCAATCTTTCATGAGCGCGCGCCGCTTCTCGAGCTTTCTCCCTCGTCGCCGCCTCGCTCGCCAACGCCGCGCAGGGTGAACGTGGGCGGTTCGGATGGCCGCACAGCGCGGGTTGGCACTGGTGGAAACATCGAGTTGAAAGCGCCTGGGCGCGAAGTGGAATGGTGTCGCGGCGGCGCAAGATGTCGCGAAGGGCGGCGTATCGCATCGCCTGAGAAATTCCAGCTGTCCGTTGATCCAGCCTGTCTGACCTACGTGGTCCCGCCTTCTCTCGTTAGCAACGATTCGGCACGATTGGCCGAGCTTCACTCGCAACGATGGCACATCTCTGTCATATCATTGCATGACGCTCATCATCGTCATGTTGGCCACGTCAATGCGAGACAAGGCAACTGTAACAGCAACCAAGTATCCAAACCGAAAGGAGAAAAACAGTGATGGCAACACGTACAGTAACTAAACCGGAAGATCAGACCTTCGAGCAGAAGATCCAGCGTGCGCGCGAGCTCTATGCGACCGGCTCGGAGGTGGGAAAAGCCGCATTGGAGGTCCTCATCCGCGACCTGAAGTCGGGAACGTCACGGCGCGAGCCGGCAACCCGGATGTCAAGCGCCGGCCGGATCGGCAACCGTCAGGGCAAGGTCTCGGAGCTGCTCGTCATCGCCCCATTGGCGCCCGGTGGGGCCGAGCGGCTACGCGCAATGCTGGAATTGCGTGACGGCGACTTCAGCGACACAGACAAGGTCGGCACCGTCCACGACATGCGCTTCCTGCTTCTGGACAACGAGACGAAGATGCTCTTCGCCACTGCCTACGACGGCGATTGGGATCCCTACATCGACGACTTCGCGGCAAAGATCCCGGACGGCCTTGACGTCCTCTTCGGGGGAATTTGGGAGGGTTGGCCAGGGATTCACAGCCCGAAGGTGAAGGACTGGATTGTAAGCCACCAGATCCCGGCAGTCGGGTGGTACGTCGCCCATCCGGACCTTACCGTGAAGGACATCACGCGCTTGAAGCGCCTCGGTAAGGCGGTAGACGAGTTCCTCGACAAGGTTCAATAGCCGCCGCTCATCGTTCGCTCAGAGTCCGGTCCGCAATGGACCGGACTCCTGAAAGGATGCTCGTATGTTGTCCCTCAAGGAATCTGCTGGTGAAGCTCTTTCGACGCCCTCGCCGGCGCTCGAAGTGAGCGACATACAGGCAACCGTCTTGCGCCCGCGCCCCAAACCATACTGTGGAGAATACGTCATTCTCCGCGTCGGCAACGCCGAGCAAGGACGGGAGATGCTGCGTCGGATCCTTCCTCACGTTGCGCCCGCCGACGAATGGTGGGTGCCATCCTTGCCGGGCTGGCTCGGGATTGCGTTCACGTTCGAGGGTCTCAAGGCGCTGGGCGTGCCGCAGTCTTCGCTCGACAGTTTTCCGATCGAATTCCGACAGGGGATGGCAGCGCGCGCGGAGACCCTGCATGATTTCGGTGCCAATGCGCCGGCCAATTGGGAATATCCGTTCGGCACACCGGACGTGCACATCGCCTTGGCGATATACGCAAAAACCAATCAAGACCTGCAGGAAGTCTTGGACATCGCGCGCAAGAGTCATCACGACCTCCCGCAAATTTCGGTCGTGTATCGTATGGAATTCGGCGAGCTGCCGGAAGGACGCAATCCTTTCGGCTTCAAGGATGGGCTGCACAATCCTCACGTCGAGGGAAGCGGACCAGCGCCAGCCGGCACAGAAGCACAGGTCAAGGCTGGCGAGTTCGTCATGAGCTATCCAGACGAGAAAGGGGAAACCGCCAACGTCCCGATTCCTCTGGAGCTGCGTCGCAACGGCACTTTCGTCGCGATCCGAAAATTCCACATGAACGTTGCCGCGTTTCGCCGATATCTACGCGCCGAGGCTTCGTCGCCGGAGGAAGAGGAGTTGATTGCCGCGAAAATGGTTGGCCGTTGGCGCAGCGGCGCGCCCCTGGTGCTGGCTCCGAACCATGATGATCCCGCACTGGGCGCGGATGGAAATCGCAACAATGACTTCAGCTACGCAAATGACATGAAGGGATTGAGTTGCCCGTTCAGCGCGCACATTCGCCGCGTGAATCCTCGCGATGCTCTAAAAGACGAAGTTGTCGCGGTCAATCTCCACCATTTCCTGCGCCGCGGCACGAACTACGGATCACCCTTGCCGGAAGGCGTGCTCGAAGATGACGGCGCTGAGCGCGGCGGCGTCTTCCTGCTGATCGGGGCGTATCTGCACCGGCAGTTCGAGTTCATCCAGTCACAGTGGATAACCGACGGCAACTTCATCAGCCACGGAACCGAGCAGGATCCGCTCATCGGCAACAACGATGGCGAGGGTGTTTTCACCATTCCCAGAGCTCCGGTTCGGCGACGCCTGAAGGGGGTGCCGCGCTTCGTTTCTGTTCGTGGTGGCGAATACTGCTTCATGCCGGGACTGCGCGCGCTGCGGTGGATCGCAGACTTAAAGCCGATGATGGAGGCTGACAATGTCCGATCACGTTGACGGTCCGCGGTCGATTGGCGATCCCTCGGCCGATATAACCGACCTGTTCGCGTTCACGAGTCCAGATAACCCGACGCGCACGGTCCTGGCCGTAGATGTGTTCCCGTCTGCCGGCGAAGATGCAATATTCTCTAACATCATCAAGTACTCGATCGCCGTTCGCCGCGTAACCGTTGTAGGCGTTGGTAACAGCGCGAAGTTTCAGCCCGCAGACGACGAGTTCCGCTTTAGTTTCCGGTTCGACGTCCTGAAGCGCGATGCCGCAGGGAAAGCGATCCAGCTCGGCCTTTGCACACTGCCGGGCGGCCGCGAGCTGTCGCTCACCGTGGGCGACGAGAAGGGGGCGTCAACGCCGGAGGGCGATGTCCGCGTGTTCGCCGGGCTGCGCTCCGACCCTTTCTACCTCGCCTGGGACGTCGCGGAGCTCACGAAGCTTCCAAACCTGCTGCAGCACACTAACGTTCTTTGTATCGTCGTCGAGTTCGACACGCGCCGCGTGCTCGACACCACAAAGGGCTCGTTGTTCGGCGCTATCGCGGAGACCGTCCCGCCGCAGCAGCGAAGCCTCATCGCACCTCCAATCGCCCGCATCGATTGGATCGGACGTCCCGAGCAGACGAATATCCGGCTTAACAACCCGGCGCTATCGGCAATCCAGGATTTGCGCGATCTGTGGAATCAGCAGACGCCCTTTGCGGTTTCGAAGGAGCTGCAATCACTGTTCTTGCAGCGACTGAAGGACAGCCTCGCCAACTGGGACATGCACGATGGCAAGGCCGATTGGACGCCCGAAGCGCTTGCCGCGAACGCTAATGTTTTCCTCGACGATTTTCTGCTGTTCGACGTGGCTAAGCCGATCAACGACGAAAGCCACCTCGAGATTGAGAAGAGCACGATCAACGGGCTTCCCTACCAAACGGGAGGAGGTCGCACGGTCGACGCGAATTCGATCGACATCCTGCTCACCTGGCTCGTCAATCGAGATCGGGAGTTCCTCCAGGGCGGTGCGACCGGGGCGACGAAGCCTGGCATGAAGAGTTTTCCATATTTCGCGACGCCGAACACGGAACTACAGACCGTTGCCGAATCCGTTGAGCTCGCGGCGACGCCCGACGACGTGTGGTCGTTGATCGGACAGTTCGGCGGCGCCTGGCATCCCCTGACCGCGAGAGTCAACTTGACCGGCGCAGGCATCGGTCAGCTCCGCACCATCCAGACGGTCGACGGCCAGAAAATTGTCGAACGGCTCGAGGCGATCGACGACGCGAAGCGGTTCCTCCGCTACACGAACATCGCTGGGATGGCCGCTTCCCAATACAGCGGCACACTCGAGGTAAAGCCGAAAGGCAGCGGCTGCGTCGTCGATTGGCGCGCGCAATTCCTGACATCCGATAAGACCGACAGGGCCGTGAAAGTCATCGTGACGACGTTATTCAAGGCCGGCCTCGAAAGTCTGAAGCCGCGTTTCGGAGTCGCGAAATGACTGCATTCGTGGAACATGACAATCCCGGCCCATTCGCGACCGACGGCGAAATCGCCGCGATCAACCTGGAGAGCGCCCGCTGTGGTGCATGGGCACGTTTCGCGCAAGACCCGCGCCTGCCGGGCGTGGCTGAAGAGATTGTTGCTAATGAGCGTCTGGCTTCCCAGTTTTTAGGCGATCTGGACGTGCTCGACCGTCTGGATACGCTCGCCTTGCAATTCGAACGCGCAGACGGATCGTCTCGAGCGCTCCTTGTTCAAGCCGAGGTAGCTTCGACAGCGCATCGCTTCGACGATGCTCGTGTCTACCTCGCGCGCGCCGTGCGGATGGGCGCGCCCCGCGAGGCGATCGAGCGCCAAGTGTTGACAATCGATCAGGCCTGTGGCGTGGAGCTCGATGCAGTACTCGCGGCTCGCCACGGGTTCGCAACGGCGAGCGGCCGGCTCGAAGACCTCGTGCCTCTCGGCGCCGTGCTTGCCGATCTCGAGCGCTTCGCCGAAGCCGACGCGGTCTATCGGCAGGCGTTCTCCTCATACGATGATGTTTCGCCGTTCCCGCTGGCGTGGGTCTGTTTTCAGCTCGGCCTGCTGTGGGGCGAACTCGTGCCCATACCGGACCCGAGCCTTGCGGCGTTCTGGTATCGACGCGCGATAGCTTACTTGCCCGGCTATGTGAAGGCGCGTGTGCACCTGGCGGAAATTTGCGCGAGCGAAGGCCGCACCGGCGACGCGGAAGCGTTGCTCTTGCCGGCGCTTTCGAGCCGCGATCCGGAGGTCCGCTGGCGTCTTGCCGATGTGCTGGTTGCGCAAGGCAGACTCGAGGAGGCCGAGAGGCAGCTCGATGCCGCGCGGTCCGGCTTCGATCAGCTTCTTGAGGGACATCTGCTCGCCTTTGCGGACCACGCCGCGGAGTTCTACGCCGGCAGCGGCAACGATTGCCGGCGGGCGCTCGAGCTCGCGCGCACGAATGTCGCCAATCGTCCTACGCGCCGTGCGCTCAAGCAGGCGCATGCCATCGCGGTGATTGCCGATGAGCCTGGAGCCGCAAGCGATCCACACGAAGCGCTCAGCGCAGGAGCCTCCGTATGACAATCTCCAGGAGAACACGATGATCAAAGTTAGCGTCATGTACCCGAACAAACCGGGTGCACGGTTCGACCACGATTACTACCGCACCAAACACCTGCCGCTCATTAAGGCCAGGATGGGTGCGGCCTTGAAGTACTACACCATCGACAAGGGGCTCTCGGATCGGGACGGAAGAGCTCCGGGCGCATATGTCGCCATGTGCCACCTGCTGTGTGACTCGCTTGACGAGTACCAGTCGTCGTTTGGACCGCATGCCCACGAGATCGACGGAGACATACGCAACTTCACTGATGTGACGCCGATCATTCAGATCAGTGAGGTGGTGGTCGAGAACTCTGCAAAGGGCGAGACCGAGACACTGCGTCGAAGCTTGTCGCCAAACATGTCCGATCAGGTGATCCCATGAAAAGAGTCATCGCACTTCTGTCTGCATTCAGCATGCCGGCGCAGGCACATGAATCACTCCTGCCACATGTGCATCCGCACGGAATGAGCATGTTGCCGGGGATCGACGCCGTCGGATGCGCGCTGCTCGTCGTTGCGTTGATTGCCTATTGGCGATTCGTGCGCGCGCCCTAAACGCGAGTGTGAGAATGCGGCCCGATTGATGAAAGGCGCCTCGATGAAATCCATCTTGCCGAACACACTGTTCGATGACCGCCCGTTATTTTCGGGACTTCGGGTTCTCGATATCGCCAGCTTTATCGCCGGCCCCTCCGCTACGACCGTGCTGTCGGACTTTGGTGCCGAAGTGGTCAAGGTTGAGGCTCCCGGGATTGGAGATCCATATCGGCAGACGTATCTGAGCCCACCGAATCCGTCCTCGAACGAGAACTACGCTTGGCAGCTCACCAACCGCAACAAGCGAAGCTTGGTCGTTGATTTGAAGAGTCCGCACGCAGTGGAGGTCTTGGCCCGGCTGATCAGATGGGCTGATGTCCTGGTGACAAACTTTCCTCCGCGGGTGCGACGGCGGCTGAGATTGAGTTATGAAGATGTCTCGCCGCTGAATCCGCGTCTCGTCTATGCAGATATCACCGGATACGGCGAATTGGGACCGGAGGCAGATAAGCCTGGATTCGATACGACAGCTTATTGGGCGCGCTCGGGCCTGATGCATGTCACGCGCGAAGCGTCCGGTCCCCCGGTTCTGCCGGTGCCAGGCATTGGCGATCATGCTACTTCGATTTCGGTCTACGCGGGCATCGTGAGTGGGCTGTACCGACGTGAACTGACGGGTAAAGGATGCAATGTCCAGACTTCTTTGATAGCCAACGGAGTCTGGGCGAGTGCCATGTGGCTACAGGCTGCGCTGCAGAACGCGGAGTTCAGCGGCGAAATAGACCGACGTCGCCCACCGAACGCGCTCTTCAATAGTTACCGAAGCCAGGACGGTCGCTGGATACTGCTTGCGTTCGTGCGGGAGGACAAGAACTGGCCCACATTCGCGAGCGCGATTGAGCGCCCCGACCTACTCGTCGACCCGCGTTTTGTCGATTCGGTGGTCCGTCACACTCACTCCGGCGCTTTGGTGACCGAGCTCGATCATGTGTTCGGCGCGTATCCCCTCGCGCATTGGAAGTCAGTTCTCGATGCGGCTCAGCTTCCCTATGGAGTGGTACAAGTTTGGGAAGAAATCGTGAAGGACCCGCAATTGCTGGCCAACCAGATCCTCGTTCCGGTCGCGGGCGGCACCGGCAACTTGAGAATGACCGTCGACAGCCCTTTGGTCATCATGGAGTCACCGAAGGTCGCGCCTCACTTGGCCCCGGAGCTCGGCGAACACACCTTCGAAATACTGCAGGAACTAGGCTTCGAAGCGGCGCAGGTCGACGATTTACTTGCCCGCGGCGTTATCCCGCAGTTGGCATCTCGAACGCGCAGTCACAGGAAGCAAACGAGCATTTCAGAACTTCAGAAAGGAGCGAGTCATGTTGACGATAACCGAACCGATCGCAGCGGGAAAGCCGATATTCCATTGGGATGACCCACTGCGACTGGACTTGCAGCTCACCAGTGCAGAGAAGGAAGTTCAACAAAAAGCTTCCAAGTACGCGCAGGAAACTCTTCTTCCTCGCGTACTCGAAGCCCACAGGACGGAGAACTATGAGGGCATCCCGTCGCTAGTGAGGGAATTGGGTCAAAACAGCTTCTTGGGCATCAATCTGCACGGCTATGGTTTCCGTGGGCTGAACCATGTGGCCTACGGTCTTGTATCTCGTGAGCTCGAGCGGGTCGATTCGGCATATCGAACCGTCTATAGCGTTCAGTCCAGTCTTGCGACGGAAGCGATCTACCTCAACGGCTCGGATGAGCAGAAGGAAAAATACCTTCCGGGATTAGCGAAAGGGGAACTGATCGCGTGTTTCGGCTTGACTGAGCCAAATCACGGCTCCGATCCCGGATCGATGGAAACTAGGGCGACCAAAGTGTTTGGCGGCTATCAGCTCAATGGCCATAAGAAGTGGATCGGCCTCGCAACCATGGCAGATCTTCTTGTGACGTGGGCTAGAGATGAAGAGGGGATTGTCCGTGGTTTCATCGTCGAAAAGGGTACGCCCGGGCTGAGCGTGGAAAACATACGTGGGAAGTTTTGCCTGCGCGCCGCTCCAACCTGCGAATTCAGAATGGACAAGGCATTTGTTCCCGAGGCAAATATGCTTCCTAAAGCAAGGGGACTGTCGGCTCCGTTCATGTCCTTGAACAAGGCGCGATTTAGTATCGCTTGGGGAGTCATCGGCGCGGCCGAGGCATGCTGGCAGATTGCGAGAGAGTACGTGTTGGAACGGAGACAGTTTCATCGACCGTTGGCCGCAAACCAGCTCATTCAACGGAAGCTGGCCGATATGGAAACGCAAATCGCGTTGATGTCGCAGGCCTGTCTGAGAGTCGCAAGACTATTGGACGAAGGGCAGTGTGCGCATGAAGCAATCAGCCTTGTCAAACGCCACTGCGCCAAGACGGCACTGGAGATCGCCTTGACGGCGCGAGACATGCTCGGGGCGAACGGCATCGTCGATGAGCATCATGTCATTCGGCATGTGCTGAATTTGATGGCTGTAAACACCTATGAGGGCACTGACGATATCCACGCGTTGATCCTCGGGCGCGCTCAAACCGGGATATCCGCCTTTAGCTGAGCCTAGCGGACCGGTTCGTCAACAGGTGCTGCAACGACGTGGAAGGACGCGTCGGATGACTTGGCGCGTTCAGAAGTGCTGCGCGAAAGCGGGCGCGAGTCTGCGGGACGCGCGAGCGCATGGAATGGATGATCCAAATCAACGAGGAACGATACGATGTCGCAGAACAAGGAAGTTCGAAAGATAACGATCGTTGGCACGGGAGCCATTGGCGCAAGCTGGGCGGCGCTGTACCTGGCCCGCGGCTTCAACGTCGTTGCGACCGATCCGGCGCCCAATGCGGAAACCGACCTGCGTCGGTTCATCGATGCCGCTTGGAAGGCGCTCAAGGTACTTGGGCTTTCGCCGAATGCGTCGCAAGATCATCTTGAATTCAAGCGCGACATTAAGCTTGCGCTCAAGGACACGGACTTTGTCCAGGAGAGCGGCCCTGAGCGCCAGGATTTCAAGATAAAGCTTTTTGCAGATATCGATCTGGCTACTCCCCCGACCTCGATTATAGCATCGAGTTCATCCGGGCTGACTATGAGTATCATCCAGTCCGCGTGTAAGCACCCCGAACGCTGCGTGATAGGCCATCCCTTCAACCCTCCGCACATGATTCCTTTGGTCGAGGTCGTCGCGGGCGAAAAGACCTCGCCAGAAACTGTGCAGCGAGCGCTCTCGTTTTACAGATCGATCGGCAAGAAGGCCATTCACGTTCGAAAGGAAATGGTCGGACATGTCGCCAACCGTATCCAAGGCGCGCTGTATCGTGAGGTCGTCTATCTGATCGAACAGGGTGTGCTGGACGTCGCTGATGCCGATGCCGCTGTGTGTTGGGGCCCGGGACTGCGCTGGGGCGTAATGGGGCCAAATCTGCTGTTCCACCTCGGTGGTGGCCGAGGCGGCATTGAGCATTTCCTGGAGCACCTCTCCGGTCCGATCTCGACATGGTGGAAAGACCTCGGGAAGATCACCGATTTTAGCCCTCAGATCAAACGAACAATCATCGATGGGGCGCTCAAGGAAGCTGGTGGGCGCTCCATAGAGGAACTGGAACAGGAACGCGACGCGATGCTGTTGCAATTGCTTGCCGCGCGCGCAAAGGCCGAATGGGTGGCGGAGCCGGATCTGTCTGAGCCTGTCGAGCCCGCGACGTGAGCACGAAGGGAATGACGGAGAAGACGCCATCGTCGGCGCACGGAGGACCAGGATGCGCTCCCCTTTGGCTCTAGGCCTGCTGATCATCCTATGCACTTCTGCAAACGCCGAAACGGCGCGTCACTTCCGCCACAGCCACCGTGTAACCATTCAGTCCAGCCAAGGCATGTGCGTCCCTCCGAGCTGTTACGCAGCGCGGGAGCTTCCGTATGACAATCTCCAGGAGAACGCGATGATCAAAGTTAGCGTCATGTACTCGAACAAACCGGGTGCGCGGTTCGACCACGATTACTACCGCACCAAACACCTGCCGCTCATCAAGAGCAGGATGGGTGCGACCTTGAAGTACTACGCCATCGACAAAGGCCTTGCGGACCGGGACGGAAGAGCTCCGGGCGCATATGTCGCCATGTGCCACCTGTTGTGTGACTCGCTTGACGAGTACCAGTCGTCGTTTGGACCGCATGCCCACGAGATCGACGGAGATATACGTAACTTCACTGATGTGACGCCGATCATTCAGATCAGTGAGGTGGTGGTCGAGAACTCTGCAAGGGCGAGAACGATGCACCGCGTCGAACCTCGATCGGTCGAGGCTCGTTCTCACAACGATCCGATCAGGTGATCCGATGAAAAGAATCATCGCACTTCTGTCTGCATTCAGCATGCCGGCGCAGGCAAATGTATCACTCGTGCCACATGTGCATCCGCATGGAATGAGCATGTTGCCGGGGATCGACGCCGTCGGATGCGCGCTGCTCGTCGTTGCGTTGATTGCCTATTGGCGATTCGTGCGCGTGCCCTAAACGCGAGCAAGGCTTCAGGAGATCGTCGTGTTCAAGAAGTTGGTCTTTGCCGTCGTCGCGCTCGGCAGCCTCGGACTCGCAGGCTTCGGTTTGTTGGCATGGCAGCCTGCCATTGCCCCGGTCGCGCCTCCCGCGACGGTAAGCTTTGCGCCGGAGCTGGTCGCAAAGGGTGAAGCTCTTGCGGGCGGTGGCTATTGCGCGGCCTGTCACACGCGGAAGGGTGGGGAGAGGTTCGCCGGCGGCTACGCGATGGAAACCCCCTTTGGCGTCATCTATTCGACCAACATCACGCCCGATCCGGAGACCGGCATCGGCACTTGGTCGGAGGCGGCCTTCGCGCGCGCGATGCAGAAGGGCGTTTCACGCGACGGCTCGCATCTCCTTCCGGTGTTCTCCTACGACCATTTCACCAAGCTCTCCGATGATGACGTGCGTGCGCTCTACGCCTACTTCATGACCAGAGCTCCGGTTCCTACCGAGCGGCAGCCGAACGGCATCCCGTTTCCATTCAACATCCGCTACCTGCAGGCGGGATGGAAGCTGTTGTATTTCCGGGCTGGTCGCTTCGAACCGGACGTCAGCAAGAGTTCGGAGTGGAATCGCGGCGCTTATCTCGCGCAGGGCTTGAGCCACTGCGGTGCCTGCCATACGCCGCGCAACCTGCTTGGCGCGGAGAAGTCCGGCAACGCTTATGGCGGCTCCGTGATTGACAACTGGGTCGCGCCGCCACTCACGGCCGCAAATCCCGCGCCAACACCCTGGACGCAGGAAGAGCTCTACGACTACCTGCGCACGGGCGCCAGCAAGGTACACGGGACCGCCGCCGGGCCGATGTTCCCCGTCGTGCAGGGATTGGGCGCGCTGCCCGACTCCGACATCCGTGCGCTCGCGACCTATTTTGCCGATGTCGACAAGGCTGCGGACCGGCTGCCCTACGTCTCCGGCGCGGTCAGCCTTGCCATGTCCAGCACCTTGGCCAAGGAGGGCGCGCCGTCCGACCCCGACGCGCGGCTCTACATCGCGGCTTGCGCGTCCTGCCATTACAATGCCACCAACGCGCCGCTTGCGGCCCGGCCAGACCTGTCGCTCAACAGCGCCGTGCATCTTGCCGATCCAAATAACTTGGTCCAGGTCATTCTGCGCGGCATCAGCGCCAAGGAAGGAATGCCCGGTGTCGTCATGCCTGCCTTTGGCAGCGCACTCAGCGATGCCGACGTTGTTCGCATCGCCGCGTATTTGCGGCGAACACGCACGGACCTACCGCCCTGGCCAGACCTCGCCGCGAAGATCGCTGCGATCCGGCGCCAGTACGACGCAGCAAAATAATCCATTGGAGATCGAGCATGACGTCGTTTCATATCAATGGCCGCCTGGTGATGGTGGATGCAGAAGATGACATGCCCCTGTTGTGGGCGATCCGTGACGCGATCGGCCTGACCGGCACCAAGTTTGGCTGCGGCATCGGCATGTGCGGCGCCTGCACGGTTCATGTCGGCGGCCGACCGACTCGCTCCTGTGTAACGCCGCTCGCGAGCGTCGCCGGCGCCGAGGTCACGACCATTGAGGGGCTTGAAGGAAAGCACCCGCTCCAGACGGCCTGGGCCGATCATCAGGTTCCTCAATGCGGCTACTGCCAGTCGGGCCAGATCATGCAGGCCGCGTCACTCATCAAGGACTTTCCCGCGCCAACCGATGAGGACATCGACGCCGTCATGGCCGGCAATCTGTGCCGCTGCATGGCCTATGTGCGCATCCGCAACGCGATCAAGCAAGCCGCCACCCAGGCCCGGAAGGTTGCCGCCGATGAGTAAGCTCAAGAATCAATCCACGCTTTCGCGCCGCGCGTTTCTGATCGGCTCGGCTGGAACCGCAATCGCGTTCGGATTCGCGCAGACGGGAGCCATCGCCGACGAGACGAGCCCGTTTGAACCCACAATCTGGTATAGCATCGACCGTAGCGGCATCGTGACAGTGAATATCACTCGGGCGGAAATGGGTCAGCACATCGGCACAGCCCTCGCCCGCATCCTCGCTGACGAGCTCGAAGTCAACTGGAGGAACATTCGTCTCTCGGCCGTCGATACCGATCCAAAGTGGGGCATCATGGTGACGGGTGGCAGCCGCTCGGTATCGGACGATTTCCCGGTCTACAGTCGCGCTGGTGCCGCCGGCCGGATTGCGCTCATCGAGGCCGGCGCCAAGCTGCTGGGCTCGAGCCCTTCCAGATGCTTCGCGCGCCACGGAGCCGTGTTCGCCGCAAATCGATCCATCTCTTACGGTGAGATCGTCAGGCGCGGCGGCCCCGCGCGCAAATTCATGCCCAACGAGCTGGCTGAGCTGCCGATCAAGCTGGCCTCGGAGCGGCGCCTCATCGGACAGAAGGCCGACGCGCTGGACATTCCAGCAAAGATCAATGGCACCGCGCGTTACGGTATCGATGCGTCCGTGTCAGGCATGGTCTACGCGCGGCCAAAGATTCCTCCGACTCGCAATGATTCGGTCGTCCGCTCCGTTGACGATTCCGCCGCCAGGCAGGTCAAAGGATATCTCACCAGCCTCGTGCTGGAGGACCCGTCCAACACGGTGCCCGGATGGGTGGTCGTATGCGCGACATCCTATCCGGCGGCGATCCGTGCCGCCGATCTCGTCAAAGTCGATTGGACCTCGGGCTCTGCGACCGAGGTCTCCGAACAGAATATCCTCGACCACGGTGCGACGCAGATCGCATCATCAAGCGGCGGTGCGCTCGTGGTCGACGACCCAGGTGTCGATACCGCCTTTGAAGCGGCCGGATCTGTTCTCGAGCGGACATACACCACCGGCAGCGTCCTGCATGCCCAGCTCGAACCCGTGAACGCTCTCGCGTTAGAGAAGGATGGCCGGTTCGAGATCCACACCGGCAGTCAATGGCAAAGTCTGGTCCTGCCCGTGCTCGCCGATGCGCTCCGTCTACCGCAAGAGCGCATCGTCATGCGCACCTATCCGATGGGCGGAGGGTTCGGGCGCAGGCTCAACGGCGATTATGCGGTTCCCGCGGCGCTGGCGTCCAAGGCGCTCGGCAGACCGGTGAAGCTGGTGCTGACGCGCCCCGACGACATGCGCTTCGACTCGTTTCGCTCGCCATCGATCCAGACGCTGCGGCTGGCATTCGACGCTCAGGGAAAGGTGACAGCGATGGAGCATCATGCGTCAGCCGGCTGGCCGAGCGCCATCGTGGCGCCAGCCATCATGCGCAAGACGCGCGACGGAACGCCATATGATCAGGACGCCATTGACGGCGCCGACCATTGGTACAACGTGGGCGCGCAGCGCGTGCGCGCGCTCTCAAACACGCTCGCCAATAGCGCATTTCGTCCTGGCTATCTGCGCTCCGTCGGGCCCGGATGGACGAACTGGGCCGTCGAGACGTTTATGGATGAAGCGGCGCGGATGGCCCAGGTGGACCCCGTCACGTTCCGGGTCGAGCTGTTGGACGGCGCCGGCCGCAATGCAGGGACGGCACCCAATGCGATTGGTGGCGCAAAACGCCAGGCAGCAGTGCTGAAGCGAGCAGCGGAAAAAGCCGGGTGGGGTACTGTCATGCCCAAGGACACGGGGCTGGGTGTTGCCACCACATTTGGCCAAGAGCGCGAAATGCCCACATGGGGCGCTTGCGTCGCGCGGGTACACGTCGATCGATCCAGTGGCGCCATTGCAGTGGAGAAGCTTACCATCGTTGTAGACGCAGGGACCATCGTCCATCCAGACGGTGCGCTCGCTCAGGTGGAAGGCGGTGCCCTCTGGGGCCTGAGCATGGCGCTCCACGAGGGAACCGAGTTCGTCAAAGGCCAGGTCAAGGACACGAATTTCGACAGCTACACGCCCCTGCGCATCGGTGACGTGCCGGATCTGGACATCGAATTCATCAACAGCATCGAGGCTCCGGTCGGTCTCGGCGAGCCCGCTACAACGGTCGTCGCCCCGGCCATCGGCAATGCCATTTTTGCCGCAACCGGGATTCGCCTGCGCCACCTGCCAATCCGGCCAGCCGCCGTGCTCGCGGCACTCGCGTCGCAAAGATGAATGCAACATTCCCGACGATTCCTGAGTGGCATGCGAAGCGAAATTGAAAATATGGACGCTAACGGCATGAATTGGGGTGTGGGGCCGTATACTCACTACCAGGCGATCTACGACAAGGATGTCGAGGGGTCGACTGACAGCACAAGGGAACAGCAAATGACGACCCTAGCTAAACCTTGCTTCGGCTACTGGGCCGCGTACTACATCAACCGCGATGGAGGCTGGAGCGTCGCATGCGACGCGCTCGGGCGCGTCATCCGGTGCGAGACCGAGAAATTAGCGCTCTCGGTTGCACGCTATCGCCGTCGTCGCCTCCAGCCGTTGCCGTGCCGACTTTCAACGCGCGCTGGGTTAGTGTTCGCCTTCGCGAGTGATAATGGGCTGCCCATCCTCAAGGTCGAGGATTGGAACGGGCCTGCCGGTCCATCCGCAATCAGCGCAACGCGGTCGTTCGCGGAGTGCGCCGGGTACGGCGGCGTTTCAAGTCCTGAAGGACTTGGACCGCCACAATGAGGCCATCAACTCGATCCATCGGGCGCTCAGCCATGACCGAGACCATTAGTGCTGAGGCCTTTCAGCGAGATGAGGTGCAGGCACTCGCAGCGCACTCGTCGCCGAGTGTTAGTGACGCATCGCCTCGCCAAGCCGATGAGATCGACGACGTCGCGCGAAGGGTATCGGAGACCTATTCGAGCAACAAACCGATCGTCTCGTCCTTCGGAAAGTCCGTGGTGCAGCAGCGAGACGGCGCCTTGCGAACCGTGCGATTTCTGTTGCGCAGGGTGGCTACAGCCGGGATCGCAGTCGTTGGGGTGCTGATTGCTCTCGTCGCTTGGGACCAGTATAACGCCGGGCCTTGGACACGCGACGCGCGTGTGCGGGTTCAAGTTGCAAGCGTAGCGCCGGAAATCTCCGGCAAAATCACCGAATTGCGAATCGTGGACAATCAATTCGTTCATAAGGGGGACATACTGTACGTCATCGAGCCCTTCGATTTCGACGTCGCGCTGCGCACGAACAAGGCGGTTTTGCAACAAAGAATGGCCGACCTCAACGTGAAGGAGTTGCAGTCTGAGCGTCGGCGGCGCTTGTCGGATTTGGCGAGCAGCACTGAGGAGAAGCAGGTTTACGAGGGTAGTGCGCTGCAGGCAAAAGCTGCCGTCGATTCGGCGCAGCAGCAGGTGCGTCAGGCCGAGATCAACCTGCGACGCACTGAGGTGCGCAGCTCGGTGAACGGAATTGTCACGAACCTCCTGCTGCGGGAGGGGGATTACGCGCATCAGGGCGCGACCACCGTTTCCATCATCGACACGGACAGCTATTGGATCGACGGCTATTTCGAGGAGACCAAGCTGGCCCGCTTGTGCGTGGCTGACCGTACCGAGGCCAAGCTGATGGGTTACTCGGCGCCGATCATGGGGCACATCGCAACGGTGACGCGTGGCGTCAGCGTATCTAACGCAGCGGCTTCCACACAGGGGCTGCCTAACGTCGATCCGGTTTATACCTGGGTACGCTTGGCGCAGCGCGTGCCGGTCCGGATCGCGATCGACAACGTGCCGCCTGGCGTGCCGCTGGTGTCGGGCTTGACCGCAACTGTCACGATCAGGGACGGTAAGGAAGGGAAGAGCGGAACGCTCTTGGATAGAGTTCGCGCAGAGCTCGAGACGAGCTTCTTAGGATTGACCGGCCAAGCTTCCGCGCGGCCAGGCTGCATTCCCAGCCCTTCGTCTTTGTCGCCGTAGAAGGCGGGCTACGAGCTAGAGGCGCAGATCGCGTCCGCTGTCGGCGGAGCATTGTGCCGCCAACCCGTTATATGGCCGGTGGCCCCACTGCCGCATCCAAACCGTCACCTACCTTTCTAAGCGAAGGTTTATGTTGCGCAACCACAGCCGTACTCGGAACGACTCGCGTGCAATAGAAGATGGAGACGCAGAAAGTTTACTCTCCTCGTACCAGCTCGCTTTGTGGAGTTACCTCATGAGGAGAATCTCTGTTCTCATCGCTTCTGCCGCCCTACACGCGTCCACGATTCCCTCGCTCGCGGCTGAGTGCACGAACAAGGACATCGATGCCTTTTGCACGCGCTGGCCAACGGAACAAAGCCAACCAGTCGACGCCGAGGACAAAGGGAAGAGTTGTCGGGCCTACGCGGCGTCATTCTATGAGTCAGTGATGTTGCGGAAGGTCGCAGCCAGCCGCGTCGACGGCGCGAGGGTATTGGCCGCGCTCGATTCCGTGATTGACGCTTTCAACGACCTGTTAGCGGCGAAGTGCGGCAGCTGAGCTTCACAACTGCTCAACCAATAACGGTCCGCGAGTGTGCAAATGATCCTGTTTCCCCTTATGACCACGTGGATGTGGTTCCAAATTTTCACGGCATCACCTCTTCTGTCTTTCGTACCGCGCCGTCGAGGACAGCAGCAACGCTGAGATCTCACGGCTGCACGTCTCATTTGAAGGAGGCTGGAGGTGACCCAGGACTATTTCCACCGCTTTAATACGAAGAAGGTGTTCGTCGACCACCGGGGCGCTGTGGTGGACGACCTCGCCGAGGCGCGCGATCACGCGACCCGTGTGGTGCAATCCTTCACCAACGAGCGTAACCTTGAGGATTGGCGACTGGGTCCTGCATGTCAGCGACGATCAGAGCGATGAGCTCTCTTCGTGGTGCCCTTCACTTTTGTACTCGGCAAGTCGCATTGAAAATCGACTTGTTCGCAATACAGCAACAAAGGAGCCTTCTTATGATCCAGTTAGTCGCCGTGCTCTGCAGCCTCTCTCCACGCCGGCGGATTGCCACAAGCAGGCGGTCACGACGTCTGACTTCGCTAACGTCTCGATGCAGTCCTGCATGATGGGAGCACCGCAGCTTGCCGACTGGAGGAGAAAGCATCCGGCCGAGCGACTTGCGGGATGGCGCTGTGAGTTCGGCAAGCGGTCGGGCAGGGGAGCTTAGGGTGGAAATCAGGTTGGCAGCCTGCTGGACTGAGCTGGATTGTCGTGCTGAACTCACCTGGACGAGCCTTTGCTCGTGGCTGCCCCTTATATCATCGGTATATTTGGGCCGCTTGGGCTGTTCTGGCCTTCGGTAACGCCGTGGCGGGTGCTCGATATCAGCACTCTAATGCTCGTGCGTACCACTTAAGAGAAGACCAAAACTGTGCGGCATTGCGACTGACTTAACCAGATTCTCATTCGCCACGATTTGCTGAGATTCGCATTGCTTCACTCGCACCGATGCTTGTTGTCGGATACCAATTTGCTCCGCGGATGCAGACAGCATCGCAAGAGCTTGCCCCGGCGCCCCTCCCTCGCCGTGGCTCCCCGCGGCCGGTCCTGTCCCCCGAGGACCGGCCGCGCCCTTCTGCCGTGAACGGATCGACGGCGGCGATTGCGTCGAGGTCTAACTCGATGAGTGTGGAAGCACCAAGAAAACGGAAAGGAGATTTGCCTCATGATCTATGATAATTTCTTTTCCGCTGCGCTTGTCCGGCTTCACGCCGAACGGCGCTACCGCGTGTTTGCCGATATCGAGCGCATTGCCGGTCGTTTCCCGTACGCAATTTGGCATTCGCCGGACGGCCCGCGCCCGGTGGTGATCTGGTGCTCGAACGACTACCTCGGTATGGGCCAGCACCCAAAGGTGATCGGTGCGATGGTCGAAACCGCCACTCGCATGGGCGCCGGCGCCGGCGGCACCCGCAACATTTCCGGCACCAGTCACCCGCTGGTCGAGTTGGAGCGCGAGCTCGCCGACCTGCACGGCAAGGAGACCGCCCTGGTCTTTACCTCGGGGTACGTGTCGAACGAGACCGGCATCGCGACCATCGCCAAGCTGCTTCCAAACTGCGTGATCTTCGCGGACGCCTTGAACCACAATTCGATGATCGAGGGCGTGCAGCGCGCCGGCGTTGAAAAGAAGATCTGGTGCCACAACGACGTGAGTCATCTCGAAGATCTGCTGGCGGCCGCGGCGCCCGACCGCCCGAAGCTGATCGTGTTCGAGGCGCTCTACTCGATGGACGGCGACGTCGCGCCGGTCAACCGCATTTGCGATCTCGCTGAGCGCTACGGCGCCATGACCTATATCGACGAGGTCCATTCGGCCGGCATGTACGGGCCACGCGGGGCCGGCATCGCGGCGCGGGAAGGGGCCCTGCACCGCATCGACGTGGTCGAAGGCACGCTGGCGAAGGCATTCGGATGCCTGGGTGGCTACATCGCGGGCAGCGTCGACGTCATCGACGCGGTGCGTTCCTATGCGCCGGGATTCATCTTTACCACCGCGCTTCCGCCGGCGATCTGCGCCGCCGCTACCGCGGCGATCCGGCACCTCAAGACTTCGCAATGGGAGCGCGACCGACACCAGAACCGCGCGGCACGGGTCAAGGCCGTGCTCAATGCTGCCGGCCTGCCAGTGATGCCGAGCGAGACGCATATTGTGCCGGTCATGGTGGGCGATCCGGAGAAGTGTAAGGAAGCGAGCGATCTCCTGCTTGCCGAGTACGGCATCTATGTCCAGCCGATCAACTATCCGACCGTCCCGCGCGGGACCGAACGGCTGCGCATTACGCCGACGCCATATCACGATTACGTGCTGATCGACGTGCTCGCAGAAGCGCTGGTCGATGTGTGGGGGCGACTTGGATTGCCACGGCGACACAACGCGCTCGCCGCAGAGTGAGCGCATTGCACGGCGCCGAGGCAACCGCACCCTTGTGCTCGGGCTACCTTCACTTCCTTGCCTGCGCGCCATATGGAGGTTCGCTCGGGTTACGACGGCGCTACTGCCGATGATGAGTAGGCGTCTGAGCGTGCGTTCGCCCATTTTGGAGGTTGCACCGAGCTTCTGCTTGCCGCCTGTGTTCGATCATTACGCTGATTCTGTCGCCAGTATCACGCGAGCCAGCTCTAAGGGATTCTCGACGGCGGAGAGTAGCGACGAACAGGGGCGCCCTTAAAGGCGAATAGTTGGAGACATGTTTCTCTCTCTCCGCCATTTACGCGATTTTGTACGCCAAACTTACGATTTTGGCGCGAGGTCGCCGGCTTCAGATCGTTAGTTGTTCCGAATGCACGCCAACGGCCAAGGCATAACAAAGACCTCATGACACTTTGAAGATCTTCGCACCCGCAACTTCCGATCGGTGGCAGAACGACAACCCGGAGCCTGTCGCAACTAATCGGAGGCGCCGCTAAAGTGAAAGATGCTCATCAAGAAGTCCGAGAAGAGTTCGCATGGCGGATCCAGTCATTTTTGGGCGGAAAGCGGACGTTCGCTTTCAGGTTCCCAGCGAAGCATGGAACCGACAATTTCGCCGTAGCTCAATTGGTGGGTTTTGGTCTACGAAGGTCGAAAATGCCTTCTCTTTCAATGAGGATTGACTGACACTCTCTCCGCCACGCTACGCCACAGCTCTCCGCTGTATCCGATTGTTTGAATTTGCCGCTAAACCACCGAAGAATTCCGCGGTCTCGCGCCAATTCTTCGCGAACGCTGTAGTGTTTTCGCCGTGGGTTAGGAGGACGGTTCTTCCGCTACTACGCTCCTCTCCTCTACGCGGCGTCTGCGCGCGCCGGCGACCTCCGCTCAGGATTCACCTTGACTGATTATTGACCACCCTTGAGCTACGCAGCTTGCGCACGTATCAGCGACGCCTGAACATCTCGACGGTCGGGGGCCGCGGTCCGCTATTTTTGCACGACGTCTGGTCGATCGGCAAGCTTGCCTGGGTCCACCGGCCGGCGCGGCACATGCATGGCGCGGCTGAATCGAACGACGTGGGGAGTCAGGGGAAAATTTGTTCGTCGTTTCGCCCACGATACCCACCGTGCTTGGGCTCCTGGAGCTTCCAGCATGGCGGACGCGGTCAAATCTCAAGCGCCTGTATTTTTCGGACGGAACGGCGGTTTAGCCTTTCCGTCGTGACGGTCGCAAACCAGGCGAGCAGAGCGACGGCGGTGGCCGCCACAGGGATTCCTGCGAGTTCATAACCGGTCGCGAGGACTTCGCCGCCGATCCAAGCGCCAAGGGCTATGCCAATGTTGAACGCGGAAATATTCAACGTGGAAACCAGATTTGGTGCCTGTTTTCCGAAGCGCATGACGTTTACTTGCGACGCAGGAATTGCCGCGAAGGTCGTAACGCCCCAGAAGAACCAATTGATTTCCGATGGGATCAACGAAGAACTCGTCCAGCGCAGGGCAACGGAGACGATGGCGATCGCGATTGCGATACGCGCAAGCGCGCGCCCAACATTCCAATCGGCCAATCGGCCTCCAATGAAATTGCCGATGGTTAATCCTATGCCGACCGAGAGGAGGTTGAGCGTCACGGCGTTCGGAGTAACGCCTGAAAGATTCTCCATCATCGGGACGATATATGTGAATAGGGGAAAGGCGCATCCAGTAAACAAGACGGTGGTGCCTAACGCGGCCCAGATGCGCAGATCCGTGAGGGCGCGAAACTCAGTTACGAAATCAGCACGCTCTTCATCGTGCCTCACGGGAAGCAAGGTCGCGAGCCCTACGAACGCCGCAATGCCGAAAGCCGAGATGGCCCAAAATGGCATGCGCCAGCCCGCCCAATTCCCGAGAGCGGTACCAAGCGGCACCCCTGCGACGTTGGCGAGGGTCAGCCCTGCGAACATCGTCGCTATCGCCGATGCTTTTCGGTGTTCAGGAACGAGGCTCGCCGCCAGCACGGCTCCGATGCCAAAGAACGAACCTTGACCCATCGCGGTGACGACGCGAGCCACAATTAGAAACCCGTACGCCGATGAAAGCGCGCACAGCGCGTTGCCTAGTACAAACACGCCCATCAACGTGATTAAAGCGCGCTTTCGGGGAAGACGCGCCGAGACCAGTGCCATGGCTGGACCGCCAATAGCAATTCCAAGAGCGTAGGCGGTGACGATCCAACCAGCCGCGGGGATCGAAACGTAAAGATCGTGCGCCACCTCCGGCAACAGCCCCATGATGACGAACTCTGATGTACCAAGTGCGAAGGTGCTTAGCGTCAAGATGAGGACTGCAACCGGCATCCGGTTATGTTCAGAGGTGGGAGTTGTTTTTTTGGTCACGGCAAGTCCTCATCGGCATCGAGGCCGATCTTTGATTTCGAACAACTGGAAATTCGGCTGCTTACGACGCTGCGCGGCTATCTCGCGCCAACCATCACAACTCGAGTGTGCTCAACCGGGAGAGCCGGCCATGAGCGGCCAGACCTCGATCACTGGCGGCTCGCTGACAAGCGTGGCGAGCAAATCCAGGTCTCCTGTCGACCTGCGCCACTGAAAATAGGCGTCAGCGTCCTTACGCGACGCAAACATATCGATGAACAACAGCCGTGTCGGGATTTCTGCCTGCCGTACAGCCTTAGCGGACTTTACCCCGTCAAACGCCAGGAGGGGCGCAAGGCTCCGGAAATATTCGAGCTGAGTGCGGATTGTATGCAAGAGGAGCAACGCAAGTCCGCTGCCGGTCTTTTGAAAACGTACGCTTAGCTTGTCGGATATTTTCAGCAAACTTGGTTTGAGTTCGGTCACGCTGAGTTCTCTGTGCTCTGAGGGGGCGATCTTCAAGCGGCAGCGGCTTCGCGAATGTGTTCGACGGCCGCATTCTGAAAGGCCTGCGCGAGATCCGGGTCGTTGACGGCGCGCGATAGCGTCATGGCGCCGACCATTGTCGACAGAACGACCATGGCCTTCCTGTTGGAATCCTCGCCGTCGGTCTTGGGAAGCAAGGGGCCGAGGACTTCGAGATACGCCTTGATGCCCTCTTCGAACGCAGCTTTCACGCCGGGCCCCTGCCTGGCGGCGTCAGAGCCGAGCGCCACGACGGGGCAGCCGTCCAGTTTTTCTTCGCGATGGCCCGCACTCAGATAGGACGCGATCACCGCGCCAAGCGGATCATCAGGATTCTCCGCGATCGCGGAGGACCAGCGTTGGGAGGCGCTCTCCAATGCGCGTCTGGACGCCTGTGCCGCCAAATCCTCCTTGGACTCGAACTGCTTGTAGAAGGCACCTTGGGTTAGCCCGGCCCCCTCCATCAGATCCTTGAGCCCGATGCCATCAAAGCCGCGCTCCCTGAAGAGGCGGCTGGCCACGTTGATCACGGTCTGGCGGTTCTCCGCAGCCTGAATGCGACTCACTCGCATCTTGGACCTCCATTTGGATTTCGTTCGAACTCTATATCTCAGATAGCGTTCGAATGCAATCTATCAAGTTGCTTGGTCGGATTTACCGTCCCGAAGGGCCGAAATGGCCGGTTTTCGGCGATCACATTCTCGTTAGGGTACTATTTTAGATTTCGAACGAAATCTAATTTGATTATAGAGTTCGAACGAAATCTAAATGGCGTGGAGACGGCGATGAAAAAGAACAGACTTGTGGTCTTGGCAGGCGTCCTTGTCGCGGCGTCCGGAGCAGCCGTCTTCGCTACTCTCGCCATTCCTGCTCATGAAGCCTCGGCAGCGCGTGACCCGAGGCAGGAGCCGCCCGTGGTCAGCTTGGTGAGCGCCGCGCGGGTGAGCGGATCCGAACGCGGCTTCACAGGTACGATCGGCGCGAGGGTCGAAAGCAATCTTGGCTTTCGCGTCGCCGGCAAGATAGTCGAGCGGCTCGTGAATGTTGGTGAGCAGGTCAAAGCCGGGCAGCCGCTGATGCGGGTCGACGAAACCGACCTCCGCCTTGCGCTTGCGGCGAAGCGCAACGCGGTTGCCGCGGCGCGCGCAACAGTCGTTCAGACGGAAGCTGATGAGCGACGATACGCCAACCTGGTCAACGACGGATGGACTCCCAAACAGCGCTACGAGCAGGCGAAGGCCGCGTCGGATACAGCCAACGCACAACTCGCTGCGGCGGAAGCCGAGGCCAAGGTGGCCGAGAACCAGGCGACATATTCTGTCCTGGTGGCGGATGCGGACGGAACGGTCATGCAAACGCTTGGTGAGCCAGGACAAGTTGTCTCTGCCGGCCAGACAGTTGTCAGGCTTGCCCAGGCTGGTCCCCGCGAAGCGGTGGTCGCGCTTCCTGAAACAATCCGGCCGGCGATCGGCTCGGTGGCCGAGGCGAGCCTGTATGGGAGCGATGGACAGCACTATGCGGCGCATCTTCGGCAGTTGTCGGATTCCGCCGATGCCCAGATCAGGACCTATGAGGCCCGCTACGTGCTCGACGGCGAGGCTGCGGCGGCACCGCTTGGCGCGACCGTCACCATTCGGCTTGCAAGCCGGGAGACTCACCCGGAGGTCCAGGTGCCGCTGGGAGCCGTGCTGGATGACGGCCGGAAGACCGGTGTTTGGGTTTTCGACAGCGCTACCTCGACCGTGCGCTTTCAGCCGATCAAGCTTGTGCGCGTGAGCAGCGAAACCGCCGTGATCTCTGGGCTGAGCTCTGGTGATCGGGTTGTTTCGCTCGGCGCTCATCTCCTGCAGGAGGGTGTTCGCGTCAGGGCCGCCTCTCAAAACAGGAGCAGCTCATGAGCTTCAATCTTTCCGCGATCGCCGTGCGCGAACGGGCTGTCACCCTGTTCTTCATCCTCCTGCTGGCCGCCGCCGGCGCTTATGCATTCTTTGTGCTTGGGCGCGCGGAGGACCCCAAATTCACCATCAAGACCCTGACGGTCACCACGGTATGGCCGGGCGCGACTGCGCGCGAGATGCAGGACCTCGTTGCTGAACCCCTGGAGAAGCGGCTCCAGGAGTTGACCTGGTACGACCGGGTCGAGACGACGACGCGGCCGGGTTATGCGTATCTGACCGTCACGCTGAAGGACAGCACACCGCCATCCGTCGTCCAGGAGGAGTTTTATCAGGCCCGCAAGAAGCTCGGGGATGAAGCCCGCAACCTGCCATCTGGCGTGCTCGGCCCCTTCGTCAACGACGAATATTCGGACGTGAGCTTCGCTCTCTATGCCCTCAAGGCCAAGGGCATGCCGATGCGCGAGCTCTCCAGGAAGGCCGAGGTGATCCGCCAGGAACTCCTGCATGTGCCCGGCGTCAAGAAGATCAACATCCTCGGCGAACGTCCTGAGCAGATATTCGTTGAGTTTTCCTTTGCCAAATTGGCGACCCTCGGCGTGTCGGCACAGGATATTGTGGCCGCCTTGCAGCGGCAGAACACCGTCACGCCGGCAGGCTCGATCGACACCAAGGGCCCGCAAGTCTTCATCCGGCTCGACGGCGCCTATGACAGTGTCCAGGCGATCGCCGACACGCCAATCGTCGCTGGCGGGCGAACGCTCAAGCTCTCCGACATTGCCGAGGTCCGCCGCGGCTACGAGGATCCGCCCACCTACATCATCCGACACCAGGGTGAGCCAACAATCATGCTCGCGGCGGTCATGCAGGAGGGCTGGAATGGTCTGGCGCTAGGCAGGAAGCTGGAAGAGAGATCCGCAGCGATCGCACGGACGCTGCCGCTCGGGATGACGCTCGAAAAGGTGACTGATCAGGCCGTCAACATCACCTCGGCGGTTGATGAATTCATGATGAAGTTTGCGATGGCGCTCAGCGTGGTACTGCTGGTGAGCCTGCTCAGCCTCGGTTGGCGCGTCGGCATGGTCGTGGCGGCTGCCGTCCCTCTGACGCTTGCCGCCGTGTTCCTCATCATGCTGGAAACAGGCCGATTCTTCGACCGCATCACGCTCGGCGCTCTCATCCTGGCGCTTGGCCTTCTCGTCGACGACGCGATCATCGCCATCGAGGTCATGGTGGTCAAAATGGAAGAGGGCATGGACCGCATCAAGGCGGCGGCCTATGCCTGGAGCCACACCGCGGCGCCGATGCTGTCAGGAACACTCGTGACGGTCGCCGGCTTTCTGCCCGTAGGCTTCGCGCGCTCGTCGGCCGGCGAATATGCCGGCAACATTTTCTGGGTCCTCGGGTTCGCTCTCATCGTCTCGTGGATCGTTGCGGTAGTCTTTACGCCCTATCTTGGCGTCAAGATGCTGCCCGCGATCAAACCGATTGAGGGCGGTCACCATGCGATCTACGACACGCCAAACTATCGGCGCTTACGGCGGCTTATCACCTTCGCCGTGCGCCACAAATTCTTGACCGTAGGCATCGTCGCCATCGCGTTCGCGCTCTCCGGCGCGGGAATGGGCGCCCTCAAACAGCAATTCTTCCCGACATCCGACCGCCCCGAAGTGCTGGTGGAGGTTCGCCTGCCGGAAGGCACCAGCATTGAGACGACGACCGCCGCTGTCGAGAAACTCGAAGGTTGGCTGCACGATCAGCCTGAGGCAAAGATCGTCACCAGCTATGTCGGTCAGGGCGCTCCTCGCTTCTTCATTGCGATGGCGCCGGAACTGCCTGATCCTGCCTTCGCCAAGATCGTCGTGCTGACGCCCGACGCGGAGGCGCGCGAAGCCTTGAAGCACCGGCTCCGAGAGGCGGTGTCACAAGGGCTGGCGCCTGAGGCCTATGTCCGCGTCACCCAGATTGTGTTCGGACCCTACACACCGTTCCCGGTGGAGTTTCGGGTCATGGGGCCCAACCCCGCGCAATTGTACGCGATCTCTGACAAGGCTCTCGATATCATGCGTGGCGTTCCCGATGTGCGGCAGGCGAATCGCGACTGGGGTAATCGCACGCCCGTGCTCCGCTTTATTCCGGATCAGGACCGACTGAACCTCATCGGCCTTTCGCCAGCCGAGGTGGGCCGGCAACTTCAGTTCCTTCTCACGGGCATCACGGTAACGCAGGTCCGCGAGGACATCCGCAACGTTCCCATTGTGGCACGTAGCGCCGGCGGAGAGCGGCTGGATCCGACGCGTCTGGCCGATTTCTCGTTGATGAGCCGGGACGGCCGCTCGATTCCGCTCGACCAGGTCGGCCATTCCGAAGTCCGACTTGAAGAGCCGATTCTGAAGCGTCGCGATCGTACGCCCGTCATTACGATCCGCTCGGACATCAATGAGGCGACGCAGCCTCCAGAGGTCTCCAAGGAAATCAAGACAGCCCTTGAGCCGCTGATCGCATCTCTTCCTGCCGGCTATCGCATCGAAATGGGGGGATCGATCGAAGAGGCTGGCAAAGCGAATTCCGCGCTTTTTCTGGTCTTCCCTGCCATGATCGCCGCCACGCTGATCGTCATCATGCTACAGGTGCGGTCGTTCTCAACAATGGCTCTGGTCGTGCTGACGGCACCGCTCGGCCTTGTGGGCGTCGTGCCCATGTTGCTGACGTTCAACCAGCCTTTCGGATTTAATGCCATTCTTGGTCTGATCGGGCTGGCCGGCATCCTGATGCGCAATACGCTGATCCTGACCGAACAGATCAAGGAGAATCGAGCTGCGGGTCTTGACGATTATCACGCCGTGATCGAGGCCACGGTACAACGCACGAGGCCCGTGATCCTGACCGCGCTGGCCGCCGTGCTGGCCTTCATTCCCCTCACGCACTCCGTCTTCTGGGGATCGATGGCCTACACCCTGATCGGCGGCACGGCGGTCGGCACGGTGCTGATCCTGCTGTTCCTTCCTGCGCTTTATGCTGCGTGGTTTCGGATCAAGCCAACTGCAGATCGGGTCCATCACAATTCGGCGGAGCAGCCGGAGTTACGACCAGCATTGGCTGCCGAATAAAGCTCGCTCAATTCGATGTACCGTCCGGTCCAAAACGGGAAAAGATTCCGGCGCGCGTGAGAATCCTGGAAGCGGCGGAGAAACAATTTCGTCGCGTGGGTTATCCAGCCACGCTTCGAGCCATCTAGCATTCTTGCGGAAGAGCGCCGCGCGATCCGGATCCTCCGCAAAGATGTGCTTCAGCGATTGGGCCGCGGCCGATTCCGGAAACATGACTGCCTCTCTGGAAAGATCGGCGTGCAGGCCGAATTCGTGAACAAGGTGCGAGATGTCGCCATCGGTCAGGTCGCCGAGATGCATGACGGGTTCCTTCGCGGTGTCATGACAGAGCGCCCAACCGGGCCGAGTTCGCGCCCTCTCATAGTCCAGGACTCCGCGTAGAACAGCGAGGGCGATTCTGATCCCATCAGATAGACTCGGGATTCCCGACCGGTTGCGTCTTCGACGTGAAGACCCGCCGTGCCTTCGTCGAAAGTGGCCTTGAAGGCGGTGCCACCCACTTCAACTTCGTGAAAAACGTACTTCTTGAGCGTTTTTCCATAGAGATGATGCCTCTGCATACTCGATTTGACCCCCTCGGTTTTTTCGCGCCCAAAGATCGGCGAAAAATCGAGGGGAAATTCGTTAGTCGCGTCAGGGGTTTGGAAAACCGAGTCGTTTTCAAAGCGAAATCGAGTCGTTCCTAATGCGGAGATCGAGTCGTTCTCAAAGAGTCCGCACACATGACGATCGGCGCGATGTGGGAAGCGTGGCGCTTGGTCGACGACCGCTTCCTCAAGCGGCCCCTGGGCAGGGAATTCCTGCCGCTGCTCGACCGACCGGCGGCCGAGGCGCTGGACCGCCTGAAGAAGCGGTTCGGCAAAGGAAGCGGCCTATCGACGGTCCGCAACAACTTCGCCTTCCATCATCCCACGATCGACGACATCGACGCGGCCTTCGAGAAGGCTGCCGGCGAAATCGACAGCGAGGAAGCGGACTGGGCCGCTTACTTCAACACCGCGCTGCTCAACACGTTCTTCTTCGTGTCCGACTACGTGTTGGTCCACGGCATGGCGCAGGCGCTGGGCGAGTCCGACGTCAACGAGGCCGCCCGCAAGCTGCTCGGCGAGATGGCGCCGGTGGCGAACGACCTGTCGGAATTCGCATTCGGCTTCACCGCCGCGATCTTCAAGCGACATGTCGGTCCCGAGCTGACGATGACGAGAGTGGCTCTGGTCGACGATGCTCCGGACATCGACAACATCAGCTATCCGTTCTTCGTCGAGACCCCGAGCCTGCGCAACAATTGAACATCCGACTTGCCCGGAGCTCGGCTTACCACCGCACAGGCAAACGAGACGAGGGGACCGCGATGTATCTGGGAATCGACCAACAGTCCGGCCTAGTCTACGAAGCTTCGATGCCCCCGTTCTTCCGGTCGTGCCTAGACCGACCGTCACGCAAGCCAAGCTTATCAGGCGCGAGGAAGATTGGAACGACCTGCCGACCGGAATTGCACACTCTCCGATGTCGTGGATTTTCCGGGAAGACACGTTCGATCCCGTCACGCGCACTCGACGCGGGCGACTTTTCCAGCCGGAGGGTGCACAGCCGGCGCAATACAAGGTTCTGCCGGACCCATACGAAGATCCCCACGGGCGGTCCGTCGGCGCCCAAGGCCGAACGACGAAGACCCTCTATGGCTACAAGGCATGCGCGTCGTTGCTTCGAGAGCCTCAGCGGGGCATGGGATTGAAGCTCGCGTTGGGAGTGAGGGATGCAGCCTCCGCCTGGCGCATCATACAAACCGAGGTCGTCGCCAACGGCTGCGTCATGATCACGCTCAAGTCGTTTTCGGCATTCGGCATCCTTCCTGCGGTCGACATGGCAACGATTCCCGCAGAATTCGAGCCCGCGATTTCTCAAACCGTCGCGCGCGCACTCGATTCGGCCTTTCGGGAAACGCCGGTATCAATGATCGACCAATGTCGAAACGCCTTGACCGCGCTCCTGTCGCGCTGGCTCGTCACCCAAGGGCATGACCGTTCCATTCTCGGCGAAGACCTTGGAAGGATCGCGACGATCGTCGGCCAGCCACCTTACAAAAAAGGCATGGTAAGCAACCTCGCCCAAGTCGTGGCGAGACTGCATTCCCGCGGCAAGACCAACGAGGCGCATACAAAGGGGCTGCGCGACCCGGTCGACGAAGACGCTGAATTGGCGCTTCATGCGTTGGGTTTCACGCTGCGTGACATTGGTTGGGCGGACGGGCATTAGAGTCCGCAACCGCCAATGGCGGCGACAAGCGCAGACGGTTCTTGGTAGGGCCTTTCCGCGTCACGATCGCGTCAGCTGATGGACCATCGACCGATCGCAGATCGAAACGAACATGCTGTCCGGGAGCGCAGCCCTTCCCACGATCACCATGACGAAACCGTTGAGCGCATGCTGCGAGCGACGAACGCAGTCCGAAATGTTGCGCGTGTCGACGGTCGACGGCGATGCGACGTCCTCGGGATGGGTGTGCCAGCAGCCGACGAAATGCAGCCCTCGCGAAAAGCCGGCATCGATTTCCGTCTTCTCCGCTTGCTCGTCGGGCTGGTTGGAATAGCGGGATCTTCGGTCGGTCGGTCTCGGACCCGTCGCCTCGCAGACATCGATGATTGGCAGGTCGAAGCGAGCGAACAGTAGCCCGCCGGCTTCGCGGTGCCAAAACCGGATTTGCCGATGCCTGTCGAAACGCTGAAGGACCGTGGGAGCGAAGCGGAGCGATTGCCCTGAGTGTCCGATATCGAAAGAGATCACGCCGCCAAGACTTTCCCGGCCGGTCGCAGGCCCCACTGCCGTTCGACCATCATGCCTCCTTCCAGCGCCTGAGGAGCGATCTCGCGGAGCATTTCGCTCCAGCTGCCGCCGGCGGCTTCGACGAAGGCACGGCGCGCAAGCCACATGCGATGCGTGCTCGGTCCGATGGTGCCGAGAAGACCGTCGAGCGCAGCCTGGGCGATGAGCGACGTGATGAAGCCGAGCTCGACGGGGCCGTAAGGCTCGAACGCCGCGCCGCAGGCTGGTTCGTATCGGCGCGTCTCTTCCGGCCAGTGCGTGGCGACGACGTCAGGCTCGCCGGTCTCGTTCAGTCCATCACGAAGGCTGCCTCCGGACGAGGACAGGATGACGGCGTGACCGGCGGTCGCGTGCGGCTCCGTCCAGCCGTAAACGATCGGAAACGGCCTGCCATTTGCCTGATGCCACTCGTCGAGCAACGACTCCGCCGGCCAGTCGCCGAGAGCCGAAACGATGAGGTCGACGTGCTCCAAAGGCCCGTCCGACCGAACCAGCAGATCCTGAACCTTGGCGATGTGGTGCTCGACCTCGACATGGGGAAGGTCGGCGCGTATCCGCTTCGCGAGCTCGGAGGCCTTGGGATACGAAATCGATCTGACGCCGAGAATGTGACGGCCGACGTTGGCTCCCGTCAAGCTCTGCTGGTCAACGAGAATAAGCTTCGCCACGCCCGCTCGCGCGAGACTGAGGGCGACCGGCGCCCCTACGGAGCCGCAGCCGAGCAGCGCCACGGTGGCCCCGCGCAAGGTCGCGATGCGCGGATCCTGCGCCCGCCCGTGTACCCAGGTGGGATCGACCCTTTCCACCGGAAGACGGCCTGCCGGATCGCCGCCGAACAGTCGCGAGAGGACGACGTGCTCAGGCACCCGAGAAGGACGAAATCCTTTGGCGAGCGGATCCCCGCCGCGAACGATCGCGGGTCGGCTGATGACCGTCGTAGCGATTGCCGGACCGTGCTCGGTCGAGGCGCCGAGCGCTACGAACAGGCGAGGGGGCACCTCGCGCGAAAGTCCTTCGAGGAGAAGATCGGCAACGCCGGCATCGGCGGCAAGCGCGTAAACGTCCTTCGCAGCCTTGGGATACTGCGAGGGGAGGAGCGGCGTTTCCAGCCAAGCCAGCACGCCCCCTCGCGAGACCATGTCGGCCGAGGAGAGGGCGGAGTTGAAATTCTTCAGCCACCGCTGCAGCTGGCCGTCGTCGTCAGCCAGCACGATGTGACTGCGGCCCTCCCATACCCTGATTGTCCGAGAAGGCGGAGCCGGCTCGACCAATGAAAGGACGGTCCCCTCCGTCCCCTTCTTGGCATGGTCCCAGTAGGTGAGAAACTCGGATTTGAAGTCGTCTTCGTGCTCGCCGCGCACGAAACCTTCGATCAACTTGATCGCCTTATCGAGCAACACCGCGACGCCCGCATAGGGATCGTCGACAGAAAACGTAGCGTGATCAGGCACCAGGCAGAGAACGCCGTCGTTTTCCACGTGGGGCCACGTCAGAAAGCGCGGGCGATCCACCACCGCGATCCGCGCCGGGACGGAAGGAAAGCCGGCGGATACGATGACGTCGATGCGCCGGCTGCGATCGGAGAAAGGGTATTCGAACCGCCACCCTGCTGCGGGATCATGCTTCCGGTATTTCGCCAGATCCTCCGCGCTCAACCTCGGCGGCCGCAGCCCGGCGTGCCACCAGCCGGCCTGCACCGCACCGATGGCCGATCTGAACCGCTTTGCGAGCGGGTGGTCGCCCTTAGGCACTCCGACGATCTCCTTTGAGCTGCACCGCCGAACTCTTGGCTTGTGCCTCGTTGCTGATGAGGCCTTTTGACAGAACGGCAGGAGCGGCCAGACCTGCGACGGAACGCTTCATCACGCGTTCCGCCGTTCCGCTGCCCACGCCCTTCGCCAGATGCTCGGCGATCAGCTGCTTGTTCGATAGGACCGCCGCGCGCGAAAAATCTTCGCGGGCCCGAGCGAGCCACTCGAAAAATGCGGCCGCGCGCTCGGGATGCTTCTTCCACTTGTCGGCAAAATTCTCCGACGGGTCGCTCGGGTTGGCGATGACCAGGCTGCCGTCCTGCGACCGCTCGATGAACCGGTCCATGTTGGTGAGGATCGCGAACAACGCATCGGATATCTTGTCTTCTCCGTTGTAGGCGTGCGCCGAGAGCGTGGTCAGGATGATCGAGATCGGGCGTTCGTCCGAGCGGGTGATGAACATGATGTCGCGGTGCCGCTTGAGGATCATGATCGCCGACTGCAGGGGCGTCCTGACTTCGTAATCCGGGATCGGCTCCGTGCCCGCGCGCAAGCTCTTGCGCATCAGCTCCCGCTTGCGCAGTTCGAAGATGACCGCCATGCGGCTGTGGAACCACTTCAGATATCCCCGCGGGTTCGATCGCGGCCATGTCGGGGACAGTATCGCGTAGAAGGGGTGGTCGAAGTCCGTGATGGCGATCGCGGTGTCGGCGAGAGACAGGTCGAGGCCACGGGCCTTGAGCAGCACTACCTGCTCCAGCCCGTTGAGAAGCCCGGGCGTCACGTCCATATGAAACTGTGCGCCATCGGCGTATTCCAGCCTCCAGCATCGGCGATGCTCGACGACCGGCTTGTTCATGCGCCGATAGGTCGCGTACAGCCTCATCTCGACGCCGAGACGGCGCTTGAGTTCCTTCTGGGCGATTTCGCCCTTCGTGAGCTTGCGGAATTCAACGACGGCATCGATATCGTAGTGCTCGTCATCGCTGATCGGTACGACCACAGTGCCGAGCCCAAACGATCCCTGGACGTGAACCTGAGGGTCGAATTGCCGGATGCTCGAGTCTTCGCGATTGAGCCATTCGCCAAGCGACTTGTAGCTGGTCTCCGCCTGCTTGTAGCGATACGGGGGGATCTCGAGCTCTTCGGCGAGCGCTTCGAGAAACTCCTCGGCTTCTCTGGTGATCGTGGGACGCAGGTGCACGTTCATAGGCCTCTCCTTTGTCAGCCGGTGTGTTCGAGCGTATGGGCGTGGATGAAGCCGCCCAGCTTCCTGTTCTGGTCGTAGACTTCGAGGGTAGGGTGGGCCTTCGGCTGCCAGGACCGGCCCGCCTCGACGGCGACGGATACGGGTACGGCGGGAAAGATGCGCACCACGCAGTTCTCGCCGCTCGCGTACTTGATCTCGTCCAGTGTGGATCGGAATAGCCGCGCGAACTCCGCCAGGTCGATCGGGCGGCGCATGATATCGTTGTGGGCCCCGCCGGCGGCGATGGACCAGATGGCGGCGCCGGCGCCAAGGACCGAGACGATGCGGTCGTCGGCAATGGGAGCGCTCACCTCGAGTTTCAGCGCGACGGGACCGTCGGTACGCGACGGGCGTTTCACGTCGAACTCGATGGGCCGTCCATCCGGGTCCCACTTCCATCCCTTGGGGCTGCGCAGGAGTTGTCGAACTTCGGCTGTCGCGATGTCGGAGATCAGGCGACCGAGTTCGAAGAGCAACGGGATCGGCGCCAAACCGAAAACGGCAAGCCGCCGAATTTCCTGACGCTCCATGCGGCCGCGCACCTTCTCGGCAAAGCCGGACCGGAGATTGCGTACATGAGTGCGCCAAAAGTCGGGATCGTGGTCGGGCAGATCGAGGGTCGCGAGGTCGAGGTCGATCCAACCGTCGTCGAACGGATAGCGGTCAGGGATCATCGCCCATTTCAAGTCGCCCTTGGCGACCGGAGACTCGTTCGTCCCGATCCGAGCCGCGTACCGGATGATGTGGCTGCCGAAATCCTCGTCGATGGCGGTCACGGTCCGGATGCGCGCTTCGTGGCGGCGCTTCATCGCCGTCAGAACTTCTTCCGGATGCTCGGCCACCATCTCGCGGTCGAATACGCGGTGGTGCACGTCACAGACGAGCATCAGGTTGTCGGGATCGTGGGCGAGAAGAGGGGAACGGATCGGATCCCCGCGGGGTCCGTCGGGAGAGTCGGCGACGATGTGTCCGATGTAAGCCGTGTTTGCGTTCGCTGCGCCCGAGATCTGATCGCCAATGAGAAGCTTGTTGCAGCCCGCATATTGGCAGCGGCCGGCTGCCCGCGCCCAGACAACGTTCTCGATCCTTTTAGGCAGCGCTTTTCGCTTCGTCGGGCGCGGTGTTTGCAAGGGCTGGCGTTTGCGGTTCTCCGATGCTGTTGCCTTCATGGCGCCCTCCGCGACGAGATCCGGGCGGGAGAGTCATTGCTCAGTGACGCATGAAGGCACTTGCTTGCATCGGGAGAATCGAGCCATGCAGGAACCGAACTCGAAGTAGGCGAGGAGCCCGCCAAATAACCGGCGTCCACCATTCGCGTGGTGGTCACGCGGGCGTGGACCTTGCCGCCGAATTGCGCGCAAACGCGCGAATGCCGTCTCAAGACCTGCATTTGTCCCCCCGGTGCGCGCTATCCTTTCCCCAACAGCGCGTGGGTGTTCCTTGACATGGTATTTCCGTGCTCAATCTTCAAGATATAGACGGCGGAACCCTGTTAAATACTACCTATTGACAATTGGCGAATCGGCCGACTTGGGAACACCGCCTGATTCGGTGCGAAGCCGCGACAGTCCGCAGCACGCCGTAGGACACGCCGTGCGATCCGCCGTCCCACGGGACCTCGGTCAACCGGCTTTGCTTTCCTGAAGGATTGGCAGGGGCGCCCGATTTTTGCCTTCCGGATAGCTTCGAGACGGTTTTGAACAGCGTCATACTCGATCGAAGCTTCATGCCATCCGGTGACCCGAAAACATCGGTGATCCACTTGTCATTCGCCGCATGACGAGCTTTGTGGCGCGGTCTTAGCACATCATGTTGCAGAGCAAGCGGCGGCTTCGGCGCGTGAGGTGATAGCGACCGCTGCGCGTCAGCGCTCGTCCTGTGGCGACGTCTGACGTGGTCTTCGGCGAAGACATTCCCGCACGACCAGTTTTCCTTGGCGATGGAGAGCCTGGAGCAGGCGCGGATGACTCAGATCAAGCGCGATAGACTCAGATCTAATCAGAACCGACACCAGGCACCACCGGTCCACATCCATAATTCGCATAAGGTATATTATGGAATATTTATATCTACAATTAGATCAGATATTTAGTGGGAAATCTTCGCACCGGACCGCAGCCAGGCGTCTGTCCTGATCTATCCCGGCTATCGGTCCAGCCGATCCGGATCACACCGCGATCAACGCGCCCGCGTCTCGTCAGAAAGCCGATATTGCCGCGGCGTACGGACGCTGCAATAAGCCCCAGCTGTGCAGAGATCGCTGGTGACCCCGCGGCATCAGGTCCGTATAGGATGGCATCTCAGAACAACAACAAGCCTCTCGAGGGAGCAAACACCAATGAGCTTTTCACGACGCACGCTGCTGAAGGTCTCCGCCGCTTCCGCCGTCCTGGGCGGAATTGGCGCGCCGTATGTCGCGCGCGCCCAGTCGGCCGAGTTCTCGTACAAGTTCGCCAACAACCTGCCGGAGTCGCACCCGCTGGTGGCGCGCGCCCGGGAGATGTCCGCGGCGATCAAGACCGAGACCAATGGCCGGTTTGACCTCCAGGTGTTCCCGAACAACCAGCTGGGCTCGGATACCGATGTGCTGAGCCAGGTGCGTTCCGGTGGCGTCGAGTTCTTCACGCTGTCCGGCCTGATCCTGGCGACCCTGGTGCCGGCGGCTTCGATTAACGGTATCGGCTTCGCATTCCCTGATTATCCCACGGTCTGGAAGGCCATGGACGGCGATCTCGGCGCCTACGTCCGCGGCGAGATCAAGAAGGCCGGCCTCGAGGTCATGGACAAGATCTGGGACAACGGCTTCCGCCAGACCACGTCGTCGACCAAGCCGATCAACGGGCCCGACGACCTCAAGGGATTCAAGATCCGCGTGCCAGTGTCGCCGCTGTGGACCTCGATGTTCAAGGCGTTCGATGCATCGCCCGCCTCGATCAATTTCAGCGAGGTCTATTCGGCGCTGCAGACCAAGATCGTCGAGGGCCAGGAAAATCCGCTGGCGCTGATCTCGACCGCGAAGCTGTATGAAGTCCAGAAGTACTGCTCACTGACCAACCACATGTGGGATGGCTTCTGGTTCCTGATGAACCGCCGGGCCTGGGCGGCTTTACCGGACGATATCAAGACCATCGTCGCCAAGCACGTCAACGCGGCGGCCGTGAAGGAACGCGAAGACACCGAGAAGCTGAACGCGACCGTGAAGCAGGAACTCGCGGGCAAGGGCCTCGTGTTCAACCAGCCCGAGGTCGGGCCGTTCCGCGACAAGCTCCGGACCGCCGGCTTTTACGCCGAGTGGAAGGGCAAATACGGCGAGAAGGCCTGGGATCTGCTCGAGAAATCCGTCGGCAAACTGTCCTGATCGATCAGGCGGGAGGCTCGCCAGCGGGAGATTTGCTATGGCTCATGTCGAGATGACGCCGGCCGTGGCCGGCGAGGCGGCATCACAGGCCCCTCGCCGCCGCTCCTTTCTCGGTTCCATCGAGGCGGCGCTCGGATGGCTGGTCGAGATCCCGGCGGCGATCCTTGTCGTCGCCGAGGTCGTGATCCTGTTCGCTGGCGTGGTGTCGCGCTACGTGCTGCATGCGCCGCTGATCTGGTCCGACGAACTGGCTTCGATCCTGTTCCTGTGGCTTGCCATGCTCGGATCGGCGGTGGCGTTCCGCCGCGGCGAGCACATGCGGATGACGGCGCTGGTCGCGAGCGCCGGGCCGAGGCTGTGGGGCTATCTCGACGTCGTCGCGACCTGTGCCGCGCTGGCGTTCCTGATCCTGATCGTGCGGCCGGCCTATGAATACGCCTACGAGGAAAGCTTCATCACCACGCCGGCGCTGCAGATTTCCAACACCTGGCGCGCGGCGGCGCTGCCGGTCGGCACCTGCCTGATGGCGCTGTTCGCGCTGCTGCGGCTGGCGCGGGTCGGCGAGTTCAAGACCTTCCTGCTGGCCGTGCTGACCGTGGCCGCGCTGATCGGCGTATTCTGGCTGGCGCAGCCGCTGCTGCGGCCGCTCGGCAACCTCAATCTGATCATCTTCTTCGTCGGCGTGGTCGGCTTCTGCGTGTTCGCCGGCGTGCCGATCGGCTTTGCCTTCGGCATGGCGATCTTCGGCTATCTGGCGCTGACCACGCGGACACCGCTGATGGTGCTGGTCGGCCGGATGGACGAGGGCATGAGCCATCTGATCCTGCTGTCGGTGCCGTTGTTCGTCTTCCTCGGCCTGCTGATCGAGATGACCGGCATGGCGCGGGCGATGGTCGCGTTCCTGGCGAGCCTGCTTGGGCATGTCCGCGGCGGCCTGCATTACGTGCTGGTCGGCGCCATGTACCTGGTGTCCGGCATTTCCGGATCGAAGGCCGCCGACATGGCCGCCGTCGCGCCCGTGCTGTTCCCGGAAATGAAGCAGCGCGGCGCCAAGCCGGGCGATCTGGTCGCCCTGCTCGCCGCCACCGGCGCCCAGACCGAGACCATTCCGCCGAGCCTCGTGCTGATCACGATCGGTTCGGTCACCGGCGTCTCGATCTCGGCGCTGTTCACCGGCGGCCTGCTGCCGGGCGTCGTGCTGGCGATCACGCTGTCGGGGCTGGTGTGGTGGCGCTACCGCGGCGAAGACCGCAGCCACGTGCAGCGCGCCACCGGCAGCGAGATCGGCAAGGCGTTCGTGTTCGCCCTGCCCGCATTGGCCCTGCCCTTTGTGATCCGCTACGCCGTGGTCGAAGGCATTGCCACCGCCACCGAAGTTTCGACAATCGGCATCGTCTACGCCTTCGTCATCGGCCTCCTGATCTACCGCAAGTTCAGCTGGCGGCGGCTGGTCCCGATGCTGATCGACACGGCGTGCCTGTCGGGCGCGATCCTGTTCATCATCGGCACCGCGACCGGCATGGCCTGGGGCCTGACCCAGTCCGGCTTCTCACGGGCGCTGGCGGCGGCGATGACCGGGCTGCCCGGCGGTTCGGCGACCTTCATCGCGGTCTCGATCCTGGCCTTCGTGATCCTCGGCAGCGTGCTCGAGGGCATCCCGGCGATCGTGCTGTTCGGGCCGCTGCTGTTTCCGATTGCGCACCAGGTCGGCGTCCACGAGGTGCACTACGCCATGATCATCATCCTGGCGATGGGCATCGGGCTGTTCGCGCCGCCGTTCGGCGTCGGCTATTATGCCGCCTGCGCCATCGGGCGCGTCGATCCGGCCGAGGGTATCCGGCCGATCTGGGGCTACATGCTGGCGCTGTTGATCGGCCTGATCATTGTCGCCATCTTCCCCTGGATATCGATCGGTTTCCTTTAAAGCACCTTGCGGATCGGATAGAGCCATGAGTGCAGCTCAAAACCAGTACTCGATCGGGCTCGACAAGACGCCCGCCAACTACGTGCCGCTGACGCCGCTGAGCTTCCTGGCGCGCTCGGCCGCGGTCTATCCCGACCACGTCAGCGCGGTCTATGAGGGCCGTAGCTTCACCTGGAAACAGACCTACGAGCGTTGCAAACGCTTCGCGTCCTATCTCTCGGGCCATGGAATCGGTCATGGCGACACGGTCGCGGCGATGCTGCCGAACATCCCGGCGATGAACGAGCTGCACTTCGCGGTGCCGATGACCGGCGCGGTGCTCAATGCCTTGAACATCCGCCTCGACGCGGCGTCGATCGCGTTCCAGCTCGACCATGGCGGCGCCAGGATCATCCTGGTCGATCCCGAATTCTCCGGCGTGATCGCGGAAGCGCTGACGCTGATGAAGGGCCCAAAGCCGTTCGTGATCGATGTCGATGACGCGGCGTTTGTGGGCGGCAAGCGGATCGGCGAGATCGAGTACGAAGCAGCGGTCGCGGCTGGCGATCCGGCATTCGTGGAACGGCCGCCGGCCGACGAATGGGATGCGATCGCGCTGAGCTACACGTCGGGCACGACGGGCAATCCCAAGGGCGTGGTGACCCATCATCGCGGCGCGTACCTGAACGCCGTCAG
The DNA here is from genome assembly GCF_001189845.1 of Bradyrhizobium tropiciagri. Lineage (GTDB taxonomy): Bacteria > Pseudomonadota > Alphaproteobacteria > Rhizobiales > Xanthobacteraceae > Bradyrhizobium > Bradyrhizobium tropiciagri. The sequence goes on from NZ_LFLZ01000004.1 coordinate 238,921, forward strand.
CAACATCCTCGCCGGCAATCTCGGCCAGCATCCGGTCTATCTCTGGACGCTGCCGATGTTCCACTGCAACGGCTGGTGCTTCCCGTGGACGATCGCAGCGACCGCCGGCGTCAATGTCTGTCTGCGCAAGGTCGATCCGGCCAAGATCTTCGAGCTGATCCCCAAGCACGGCGTCACCCACATGTGCGGCGCGCCGATCGTCTACAACACGCTGATCAACGCGCCCGATGCGCCGAAGGGCGGCAAGGCCAAGCCGGTCATCGGCCTGATCGCGGGCGCAGCGCCGCCGGTTGCGGTGCTCGAGGGCGCCGAGCGCATCGGCGTCAAGCTGACCCATGTCTATGGTCTGACCGAGGTCTACGGCCCCGCGTCGGTCTGCGCCGAGCAACCCGGCTGGGACGAACTGTCGGCCGATGCGCGTGCGCAGCTGAAACGGCGTCAGGGCGTGTCTTATCCGCTTCAGGAAGGCGTCACGGTGCTCGATCCCGAGACCATGCGCGAGGTGCCGCGCGATGGCGAGACCATCGGCGAGGTCATGTTCCGCGGCAACATCGTGATGAAGGGCTATCTCAAGAACGAGAAGGCGACGCAGGAAGCGTTTGCCGGCGGCTGGTTTCACACCGGCGATCTCGGCGTGCTCGACGAGCACGGCTACGTCATCATCAAGGACCGCTCCAAGGACATCATCATCTCCGGCGGCGAGAACGTCTCCTCCGTCGAGGTCGAGGACATCCTCTACAAGCACCCGGCCGTGCTGTTCGCGGCGGTCGTCGCCAAGCCCGATCCGAAATGGGGCGAAGTGCCCTGTGCCTTCATCGAGCTCAAGGACGGCGCCAAGGCGACCGAGGCCGAGATCATCGCCTATTGCCGCGAGCACATGTCGGGCTTCAAGACACCGAAATCAGTGGTGTTCGGCGTGATCCCGAAGACATCCACGGGCAAGATCCAGAAATTCCTGCTGCGCAACGCAGTCGGATCGGCCAAGGCGATTTCGGCGTAAGCTGCGGCGCTCAGCCCTCCGCGAGGCGGCCGAGCAGCTCGTACAGCAATCGCTTCTCGTCGGCCTTGAGCGGCGCCAGTGTCGTCGCGGTGCATTCGGTCTCGATCGGAATCAACTGCTCGACCAGCGCCGCGCCGGCCGCGGTCAGATCGATCAGGATCAGCCGCTTGTCGGTCGGATCGCGCCGCGTCGCGAGCAGGCGCCGCTTCTTCAGCCGCAGCACGACGTCGCGGATGTTGGCCGGCTCCATCGCGACCAGCCGTCCGAGCAGGTTCTGCGACAGTGCCCCGCGTTCGTAGAGCCGTGCGAGCGTCGCGTATTGCGGCGCCGTCAAATCGTAGGACCCGATCCGCTCGACCAGGTTGGACGAGGCGCGCTGATAGGCCCGGCGCAGCAGGAAGCCGACCTGGTCCTCCAGCCTGTAGCTCGACGCAAGGCGTCTGACCGGCGCCTCTGCCTTAGTCGACGTTCTCGGCATCGCGGTACATCACCTTGTGGCGCGTGGCCGAAACCCATTCGTCGATCTCGGCTTCCGTCATGAAGTGCCGATCATCGAACCTGTTCCAGTTGCTGATGTCGGCCAGGCTCTTCTTCCAGCGCTTGTATGGCGGCTTGGCCGGCGGGCCGAAGCACATGATGTCGAGCACGGATAATTCGTCGGGGATGCCGAGCAGCGGCTTCATCGCCTGCTGCGCCTTCTCCTGCCCGATCGCGGTCACCCACCAGACGTTATAACCGAGGGCGGCCGCGGCGAGATGCGCCGACATCGTCGCCGCCGCGACGCTCTGCAACAGGATGCGCTCGGCATTCTCCTTGTACATCTTGTCGAGCTCGGAGCCGTCATTGAGCACCGGAAACGCCTTGACCCAGCGAAAGTCGCTGGCGACGACGATGAAACCTGGGGCCGACGCGAGGCCACGATAATCGGGCGTCGGAAACTTCATCTTGAGCCGGGCGCGCGCGACCTGCTCCTCGCGGAAATATTCGGTGATTTGGTTCTTCAAACTCTGATCAGTGACCACGATGAAGTGCCAGGGCTGCGCATTGGCGCCTGACGGCGCGTGCCGCGCCGCTTCCAGGATCATGTCGTAATGTTCCGGCGGCATCGCGTAGCTGGAGTCGAACGCCCGGCTCGTAAGCCGGTTCTTCACGATGTCCATCAGCGCGTCATACCGCGCGCGGTCGGTGTAATCCCGCACTGCCACAGCTTCCGCCATTGAGGCCTCCCGATATTGTTATGATCATAACGATATCGAAAGCGCGCAAAAGGTCAATGGCCGGCTGCGATGCGGCGCGATCAGCTTGGCGCGTGGAAACACGCGCCCGCGTCGACGCGTGACGTCCAGCCAGTTCAGGATGATTGAGGTCTTCAGCCCGCCCGATCGAGCGTGAGCCGCATCCCGTCATAGGCCGGGATCACGCCGGCCGGCAGGCTCTGCCGCAGTACCTCGTAGTCGAGGTCGGAATGCATGTTGGTGATCACGGCGCGCTTCGGCTTGAAGCGCTCGATCCACGACAGCGCGTCGGCGACGCTGAAATGGCTGGGATGCGGCGCATAGCGCAGGCCGTCGACGATCCAGAGATCGAGGCCTTGCAGCGCTGGCCAGCTCTCCTGGGGAATGTCGTGCAGATCGGGTGTGTAGGCGGCATCGCCGATGCGATAGCCGAGCGCGGGAATTTGGCCATGCTGCACCAGGAAGGCCTCGAGCTTCAGCGGACCGCCCTTCCCTTGCACCGTGTGGCTCTCGCCGGCCTCGATCGAATGCCGTGTCAGGATCGGCGGATAGTCGCTCCCCTCCGGCGAGATGAAGCAGTAGGAGAACCGCGCCATGATGTCCTTGGCGGTCGACTGGTTGAAGTAGACCGGGATGCGGCGGCGCTGGTGCAGCACCACCGAGCGCAGATCGTCGATGCCGTGGGTCTGGTCGGCGTGCTCATGGGTCAGGAACACCGCGTCGATATGCTCGACATTGGCATCGATCAACTGCTCGCGCAGATCGGGCGCCGTATCGATCACGACCCGCGTGGTGCCGTGCTCCATGGTGCGCTCGGCCATGATCGAGCAGCGGCGGCGGCGGTTTTTTGGATTGTTCGGATCGCAGGCGCCCCAACCGAGCGCCGGGCGCGGCACGCCGGCGGATGAGCCGCAGCCCAGGATTGTCAGTGTCAGCGTCATGCAGCAACCTTCGGCGCCGGCACCTTGGAGAACAGCCGGAAGAAATTTTCGGTGGTCTGCCGCGAGATCTCTTCCACGGAGACACCGCGGGTTTCGGCGAGCACCTTGGCGACCTCGACGACGTAAGCCGGCTCATTGCGCTTGCCGCGGAATTTTCCGGGCGCAAGATACGGCGCGTCGGTCTCGACCATGATGCGGTCGGCCGGCAACTCGGCGGCCAGCGCGCGGAGGGCGTCCGACTTCTTGAAGGTCAGGATGCCCGTGAAGGAGATCGACAGCCCGAGCGTGATCGCCTTCATCGCGAGTTCGCGCCCGCCGGTGTAGCAGTGCAGGACGGCCTTGAACGGCCCCTTCGCGACCTCGTCCTCCAGGATGCGGCCGCAATCCTCGTCGGCCTCCCTGGTGTGGATAACGAGCGGCAGGCCGGTTTCGCGCGCCGCCGCGATATGCGCACGGAATCCGCGCTCCTGCGCCTCGCGCGAACCATGCTCGTAGAAATAATCCAGCCCCGCCTCGCCGAGCGCCACGACCTTCGGATGCTTGGTCAGCTCGATCAGCTCGCTGGCCGGGATGCCGTCTTCTTCATCGGCATGATGCGGATGGGTGCCGACCGAGCAGTAAACGTCCGGGAAGCGCTCCGTGATCGCAAGCAGGCCGCCGAGCCGCTTCACGCGGGTCGAGATCGTCACCATACGGCCGACCCCGGCCGCTTCGGCACGCTCGACGATCCCGTCGAGATCGTCGGCGAAGTCAGGAAAATCGAGATGGCAGTGACTGTCGACCAGCATGAATTTCGAACCGCTCATTCGGTCTTCGGTTCCACGTAGCGCGGGAACACGCCGACAGGCGCCGGCAGCGTCGTACCCGGCCTGATCCGCTCTGCGATCGCCGTGAAGCTGCGGGCGTCCGCTGATATGCCGAGGCTGTCGAGCATCTTGCCGCAGGACTCGGGCATCACGGCCTGCGCCATGATCGCGATCTGCCGCACGACTTCGGCGGTGACATAGAGTACCGTCTTCTGGCGCGCCGGATCGGTCTTGGCCAGCGCCCACGGCGCCTCGCCGGCAAAGTAGCGGTTGGCCTCCGCGACCACGGCCCAGACCGTGTTGAGCCATTGATGGATCTGCTGCGCCGCCATCGCGGTCCTCGACGTCTCCAGCATGGCGTCGGCCTGCGCCAGGATTGCCTTGTCGTTGTCGCTGAACTCGCCGGGCTCCGGCAGCACGCCGCCGAGTTGCTTGGCGATCATCGACAGCGAGCGCTGCGCCAGATTGCCGAAATCATTGGCGAGGTCGGCATTGATGCGCGCGACGATGGCCTCGTGGTTGTAGTTGCCGTCCTGGCCGAACGGCACTTCGCGCAGGAAGAAGTAACGCACCTGGTCGACGCCATACTGGTTGGCGAGATTGAAGGGATCGACCACGTTGCCGACCGACTTCGACATCTTCTCCCCCCTGTTGAACAGGAAGCCGTGCGCATAGACGCGCTTCTGCAAGGGAATGCCGGCCGACATCAGGAAGGCCGGCCAGTACACCGCGTGGAAGCGGATGATGTCCTTGCCGATGATGTGCACGTCCGCCGGCCAGTAGCGCCAGTGCTTGTCGCTTTCGTCGGGATAGCCGACACCGGTGATGTAGTTGGTGAGCGCGTCGACCCAGACATACATCACGTGCTCGGGATCGTTGGGGACCTTGACGCCCCAGTCGAACGTGGTGCGCGAGATCGAGAGGTCCTTCAGCCCGCCGCGCACGAAGCTCATCACCTCGTTGCGGCGCGAATCGGGGCCGATGAAATCGGGCTGGCTCTCATAGAGGTGCAAGAGCTTGTCCTGGTAGGCCGAGAGCTTGAAGAAATAGCTCTTCTCCTCGACCCACTCGACCGGTGTGCCCTGCGGACCGCGGCGGACATTGTCCTCGCCAACAGTGGTCTCATCCTCGGCGTAATAGGCCTCGTCGCGCACCGAGTACCAGCCGGCATAGGTGTCGATATAGATGTCGCCATTGTCCTGCATGCGGCGCCAGATTTCCTGCACCGACTTGTGGTGAGCAGGTTCCGAGGTGCGGATGAAGCGATCGAAGGAGACGTTGAGCCGCTCGTCCATCTCCTTGAACCGCGCGGCGTTGCGGGTCGCGAGATCGTACGGCGTCATCCCCTCGCCCTGCGCGGTCTGGATCATCTTCTGGCCGTGCTCGTCGGTGCCGGTCAGGAAGAACACGTCCTTGCCGTCGAGCCGCTGGAAGCGCGCCAGCGCATCGGTCGCGATCGCCTCATAGGCGTGGCCGATATGCGGCTGGCCGTTCGGATAAGCGATCGCGGTGGTGATGTAATAGACGTTGCCGCGATCTGCGGCGGGGGCCGATGCAACCGCGGACACAGGAGCTGCAGCTGCGGGCTTGGCCTGCTTCGGCGCACGAACCGTTGCCGGCTTCGGAGCCTTCTCGGCAACCGGAGCCTTCGGAGCAGCGGGCTTCTTTGCAACCGTCGCAACGGCCGCTGTGGCGGCCTTCTTCGGCGCGGTCTTGGCGGCCTTCGCCGCAGCCTTCTTGACTGTCTTCTTGGCCGTCGTCTTCGCAGCCTTCTTCACGGTCTTTTTGGCTGCCTTCTTCGCTCCCGACTTCTTGGCTCCCGTCTTGGCCTTGGCGGCCTTCTTCGCCGCCTTGGCGGCGCGCCCGCCCTTCTTGGCCGCGCGCGATTTCGCAGCGGCCTTCCTCGTCGCGCGGGCGGCCGATGCCTTCTTCGTCTTCTTGGCCTTCTTCGACGATGTCTTCTTAGCGGTCGCCACCACGGAATCCTTTGCAGATCGAAACGAGATTGTCGGGAGTTTTGTCAGACAGATGTGTTTTGAGACAGACGTGTTTTGAGATAGATGCGTTTTGCGACTTGGCGTCTATCGGGTCGCGTCCGCGAGCATCGAAAACACCGAGAAAACCAGCGGCTTGCGCTCCAGATTGTAGGCCTCGGTATCGCGTGCGGCGCGGACGATCTTTTCCCATACCTCCGCCAGCCGTGCAAGGCGCGGCAGATTGGCATTGGCGTCGCCACTGCGCATGCGCTCGCTCATCCAGCGATCGATGCCGTCGATGAAAGCGGCGAGCGCGACGCGGTCGCTGGTGCCGAGCGCGTCGCCCAGCGCATGCAGCTCGCGCGGATCGACGCTCGGAAGTGTCGCGAGCAGCGCGGCCGTGCGCTGCTGCAGTTTGAGCGCGTCGCCGCCGAGCAGCGACAGCGCCCGGCCGACGCTGCCTTCAGAGGCCGCCGCGGCTTCAGTCAGCGCAGGATCGCCCGCTGCGATGTCGGTTGCGGCCGCGGCCGCGCGCACCACATCGTCGGTCTCCAGCGGCCGCAGCAGCAATTTGCGGCAACGGGACAGGATGGTCGGCAGCACCCGCGATGGCGCGTGGCTGACCAGCAGGAACAGCGACTGCTGCGGCGGCTCCTCGAGGATTTTCAGCAGCGCGTTCGCAGCGTTCGGATTGAGCTCGTCGACGGTGTCGACGATGCAGACGCGCCAGCCATCGACCGCGGCCGTCGAGCCGAAGAACGAGATCGTCTCGCGCGTCTCGTCGACCGTGATCACCGTGCGCATCACGCCGCGGTCGTTGAGGCCGCGCTCCAGCACCAGCAGGCCGCCATGGGCGCCCGCCGTGATCTGCCGCGCCACCGGATCCGAAGGATCGACCCGCAGCGTCGGCGCCGCCTGAACCTGCGACGATTTCGGATTGCGGAACGCCAGCACGAAGCGCGCCATGCGGTAGGCCAGCGTTGCCTTGCCGATCCCCTGTGCGCCGCCGATCAGCCAGGCGTGCGGAATCCGCCCGCTGCGATAGGCATCGAGCAAGGCGGTCTCCGCCTCGCGATGCCCGAACAGATCGGGTGTTTCGCGCGGATGGCGCGCTGTGCTCTCCTGCTCGACCTTGCGCGCGCTCATACGGGATTGTCCGCTGTGAGCGTTGCGCGCAGATGCTCGCGCAGCGCGGCCCATATCCTGGCCGTGACCGTGTCCGGATCGGGTGTGGCGTCGATCAGGACGCAGCGCTCCGGGTCTTCGGCCGCAATCCGGCGGTAGGCGTCACGCAAATCCTGATGGAACTTGATGCCCTCGGCCTCGAAGCGATCAGCCGACGCGTTGCCGCGGCGCGCGGCGGCGCGCTGCAGGCCGACCTCGACCGGCACATCGAGGATGAAGGTCAGATCGGGCTTGAGATCGCCGATGGTGACGCGCTGCATGGCGTTGACGAGTTCGGGCGACACCTGCCCGAGTTGGCCCTGATAGGCACGTGTGGAATCGAAGAAGCGGTCGCACAGCACCCAGATGCCCTGGTTGAGCGCCGGCAGGATCACGGTGCGGACGTGGTCGTCGCGCGCGGCGGCAAACAGCAGCGTCTCGGCCTCGGGTCCGAGCAGCTTGCCCATTCCCGACAGCACGAGATGACGAATGATCTCGGCCCCCGGCGAGCCGCCGGGCTCGCGGGTCACGATGGCGCGCAGCTTGGCGGTATCGAGGCGCTCGGCGAGCTTGCGGATCTGGGTCGATTTCCCCGACCCCTCGCCGCCTTCAAAGGTGATGAAGCGACCGCGCAAGCTCGGCCGTGGGACTGCTGCTTCCGCCATGTCAGAGCTTCTCGACCCCTGCGCGGAACATTCCGATGACGAGCTCCTGGGCGCCGTCGAGCGCACGGCGCATCGTCGATCCCGTGCCGACCGCATCCGCCGCGTAGACAGGAGTCTCCATCGCGACGTTGGCGCCGCGCCAGACCCGCACCACGCCGATCTGCTGGCCGGCAGTGATCGGCGCCTTGACCGGGCCGCTGTAGATCACGCGTGCGAGCAGCTTGTCGTTGCCGTTCTTCGACACCATCACCTTGATCGGATCGGGGCTGACCAGCTTGACCGAACGGGTCTCGCCGCCGAACACGCGGGCGTAGCCGACTGGCTGGTTGGCGGCGATCAGGACCCGGGTCTCGAAGCTGCGGAAGCCCCATTCCAGCATCTTCTTGGCCTCGGTCGCGCGATCCTCCGAATCCTCAAGTCCGTTGATGACGACGATCAGCCGCGTGTCGTTCTGGACGGCCGAGCCGACCATGCCGTAGCCGCCCTCCTTGGTGTAGCCGGTCTTCAACCCGTCGGCGCCGGGCAAGGCGTTCAGCAGCGGATTGCGGTTCTGCTGGCGGATCTTGTTCCAGGTGAATTCCTTCTCACCGAACAGCTTGTATCTGTCCGGGTAGGTCAGGATGATGTGACGCGCCAGCACTGCCAGTTCCCGCACCGTCATCTCGTTGGTCGGGTCCGGCAACCCGTTGGAATTGCCGAAGGTCGACTTGGTCATGCCGAGCTCGCGGGCGCGCTTGGTCATGAAGTCGGTCGCGAACGTATGCTCGTTGCCGGCGATGCCCTCGGCCAGTGCGATGCAGGCGTCGTTGCCGCTCGGGATGATCGCACCGTGCAGGAGGTCGTCGACCGAGACCTTGCTGTTGATCGCCGCGAACATTGTAGAGGTGCCGGACGGCGCCCCACCCCGCCGCCAGGCGTTCTCGCTGATCCGGTACTCGTCGGTCAGTTTGATGTCACCCTTCTTGATGGCGTCGAACACCACCTCGGCGGTCATCAGCTTCATCATGCTGGATGGCGCGCGCAACTCGTCGGCGTTCTTCTCGAACAGCACGCTGCCCGAGGAGGCCTCGACCAGGATCGCGGTCGGCGCATCGCCGTCGAATCCGGCGTCTTCCTTCTTGGCGCCCTGCACGCTGTTGTTGGCGGCATAGACCATCCCGCCGCAGCCGATCGCGAGCGCAACTGAGGCGGCGACTAGACCACCCCAGCCACGCCCGGCGCGAGCTAGCAACGTGCGGGGAACTGCGGTTAGAGCTGCCATCGGCGATGTCCTGAAAGACTGCGTTCTAACAGCTGGAAGTATCGCAAACAACTGAGGTTTCGCCGCTTGTACACGGCCGGCTAGATTGCCGGCTGGGCCGAACGCCCGTATCTTTGGAACCAGCTAGCGACAGCAGAACCGGCAAACAAGGCGGAAACGCGAATGTCATCCTCCCGCACTATTTCCGCCAACGGCATCGACATGTTCGTGCGCGAGGCCGGGCAAGGTCCGCTGGTCGTGCTCTGCCATGGCTGGCCGGAACTGTCCTACTCGTGGCGACACCAGATCGCAGCGCTGGCCGCGGCCGGCTTCCGCGTCGCCGCACCCGACATGCGCGGCTTCGGCCGGACCGCCGCACCGGCCGATGTCGGTGCCTACACGATCTTCGATACCGTCGGCGACATGGTCGCACTGGTGGCTGCGCTCGGCGAGAAGAAGGCTGTCATCGTCGGTCACGATTGGGGAGCGCCGGTGGCCTGGCACGCGGCCCTGTTCCGTCCCGATGTCTTCACGAAGGTCGCCGGCCTCAGCGTGCCGCCGCCGTTTCGCGGCCGCGGACGTCCGCTGGAAACCCTGCGCGAGAGCGGTATTACCAATTTCTATTGGCAGTACTTCCAGCCGCCTGGCGTCGCGGAAGCCGAGTTCGAGCGCGACATTGCCCACACCATGCGCCTGGTGCTCGGGCGCGGCGTCTCCGATCCGAGCTCGATGTTCGTCGACGAAGCCAAGGGCTTCCTCGGCAAGCTGCCAAACGGAATGCCACTGCCGGCCTGGATCACCGAGCCGACATTGCCGAATTCGCCGAAGGCTACCGGCAGTCCGGCTTCCGCGGCGGCCTGAACTGGTACCGCAATCTCGACCGCAACTGGGAGCTGACCGCGCCTTGGCAGGACGCCCAGATCCATCAGCCCTCGCTGTTCATCGCCGGCTCGAACGATTCGGTCATTACCGGGCTGATCGGCGCCAAGCGGGTTGCGGACATGGAGCGCGTGCTGCCGAACCTCAAGCAGAAGCTGATCATCGAGGGCGCCGGCCACTGGATCCAGCAGGAACGCCCGGACGAGGTCAATGCGGCGCTGATCGCGTTTCTGAAATGATCAGGCCAAGAGCCTGATTCGCAACGATTTGACTTTAGTAAAGCCCGCGTCCGCTCAGAACTTCGGCGGGGCCACGCGCGTCGATCGGCACATAAGCGGTGGCCGGGCTCGGGGTCGCGGCATAGCGCGGGTCGCTCTCGTAGGAGACTTCGCGCGGATTGTTCAAGGTGCGGCCTCGCGACCGGCTCGAGGCCGACATTTCGGAGGTCGCACTCACCGAGGCATAGTCAGCCTGGGTGTTGCCGAGGCTGTAGGGCCGGCCCTCCGGCAGCGGAACCTCGCCGCGGAGCCGGCCCGACGAGGACGACATCTCGGGCACGAATGGCCGCGCCGAGGCGACGCGGACCATCGACGGTGACGGCGCCGGCGTGCCGGTACGCAAGGTCGCGATCAGCTGGCGGTCGTCGGAGCCCTCGAGCGGCGCCCGGCCGACATATTCGACGCGGACGCGAGCCACGCCATTTCCTTTGAAATCAAGCAGTTCGGCGGCCTTGTTCGAGACGTCTATGAGGCGGTTGCCGTGATACGGGCCGCGGTCATTGACGCGAACGACGAGCGACCGGCCGTTGCTCAGATTGGTGACCCGCGCGTAGCTCGGCATCGGCAAGGTCGGATGGGCGGCCGTCAGCGAGCCCATGTCGAACACCTCGCCATTGGCGGTCAGGCGGCCATGGAAATCATCACCGTACCAGGACGCCATGCCTTCGGCGCGGTAGTTCTCGTTCTCCTCCGGCACATAGGTGCGGCCGGCGACGACGTAGGGCTTGCCGATGCGGTAGGTGCCGCCGCCCTTCGGCACAGGGTCGCCCAGCGCAACGACGCGCGGGCTCGACGACACCCCGTATTTGGGATCGACCCGACTGGCGAACTTGTTGGAGGAGGCACAATTGGCGAGGACGAGGCACGTCGCCACCGCAACGGCGCCGCGCGCCGTCCGGATCATCGAATCTGGCCGTCTAGTCCCCATCTGCCCCAAGTACCATTCTGCCGGACCCGCGCCCACTTCGCGGCGTCGGGATCATTTTCTTCACGATGCGGCCCACCTCCGCACCAGAGCTTGACGATATCGCAACCGGAACACGGCGGAAATGGGGAGAGCTTTAACCCTATGGCACTTTGGTAAACCGCCTATTGCGCCTCCTCAGTTGTTCTACGGAGCCTCGGCCACCCAAAATGCCCTCGCCTGTCCCGCTATCAGACACACTGTTGCAGCAAATCATCAGTGGGTCGGCATCTTGAATTCCAACAATTGAATCTTTTTGACTGTGCAAGGCTGCAATCGTTTTCTCTTCCGCGTGGGGCGCAAAGGAAGTTTGCGATGATCGAGACGGTTACAGCGGTGATGGGCTTGGTGAGTGCGGCGATCTTCTTGGCGCACGCCGTGGAAGGCTATCGGTACCGGGCCTGACAGTCCGTTGAAGGCGGAAAGACGCGTCACCTCTTTCCAGGAGAGAATGTTCGGAAAGCTTTAATCAATTCGGATGAGCATCGGTTGAAGGCAGGTGTATCATGCGTAATCACGATTTGGTCTCCGACGGATTTCTAACCCTCACCGCGGCAAGCCTCGTGCTGCTGTGCTCGAGCCTGCTGGCCTTCGCTTTCGGCTGAACATGTAATGCGTTGGGCGCCATCCGCGCCCATGCGACGGGTCGACCACCCTCACTTCATCCCGCGCCGATCCGACGTCGGCAACAGCGCTAAATCCTGATGATGCGTGGCCAGGTACGCACGCGGCGACCTGATCCTCACGGCAACTGCGTCGTCTTCTCCGAGCCCCAGTCCTGACGCACCCTCCACCTTCCCATCGAGAGGATTGGCGAATGACCGGCGCGGTAAGAGAGGGAACGTCTGCACTCCTCGTTAGCACGGACGGCCGGTTGCTCATGCAACTGCGCGACGATCTTCCGCACGTTTCCGATCCCGGCAAGATCAGCCTGTTTGGCGGGCGGCGGGAGGGCACTGAGACCTCCCTGGAATGCGTCGTTCGCGAGATATATGAGGAGATCGGCCATTACCTGGCGCCCGAGCGCTTTGAGCTGATCGGGAGTTATTCCGGACCGGATCCTTCGACACCGGGCGGCACCCTTCGCGGCGAGGTGTTCCTCGCTCGGGACGTGCCGATCGACCAGCTGAACGTCACCGAAGGTCGCCTTGAGATCGTCGCGGTCGAGGACCTCGAACGTCTCAACGGCATGCTCGCCCGTCCGGCGGAGTACGCGCTGGCGATCTTCCTGAAGCGCGAACCGGCTACCTGAGTGACGAAACCAGGCCGCGCACGAGATCGTCGATCATTGGCAGCGCGTCCGAGGGATGGGCAATGTCGATATCGTGCACGTGCCAATAGGTCACCCTGCCGGCGACCTCAGGGAACCGCCGCTCGATGAGCGGGCGATGCTCGGCCTCCTTGAGCGCGATCACGAGGTCCGCGCCGTCGAAATCAGCCAGCGAACAGGGCTGCGGATAGCGCGTTGCGCCTTCGGGAGCGATGCCGTTGGCGCGGAGGCGGTCATCCGTAAACACCGACATCGCTCCGACATTGTCGGGCGAGCCGCGTTCGGCTGCGCCTCGGGACGACGCGCGCCACGGCAGGCTTTCGGCTCTTGCGAGATGATTGAACAGCTCTTCCGCGTATCGACTGCGATAGTAGTTGCCGGTGCAAAGGAACAGGACGCGCTTCATGGGTTCATGATGGCCAACGTCGGCCTCGGCGGTCAACCGCGTTGCATTCAACTGCGCATGATCCGCGGCCCGGCTCGTTGACGCCGGCAAAGCCAAGGCCGGCCTTTTCGATCAAATCAGGCCTTTTTCAATGCGCATACCGGCAAATGACCAATTGGCGCCCGGTTGCACAAGGCAGGTTCGCGTTGCGTTCGGCCGCGCCCTACGCTATGGGCCTGATCTGCTCAGACGGAAGGGTGGCCGAGTGGTTTAAGGCACCGGTCTTGAAAACCGGCGTGCCCGCAAGGGTACCGTGGGTTCGAATCCCACCCCTTCCGCCATGCATAGCGCCTCCGCGAAGCGGCCTCGTTGCGATCCCCTTCCCGAACCAACATTTAACGAATCGGCTCGAATATCAGGGTCATTGCCCGTTTCGGCGCTTGGCACCGAGAGGTTGAAATGAATTGGGTCAAGGCACTGCTGCTGCTTTCCGTGCTGCTTCTGGGATGTGCCGACCTCGCCACCACCAACAGGATCTTGGAGCTCGGGTTCGGCGAGGCGAACCCGTTCATGCAGATGGCCCAGGCCTGGTTCGGCGTCTGGTGGCTGATCCCCAAACTTGGCTTGACCTATCTCGTCATCGCGCTGCTTTGGCGCAGCGAAAACCTTTTCAGGATTGCTCTTGTCGTGGCGTTCTGCTCAACGCCGGTCATCAACAATCTCGTCATCCTCGCCGGCGCGAGCTGAACCAGCACGCGCCGTTCGGCAGGCGATGCGATCGTACTGCTGGTTGGCGCGAGCGGGCATGGTCCAATCAATGTCCCGGATCTCTGCCGCCTGAACAACTCCCGTTCTCTTTGCCGGGCGTGCCGTCAGTTCTGCGCGATGAACTCCGCGATCAGGCCGGTGATTTCCTGCGGCGCATCCTCGAAGCAGTAATGCCCGACGCCGGCAAGGCGCCTCACCGGCGCCGCCGGGAAGATCGCGGAAAACAGCGGCAGGAAATGGTCTGCATGCAGCGTGCGATCCGCTTCGCCCCAGATCGCCAGCGCCGGCTTGCTGCGGATCGCGCGATCGGCGGCGGGAGTCGGCGCCTCGAATTGGTGCGCGCCGGTCGCAAAGCCCCTCGCCCAGCCGATCGCACCGAGGCAGTCGGCCGGGCGTGCGAAAGGTGAGCCGTAGGCGGCAAGCCAGGCGTCGGTGATCACAGCGTTGTTCTCGAAGCCGTTGAGCTTGAGCGTGCTGAGAATATTGAAGCCGAGCTGGCCGAGCACCGGCTCGAGTTCACCGTTCGCCTCAGCCGATGCGATCCATTGAAACCAGGGGGAGACCTGCGCGTTCGCGGTGACGCGCGCGAACAGATCGCTCTGCCCGAACGGCGTCGGCCCGTTGGCCGAGATAATGCGGCGGATCCGATCCGGATGGCGTGCCGCGAGCCCCATGCCGACGGGACCGCCGAAATCATGCATCACGAGGGTGATGCTGGTGAGGTCGAGCGCGAGGACCAGGGCTTCGAGATTGTCGACATGGTCCTGCAGCCAATAGCTGCGCTGCGCCGGCGTCGCGCTCTTGCCGAAGCCCATGTGATCCGGAACGACCACGCGCCGCGTAGCGCTCAGGACCGGCACCAGATGCCGGAACAGATAGCCCCAGGTCGGTTCGCCATGGAGGCAAAGCACCACCTCGCCGTCCCGCGGGCCTTCGTCGACATAATGCATCCGGAAGCCCGATGCCGCGCTGAAGTACGGCGTGAAGGGAAAGGTGCCGTCGAACGTCGCATCGGCTTGAATCATGGCTGGCCTCAGATGGTTTTAGTTTGAAACCATCGTGTATCCCTTGAGGTTTTACTTTGCAACCGATATATCAAGCCCTCGATCGGGCGGTCCATCGGGCCGCGCCGCGATGAAGAGCGTCAGGCGGATCACGATGGCCAAGCGAGTGAGCCACAGGGACTCGATGTGCGGGGTGGCGCGGCCGCTCGATGCAATCGGCGACTGGTGGTCGCTGCTGATCGTCCGCGACGCGTTCGATGGGCTGCGCCGGTTCGGCGAATTTCAGAAGAGCCTCGGGCTCGCCAAGAACATCCTCTCCGCCCGGCTCCGCAATCTGCTGGCGCACGGCATCATGGAGACCGTGCCCGCGGCGGACGGCAGCCCCTATCAGGAATATGTGCTGACCGAAAAGGGACGCGGCCTGTTCCCGCTCCTCGTCGCGCTCCGGCAGTGGGGCGAGGATTTCTTCTTCGAGCCCGACGAGGCGCATGTGCTCCTGGTCGACCGAAAGAACGGCTTGCCGGTGCGGCGACTCGAACTGCGCGCGCAGGACGGACGCGTCGTCGGTGCAGAAGACACGATGGTGCGGCTGCCGCAGGCTTCAGCCGGGAAAGGGATCGCGTGAGGCGCGCGTGTGCCGCGTGGATGCCGTCATCAGCAACTGGATCTTAACCCTCCTTGCCGCAGCATCGGCTGTGTGGAGGTTCGACCAATGCAGACATTCCGGATTTCGCTGAGCGATGGGACGCGGCAATTCCACACGGCGATTCAGGCGCCGGATCCCGCGTCCGCGCGCATCAAGGCCGCCTACTTCTTCGATATATCGAAGTGGCGGATCCTGAGCGTGTCGCTGACCGGAGCCAGTGTCGCGGCGGCGTAGTCGCTACGCGCCTTACGCCGTCCGGTCGAGCTCGGCGGCCGCAAGTCGTGCGATCGCAAGGTCGATCTCGGCGAGCGGATCGGCATCGCCGAGGAACCATGCTGCCGACAAGCCTGTCCAGGCGATGATCCAAGACAGCAGGCGCCGGCGATCCAGCTTCGCTGCTTCCACGACGATATCGAGACGCCGCGCAAAGCGGCCGGGTTCGGTTGCGACCGGCCGTGTCGGATCGGCAAGATCGGGGTTGGTGAAGATGTTGGCGAAGTCGAAGCCGCGCTCGCCGACCAGATGCTTGGGATCGATTGCAAGCCAGCCACGCGCGCCGAAGTCGAGCACATTGTCATGGTGCAGGTCGCCATGCAGCACCACGATCTCGCGCTGATCGAGCAGCAGCGCTTCGGCGATGTCGGCCGATCGGTTCAGGATGCCGCCGTGCGCCCTCGCCGCCGGCCATAGCTCGCGAAACCAGTCCTTGAGCGGCGTCAAGTCCGGCCGCGGTTTTGCTCTGCGGGCGTGCAGCCGGTCGGCGGTTGCACAGAGAATTCGGCAGGCCTCGTCGTCCCGGCCGGTTCGCGCCATGTCGCTCAGCGAAGCCGAACCCATAGCCCGTTCGAGCAGGAGCGCCTCGCCGTCACGGGCCAGGACGCGCGCCGCACCGTCGCCATCCCACCACGCCATGACGATGCGGCCGAGACGCTCATCCGGTTCGTGTGACAATTTGAGTATCGCCGGTTCGCCATGCCGCCGCACCGGCAGCAACCGTGCGGCGTGCGTCACGATCGGGTCGCCGTCGGGGACAAGGCTCCAGGCCGAGAGATAGGGTTCGAACATCCGGGCAGGTTGGGTGGTGAAGGGCGTGACCGTCGTTGTAATCATTGCCGGCGCGCGCTGCCACGCCGGTTCCCTGCGGCGCATCGTGGCAGGGCTGCTCCAACCCGGTTCCGCGCTGCCCTGCCCATGTTGACTGATGACAGCCCCCACCCATCTCGCGCTACAATGTCGTAGCCGGTGTGACGGAGGGTGTGGCGATGCCGCGAAAGGGAATTACCGGACACGACGAGTGGGTGGTCACCGAGGCCCTGGCCACGGCGCTGGTTGCGCTCGAACAGTTGCCGTCGAAGCACCAGCCCCGCGCGCATATGGAGGATGTCCGGAAGATTCTGACCGCGAGATGCGAGGCCGGCGCCGTCACGCTGCATCTTGCGCAGGCCAAGTGCCGATTGTTTCCGGATACCAATCCGCTGACCATCTATGAGGAATACGGCCTCAAGGATGGATTGGGATAGCAGCCGCCGCGGCGTTGCCGGCCTGAACAGCCCTCCTTGAAGAGCGAACGGCTACTCGTGGCTGACGCGCCAGATCGTGCCGTTGCCGTCCTCGGAGACCAGCAGTGCACCGTCGCGCGCCACCGTCACGCCGACCGGACGCCCCCACACCTCATTGTCGCCGACGACAAAGCCGGTGATGAAATCCTCATACTCGCCGGTCGGCACGCCGTCCTTCAACCTGATGCGAATGACCTTGTAGCCGGTGCGCTTCGACCGATTCCACGAGCCGTGTTCGGCGGCAAAGCCGTCGCCGCGATATTCGGACGGAAAACTGCTGCCGGTGTAGAAGGTCAGGCCGAGCGAGGCCGAGTGCGCCTGCAACAGCACGTCGGGAATCGTCACCTTGTCTTTCAGGTCGGGCCGCGCACCGGCATGCGCGGGGTCTTCGTTGGCGCCGATATAATACCAGGGCCAGCCGTAGAACGCGCCTTCGCGAATTCGCGTCACATAGTCGGGCACCAGGTTGTCGCCGCGGCCGTCGCGCTCGTTGGTCGAACACCAGGGCGCACCGCTGCCAGGCTGGATCGCGAGGCCGACGCAATTGCGAATACCCGTAGCGAACAGTTTCTGGTTCTTGCCGTCGGGATCGAAGGCCAGGACAGCGGCGCGATCGGCCTCCGATCCCCAGGCCGCGCCAAGCGCATGGTCGCGGCTCCAGACCTCGATGCCACCAGGAGGTTGGCCGAGCCCCTCGCCTGCGTTGCCAGCAGAGCCGACCGATACCAGCATGCGCTTGTCGTCGGGCGTGAATACGATGTCACGGGTCGAATGGCCGTAGCCGTGAGGAAGATTTGCGACAATGGTCTCAGGCTTTCCCGACGCCTTGAGGTCGCCGTTGCGGTAGGCAAAGCGCACGACGCTGTCGGTGTTGGCAACATAGAGCCATTGCGGATTTTCGCCGCTCGGGAAGAACGCGATGCCGAACGGCCGGTTCAGTCCGGTTGCGTAAACCTCATTGGTCGCAGGCTTGGTGGCGCCGTCGGCGCTGCGCAGGACACGGATACGGCCAGGGCCGGTTTCCGCGACGAAGATGTCGCCGTTGGGCGCGGTCCGGATGATCCGCGGTCCGCTCAGCCCGCCGGCAAACAGCTCGATCTTGAACCCCGCCGGCACCTGCGGCACCGCGGACGCAGGTCGCTGCACGATGCGCGATGAATTGCTGCTGGAGGCCGTTGCCCCGGGCTTGGGCAAGTCTTGCGGTCTGATCAGGCGCACCGTGCCCGGTCGGTCGCGCTGCCAGTCGCCGAACGCCTCCGTGCCTTTCAGGACCGGCTCGGCCGCCACCCCTGTGATGCCGATCGCTGCGAGGAGGATGACCGACAGACCTGCGCCGGCCAGATTTGTCTTGGGCATATGCTCCTCGCGCGCTGTCCCTGTCAGTTGCAGAGTTCATAGCGCGGTTCGACCGCCGGCTGCGGTCACAATGTCGTCTGCCTCGGTGTCGTTGAGAGACTCCATCAGATCGCCCGGCTTGACGATCGATATGCGCGGGATCAAACCACCCTGGAACTGACCATCGGCTTGCGCGCGGCTGCCGACAGGTCGCGGTACGCCGGGGTTTCGCCAACCAGCACCTTGAGAGGAACCGTGAGCCGGCAGATCAGGCCCTCGGCACGCCAATCGAAGTCGGCCCGTCCGCCCAGTTGGGTCTCGATGCTGGCGATGACGCTTCTGGTGCCGAAGCCCTTCTGCTTCGGCTTGGTCACCGGAGGCCCGCCGGATTCCACCCAGGCGAGGATCAGTGTCTCGTCCTGCACTTCCCAGGTGATCGCGAGACGGCCGGGCAACACCGAGAGGCTGCCGTATTTGGCGGAGTTGGTGACGAGCTCGTGCAGCGCCAGCGCCAGTGTCTGCGCGGTCGCGGGCTGCAGTTGCACCTCCGCGCCCTCGATCTGGATCTGTCCTGCTTCGGAATAGGGCGCGATCTCTTCGGTCACCAATCGCCGGATCTCGGCGCCCTGCCAGCTCGACAGCGACAGCACAGTGTGAACGCGCGCCAGCGCCGTGATGCGGCCTTCGACCGCCCGCACATAGGCGGTGACGTTCTGCGCGCGCGTCAGCCGCACGATCGATTGCGCCAGCGCGAGCGCGTTCTTGGCGCGGTGGTCGACCTCGCGGGTCAACAGGCTCTGCCGTTCCTCGGCCTTCTTGCGATCGGTGATGTCGACGGTGACGCCGCTGACCCGCACCACCCTGCCGTTCCTGTCACTGGTGGCCGCGGCCGTGCCGACGCACCAGCGCACCTCGCCGTCCGGCCGCATGACGCGGAATTCGGCTTCATAGGACGTCTGTCCCTTGCCGAAGCCGGCCCAGGCTTGCCGCAGCTCCTCGACATCGTCAGGGTGAAACAGCTGCTGGATGTTGTCCGACGTCAGCGCGAAGGATTTGGGGTCGACGCCGAATATCTTGTATTGCCCCTCGTCCCACATCCAGTCGCCATTGACCCAATCCCAGTCCCACGAGCCCATCTTGCCTGCGGCAATCGCCATGCTGCGGCGCGCCTCGCTCTCGACCAGCCGCGTGGTCGACTGTTCGAGCTCGGCGGTGCGCGCACGCACGCGATCCTCGAGCTCGGCATTGAGGCGTTCGAGCTGCCGTGTCTTGCGGTAGAGCTCGGCGAACACGCGGATTTTTGCGCGCAACACTTCCGGCACGACCGGCACCGGGACGTAGTCGACCGCACCCATCTCGTAGCCGCGCAGCCGGTCGATATCGCTGACCTGGATCGCCGAGATGAAGATCATCGCGGTCTTCTGAAAGCGCGGATGCTCGCGGATCATCGCTGCGAGCTCGAAACCATCGAGCTCGGGCATGCAGACGTCGACCAGGATGACCGCGACTTCGTTCTTGAGCAGGAACTCGAGCGCCTCGCGGCCGGACGATGCCGCGACCAGCGTTTCCCCGAGTTCCTTCAGGATGACCTCATAGGCCAATAGCTTGGCCGGCTGGTCATCGACCAGAAGGATGTTCACCTTTTCATGGTCCATCATGCTCGATCGCCGATCAGCGGTGCAGCCACATGCGGATCGCCAGCAGCAGTTGCTCTGTGTTCACGGGTTTCGCCAGATAGTCGGATGCGCCTGCTTCCAGGCATTTCTCGCGGTCGCCTTTCATCGCCTTCGCAGTCAGCGCGATGATCGGCAGCCGCGCAAAGGCGGGGTTTTGCCGGATGGCGCCGATGGTCTGGTAACCGTCCATCTGCGGCATCATGATGTCCATCAGCACGATCGCGATCTTCGGATTGGATTCGACCAGCGATATCGCCTCGTGACCGGTTGTCGCAGTCAACACCTTCATACCTCGCCGCTCAAGCACGCTCGACAGCGCGAAGATGTTGCGGGCGTCGTCGTCGACCAGCAGCGCGGTCTTGCCAATAAGATCCTCGTCGGAACTATTGAGCTTCTCCAGCATCCTCTGTTTTTCGACGGGCAATTCCGTGATCACACGGTGCAGGAACAGTGACGTTTCGTCGAGCAGACGCTCCGGCGACTCCACACCCTTGACGACGATGCTGCGCGCCATCGTGTGCAGTTCCGCGTCCTCCTCGGCCGAGAGTTCCCGGCCGGTAAACACCACAACGGGAATATTGGAGAGCGTCTCGTCCTTGCGGATCTGATCCAGCACCTCGAAACCGCTCATGTCGGGCAAGCGCAGATCGAGCACGACACAGTCGCACGGATTTTCGCGGAGCGTCGAGAGCGCCCCTGCCCCGGTGCCGCTGGTCACGATCTCGATATCCTCGTGCCCGAGCAACTCGGTGATGCTGAGCTGCTCCGCCGCATTATCCTCGACGATCAAGAGGCGCTTGCGACGCGGCCTGGCGTATTCCTTGATCTGCGACAGCGCTGCGCTGACGCCTTCGGTCGTCGTCGGCTTGTTGACGAAAGAGAACGCGCCGCGCGCGAGGGCGTGTTGCCGATCCTCGTCGAGCGTGATGATCTGGACCGGAATGTGCCGGGTCAGCGGGTTGTGCTTGAGCTGGCTCAGCACGGTCCAACCCAGCATGTCGGGCAGGAAGACGTCGAGCGACACCGCGCTCGGCTGGAACTGCTCGGCGAGATCGAGCGCCTCGGCGCCGCGGCTTGCGACCAGCACCTTGAAGCCCTTGTCGCGCGCGAGGTCGATCAGCACCCGCGCGTAATGCGGGTCGTCCTCGACGATCAGCAGAATGGTGTCGCCGGGCTCGAGCTCGTGCCGGTCATCCGGCAGTTGCTCGATCACGCGCTCCTGCGCGCCTGTCGCCTGCAACGACGGCGCCGGCGTGTGCGGCATCGGCAGCGGCGCCTGCGGGCGCAACGCCACGGACGGTCCGGCATATTTCAGCGGCAGATAGAGGATGAAAGTCGAGCCCTTGCCAGGTGCGCTGCGCAGATGGATCTCGCCGCCGAGCAGGCTCGCCAGCTCACGGCTGATGGCAAGGCCGAGACCAGTGCCGCCGTATTTGCGGCTGGTGCCGGCATCGGCCTGCTGGAACGCCTCGAAGATCAGCTTCTGCTTGTCCTGCGGAATGCCGATGCCGGTATCCGACACCTCGAACGCAACGACGGCGGGCGCGGCGTTGAGGATCGGATGCTCGGCGCTCCAGCCGCCGAGCGCCGCCGACACGGTCAGGCTGACGCCGCCGTCCGCGGTGAACTTGAACGCATTCGAGAGCAGGTTCTTCAGCACCTGCTGCAGCCGCTTGGAGTCGGTCACCATGCTGCGCGCGAGGTTGGTGTCGACATCGATGCTGAAGGAGAGATGCCGGTTCTCTGCCTCGTGCCGGAACGGCCGTCCAACCGTCTCGAGCAGGCTCGAGGTGAGAATTTCCTCGGCGTCGACCGTCACGGTGCCGGATTCGATCTTGGACAGATCGAGGATGTCGCTGATCAGGTTCAACAGGTCGGTCCCGGCGCCGTGAATGGTGCGGGCGAACTCGACCTGCTTGCCGGTCAGATTGCCGTCCGGATTCTCGGTGAGTTGCTGGCCCAGGATCAGGATCGAGTTCAGCGGTGTCCGCAACTCGTGCGACATGTTGGCGAGGAATTCGGATTTGTACTTCGAGGTCAGCGACAGCTCCGTCGCCTTCTCTTCCAGCGCGCGGCGCGCCTGCTCGATTTCCTGGTTCTTGCGCTCGACGTCGACGTTGCGTTCGGCGAGCTGCTGGGCCTTCTGCTCGAGCTGATCGTTGGTCTGCTGCAATTCCTTCTGCTGGGTCTGCAACTCGCCGGCGAGCTGTTGCGACTGCTTCAGCAGCGCCTCGGTCTGCATCGTCGCCTCGATGCTGTTGAGCACGATACCGATGCTGTCGGTGAGCTGTTCGAGGAAGGTGATCTGGGAGGTCGTGAACGAGGAGATCGAGGACAGCTCGATCACCGCCTTGACCTGGTTCTCGAACTGCACCGGGAACACGACGAGGTTCTTCGGCATGATCCGCATCAGCGCCGAATTGATCGGCACCGCATCGCCGGGAATATCCGAGACCAGCCGCTGGCGCTTGTCGAGCGCGCACTGGCCGATCAGTCCCTCGCCGAACTGCACGATCTGCGGATGCGGATTGCTGCTGTCGCTGGCATAGGCCGACAGCAGGCGCAGCTGGGCATTCTCGGGATTGTCGACCTGGTAGATCACGCCCATATGTGCATTGATCAGCGGCGCAAGCTCGGTCAGCAGCAGGCGGCCGACGGTCGCGAGATCGCGCTGGCCCTGCAACATGTTGGTGAAGCGCGCCAGATTGGTCTTCAGCCAGTCCTGCTCGGTATTGCGCTCCGTGGTGAGACGGAGGTTGCCGATCATGGTGTTGATGTTGTCCTTGAGCTCGGCGACCTCGCCGCGCACGTCGACCTGAATCGAGCGCGTCAGGTCGCCCTTGGTCACGGCGGTCGCCACTTCCGCGATCGCGCGCACCTGGGAGGTCAGGTTCGCCGCGAGCAGGTTGACGTTGCCGGTGAGGTCCTTCCAGGTGCCGGCGGTGCCGGGCACGTTGGCCTGACCGCCGAGCCGTCCCTCGACGCCGACTTCGCGCGCCACGCTGGTGACCTGTTCGGCGAAGGTCGCGAGCGTCTCGGTCATGTTGTTGATGGTGTCGGCGAGCGCGGCCACCTCGCCCTTCGACTTCACGGTGAGGTTTTGCTTCAGGTCGCCGTTGGCGACCGCGGTCACCACCTTGACGATACCGCGCACCTGCTCGGTCAGGTTCGCCGCCATGACGTTGACGGTGTCGGTGAGATCCTTCCAGGTGCCGGCAACGCCGCGCACCTCGGCCTGGCCGCCGAGCTTGCCTTCGGTGCCGACCTCGCGCGCCACGCGCGTCACTTCGCCGGCGAAGGCGTTGAGCTGGTCGACCATCGTGTTGATGGTGTTCTTCAGCTCGAGGATTTCGCCCTTCACGTCGACCGTGATCTTGCGCGACAGGTCGCCGCGCGCCACGGCGGTGGTCACTTCGGCGATGTTGCGGACCTGGGTGGTCAGGTTCGCGGCCAAGAGGTTGACGTTGTCGGTGAGGTCCTTCCAGGTGCCGCCGACGCCGGGCACCACGGCCTGGCCGCCCAGCCGCCCCTCGGTACCGACCTCGCGCGCCACGCGCGTCACTTCGGCGGCGAACGAGCGCAGCTGCTCGACCATCGTGTTCAACGTGTCCTTGAGCAGCAGGATCTCGCCGCGCACGTCCACCGTGATCTTCTTCGACAGGTCGCCGCCGGCGATCGCGCTCGCCACCTCGGCGATGTTGCGGACCTGCGCGGTCAGGTTCGACGCCATGAAGTTGACGTTGTCGGTGAGGTCCTTCCAGGTGCCGGCGACGCCGGGCACTTCGGCCTGGCCGCCGAGCTTGCCTTCGGTGCCGACCTCGCGCGCCACGCGCGTCACCTCGCCGGCAAAGCCGTTGAGCTGGTCCACCATCGTGTTGATGGTGTTCTTCAGCTCGAGGATTTCGCCCTTCACGTCGACCGTGATCTTGCGCGACAGGTCGCCGCGCGCCACGGCGGTCGTCACCTCGGCGATGTTACGAACCTGCGCAGTGAGGTTGCCGGCCATCGAGTTGACGTTGTCGGTCAGGTCCTTCCAGGTGCCGGCGACGCCGGGCACGTTGGCCTGGCCACCGAGGCTGCCGTCGGTGCCGACCTCGCGCGCCACACGCGTCACCTCGCCCGCAAAGCGGTTGAGCTGGTCGACCATCGTGTTCAGCGTTTCCTTCAGCTGAAGGATCTCGCCGCGCACGTCGACCGTGATCTTGCGCGACAGGTCGCCGCCGGCGATCGCGGTTGCGAGCTTCGGCGATGTTGCGGACCTGCGCCGTCAGGTTGCCGGCCATCGAGTTGACGCTGTCGGTCAGATCCTTCCAGGTGCCGGCAACGCCGGGCACTTCGGCCTGGCCGCCGAGCTTGCCGTCGGTGCCGACCTCGCGCGCCACGCGGGTCACCTCTCCGGCGAAAGGCGTTGAGCTGGTCGACCATCGTGTTGAGCGTTTCCTTCAGCTGAAGGATTTCGCCCGACACATTCACCGTGATCTTCTTCGACAGGTCGCCCTTTGCCACCGCGGTCGCGACCTCGGCGATGTTGCGGACCTGGGCGGTCAGGTTCGAGGCCATCGAGTTGACGCTGTCGGTCAGGTCTTTCCACGTACCGGCGACGCCGCGCACCTCGGCCTGGCCGCCGAGCTTGCCTTCGGTGCCGACCTCGCGCGCCACGCGCGTCACTTCGCCGGCAAAGGCGTTGAGCTGGTCGACCATCGTGTTGATGGTGTCCTTCAGCTCGAGGATCTCGCCGCGCACGTCCACCGTAATCTTCTTCGACAGGTCGCCATTGGCGACCGCGGTGGTGACGCCCGCGATATTGCGGACCTGCGCCGTCAGGTTCGAGGCCATGAAGTTGACGTTGTCGGTCAAATCCTTCCAGGTGCCGGCAACGCCGAGCACGTTGGCCTGGCCGCCGAGCTTGCCTTCGGTGCCGACCTCGCGCGCCACGCGCGTCACTTCCGACGCGAAGGCATTGAGCTGGTCGACCATCGTGTTGAGCGTTTCCTTCAGCTGAAGGATCTCGCCCGACACGTTCACCGTGATCTTCTTCGACAGGTCGCCGCCGGCGATCGCGCTCGCCACCTCGGCGATGTTGCGGACCTGCGCGGTCAGGTTCGACGCCATGAAGTTGACGTTGTCGGTCAGGTCCTTCCAGGTGCCGGCGACGCCCGGCACCTGGGCCTGGCCGCCGAGCTTGCCTTCGGTGCCGACTTCGCGCGCCACGCGCGTCACTTCCGAGGCAAACGAGTTGAGCTGGTCCACCATCGTGTTGATGGTATCCTTCAGCTCGAGGATTTCGCCGCTGACGTCGACCGTGATCTTGCGCGACAGGTCGCCGCGCGCCACGGCCGTTGTCACATTGGCGATGTTGCGGACCTGGGCGGTCAGGTTGCCGCACATCGCGTTC